>CAZHUO010000052.1:0-1796 GCA_964535715.1 uncultured Gammaproteobacteria bacterium | reverse complement strand
GTTATTTCGGGTATAAATCCAGAAAGGGACTTAGTAGAAATTATTGAATTAAAAGATCACCCATTTTTTGTAGGTACTCAATTTCATCCAGAATTTAAATCAAGGCCGTTAAATCCGCACCCTTTATTTAAAAAATTTATTGAAATGGCAATTGAAAATAAGAAATAAAAAAACCGCCTTAATGGCGGTTTTGATAATTCTTTTTATTTTTTAGTCACAACAGAAACAACCTTTGCCTTTCTTCTTTTGCCATTAAAAAGTAACTTAGATGTTGTTGAAAATTTAACAACACCATTTTTCATAGCGTAAATAGTATCATCAGAACCCCTTTTTACATTTTTTCCTAAAAGATATCTTGTTCCTCTTTGTCTTACAATTATCATCCCAGTTTTAACTTCTTCTCCTGAATTAACCTTTACTCCAAGTCTTTTTGCAATAGAGTCTCTTCCTAATCTAGAAGAACCACCTTGTTTAGTTTTCGACATGAATTTATAGCGAAGCGATTAAATTCATCCTGAGCGTATGCGAAGGATTACATTAGTCGTTCTATTTAAAAATTTTTATATATTAATATGTTATCAGAAATAAAGAATTTTGTCAAAGGTTATTTTAACGACATAATACTATTTATAATAATTGTGCTTTTAATTTTGTTGGCGTTTGCTTTGGGCTATATAACAGCAAAATATCAAATAAAAACACCATTAGAATTTGAAAATTTTAATTAAAATAAAATATAATATAATATAATTATGACAACACCACAACATATAGTAGTTTTTCCAGATGGAAATAGGCGCTGGGCAAAAGAAAAAGGATTAAATACTTTAGAGGGTCATAAAAAAGGTTATGAGAATCTTTTAGACTTTTCAATTTGGTGTAAAAATAGGGGAGTGAAAGTTGTTACGGCTTTTGGTTTTTCAACAGAAAACTGGAATAGAACAGAAGAGGAGGTAAATTATTTAATGAGACTTTTAGAGTCAGCTTTAATAGATAATTTAGGTAAATATGATAAAGATGGTGTTAAAGTTCGTATAATAGGACAAAAAGAAAGATTACCAAAATCTTTGCGAGAAGCAATTGCAAAAACAGAAGAAGCCACAAAAAATAACTCTAATTTATTTTTAAATTTAGGAATTAGTTATGGAGGAAGGTGGGATATCATAAATGCAGTTAAAGAAATAATTAAAGCAGGAATCCCTCAGGATCAAATAGATGAAAAATTATTTGAATCTTATTTATCAACAGCTGGTTTACCAGCTCCAGATTTAGTAATTAGGGCTGGAGGAGAAAAAAGAATGTCAAACTTTGTTTTGTGGCAGGCAGCATATGCAGAGCTTTATTTCTGTCCAAAATATTGGCCGGACTTTTCAGAATATGATTTGGACCAAGCCCTTGAAGAATTCGATAAAAGATCTCGTCGTTTTGGTAAATAATTTTTTCTATTTATGAAATATTTTTTACCTATTTTTTACCTAAAATAAAATCCGTCAGTGACGGATTTTATTTAATACTTAATAATAACTAGTTTGTTTTTGAAAGCACTTTTGCCATTTCTAACCACTTTGGTTCTCGATGGTTTTTTTTATATTTTGCAGAAGATTTTTGGATCTCAATTAAAGTATATATATCATTTTTTTTCCAAGCAGATAAATATTTACCTTTATTTTCTTGAATAATATTAACCCCTTTTGCCCAAAGTTCAAAATCTTTTTTCTTATTTTGTGAAAGTTGATTTTTTTAAAATAGGGAACTACAATTTTTGAAATATCTGAAATTTTTTGTATTGAAAATCT
>CAZHUO010000051.1:0-2064 GCA_964535715.1 uncultured Gammaproteobacteria bacterium | reverse complement strand
ATTAACGCCAAATGAGGCTTTAGTCAAAGTGCAAAATGTGTGTTCCTAAAACAAATATAAAAACCTGCCAAAAGCAGATTTATTTATATATAAAAGCATTTTACCCTCCTCTTTATGTTAAATGATTATTAAAACCACCAAAAGAGTTATAAAACCAAGAGTTGAAAAAATAACATTTGGATATTGTTTTTTAATTTCAACAAAGATATTAAGAATTAAAGATATTACGGCAACAAACAAAATTATTTTATAAAATAGGCTCTCAAAGTTAAAAATCAGATCAATATCTTTAAGCGGATTTGATTTTATAAAAAAGTATTGTTTTAAAAGTGACGGATTCACCGGAGTTACGTTTTCCCAAGAAATATCTCTTATATCGGTTTTTCCTAAATCAGTTTCGGTATTTAAAACCGGCAAGGTAATTACATCAAATATATTCTTTTTATCGGAATCAAAAATTATTAACTGTCCTTCCCATTGGTCATAATCGCCACTTTGATTTGTTTTTTCCAAGTCAATCCTATGGCCGCTAAAATCTACCCAAGCTTCAGTTATATCTTTATCCAAATATACGGCCGCCTTAACAATCTGCTCTTGCTGACCCTTCGGCTGCAAAACTACCAATTTACTATTATCTTTCATTTTATCCAAATCATTGGCTGAAATGGTAATAAGATAATCTTCGGAAATTCGTTCGCTTCCATTGGCAACTGATTTAAAATTGAGTTTATGCGTGCCATTTTTAAAAGTAAAATAAAAATCAAAAAATTCGCTGGAAATAGAAGATCTCTTTCCAATTTCAATTCCGCTGTCATAAACTAAAACTTCTTCAGCCGAAATGGCTCTTACAACCAACTTAACTTCTCTTTGATTTATTATCGACCCGTTTTGGGGGGATATTAGAACCGGCGGCTCTAATTTTGGTTCTATAATATCTACATTAGGTTTGTCAATTTTTTCATTTAAAACCACCTGACCATCTTCTGTTTCTTTTTGATTGTCTAATGGCGGAGTTTCTGTTTGGCCAACAGGTATTTCCGGAATAATTATGTCCTGGCTGCTTGTTGAAACGGAAACATTTTGATTTTCCAAAACCGGCTTAATTTCAGTTTGAGTCTCTTTAATTGGAACAGGCTTCACAGGCTGAATAATTGGCGAAGCAACTGTGTTTGACTTGTTGCCGGAAGCGAAATATTGGGCAACTAAAGTCGTTTCATGGCCGTTAAAAGGCCCGGAAACCATTCCCACTCCTATTTCTTTAAAATCACCGTCAACTAAATTGGAATAATGGGTTTTGCTTTTAGTCCAGGCAATAACTACATCTTCAGCACTAGCAAATCCGATTGCTAAATTCTCCCCGGCCACAGAATATTTATATTCGTTTTTATTAAGCCAGGTTGATAAATCCTTATTATCAGGTCCGACATGGGCAAAATATTGGCGCACTAACATGTCTTGGGCTTTGTCGTATGCGGCCTGGTTAAGCAATTGCTGTTCGGAAAGCGTATTAACTGACAATTTTCTTCTTATTTCATTGGTAAGCTCGATTATTTTTTTGCTTTCTTGACTTAAAACGTCCGGAGTAAGCCAGGCGCTTATCGGGAAAAGAAGAACAAAAAGAACAATAACGGATTTTATTATAATTGCGCTTACACTATAAAAAATAAGCCTATAGGGATTTAAAATCCTTGGCTTATAATCGTTGTTTTTACATGGTATGAATAGACTTTTAAGCTTTCCCGAACCTAAAGGATTTTGACCCATTTTAACTTCCTGAAAATCGCTTACTCCGTCTTTATCTGTATCCTTATTATTTGGATCAGTTCCATATACATATATTTCTTCATAATCAGTCAAACCATCGCTATCACTATCTAAATTATTCAAAAATTCCGGCTTTAAATCAGCTTCTTCTTTATTTATATCGTTTTTCTTTTTAATACCAAAAACCATATATTATAATTATCCAATAAATATATCATATTTTCAATAATTTGTCAATCAAAACTTGTTTTAGGAACACTCTTTTGGCGGTTTTAGTTTGTTAATATCTTTAATGCTTCA
>CAZHUO010000050.1:0-3035 GCA_964535715.1 uncultured Gammaproteobacteria bacterium | reverse complement strand
AAACGCCCGCCCAAATCTTAACAAAGTGTTGCCAAGGTATTGGATAGAAAACGTATATTCAAAAAATCAATATTCTGGATATTATCTAGCTTGCAATTTTACCTATCTTTGTTATAATACCTTTTGTAATATTTGTTAATAGGAAAATTAAATTTTCTGTCGTTGGAGCGGGCTTGTCCACCTACGCTCCTTACTTCGTTCGGAGCTTCGGTGGACAGGTATAAAGGTTATTATGCAACTGCCGACTGATAAACATTGAAATAAGAAATTTAAATAATTAAAACTAAATAAATTCCTGTCATTGGAGCGGGTGTCGTATAACGGTTATTATGCAACCTTGCCAAGGTTGAGAAGGCGGTTCGATTCCGCTCACCCGCTCCAATGACAGGAAACAGAAAGCACAGAAATGTGTTTTTTTGGTTATAAAAAAACCATGCCTTGGGTTGGCGTGGGTAATATTTATTCTTCAGCAGCTTCTGCAATTTTTGCAGCTTCAAAATATGGTATTAGTTCCATTTCGATTTCGGGATTCGTTTCGACGTTTTGAACCAGCAAGTATATAATATTGTGGAATAATTATATTTTCATCGAGAAAACCACAAAACAGCGAGATTTAAAAAACCTCCTTCATTTAAGGAGATATTAGTACTTTTTTCTTTCATGTCAATTTTGTTTATCTACTTCCAATTCCAAATCTGGCGGAAGTATCGGCTTTTGGTATTCGCGCCAAACCCAGGTCAGGCAGATTATTGAGACAATTAAAAGAATTCCTATTTTGATTATGTCTTTTTTATTGAATATATCGGTAAATCTAATACTCATATTTATATTTTAGCAGAAATTTTTGATAAAATAAAATATTTGCTGAAAATCACAAGCTGCCTTATAATTAAATAAAGAAAGTCCAGATAAGAAATAAGTAATAAGTAATAAAAATAATGGAAAAGATAATCAGAAAAAACAGTAATATATTTGATATTCTTAAGGGCGAAGTTGACCCGGAGATTAAAAGGCAGGAGCATACCCGCTATTCTTTTTTAAATAAGAGCGGAAAGACAAAAAGAGTCTTGATTAGGGGGGCAACTTTTGTCATTACAGTTGACGGCAATAATCGCCTGGCAGTTTTTAAAAATCATTCCATTTATATAGTCAACGGAATAATCAAGTCGGTTTTCCCCGCCAAAAAGAATCTAGTTTCAAATAAAAAAATTGATTTGATTTATGATGCGGGGATTCGAGGCGGAATTGTGGTGACCCCGGGATTTATAAATGGACATGCTCATCCGCCGATGTACATGCTTAGGTCATCAATGACGCTTGATAAGGGAGATATCCGCGAGCAGGTGATAAAAATGGCTAAGCTTGAAAATAAAATGAATGATTCCGATTTTTTACTTGGCGCAATTGGTGATTTTACCGAAGAACAGAAAAACGGAATTACCACCACTTTCAGCCATTATGGCACTTTTGATCCAATTGATCAGGCCGCCAAAATCACCAGACAAAATGTTATAAACGCCATTTCGGCTGTGTCTAATTCTCATCCCAACAATTCGCCCGAAATGGTGGAAAAAATATTAAAAAATAAAAAGCAGTATTTTTCCAGACCGGCAATTGCCATTCACTACATCCACAAAGCCGATCAAAATCAATTAAAAAAAATAAAAGATTTGATAAAAAAATACAAAGTTCTTTTTACCATGCATTGTGCGGAAAATGAAGAATGGGTTCAAGAATGCGTCAGTAAATACGGAAAACGGACAATTGAAGCATTGGTTAATTTAGGGCTGGCCAATTCCAGCTTGGTGCTTTCCCATGCCGTTCATGTGACAGACGATGAAATAAAGCTGATAAAAAAATACCGAATTGGAATTGTCCATCTGCCGACCTCAAATAGATTACATAAAAGCGGGGATTTCCGCTATCCTGATTTTGCAAAGTATAAAGCCCAAAGCCGGATTTGTCTGGGCACTGACAGCGTGATTTCCAAAAACAGTCTGGACTTGCTTTCTGAAGCTTTACAGACAAGAATAACTCATATTGATAAATATCGGGTTTTGTACGAAGACTTGTTTAAAATGATTACTTCACAATCGGCTGAAGTCTTAAAGCTTGGCAAGGTAGGAAAAATTTTGCCGGGATTTAAAGCCGACTTAGCTTTTTGGAAGCTTAAAGATAGGGGATTTTTGCCTTATAATGAAAGAGAGCCGGTAAGCTTGGTTGGAAACATGATTACCCATGGCGGGAGGAATATCCGCGATTTAATGATTAACGGCGAATTTATAATTTCCAACAGAATGCATAATTTAGTGAATGAAAGCCAGCTTTTAATAAAATTACAGGATTCTCATATGAAACTGCGCAAGAGACTGAAAGAAAAATAAAAAAACTCAAAATTATATAACTGATTATTATTAATTAAATAAGTTTATGCTTAACAAAAAAATTTTTTTATTGGTTGTTCTGGTTTTTGCTACAGCCATTGTAATTTCCGGCTGCAAAAAATTGGAACAAAAGGCGGCGGAAAAATACATTGAAACAAAATCCGGTGCGCAAGACGTGGATATTAAAGACGACGGCATCAGCATTAAAGATGAGCAGGGAAATGAATTTTCCGTAAAGCAAAACAAAGAGCTGCCTTCCAACTGGCCAAACAACGTTCCTTATTATAAAAAAGGAACAATTGATCAGTCATCAGTTATGGATCTTCCCGGCGGGAGAACTTTTTCATTGTCAATTAATACCGAAGATAAGTTAGATGAAGTTATTTCTTATTATAAAGCTGAATTTGAAAAAGAAGGCTTTAAAACAAATTTAGAAATGACTAACGAAGAAAATTCATTGCTTGGCTTTCAAACCGATGAATTATCGGCAACGGTTGGAATCTCTAATAATGATAGGCGGGAAATAACTCAGACGGTGACGGAGAAAGTAAAAGAGTAAATTAATGTAGCTAGTGAATAAAAAGTCAGGGTAAACATTGTTTTAGGAACACACATTTTGCACTTTGACTAAAGCCTCATTTGGCGTTAATC
>CAZHUO010000049.1:0-3162 GCA_964535715.1 uncultured Gammaproteobacteria bacterium | reverse complement strand
GGATTAACGCCAAATGAGGCTTTAGTCAAAGTGCAAAATGTGTGTTCCTAAAACAGCAATATAGGCTATAATTTTGTAAAAAATATTTGTCTATTTTTCTATCCGACTCAACGGTTTTTTTGAAAATTAAATAGATAAACAAAAAAACATCTCTTCGTTAATATTGAGATGTTTTTTAAATTAAATTAATGAGTATGCGGCAGTATTATCTGCGCTAAATAAATTAAAAATATTCCAACAATTAACCAAATGGAATGAATAACAACTTTTTTAGGATTTTTTTCATGATGAAGTTCCGGTATCAGATCGGCGGTTGCAAGGTATATGAAATTGCCGGCGGCAAGAGCCGCCATTAAGGGAATAATATATTCGAATTGGCTGCCGAAAAAATAAAAAATTACCGCACCAAAAACAGCCACTAATGCGGTCATAAAATTGTAAAAAAGCGCCTTAGCCTTACTCAGTCCGGCATAAAGCAAAACCCCAAAATCAGAAATTTCCTGGGGAATTTCATGCATGATTACCGCCAGCGTCACAAATATCCCACTGTGAAAATCCAGCATAAAGGCCGATGCCACTAAAAAACCGTCCACCAGGTTATGGATGCTGTCTCCTAAAATATTAAAATAAACTAAGTTTTTTTTCACTTCTCCGCAAGGCTGTTCGTGAGTTTCGCATTGGCAGTGGTGCCAGTGAAGCACTCTTTCAAAAAGAAAGAAAAACAAAATACTTGCCAAAACAGTGCCGAAAATCAGATGAGGATCAAAAATGCTTTCTTCAATTGTTTCCGGCAGCAAATCAAGAAAAACAACGGCTAAAAGCGAGCCGGCGGCAAGGCTGATAATAGGCTTTAGGCGGTTTTCTTTTTGTCTGCCGCTGAAAATTATAAGTATTCCGGAAAGCGAAATTATTCCGATTATCGCAGTGGCAATCACTATTTCTAGAAGCATAGTTTCTTATAGTTTTATTAATTTTTCAATAATATTATTTCTTTGGCTCATGCTCAAGGCATGCAATACCGTAATTATTTTTCCATCTTTTTTCAGTGCGACCGTGCGTTGAGCCTCAATCAAATATCCGGTTTTTGACGCTTCGGGGTTAAATTTCTGCAAGCTGTAATTTCTGTCTAAGACTTTTATTTCTTTTAATTCTGATTTTTCATTAAGCGCGGAGATCGTATAGTTTTGGTATTTATGTACCTCAAGTATTTTTTCTTTTTTAAAAGCTTCGTAAGCTATCTTTGCCATTTCTTTGGCAGTTGTCACGTTGTGTGAATCAAGGCCGGTCATTTCATAAAATTTAGTTTTTTTAAGTTCAAGCTCTTCTGATTTTTGATTCATTTTTTCTACAAATTCCTGCCGGCTTAGGCCGCAATTGTCCGCCAAAATAACCGCTGCCTGGTTTGAAGAAGATATAAGCATTGCCATCCATAAATCATAAACGCTTAGAGTGTCGCCGGCTGCAAGATCAACTTCGCTGGTTGCATCATTTCCAACCAATGTTTTTGGATATTCAATTTGTTCATTAGTTATTGTTATTTTTTTATTCCAGTCGGGATTGGTATCAAGAAAAACAAGGGCGGTCATTAATTTGGTCAGGGAGGCCAAAGGCAGAATTTGTTCATCATTATAGCCGCCTAAAAAATTTTGGCCATCAAAAGAAACATAAGCCACATCATTAAACGTGGTATCATGGACAATTTGTTCGCTATTCATTTCAATTTGCGCCAAATCCTTATTTTTTATTCCAAGCCCTTTGCTTTTCATCAGCTCATACGCTGCTTCACCGTTTTTAAGATAATAGCGCAGGCCATTGGTTGGGTCAACATACCAGGCTTCGCCTCGTTTTTCCACTTGAAGCAAAATCCTTCCCTTGAGTCTTTCAATTAATTTTTTGTTTCCCGCTTGGCCTTCTTTGGTTGGAATTTTAGCCAGGTCGCTATTGGTAATTCCCAGGGCTTTTGTCCTCATTAGAAAATAAGCCTCATTGCCGTCTTGAAGATAATATCGGGTATGAGATAAGGGATCAATATACCAGGCTCGGCCATAACTTTCAACTTGGAGCAAAATTTTTCCGGCTAATTTTTGTGCCAGATCATTATCCTCCGCCAAAACGCTATTAAAAGGCAGAATAGAAGAAAAAATGATTGTTAATACTATAATTTTTTTCATAGGCTTTTTCAGTATAGCAAAAAATATTAAAACTTGACAGCCATAAATTGATTTGCTAACCTGTTGATAGATACAATTTATCAAATCAATATAGCGCAGACTGTTTTTTCAGGCCTGCTGTTTTTGTATTGTAAAAAAACTTAAATCTAATATCTAAAATCTAAAAAACACTTAAATATATTTAAAAATATGAACAATTTTAAGTTGGAGTTTCAGCAAAGAATCTATATATATGCGCTTAGTATAGTCAGATTTGTTAAAGATTTACCAGTTTCTTCAGAATATAAGATTTTAGGAAATCAGTTGCTTAGAAGCGGCACAAGTGTGGCAGCCAATATAATAGAAGCATATGCGGCAAGTTCAAAGAAAGATTATATTAATTTTTACCATTACGCCCTAAAGTCAGCTAATGAATCTAAGCTTTGGCTTGCTCTAATAAGAGATATTGATAAAAATAATGATACTAGGATCAAAAAAATTCTTAATGAAACTATTGAGATTGGAAAAATAATTGCGGCGAGCATATTAACCATGAAAAACAAACAGTAAGACTATTTTTTGGATGTAATTATTACATATTAGATTTAAGATATTAGATATCTAATTCATAACCATACAAAACTATGACGCAGAGTTCAAACAGGCTTGGTGCGCTTTGGACCAGCAAAGTCAAAAGCGAAAAAGGGCCGGTTCTGACCGGAGAAATTGATGGCAAAAGGGTGGTTGTCTTCAAAAACAAAAAATGGACCGAGAATGAAGACTCAAAGCAGCCGCTATATCACGTCCTTTTGTCCACTTTGACAGGCAAAACGGAAAAAGCTTAGTCAACTTAATTGCCTAAAGTTTACAAAAACCGCTCCGTAATATCTTGGGGCGGTTTTTATTTATTTCAGGTTTGATTGCCATTATTATTTTTTATAATGGGATAGTATAAGCGCGTTATATTCTAAATAGAAATTCGACATAGAATGATATAATTACAAGGTATCAA
>CAZHUO010000048.1:0-3318 GCA_964535715.1 uncultured Gammaproteobacteria bacterium | reverse complement strand
CTGACACCACAAGAAAAACTACTCCAAAGTGTTACCCTTGACTGTTAACTGTACATACTAATTTTTTTAAAAAAAATAAGATGACTAAAATAACAATTAAAGAAAAAAATCAGGGTGAAAGATTGGATAAATTCTTATCCTTTATATTAAAAGCTAAAACCCGTTCACAAATAAAAAAAATGATTTCAAACGGACTGGTTTTAATTGACGGAAAAGAGGCAAAAGTTCATCACTTTTTAAAAACCAAAGAACAGGTGATAATTTTGCCAGATATAGAGACAAAAGCTGAAACCTCAATTATTGAAGTTTCCCAGACGTCATTTAATCCAAAAATTATTTTTGAAGATGATAATTTTTTAATTTTGGAAAAACCGGCAGGAATGCTCACCCACCCGACCGATTTCGGCGAAACCAATACGCTGGTTGACTGGATTCATAAAAGATTCCCAGAAATTGAAGCTGTCGGAGAATATAAATACCGCGGCGGAATAATTCACCGTCTGGATAAAGATGTTTCCGGAATCATTGTTGCGGCAAAAAACGATCAGGCATTTTACCACCTAAAAAATCAATTTAAGGATAGAATTGTAAAAAAAATATATATAGCTTTAGTTTATGGAAAAATTGAAAAAAATGAAGGAGAAATCAATTTCCCTATTGGACGAAACAAAGAAGGCCAATTTGTCGCCCATCCAAAAAAAGGCGATGAAAAATTCCTGTCAAAAGACAGAATTGCAAAAACCAAATACAAAGTATTAAAGTATGTAAATGACTATAGCTTATTGGAGGTTCAAATCCTTACCGGCCGCACTCATCAGATCAGAGCCCACTTTCAAGCCGTGGGCCATCCGATTTTAGGCGACCAAATTTATAAACCAAAAAACAAAATTTTTCATTTTTTAAGAAGAAAAATAAAAATAATTGATTTAAAAAGAATATTTTTGCATTCCTATAAAATCGGATTTAAAAATTTAAAAAACGAATGGGTTGAATTTATTTCTCCCGTTCCGAATGAAATTAATGAATTCATAAATGACAAAACAAAATAATATTAAAAAAATCAAAGGAAAAATTTTTATCGTCTCCGGTCCGTCCGGTGCTGGAGAAGATGCGGTCATTGATGGCTTAAAAAATAAAATCAAATTTAACCAGCTTAGGACAACTGTCACCAGGAAGATGAGGCCTGGCGAAAAACAAGGTAAGCCTTACCATTTTACTACCATAAAAAAATTCAAGGAAATGATAAAAAAAGATGAGCTTATCGAATGGGCAATTGTATACGACGATTACCGGGGTTGCACCAAAAAAGAAATGAACCGGCTGCTTAAATTGAATAAACCGATTATTTGGAAGGCTGATTGGCAAGGCGTTAAAACGGCAAAAAAAATATTTTCTGATTTGGCAATTTCAATTTACATTAATACGCCTTCTTATCAAACGCTTGAGCAAAGGCTTAAGCGCCGCGGCTGGGATTCAGCCCAAACAATCAAAAATAGAAAAAAATTCACTTTGGAATGGTTTAAGCATAAAAACATTTATGACCATATTGTCACCAATTACGAAGGTAAACTAAATCAAACAATCAATGAAGTAAAAAATATTATTGAAAAAGAAACTGATTTTAAAAATAATTGATTTACTTATTTTCTTTTTCATATAAGCCATACCGATTTTTAAAATGTAAAAAATTTGGATAAATTACATAAATCTTGACTTTATTCGAATTTTAGATTATAATTTTTAGGTATTTATTAATAATTATTTGGCTATTTCAAAAAAATTAATGATTTAATGGCAAATAGCTTACTAAATAAAAAAATATGGCAAAAGATAAAAAACCGCAAAAAGCTGAACACGAAAGCAAAAAAGAAATAAAAAGGGAAGAACTGCCCGAAATCAAGCCGGGAATGACTATTAAAGTCCATCAAAAAATCAAAGAAAAAGGACCTAAAGGTGATAAAGAAAGGATTCAGGTTTTTGAAGGGATTGTAATAGCTAAAAAACACGGCAAGGAAGCCGGAGGGACTATTACCGTCAGAAAAATCTCAAATGGAGTAGGTGTTGAAAAGATATTCCCTCTTCATTCTCCAAATGTTATCAAAATTGAAGCTATCAAACAGGCTGAAACAAGAAGGGCAAAACTTTATTTTCTTCGTGATTACAAAAAAAGGCTCAAAGAGAAAAAAATCGAAAAATAAAAGCTACCGGCTGACAAAATAAATTATTTCATATTAAGCGAAAAATTGCCCAATTTTTGTAATTTTACGAATGCGGATGTGGCGGAACCCCGCACCAATTCCGCGGTTAGATTTTATTAAAATTACGGTTTTAAATACGCGAATACGCCTACGGCTTACTTGGATTTAAAAATATGTTCAAATATTTGAATTGGTACGGGGCAGGCTGGTATACGCGCCCCATCCATAAATACTGAATGCCGAAGTGGCGAAATTGGTAGACGCACTACCTTGAGGTGGTAGCGGGAGCAATCCTATGGGAGTTCGAGTCTCCCCTTCGGCACCAGGAAAAACATTTTCCTACCATAACCAAGGATGATTAGCTCAGCTGGTTAGAGCACTTCGTTTACACCGAAGGGGTCGTAGGTTCGAATCCTACATCATCCATGGTTATGGCAGGCAAGCTAAATATCAATAGGTTTATCCCGCACCAAGCCTTTGAAAAACTATACTACAGTACAAAGTAAGCCGAAGGCGTTTCAGAAATTTAAACTTTAAATTTGTCCAAAACTCTTTCAGGCTTGGTGCGGGATTCGACTCCTATGCTGCCCACCAAAAAAATTAAAAAATAAAATAAAATTATGATTACTAGGATTATTATTGGTCTAATTATTGCCTCAATAGGCGCTTTTATTACAATCAAGTCGGGTTGGTTTTACCAAACTTTTGGGCCAATACCTTCAGCTGATAAATACTTGGGTCTAGAAGGCGGAAGTCGGCTAGCATATAAGCTAATCGGCATCATTACAAGCATTATCGGATTTTTGATTATGACAAATATGATGAAATCGATATTATTATCAATTTTCGGCCGGATGTTTGGCGGTTTTGCCAGCTAAAAAAGTAAATAAAAAAATTATTTAGTAATTTACTATTATCGATTAACTGTTAATATTTGATTTGTAGTCCCGAAAAATTATGGTAGGCCGTTAGCTCAGTTGGTAGAGCACCTGCTTTGTCCCGACGCACAAATTTAAAATAAAATAATAAAGAAGTTGGGATCCTCGAAAATTTAAAATGGGCCTGTAGCTCAGTTGGCTAGAGCACCTGCTTTGCAAGCAGGGGGTCAAGGGTTCGAATC
>CAZHUO010000047.1:0-4030 GCA_964535715.1 uncultured Gammaproteobacteria bacterium | reverse complement strand
GATGAAAACACCGAAGGAATTTGCTATGTCGCATTTGACATGAAAGAGAACGAAGACTTGACAAGGTTTTAAAGGTTGGTTAGAATTAAATTAGCACTCTAAGCTTGAGAGTGCTAATCAATAAAAATTGCTAATTTTAAAGCTAAAATGAATCCTCGCCAGCAAAATTTGTTAAAAATAATTACTTCACAATATATCAAAACCGCCCAGCCAGTCAGTTCAAAATTCATTGCCGAGGCGGGTAATTTTGATTTAAGCTCGGCTACTATCAGAAATGAGATGGCAGAACTTGAGCAATCCGGCTATATTTATCATCCGCATACTTCGGCTGGGAGGATGCCTAGCGAAAAGGGCTATCAATTTTTTGTTGATAATTTTTTGATGGAAAATAAAATCAGCAAACGACAACAGGAATTTTTGGATAATTTAGTCAAAAAGTTTGACAGATTTGAACCCAAGACGGTAAAAGATTTAGCCAAGGGAATTGCTGAATTTTCCAATAGTGCAGTGTTTGTCGCTTTCTCCGGTAATGATTTTTACTATACCGGCTTATCGAATCTATTTTCACAGCCGGAATTTACTCAGCATAGTTTAGTTTATAGCTTAAGCCAAGTAATCGATCATTTAGACCAAGTTGTAAACAAAATTTTTAATAATATAAATTTTGAAGTAAAGGTGGCTATTGGCAGCAATAATCCTTTTGCAAAGGATTGTAGCGCGGTCTTAACTAAGTATCAAGCTAAAGGCAGTATGGGACTTTTGGGACTTTTGGGTCCGATTAGGATGGATTACCAGAATAATGTCGGTTTAATTAAATATGGCCAGCAGTTAATAAATAATTTAAGATAAATGAATAAAGAAATTGAAAAATTACAGCAGGAAATTAAAGAGCTTAATGAAGAATTAAAATTGGCTCAGAAAAAAGAGCAGGATCATCTTGCCGGCTGGCAGCGAGCCAAGGCTGATTATTTGAATTTCAAGCGTGATATGGAAAAGCGGCAAGTAGAGATAATTCAATTTGCCAATGCTGCCTTAGTTTCACAATTATTTCCAATATTTGACCATTTTAAAATGGCGTGTCGGCATATACCAAATGATTTTAAAGAAAAAGATTTTATTGTTGGATTTTTACATATCAAAAAGCAGTTCGAAGATTTTTTCAAAGGTTTAGAAATCGAAGAAATAAAAACTGTCGGCGAAAAATTTAATCCCGAATTACACGAAGCTGTTTCCTATGAAGAAAAAGAGGGCTTTGAAACGGATATAATATTTGAAGATGTCAAACCCGGTTATACTTTGCATGGCAGGCTTTTAAATCCCGCGAAGGTGAAGGTAGCTAAGTAAAATTAAGAATCAACAATCACGAATTAAGGTTAATAAGTTTTCATTAATTTGTGATTAATAATTTTAATTATAATTTATCAAGCTATCTCGGATAATCCGAGAAGCTGAAAAAGGAGATAAAACTATGTCACTAATCAAATGGACTCCATTTATTGAACCTTTCGACGAAATGGAAAGGTTTATGCAGGAGCACACAAGTCAGGGTTTTGCTCCGGCAATTGACGTTTATGAAACCAAAAATGACGTAATTGTCGAAGCACCGCTTGCCGGAGTTAATCCAAAAGATGTCGAAATATCCATTGAAAATGATGTATTGACAATAAAGGGCGAAACAAAAAAAGAATCTGAAGTTGATGATAAAAATTATTACCGCAAAGAAGTCAGATCAGGCAGTTTCTTCCGCTCTGTTGCTTTACCATCACGGGTAGTTTCCGATAAAGCCGAAGCCGAGTCAGCCGAAGGGATGCTGAAAATTACTATTCCTAAAGCCGAAGAAGCCAAGCCAAAAAAGATTAAAATTAAGGTTGGGAAAGATAAATAATAAAAAAATTAATACTACGAATGCAGATCCGTGCGAATATGCGATAAGATTCGTATATTCGTACCAATTCGTATTTCGTAGTAAATATTAATTAATAATAAATAACAAATAATATGAGTAAAATTTTAGGAATTGACTTAGGAACAACTAACTCGGCAATGGCGATTGTAGAAGGTGGTGAACCAAAAATTTTGGAAAATACCGAAGGAAACAGAACTACCCCTTCAATAGTTGCGATTAACAAATCCGGTGAGCGATTGGTTGGCCAACTGGCTAAGCGTCAAGCTGTAACTAATCCCGAAAATACCTTATTTTCTATAAAAAGACTGATTGGTCGTAGATGGGAAGAAGAAGAAGTTCAAAGGGATGTAAAGCTTATGCCTTACAAAATCACCAAGTCCGGCGATGGCATAAAAGTTTTACTTAACGGCAAAGAGCATACTCCGCAGGAAATTTCAGCAATGATTTTGCAAAAACTTAAGGCAGATGCTGAAGCTAAAACAGGTGAAAAAATAACTGAAGCGATAATTACTGTTCCGGCATATTTTAATGATGCCCAGCGCCGGGCAACCAAAGATGCCGGTGAAATTGCCGGTTTAACTGTTAAACAAATCATTAATGAACCGACTGCCGCCGCTTTAGCTTACGGCTTTGAAAAGAAAAAGGGCCAGCAAATCGCAGTCTATGATCTTGGCGGTGGTACCTTTGATGTTTCAATTTTGGATATTTCCCAAGACACAGTTGAAGTCAAATCCACTAATGGCGATACACATTTGGGAGGTGATGATTTTGACCAAGTTCTTATTAATTGGATTATTAATGAATTTAAAAAAGACCAGGGAATTGATTTAGGTAAAGATAATTTGGCTTTGCAGCGGATTAAAGAATCTGCCGAAAAAGCAAAAATAGAGCTTTCAACCGCCCAAGAAACTGAAATTAATCAGCCGTTTATTACAACGGACAACTCAGGGCCAAAGCATTTGGTAATGAAGCTTACCAGGGCCAAACTCGAAGAGTTGGTGGGGGATTTGGTTAAAAGAACTCTTGAGCCTTGCAAGGCCGCTTTAAAGGATGCAAAAATTGAAACCAAGGATATTGAAGAAATTATAATGGTCGGCGGAATGACCAGAATGCCTTTGGTTATTAAAACTGTTGAACAATTTTTCGGTAAAAAGCCGAATGTTTCTGTTAATCCAGACGAAGTTGTCGCATTAGGCGCTGCCGTCCAAGCCGGAGTCTTGCAGGGCGACGTAAAAGATGTGCTGTTGCTTGATGTAACGCCATTAACTTTGGGTATTGAGACTTTAGGCAGTGTTGCCACCCCATTGATTGAAAGAAACACTACAATTCCCACATCAAAATCTCAGACATTTTCGACTGCAGCAGACAATCAGCCTTCAGTTGAAATTCATGTTTTACAAGGTGAAAGGCCAATGGCTTCTGACAATAAGACATTGGGAAGGTTTATTTTGGACGGAATTCCACCGGCACCGCGCGGCATGCCCCAAATTGAAGTCACTTTTGACATTGATGCAAATGGTATTTTGAATGTTTCCGCTAAAGACCGGGGAACCGGAAAAGTGCAAAAAATCACTATTACTGCATCATCCGGACTTTCTAAAGATGAAATAGAAAAAATGAAAAGAGATGCAGAGACCCATGCCGAAGAAGATAAAAAGAAAAAAGAACTCATTGAGGCGCGAAATATGGCCGATACGCTTATATTTAGTACGGAAAAAGCGCTGAAAGACGCTGGCGACAAAGTACCGGAAGCGGATAAAAAAGATATTGAAAGTAAAATTGATGAAATAAAAAAAATTAAGGATTCAGACAACCTTTCAGAGATAAAGAAAAAAACAGAAGAACTATCAGTATCCGCGCAAAAAATCGGGCAGGCCATGTATCAGCAAAACCAAGCAAGTCAGCAAGCCGGCCAACAGGCAGGATCTGATTTTGCCCAAGAAAAAAAAGCGGAAGAAGGCGAAGTGGTTGATGGTGAAGTTGAAGACAAAAAATAACATTGCAGATATTTGACAAAAGGCGGGGCAAGCTAGCCCCGCCTTGACGCATCTGCTATAATTAAAAGCAAATCTTTGTAGAGTTAACACTATTAGGTAACACTTTGGTATTCTAAAGGTAACACGT
>CAZHUO010000046.1:0-6346 GCA_964535715.1 uncultured Gammaproteobacteria bacterium | reverse complement strand
AGTGAAAAATCTTAGATCCCGTCTTATTCATATTTAATTATAAAGCGGGACTCCGTGGTTAATACCCTTTATAACTTAAAAAAACAGAGGCGGAAATTATCAGCCTCTTTTTTAAAGCCTCAATGGTCTTGTTTTTTTTGTGCCTTGTCTGCATCGTTCTCCTTCCATTAGAAGTTCTTGAGGGCAAAGAAATTCCAGTCCGCACTGAAGGCAGTATTTTTGTTTTTTTGGATCGACTATTATTGAAAAGCATTTAGGGCATTTCCAGACTCTTTCTGTTACTTCGCCTTTACGAAAAGGTATTGCGCATTCTGGGCAAAATGCCGGCCATGAAGTTGTTCCACTTTTTATCGCCTCAATCAAATATGTAAGTTCAGCTTTGCATGAAGAGCAATGCGATTTTGTAATGCGTCCGGGGAGAATAATTATATGATTGCAGTCAGTGCCGCAATCTGGCGTTTTGCCGTCTGGTAATTCATTGTCCATTGGAGTTTTTCCTCCGTTTTTATATTGGATGTTAAAGTGCATTATTAAGACTAGGGCAATTGTATAATTTTAAATGATGATAGTCAATACCCTTTAGATAATACCTTTTAGATAATAAATATGACTATCAAGCTTTGCTGAATGGATAATTGAATGGCAACAAGGGAAAAATTACAAATTCAAAATCACAAGATCCAAATAAATTTCAAATCTCAAGATCCAAACGTCTAAATTGGTGTTTGAAATTTGAGTTTTGTAATTTTATATTTGTTTGAGATTTGTAATTTATTATTTGGTGCTTACGTTAATTAATAACAAATTCTAAAATCATAAATTTCAAACATAAAAGCAAACTTGAATCAGTATCTATTATTATCAGAATTTTTGGCTAATTTATAATATTTTTTAATTTAGTATTGACTTATTTTGTTAAATGTTGTATTGTAGAGGGTCAAACGTTTTGACGTTGTCTGGTTTGTATGCCAGACAAAAAAACTGGTAGTGTTCTTTACATCTGTAGCCCATTTATTTTGGGCGAAAAAACAAGGAGACTGGCAATGAAACCAAGAGAAGGAAACCGCAACCAAAATGAACGCTCTGAAAAGCGTTCGGAATCAAAACCGCAGCAAACACCCCATAGAGATTTGGATTTGGAGTTTCGTTTTTTGGGGAAGTATGCCGCAGTCAACGTAGCACCGTGGCATTGCGTTGACTTTTCCAAAGCCAGGGTGAAAACCCTTCACTACAGCAATGAAGATGTCGAGGCACTGGTTGGGTTTACAATCGGAGATCATGGCTCGGAAATCGTTGAGCATGCAGATCTCCGTAAGGAGAATGTTGAATTGTTCAGCAAGCTTCGCAAGGAGCGGCAAACGGTTCAAACGTTCAACCAGACAATCGATCGTATGCAGGAAATCGGCGCAGACTCGGCGCAGATTATCAGTCTCAAAGCGAATGCGGAAGCAAATGCTTACGAATTCGAGCGGCAGTTGATCCAAGGAATTCACAACCCGGGGGCAGTCTGTGTTGAACAGTCAGGCCGCAAGAAGCTCCGGGTTACTTTTTCCGAAACCAACTGGGACGGGATCCCGCATCTTTATTACGACGTTGCTATGATTGAATGGCCAGAACCTTTTCGGCGGGCGGGAACCGAGGTTTTCATGCCGATGACCCGCCGAGAGTCGGAGAAAGGCACGTTTGGCTTCTTCATTGGAGCTCAGACGTATCAGTTCACGATTGTGAGCGTCTCAGGCAAAGATGCTCAGTTCTTCAGCGAACAGCATTTCGGTCTGAGAAACGGCGCCCATGCGAGTTTCTTCGACGTGTGTGCCGACGAGCGTATCTGTTATGAGCGCGACGACATGAGTGCTACGGCAACGACCCGGCGCATCGAGGAGGATGACGCAGCTGCGTCAAATGATCAACACCTCGGGTACACCATAGGGGAGATAGGCGTGCCTATAAAGACAAGCGGTATAACTGCCGAGGCGCCTCCCTCTACCACCGTTGAGCCCGAACCGATCAAGCCTGATCCGATAATGAATGCCGGCGAAGCTGATCAGTTGAACGAACGTGGCCAAAAACCGGACAAAAAAGACCATCGTCACGTAAAGGATCGTGACAAAAAAAAGCCCAGTCCGGTCAAGGGGCAAAAAATGAATCCTCACTCCGAACTGGTAGAAGCTGATGAACGTCTGCTTGATGAGGCTCCTGTTCTGGCCAAAGTTGCAGTTCAGCTCCCTGAAACCGCCCCGATTGGCGCAGACGTGTTTAAGTCGGCTTTGACAAAAGCCGGCGTGTCAGGAGTGCCGATTGAAGGCGAGGCGGCTGTGGCTCCCCCTACAGCCAATTCGAATAAAGAGGCCTCCAAGGCCTAAGCCAGTGTTCGGCTGGACGTAAACGTCTAGCCATACCTAAAAACCCTGGAGCGAGAAGACAATGTTTTCCCGCTCTTTTTTTATAAGCAAGATAGGCAAGATAAGCGAGATAAGTATTAAGAAAAAAGTATTGTTTCACAACCTATCTTGCTTATCTTGCTTAAAACTTATCTTGCTTGCATAATCTCGCATAACTTCGTCCATTGTGTTAAAATATATAAAGCTAAATCTAACCATATTTTATGCCATCAGTATTAATTAAAGCCACTGAATTAATAAAAAATTATTATACTGACGAAGTTGAAACAAACGTTTTGCGTGGAGTTAATTTTGTGATAAAGGAAGGCGAATTTGTCGCAATAATGGGACCATCTGGTTCAGGCAAATCAACCTTGATGCATATTCTGGGTTTTTTGGATCGGGTGACAAGCGGAACTTATGAATTCGAAGGGCGAAATGTCATGGATTTTTCCGATGACGAGCTGGCCTCATTGCGCAATAAAAAAGTCGGATTTATTTTTCAGACATTCAACCTGCTTCCCCGAACTTCGGTTTTGGAAAATGTGAAGCTGCCTTTGATTTATTCGGGATTTTCAAGCCGTGAAATGAGCAAAAAAGCCGAAGCTGCAGTCAAAGCGGTAGGACTTTTTCATCGTCTTAATTATTTTTCCAATCAGCTTTCCGGCGGAGAAAAGCAGCGGGTGGCAATTGCCAGGGCGTTGGTTAACGAGCCAAAGCTCATTTTTGCCGACGAACCGACCGGAAATTTGGATTCAAAGTCAGGCACGCAGATAATGCAGATTTTGGAAGATTTAAACAAAGAGGGAAAGACGATAATTTTAGTCACCCACGAGCAGGATACCGCCGACCATGCCAAGCGGATAATAAAGCTTAGGGACGGGCAGATAATCTCTGATGAAGTCGTCGCTAACCGCCGATCATATAAGGACGGGGAGCTACGAAAATAACAGTTAACAATTAACAGTTGACAGTTAACTTATGAATTTTTTTCAGGCGATTCAGGGATCATTCAAAAATTTAGCCTCGCGGAAGCTGAGGTCTTTTTTGACGATGCTTGGAATGATAATCGGAATTTCTTCGGTAATTGTTATTATGTCAATCGGCGCCTCGGCTCAGGATTTAATTTTAGGACAAATTAAAGGCGTCGGCTCGAATTTGGTGGGAATTCTGCCTGGTGCATCAAGTGAAGACGGGCCGCCGGCCGCAGTTTTGGGTGTAACTGTCACTACTTTGAAATATGAGGATCTTTTAGCTTTAACTAAAAAAGAAAATGTCCCTTATGCTTCTTCAGCCGCGGGATATGTAAAGGGCAGTGTTACCATAAGCTGGCAAAATCGAAGCGTTGACACCAGTATCAGCGGAACTACGGCAAGCTATATCAACGTTGAGGATACTGAAGTTGAACTGGGCAGATTTTTTACTGAAGATGAGGAAAAAGGAATTTCCCGCGTTGCGGTTTTGGGCAGCGAAGTTTATAAAGACCTTTTCCAGGGGCAAAATCCAATCGGCGAAAATATAAAAATTAAAAGAGAGCAATTCAAGGTTATCGGCGTTATGAAAGAAAGAGGTTCGGTTGCTTTTCAAAATCAAGACGATCAGGTATTTATTCCGCTTGTAACCGCCCAGAAATTGCTTTTAGGAATAAATCATCTGAGTTTTGCCCGAGTCAAAGTTGATAATTCAAAATATCTTGATCAGACAGTTGAAGACGTGAAAGCGACTTTAAGGCAGCGTCATGATATTGAAAATCCGATTAATGACGATTTTACCGTAGCCAATGTTCAAAGCGCTTTGGATGTCTTTACTAGCGTGACAACAGCGCTGAAATTCTTTTTAGCTTCAATTGCGGCAATTGCCCTTTTGGTTGGCGGAATCGGAATAATGAACATTATGCTTGTTGCAGTCAATGAAAGGATTCGGGAAATCGGACTGAGAAAGGCAATTGGCGCCAAGTCAAGTGCCATTACCAGGCAGTTTTTGGTTGAGACAATTGTTATCTCGTTTGGCGGCGGATTGATTGGAATTATTCTTGGCATATTAATTTCACTGGCAGTGGCCATCGTTGCCAATTATTTGGGTTATAAGTGGGCTTTTATAATTACTCCCGATTCAATAATAATGGCTGCAAGCGTTTCAATTGCAGTCGGCCTGCTTTTTGGCATATATCCGGCCAAAAAAGCGGCTAAATTGGATCCGATCGATGCTTTGAGGTATGAGTAGTTTTTTAGGCTCTAGGCTCTAGTTATAACCATTGTTTATTATGAAAATAAAAACGAAAAAATCAGAATTAAAATGCGGCAGAAATAAATTTAAATTTCTGAATTTTTTGTCTTGCCGTTTTATTACTCCTTTTAAAATTTCAATTTCCGCCTTAAGAAAGCACAAGGCCAGAACATTTCTTACAATTTTGGGTATTGTAATCGGCATTATGTCGGTAATTACGGTAATGTCTGCCGGCAACGGATTGGAATCATATATGAGTGATCAAATTAAAACTTTTGGAACGGATTTAATACAAGTCGAAATAAAAATTCCAAATACCGGCCATGTTTCGGCGGAAAATATCGGCGGAATGACGCAGGGGATACAGGTGACGACAATGACAGTTGAAGATGCCGCGGCAATTAAAAAACTTCCAAATATTAAAGACAATTATGCCAATATAATCGGCCAGGAGCTTGTTTCGTATGGCAGTGAAAACCGCCAGGTAATACTTTGGGGAGTTGAGTCAGCTTTTATTACCGTTGATTCTTCTGAAGTTGACGAAGGTAGATTTTTCAGCGACGAAGAAGACAAGAGTTTGGCGCAGGTTGCGGTAATCGGCAAAACGGTTGAAAACAAGCTTTTTAATGGCGGATCGGGGCTTGGCAAGTCAATTAAAATCGGCAAATTGAAATTTCAAGTCATCGGAATTATGGAAAAACGCGGTTCAATCACATTTTTTGATATGGATAATCTTATTTACGTTCCTGTCCGCACATTGCAGAAAAAAATCATGGGCATCGACCATGTGATGTCAATCAGCAGTCAGGTTTATGACAATTCGATTGCCGATGAAACTAAAGAGCAGATTATATCATTGCTTCGGGAAAGGCACGACCTTACTTCCGGAAATCCGGATAAAGATGATTTTGCCGTAATGACAATGGCCGAGGCGCTTGATATGTATGATACGATTTTTGGCGCCTTGAATTTGCTTTTGGTTGCAATCGCCGGAATTTCACTTGTTGTGGGTGGAATCGGAATAATGAATATAATGTATGTTTCCGTTACTGAAAGAACTTATGAAATCGGTTTGCGCAAATCAGTCGGCGCAACTTACGGTAATATTTTGTGGCAGTTTTTATGGGAGTCTTTAATTGTCACATTTTTTGGAGCAATCATCGGCTTTTTACTTGGAACAGCTCTTTCTTTTTTAATTGCCGTTGGCGCCAGTTCCCAAGGAATCGGCTGGAAATTTGTAATTTCCGTTGAATCGATTTTTTGGGCGATATCCGTATCCTTGTCAATTGGCATGATTTTTGGCGTATTTCCGGCAATGACTGCTGCCAAGATGGATCCAGTTGAAGCTTTAAGGAAAAGTTAACTAAAGCACCAAATTACAAATATCAAAAAATCATAAAAATTCAAATCTCAAATCTCAAACGACGAACTTAGCTTTTATTGCCGAACGAAGTGAGTAAAATGAAAAAATGAAATTTTTGTATTTTCGAGCGAGTGAGTCAAGAAGAATACTCCGCAGCGCTCCGTCGCTAAAGCTTGGTTTGTTTCGGCTTTGGAGCGTCGGCGACTTGCTCTGGAGTCGATACCCTTCATTTATTGAGATTTGGAATTTGTAATTTTTCTTTTGTATTGCTCAATTATCTATTCAGCAAGGTTTGGTAGTCTTATTTATTATTTAAAAGGCGTGTTTTAGGAACACACATTTTGCACTTTGACTAAAGCCTCATTTGGCGTTAATC
>CAZHUO010000045.1:0-6736 GCA_964535715.1 uncultured Gammaproteobacteria bacterium | reverse complement strand
GTCATATGGTTATTATACCTTAGGTGTTGCCAAGCTATTGGCCCATTACGTAATACTTGACAATTTATTGATAATATGCTAGAGTTTATGGTTAGTTCTTTAAAAAATAATACGAAATTTACCCGGTATTGACCGGTTTTTGTATAAAGAAAAATTGTAAAAGGTAGTTGCGGCAAGGGGTCGTAACTAAATAGCAAACCAAAAAAAAGGAAGAAGCAATGAAAACGACGGTGATTGCAGTAGTGATGGTGTTATCTGCTGTGTTTTTGGCTGGGTGTCCGGAAAACGACGCTATTAGTCCGGAAACCACTATCGTCACGGCTGAACAGCCAGACACTGATGGCGGATCGCTTCGTGTAAAGGGTGATCTGTATGGCACCAGCAATAAGGTGCTTATGCAAGATGACAAGAAAAGGATTGGTGATGCGTTTAAGTCAAAAGCTGCCAAATTACAGGTAAGTTTGAGCAGCGTGGAAAAAGGCGGAGATGTAAGAAATTATTTTTTTGACTTCCCAATCGTTGACGGGCGCTTTGATGGTACTGCTCAAGGTATAATTCCTGGAGACTACTGGGTAACTGTCTGGGTTATTAATGAGTATTATTATTCGCTTTTCCAGATGAGAAGCAAACAGATCTCAATTGTTGGCGGGCAGACTCAAAAATGTCCTATTGTTCTAGATTTTTGTGACTTTTATTTTGTCTATTTAACGGTAGATAATCTTCCGGGAAGATACGACAAAAATGGAAATGCACAAATGATTACCACTGACGGAAATACTTATTACACACATTGGTGGACCCGTGATTTAGACGGAAAAATGATTTTTGGTATTGCCATACCGCTTGACTTTAATGGCTGTGCGCTGGTTATTACCGATTTGGATGGTAATGTCTATCAGCCCGATATTCCCTTAGATATGTTGGCTGTGGATTTCAATGCTTTCAATCTCGGTAATGATGTTTTTACTTTCAATTATGTGCCGGCGTCCTGGCTGGGCGGTTTGGATGTTGACATTTCCTTTGCCTGGGAAAACCAACCAGAACACTATGTCCGCGTTGGCACACCTGCGCCGGGAGTCGGAGTTGAATATCCGGATATTCAATCGGCAATCGACAACGGCATTTCTGAAACCGTCAAAGATATCTATATCGGCGGCGGTGATTACGACGGCTTTACTGTCCCTTATGGAAAAAGTGTAGCCGTAATTGGTTTGGGTGCTGATATTAGCCGGATTGTTGACAACAATCCCAATCGGCCGCATGTGATTTATGCGTCGCCTTGGGATTACCCAACCACAAAAGCCGAAGCTGATTCAAATATTGCCAATTCATCGCCCGATAACAAGGGTGGCGGAGGACAATACTTGCAGCTGTTTGACGTTACCGTTTATAACGGTTATGGCAAGCGCAATGAGTTCTACTCGGATGCCGCTATTTTGGTTGAAGCCGGAATTTCCCTGACTATGGGAAATGTCGTTGTGGCCAGTGAGTCAAATTCTTGCATATCAATGAATTATGACCACTCAGCCTCAATTAATCACTGTATTTTGGTCGGGCCGGGTTTCTTCGGTCATCCCTGGAGCGGCAGTGCAAAAGCCATTGCTGCCTACAACGAACAAGATGTCTGGGTTTCAGACAGTATTATTTTAGGGGTCAGTCAGGCATTTTATTGCAGTAATGGTGCTGTTGGTGCAACTTATAATTGCGTCGACAATGTCGGCTCGCTTTTTTACTGCGAACGAAATCCGGATTGGCTGCTTGATATTACAACATTTATTTTTGCCAATCCTGAATTCGGCAATGACTGGCATTTGTTGCCAACCTCGTTTTGTATTGGCAGGGCGAGCGACCAGTTCGATATAGGAATTGTTTGGGAGTAAAATCTCCCTTAACCTTAACACCCCTCCCTTTGTAGAAAGCACTGGGAGGGATTTTTTATTATAATATTAGTGACAACTATTACTGTGGATAACTACAAATAAATAACTTGACAATAATTGGAAATCAAATTACACTTATTTTTAATAAGCCTAAAAATATACAGCCAAAACCTGTATTTTTATAAACATTTTAAAATTAAAAATAAAAAATTATGAGTGTCAGCTATCTAACCAAAAGCGGTTTGGAAAAATTAAAAGAAGAATTGGAATATTTGAAAAAGATTAAAATGCCAGATGTAGTTGAGCGAATTGCTCGGGCAAAGGAGCTTGGTGATTTATCGGAAAATGCCGAATATCATGATGCAAAAGACGAGCAGGGATTTATTGCCGGCCGAATCGTTGATTTGGAAAATATGATAAATAAGTCGGAAGTAATCAAGGAAAACGGCTCGAAAGAAACTGTCATGGTCGGCTGCAGCGTTAAAGTGCGCTGTGGGAGCGATGAGTATGATTATATGATTGTCGGCTCCAACGAAGCCAATCCTTCAAAGGGCTTGATTTCAAACGAATCGCCGATTGGCCGGGCTTTTTTGGGCTGTAAAGTCGGTGAAAAGGTTAATGTCAAGATTCCCAAGGGAGAGATGGAATGCGAAGTTTTGGAGATTAAATAAAATTTGTTTACATTTTAAAGCCGGTTTTAATGCCGGTTTTTTAATTGACCAAAATCAATAATTTTAGTAAAATTATACTATTAAATATATGACGGAAAACATAAACGACGAGTATAAAATTCGTTTAGAGAAATTGAAAAAGATCAGAGAAAAGGGGATTAACCCTTATCCCGATAAGTTTGCTAAACTTCAATCGATTGCAGAAGTTTTGCATCTTAATGAAGGTAAAGAAGTAAAAACCGCCGGTCGCATCCTGACGATTAGAGAAATGGGAAAAATCTGTTTTTGCCACATTCAGGACAATACCGAAAAAATGCAGATTGTTTTAAAACAAGACGACATTAACCTTAAAGATTTTTTGAAAATTTTTGACCCTGCTGATTTTATCGGCGTTGAGGGTAAAATTTTTAAGACTAAAAAAGGCGAACTTTCAATTTTGGTTAAAAAGTATCAGCTGCTTTCTAAGGCTTTAAGGCCGCTGCCTGAGAAATTTCACGGCCTTAAAGACAAAGAATCAATATACCGGCAGCGCTATTTGGATTTGATTACCAATAAGGAATCATATGATCGCTTTTTATTCAGAAGCGATTTTATCAAAACTTTGCGCGAATTTTATTGGTCAAATCAGTTTATCGAAGTTGAAACGCCGATTTTGGCCGATACCGCATCTGGTGCGCTGGCCAAGCCGTTTACCACCCATTATAACGCTTTAGATATTGATGTTTATCTTCGCATTGCGCCGGAAACTTATTTAAAAGAATGTATAGTCGGCGGTTTTGAAAAAGTTTTTGAAATCGGCAGGTGCTTTAGAAATGAAGGAATGGATCCTTCTCATTTACAGGATTTTACAATGTGTGAACATTATGTTGCTTATTGGAATTTTGAAGACAATATGAAATTTACCGAAGAATTATTTTCCTACGTTTTAAGCAAGTTGTTTAAAACATTAAAGCTTGAAATCAAAGATCGGCAGGGAAAAATTCATGAAGTTGATTTTAAGCCGCCTTGGCCCAAGTTAAGCTTCGGCGATCTGATTAAAAAAGACTGCGGGATCAATATTGATAAATTCGATTCAGTCTCAGGGCTAAAAGCCGAAATTAAAAAGAAAAAAATAAAAGTTGACGATATCGACTCGCTTGAAAGGGGAAGCTTAATCGATGCTTTGTATAAAGCGGTTTCAAGAGAAAAAATAATTAGGCCGACATTTTTAATTAATCATCCGCTTGATATTTCACCTTTGGCTAGGCGCAACGATAAAAATCCTCAAATTGTCGATCGGTTTCAGTTGATTGTTAACACTTGGGAAATAGTCAATGCCTATTCCGAGCTGGTTGATCCGATTGACCAAAAAGAGCGCTTTGAAAAACAAAGTAATGCAAAGGCAAAAGGCGACAGTGAAGCACACGGCAAGGATGATGAATATGTAAAAGCGCTTGAACACGGTGCTCCGCCGATTTCCGGCTTTGGCATGGGAATTGACCGAATTTGCGCGCTATTGACCAAGCAGGATAATTTGCGCGACGTAGTTTTGTTTCCGTTGCTTCGGCCTGAAAAATAAATTTTATGTCTATCACAACAAGTCAAATAATTTTTCGTTTAATTGTTTCAGTCGTACTTTCCGGAACAATCGGTTTGGAACGGCAATACCGTCATAAACCGGCCGGCCTAAGAACTAATGTGCTTGTTGGCTTAGGCTCAACTTTAATTATGCTGACTTCGATTTTTTTGGGCAGCAGCAGCTATGGCGATCCGGCAAGACTTGCATCGGGTGTGATTACCGGTATCGGATTTTGGGGGCAGGGGTAATTATGAGAAATCGCAACAAGGATAAGGACAGCGAGGACGAAGAAATCATTCAAGGTATTACAACTGCAGCTACTATTTGGATTGTTTCAGCCATCGGCCTGGCTGTCGGCTTAGGCTTTTATTACGGTGCGGTCTTTACCGCAATTATCACCTTAATTATTCTTTCGGTTTTTAATGATAATAAAATTCATAAAAATTTGGATCGATTTTTAGATAAAAATAAGAAAACTCAGTAAAGTACAGATATAAAATTGGATTTTAAAATATGAAAAAAGTAATGGTTTTTGGCACATTTGACGGACTGCATAAGGGGCATTCTGATTTATTCAGGCAAGCAAGAAAATTGGGTGATAAATTGATTATTATCGTGGCTAAAGACCGAAACGTTAAAAAAATTAAAGGCAAGATACCAAATTTTAGCGAAAGAGAAAGGTTAATTAAAGTTAATCAAGAGATTAAGAGATCTACAGATGTGGCTTTATTGGGCGGATTGAAAGATCCATATACAGTGATTAGAAAGTTTAAACCCGATATTATTGCCTTGGGTTATGACCAGAACAGTTTTAATAAAGGCTTGAAAAAAAAATTCCCAAATTTGAAAATAGTCAGATTAAAGCCGTATAAAAAAGATATTTATAAATCATCCAAGATAAAGCAAGAATTAAGAATCAAGAATTAAGGTTTAAGTTTTATTTCCTTAATTCAAAATTCATAATTCATAATTCTTAAACTATGCTCGATATAAACAAAATCCGCAATCAAAAAGAAGAAGTAAAAGCCGCTTTAATGAAGAGAATGAATGCTAAGGATTTAGATTTGGATTTAATAATTGCAGTCGACGACAAGCGCAAAAAACTGCTTCTGGAAGCCGAAAGACTTAAGGCGGAAAGAAACAAATTTTCAAAATCAAAGCCGGATGCAAAAACGATCGCCAAAATGAAAAATATTGGTTTAGATATTAAAAAATTGGATGAAAAAATCAATGAGGTTGAAAATGAGCTTAATGAAAAGCTATCCAGCTTGCCGAATATTCCGGCAGAAGATGTCTTACCCGGCGGCAAAGAAAATAATAAAGTCATAAAAACTTTTGGCAAAAAATCCCAATTTAAATTTAAGCCGAAAGACCATTATGAACTGGCTACAAGCCTTGGAATTATCGATTATGAGCGGGCGGTAAAAATGGCAGGCAACGGCTTTTGGTGCTATAAGGGTCAAGGTGCAATCTTGGAGTGGGCGCTTTTAAGCTATTTTATAAAATTTCACCAAAAAAATGGTTATATATTTATGATTCCGCCATTTCTTTTAACCGAACAATCCGCTTACACTTCAGGGCATTTGCCTAAATTCCGAGATGATTTATTCTGGACCCAGGATAAATCCTGTCTTAACGCAACTAGCGAAATGATGCTTGGAAATTATCATCGCGACGAATTGCTTAGGGAAGATGATTTGCCTTTAAAATATGCCGCTTATTCAGCCTGTTTCCGCCGCGAAGCGGGAAGCTACCGCAAAGAAGAGCGTGGAATGATTCGCGGCCACCAATTCAACAAAATTGAAATGTTCCAATATACAAAGCCAAATCAGTCTTGGGATTCATTTTCCGAACTTACGGCAAACGCCGAAAAACTGGTTGAAGGTCTCGGACTTCATTATCAGTCCGTTTTGCTTGCTGCCGGCGATGCCAGCGCAGCCATGGCTAAAACAATTGATATAGAGGTTTGGATCCCCAGTATGGAAACATACAAAGAAGTTAGTAGTGTATCCAATGCAATTGATTATCAAGCAAGAAGAGGAAATGTAAGATTCAAAAGCAAAGAAACGGGTAAAAATGAATTTGTCCATACCTTAAACGCCTCAGGACTTGCAACCAGCCGACTTTTGCCGGCAATTCTAGAACAGTTTCAAAATGAAGATGGAAGCGTTAATGTGCCGAAAGCTTTGCAGGATTTTTGCGGTTTTAAAGAAATTAAATTAGATTTATAAAAAAAAGACCGTCCAGGCAATTTTTTTGCATAAGGACGGTCAGGGTGGGGAGGATAACAACTAGTGCTTTGATAAGCAACTATAGCATTTCTTCCCCTTATGGAAGTGGTTTAGAGCCGCTCCGCAAGAGCATCTCCTGACCACATTCCTTGGAAAAGCCGGTTTCAATGGCTTTGTGCCAACCAGCTGACCAAGGGTCATGGCGGCAGCCGTGCCGTCTGGGTTCAAAAGGCCTTCTCTTGTCATTTCCAGCGTTGTCATTTTTGCTTTCTCCTTTTGGTTTTTTTTCTTTCGAGATACTAACAAGGAAGATACTATATTATAGCATTATATATAATAATTGTCAATTTGTACGTAATGGGCCAATAGCTTGGCAACACCTAAGGTATAATAACC
>CAZHUO010000044.1:0-8046 GCA_964535715.1 uncultured Gammaproteobacteria bacterium | reverse complement strand
TTTGACATATGCCACTAGATTAGCAGAAAGTGCAATATGTGTGTGCACATTACCTCTTCTAATTTACTTTTCTTGCTTTTTTTAGTATAATTAAGGTCATAGATGACCTTATTTTCTTACCCCGTTAGAAATTATGGCATATTATGTATATATCCTAAAAAGTGAAAAAGATAATAATTGGTATACTGGATGTACAAGAGACTTAAAAAGAAGATTAATACAACACAACAATAGTAAAAATTTTCCAATGGTATTTAGAATTCCTTTTAAATTAATATATTATGAAGTTTGTTTAAATAATAAAGATGCTTTTGCACGTGAAAAATATTTAAAATCGGGAATGGGTAAAAGGTATATTAAAAATAGATTAAAATATTTTTTAAATTAATAATTTCTAACGGGGTAAATGCATTGGACTAACATAGGATTAATTTTTGTTGCTGGCATACATTTAGCTATTGGTATTTTGGTACTATTAAAAAATCCTAAAAATAAGATTAATTTATCGTTTTTTTTGGGTACTTTTGCGTTGTCTTGCTGGGTTTTGATTACTTCTTTATTTCGTGAAGCAGGAACTCTGCAGCTGACGGCTATTTTATATCAGGGAAAATTATTTTTTGGCTTATTGTTGGTTGCTATTTTTCAGATTTTTACCTTGTTTTTTCCTTATCAAAAATCTCGGGTTAAGTTTATTGTTCAATTTGCCATAGTATTACCTGCAGTTATATCAATATTTTTTATAATTTTTTTGCCACAGTATATATTGAATGAAATATTGCTAAACACCGGTGAAAATTTGGTTATAGTTAATAAGATATTTTGGAGTCTCTATGTTATTAGTTACTCATTGCCTATGTTCGTTGGAATAATTAGATTAATTATAAGATTGAGAGAAAACAGCGGTTTTGCCAGGGTTCAATTGAGTTTTATTTTAATCAGTTTTTTGATTCCAGGCTTCATTTCCTGGATTTTTAATATTATTTTTCCTTTTTTTGATAATTTTGTTAATGATTGGCTCGGTGCTTTATTAAGTGTTATTTTTAGTTTTGTTGTCGTCTACTTTCTGCTTTTTGGCGGAAAAAAGATTTATATAAGATAATTATGCATTGGAGAAATATTGGGTTAATTTTATGTTGAGTAATTTAATAGTTATTACCACTTCCCTATTAGCCATTTTTGCTTTCAGCCTTGGAGTTTTCAGTTTATGGCGGAATCCAAAGGCAAAAGTTGTTCATTTATGGTTTTTAACAAGTATGGCGGTGACTGTTTGGGGGCTTGGACTATTGCTTGTAATACTTAGTAAAACTGAAGTAGCTGGGATATTTTATTCTCGCCTATTACACATAAGTGCTTCTTTTGTTCCGGTGTTTTTCTGCCATTTTGTTTTGGCTTTTTTATTTTATTTATACGGTAACAATATAAAGACTAAATTTTTTGTATTTATTGGATATTTTTTAGCTTTTATCTTCGCTATTCTCAGTTTTTCAGATCTAATTGTGCCGAGTGCATCTTCTAAATTAGGATTTGCAACTTGGGCTGATGACGGACAATTTTATTTCTTTTATCTTTTATACTTTATTGTTTATATCATAGCCTCAATCTGTTTTCTATATATGGGGTACAAAAAATCAGATGGTGTAATTAAAAGAAAGACTTTTTATATTCTTATCGCCTCATTTATTGGTTTTGGAGGTGCGTGCACTAATTTTTTGCCCCAAACTTTAGGTATTTATCCTTTTGGTCAATTTTTTGTCTGGTTATATCCAATTCTAGTTACTTACGGGATATTTTTTGATGAAATAAAAATTAAAATAAGAACATAAATTTTTTATGATAGATTGTAAATTTTGGAGTAAATATTTTAAAACATATGATATCTTAAATATAGTTATCCCTTATCAGGAATTAATGGGGCAAATCATAAAAGAACTAAATGTTAAATCAGGTAATTTAGTTTTAGATGCCGGAGCTGGTACTGGTAATCTCGCAGTAGGATTAAAGCAGGCTGGGGCGCAAGTCGTTGCATTGGATAATAGTAAAGAAGGTTTAGAATTGCTTAAGAAAAAAAATTCAGATATTGAGGTAACTGTTCATGATTTAATAAAGCCACTGCCGTTTTCTGACAATTATTTTGATAAATTAGCATCTAATAATGTAATTTATACTTTAGCTCCTGGAGACAGAGGACAGGTTTTTAAGGAATTTTACAGGGTATTAAAGCCGGGCGGTAAAATTGTAATTTCAAATGTTCGGGAAGGCTGGAGCCCGTTGAATATTTACAAAGATCATTTTATAAAAGATATTAAAAAGATAGGTTTTTGGAGGGTGTTGATTAAAGCTGTCAAAATGTTAGTTCCGACGATTAAGATGTTTTACTACAATTCTAAAATTAAAAATAATGAAGGCCAGGGTCATTTGATTAAGAAAAATGAACAAAGGGAGCTACTTCTCGAGAATGGTTTCGTTGAATTATCAGACAGCATGTCAGTGTATGCCGGTCAAGCAATATTGAATTCAGCAATTAAGCCAAAATAATCATGAAGGTATTAAAAGAGATTGTCTTAAAGGTAGGTAATAAAGATAAAACGATTTATTTTGGTTTGCCGGATAATGATAAAGAACTTGAGGAGATGTATAAATTTAGGTATAGAGTTTATTTAAAGCATAATTATATCATTGAAAATATTGAAGGTAGAGATGTTGATGAATATGATAATGGTCGAAGTATCTATTTTATTGCCAAAATAGACAATAGAATAATCGGGACGGTAAGGTTAATTCAAGCTGAATATCTGCCTACCGAAAAAGATTGTTTCAATTTTCAGGAACCCTTAGAAATATCAAAAATACCACGAAATCAGCGCGCTGAACTTAGCAGGTTAATTGTTGAACACTACGATAAAAAAGTTTTTTTACCTCGTCATTTAGTCATGCTTGGTCTTTTATCTGTCATAATGGTTTATGCTTTAGAAAATAATATTAATGGAGGCTATTCTTTTATAAAGGATTCCTTAAAAGTTAAACTCAATAAGTTAGACTTTCCTTTTTACTCAATCAAAAATTTTCGGCAAGTTTATAATAAAGGGATACTCAATAAATATTTTAATGATAATACAGATCTAGTTTGGCCGATATATTATTTAACTGCAGAAATTGTGCCTTACTTTGATAAAATTTTTGGAAAAAAAATTTTTTTTAGAAAAAAAAATTCAAATAAAATATTCTTTAAAAATCAATTACTATTTAAATTTTTACAAAAAATAAATGCATTATAGCAATATAATATTATTTGTAGTGGGAGCAATTAATCTATTATTATCTTTTTTTGTTTATCTGAGGAACAAAAGAAGCAAAATCAATGTTTTTTTTGCCATTACAATTTTTTCCATTTCTGCTTGGTGTTTTGGCATAGCCCTTTTTAGAATGGCAACACCAGTCACGGTTTATTTTTGGGGCCAGTTTGTATATTTTGCAGTTTCTTTTACAATCATATTTTTTCTGTATTTTTCTTTCTTTTTCCCGTTTGGTAAATTTCCTAATAATAAATTAGTTAAAACAATTTTATTTATAACACCTATTGTTGTTTTTATAACTACAATAATTCCCCGCTCTATTATTGCAGAAGCTATTTTCCATGGTGGCGGTCAAATAGATGTTAAGGTTGGTTGGGGTTATTATGTCCATTCTGCCGTTACCTTTCTATTCATGGGTTGGGCTTTCATTAATTTAATTTTAAAATTTAAAAAATCAACCGGCGTTGCAAGACTTCAACTTTTGTATTTATTTTTAGGGACAATAATATCTACCACTATTGCCGTAATTACTAATTTATTGCTATTTTTTTACACAACAGCTTACAATTGGGTGGGGCCAACAGGGACTATTATAATGGTATTATTTATTGCGTATGCCATTACCCGTTATCGATTAATGGATATAAGATTAGTTGTTATTAGAACAATCACTTTTGGTTTTATAATTGTAATATTAACATCTGTTTATGCTGTTTTTTCGGTTTATATTGGAATAATTTTTGAACGATGGATTGGAATTGATGATAACACGTCAAATATTATTATCAGCATTATCGTCGCCATTCTAGTTGTTGCCGGTTATGGACCTTTGAGAAAAGTTATTGAAAAACTAACCAACCGCTTCCTTTACAAAAAAACTTATAACCCCGAACAGCTTTTAAACCAAATAACCGATGTTGCTTCTTCCATTCTTGATATTGAGCATCTTTTAACATCAATCTGTGCGACGCTTGACGAAGCTTTTCATGCCCAAAAAATCGGCATTGCACTATTAAATAAAAATAAAAATTTGGAAATTGCCTATAAAAAAGATTTCAAGCCCGGTGCTGCCGAAGGACTAGTTGGCTTTCCCGGAGCGGTGCAAGCTTTATATAAGGAGCTGAAACTGCTTGGAGGCATGCTGGTGATTGATGAAATGAAAACTCGTTTTGAAAACGGCGAATTCAAGCCGGCTAACCCGGGATTGCTCGTAAAGATTTATGAACAAGACATCGCTTTGATCATTCCGCTATATGTTAAAGAACAGCTAATCGGCATTATTGCTTTGGGAAATAAAAAATCCGGCGATCCTTACAATTATCAGGATTTAAAAACATTAAGAATTATCGGAGGCCAGGCCGCAATTGCCATTGAAAATGCCCGTCTTTATGACGAGCTGAAAGATTTTTCCGGAAAGATGGAAGAACAGGTTAAGGAAAAAACTGCTGAATTGCGCAAAGCCAATGAAGAGCTCATGCAGCTAGACGAAGCCAAGTCGGAATTCATTTCTATCGCCTCACATCAGCTGCGCACGCCTTTGACTGTAATTAAGGGTTACATTTCAATGATGCGCGAAGGATCGTTTGGCGAAATTTCTCCTGTTGTTATGAAACATTTGGAAAAAGTCTATCTTTCTAACGAAAGGCTTATCGGATTGGTAGAAAATCTTTTGGATATTTCCCGAATTGAATCGGGTCGGCAGAAATTCGACTGGAATCAAGTTCAACTCGATGATTTGGCAAAAACGGTAGTTGATAATATGAAAAAAAATGCTAAAGACAAGAAATTGAAATTATTTTTTCATGTTCCAAAGAAAAAATTGCCAAAAGTAATTGCTGATCCGAATAAGATTCATGAAGTAATGATGAATTTTGTTGATAATGCAATTAAATATACGTTAAAAGGTAAAATAAATGTCAGTTTGGCTGCTGAGCCCAAAGGCGCTGTTACCTTTTACGTTGAGGATACCGGCAAAGGAATTTCAGAAGACATCCGGCCTTATCTTTTTCAAAAATTTTCCCGGGGCAAAGACAGTTTCCGCCTCCATACCGAAGGAGTGGGTCTTGGGCTTTATGTTGCCAAAATGATTATTGATTCGCATCACGGAAAAGTCTGGGCGGAAAGCGAAGGTAAAGACAAAGGTTCTAAATTTTGTTTTTCTTTGCCGATAAACAATTTAATTTTGGAAAAAGAAATTAAAAAAAATTAAAGCGGTAAATAAGACGGAAAAAAATAAAGGGTATTGATTGTGGAGTCTTGCACCTTAATTAAAATATAAAAGACGAAATCCTTGATTTTTTTCTCGCTTTACATTGCTGAAAAATAGTGTGTTTTAAAATAAGCCAAGGCTAAGCTTTGGTTTTTTGTATATCAATAAAATAAGAAAATAAATGTGAGGAATGGCTTATTGACACAGAATTTATAATGTGCCAAGATTTAAAACAGGTCAGTTAATTTGAAAAACCAGCAGAAAAACCAACCAGGAGAATATAAAATGGAAAGAAATATGTCTGGTGTAGAATTTGCCCTTTATTTGCTCAGATTTTCAATAGCCAAGTATAATTTGGCTATTCAATCAGCGACAGAGATTGCCAATGGAATGATTGTTGTTCTTTTAAGCAATCACAAGTGCGGAATTTTGTTTCGGACAAACACTTATATACCATCAATGCAAGCTACCAATCGGGCCGGCGGAATGGAAAAAATTATCCCAAAAGAATGGGAGCGTTATGAACTCGGTTATGTGTGGCTTGGAAAAATAAAAAGAAAAATGGGTGTTTCGGAGCTTATTAGTGGCTTTATCAGCAAGCTTTTGATTAAAATTGATGGCAGTGATATTGACTGGTATGACCTGCCTGCTCCGATTAATCCCAAGCTTTTTCTGCCTGATAAAAATGAAACTGAAACAGAGATAGAAATACCAATTTTTGCCGATCCATTTGGACGTTTTTGAAATTTCTTTATTTTTTACAAAGCCCCGGCAAGTTTCGCCCGGGGTTTTTATATAATATAAGAAATTAAAAAATTAAAAAAATTACAAACTAAAGCCTAATTTTCTCCTTAATTATTTATTTTCTTATTTTTTAATTTCTGCTATAATTACTCCAATGAAAAACAAAACAATTACATTTTTTATTTTGATTTTTAGCCTGTCATTATTTGGCGATTTTTATTATTCGCCTTCAGCCCAAGCTTCTATTGAACTGGTGAAATCAAGCGAATACGACACTATATATTATGTTGATAGCTACGGCGCGCGCCACCCGTTTCCGAATAAAATAACTTATCAAAGCTGGTACGGAAATGATTTTTCCAAAGTGATTACGATAAGCGCCAAGTTGATGGAAAATTATCCTTTGGGAAAAAATATTACCATTAGGCCGGGAAAATATCTGGCTAAAGTGCGGACTAGCCCAAAAGTTTATGCACTGGAGCAAGGCGGAGTTTTGCGGGAAATACAAAATGAAATTGTGGCGGAATTGCTTTATGGCAAAGGCTGGAATCAAAAAATAGTCGATATCCCTGAAGTATTTTTTGGCGATTATGAAATTGGAAAGCCTATTAAAGACGAGCGAGATATTCCTAACGGAATTTTGTATAAAATAATAGGAGGCGATAAATATTATTATAAAAATAACAGCATCATCCGGGAGTTTTTTTCTTTGGCTGATTTAAAAGCCAATAATTTTGAAGTTAAAGATGCTATAGAAGCGGAGAATGATTATCATCGGCGCGAAAGGCCGATAATCGGGCTTGATAAAAATGTTTTCAATCCGGTCGCCTCAGTAATTAAAGATCGGCGGGACTGTGAAAATAAAAATTTGAAAGCGGCAGTCATATTTTTGGCAGACAAAGAATATAATGCCGGTGAAGTTGAAAAAGTCGAAAAAATAAAAAAGCAGATTTCCGACCGCTTTAGCTGGGCAACCAGCGGATTTTCGAAAATGAATGTTGACTATCCTACTGTTATTATGTCCAATGACGGATATTTTTTGGAAAAAAAAGCCGATGGAACCACTGATGTAAAAAATGAGGCGATCAATGCTTTTTATGATGCAAACTTGGATGTTTTTGACTTTATAATAATTTGGACTAATTTTAAAATTCCATCAGAAAATACCAGTGAAATCGCAAGCTTTGTCCAAACCAGTAATAAATGGACGGGCATCAACCGCTTTAATTTCGACTGGTCTTATATGTTTGGCGGAACAGGGAAGCTGAAAGGCATTGTGATAATGGGAAATGTCAATAAATATAATATTGAAACTGAAAAAGGAATGAACGAAACGCTTAACTACGTAATGCATGAGATTTTGCATAACTCGGCGGCCTATACTAATTTTATCGACAGTAAAGGAAAAATAAGCAATAAGCTTTTGCGCTCTGATGACTATAAGCACTGGAGCTATTATGCCGGGTTTATCTCTCCGTTAGGCGGAAGTGGCTGGATTGATAATTTTGACGGCACTTTTACCAATGGCTTGTCAAAGCTGGCTGATTCCGGCCTGCGCCAATACAGCAATCTTGATTTGTATTTAATGGGTTTAATACCTAAGCAATTTGTTGATCCGATAATGATAGTTGAGCCGGATATTCCCGGGGCAGTGGGCAACAGGATTTTTGGCAAAAAAACATATGTTACCATTGATCAGATAATTGCTGCAAACGGCAATGTGATGTGTTTTTAATTGCCTTTTGGTACGTTTTCTATCCAATACCTTGGCAACACTTTGTTAAGATTTGGGCGGGCGTT
>CAZHUO010000043.1:0-8076 GCA_964535715.1 uncultured Gammaproteobacteria bacterium | reverse complement strand
CGCCCGCCCAAATCTTAACAAAGTGTTGCCAAGGTATTGGATAGAAAACGGTATTAGCCAAAAAAATAGCTCCCTATTTTTAAAAAATAGAGAGCTTAAATGACTAAAATAAGCAAAGAACCATATAGATTTACATTTTTCGATAATTAAGCGCGTATGAACAGTTTCCGCCTTTGACAAAAGAGCGAATCCTTAAGTAATACCAGCCGGCTTTACTTGGCTTGTAGGTTAGGCTGAATTGCAAATTACCGCCGCCGTTGTCATTGTAGGCAACGCGTTTTTTTCCGGCTGAATCAGAATACAGCTCGCCATAAGTATCACCACTGCCGCCAACAGTATTAAGGTTATAACGGACATTTTTGGCCAAGTAAACTTTAAACCAATCATAAGAATCGACGCCTGACAAAGTATGCAAGCCATGCGTCTGTTCTGTTGTCTGCGGATTATTCAAAGCCGTGGCATTTGAGACAATGTCGTCGTTTGGATCCCAATCATCACCCGGCGCCAGAAAAACAACAGCCAGCGTTTTAGAATTGTCTGATTCGTTTTCTTCGGCAACCGCATTATTTTTGTCGGCCAAAACTGTAAAGGTCACGCTTCGCCAGGCAGTTTGCGAGTCAAAACTAATTTGGCCGTTGAAGCTTTGGCCAATTGCCAAAGCCGGAACCGTAACCGTGCCGAAAACTTCCTGGCCTAAAACAACAGCGACAGTCTGTGTTGGCATAATTGCCGTGCCGGAGTTTACTACAGTAAAACTGATTGCAATAGTTTTGCCGGCATAAATTTGGCTGGGTGAATAACTTGCCTGGGTAATTACTGAATTTGGCTGAGTGGGCTTGGGCAAAACTTCAACAATTATTGACTTGACGTTGTCACTTTCATCATATTCAGAAATTACTCCGCCTGCGTCAGAAATTGCATCAATTTTGTAGTTTCCTTCAGATAACTTGCCTAAATTAAACTCCTGGTAATTCACTTCACCGCAAGGCAAGCTTGGAATTTCACAGGATTGGCTGCTTTGGCCGGCCAAACCGACTGTCAGCAAAAACGAAGTCGTAATATTTACATCGCCGGAATTTATAATACCAGCTTTGACAATAAGATCATCACCGGCAAAAAATTCTGATACAACCGGCATAAGAGACCAAAAACTTAATTCGGCTTTCAGGTCGCTTTGACTAATAACATTAAGACAAAGTGTGCTACTAACACCAATCGCAGTCTGGTCAATTAACTGCCAGTCAGAGTCAATAATGCTTCTTTGCGGGCACGTCAAGGCGTTAATAAAGCAATGGCCGGCCGAAGGCAGCTGAACGCCGTAAATCACATAAAAAGCGCTTTCGCCGGGGTTCAATATCTTTGCCGTTGAAGAGTAACTCGAACAGCCAAAAAGGCTTCCGTCTTCTTTAAAAGAAAATCCTCTTGGACCATAAAAAGTAATCGGCTGGTCTGTTGGGTTGCTTAAATAAACTCGAAGCGAAATTTGCTGGTATTCAATAAAAGGCGGACTGGCCAAAAGCTCAAGATTACAGTCAAGCATAAGCGGAGAAGATTCAAACTGAATCTGCTCAGGTAAAATTTCCGCCATCACCTCAACACTCACCCGCTCTGACTTGATATAGCGCCGGTCAGCCACTTCGACCCAAACTTCGGCAGTACCAATATTATTGGCAATGCAATAGCCATTGTCGCCGGACACAACGAAAACGCTTGGTTCAGATGAGAAAAATAAAACTCTGACGCCAGGTATTTCGCTGCCATACTGGTCAAAGACCGTTGCACTTGCCCTGCCTTCTGCGGCATAAACCCAGGTTTGTTCAAGCTGGATTTGAACCGATGTGGCTACGGGGTCAGGTGTGGGAGGCTTAGGCGGGGCAGGGTCAGTGCTTACAGTAACCGGGTTGCTCCAACCAAAAACCAAACCGGAGAATGTTACCGCTGACACCTGATAGGTGTAGGCAGTGTTTGGTTCAAGCGGAAAATCACTGAATGCACTTGCCGTTGTCTTGGCAACAAGCACTCCGTTTCGATACAGCCAGTATAAATTGGTATTGTACAAGCTGTTTTGCCATTGCAAATACACGTAGCTTGAGCCTTCGGGCGCGCCCTGCAAAGTGAAAGTACCTGCTTGGCCGGGAGTAACAATTCCTATTTGGTTTGAAGAAGCCAGTTCACCTGATGTGTTAGACATGGCAAATACCTGATAGGTGTAGCTGGTTCCTGAAGACAATCCAACTTCCGTAAATTCCGGAAGGATAACAGTTGCGATCTGCTGGCCGTCGCGAATAACTAAGTAGTAGTCGCAGACAGGTTCGCCAAGCCAAGCTAAAACAATCTGGCTTTCTGAGACCGGAATGCCTGAAAGTGTAAGCGAACTAAACTCACCGGTTGGCTGATAGATATCAACCAGCGATCCGTCAAGACGACGAAGTTCAACGCTGCCACTCTTAAGGTACCCTCCTTGAAAATACTGAATGCCATTCTTAGCATCACTAGTCGGGCAACCAAGAATTTTTCCGTCATCCATTGGCATATCCGGACCATAATGGCCGTTACGCCCATAGCGATAACGCTCCCAAAATTTTCCAGAAATTAAGTAAGCCTGGCTGCCAAACAACGGATCATACATAATGATTGACTCTTCACCGTCGGCATTTCGGAAGTTCTGACAGATATATCGGAATGGCAACCAACTATGGACATAAAGTCCGGCACCGTCATCGATCGGCCAACCCACACTGCTTCGTCCTCCTAAACGATTGAAGCAGTCAATAATTGGCTGACATAGTAAACCACCAGAGTAATACCCCGGTATTACTTGATGCAAATAAATAAATTCAAGCGAATTGAAATAGTTGGTTATTGAATCATCAGGGCAATTATCGCTAGGCAAATAACCACAGCCATTTGTATTGCTTTTTTTAACCTCAAAATGAAGATGCGGATTAGTGGAATAGCCTGTATTCCCTACTTTACCAATAACTTTACCTTCTCTGACTTCAGACCCAACAAGAACGGTTATGCTCCCATAAAGTAAGTGTGAATATTGCGAATAAAAAACTGTTCCATCATGTAATTGATGTTGAATACGAATCATAGTACCCCAACCAGTAGTGGCCTGGCTATTTTGAACATAAGTGACAGTACCAAAAAAAATTGATCTAACATCACCACCACTTAGGCTGCTATAAGTCGCTAAATCAACACCAGTATGCCCTATATCATTATCAAACTCCTGAGTCACGATGTATCCATTACCGCTACTAAAACTTTCAGTGGGCATAACGATTGGATCGCCTATAGGATAAATCATGCCAAAACACTGTTCACAAATACACACAAATGTCGTAACAATAAATAAATTCTTCATTTTTCAACCCTTTCGTTGTCAAGGTTCAAGATATTTCTGCCACTATGGCGAAAATGCTTTTCACATAAAAAGCTTCATGAAAAATAAAACATAGCGTTTTACTCTTAGAGTAGCTTTCTAAGATTTGCGCTATGTTGATTTTTTATTGATAAAACTACTAAAATTTATTAAAGCTAAAAATAATTTTTTCAAAAATATTTAATTCATTAATATCATCATAAATGTAATATATATACCAACCATCATCTAACATAATAATATGCTTAACAGAATCAGCATTACCAAATGAAGATCTATTATAAATTTTACCACTGATGTTAATTGAGTCTAAAAAATTGGCATCTTCAAATCCAGTTGGGATATTAGATATAACAAAATTATCCTGTACAGTCACCTTAAACCATAAATCATCTTTTTTTTCATACACAATTTTCCAATCAATTGGATACTTAAACTTAAACCCATACTCTTCGTTACGATACGTCTGCCAATCCGATGCATCTATTTCTTCAGTAGTGGTCGCAACCGTCATATTGGTATTGATATTCTGATTTTCATTAACCACTGAAGATATCATCTGCTTATCACAGGCAGCTAGTCCTAACCCAATGATTAAAAGAAAAATTGTTATAATATATTTTTTCATAAAATTTGTATTTATCTCTTAGAAAAAATCTCTAATGATTGTGCTATGTTGAGAAATTTTTTTTATTTAAAAATTCATATTGATTCTAATAATTGATGATATACATTTGACATACTTACTCATTTTTTACCCCCCCCCGGCATAAATGTCTAGTCTGCAATCATGAAATGTCCCTGAAGAAACATGATTATCAGCCCCCTTTCAAAAGGATTTGGCTTTTGTAGCCCGACCCTTCAGGGCAATTTATCGTGAGCACCCAGGCATTAATGCCTGGTTTATTTTTATATAAAATAAAGCGCTTGTGCGCGCCATGTTGATAAATTTATATTTTCTAATTTCATTTTACCACCACAAATTATTTTGTCAATAAAAGTTATGCACAGATGGCTTTATTTTTTATTCAGCATTGCTTCAACTTTTTTGAAAATCTGTTCCGGCAAATTATCGGCCTTAACTACATAATCTATTGCACCCAATTCTTTGGCTTTGACCCGATCCGCGGAAGAATTCAAATTGGTAAAAACAATTATAGGAATATTTTTGGTCTTTGGATTATTTTTTGCTTTTTCTAAAAAAGAAAAGCCTTGTTTTGCGGAGATATCAACACTATCACCTGTTTTTTTCGGTAGAATAATATCCAGCAAAATCAAGTCGGGATTTTCAGTCTGGGCAAGCACCATTCCCTCATCAACATCAGGCGTGGAAAAAAAATTATAGCCATGAGAATCAAAAATGATATGATAAATATCAGTCAAATTTGGTTCGTCTTCAATGAAAAGAATTTTTTTTTGTTGGGGCATATTTTAGGAAGTTAGGTCTTCAGGGTATTAGATTTCAAGTTTATCGGCAAAGTGATGATAAATGTCGTACCTTTACCAAGTTCGCTTTCAAGACTGATTTGGCCGCCATGAAGCTCTATAATTTTTTTGGCAATATATAAACCCAGGCCTGAACCGTCCGGCTTGGCTAAAATTGCATTTTTTCCGCGGGTAAATTTAGAAAATAGATTTTTCTGCTCATCTTTGGAAATTCCCATTCCGGTATCTTGAATTTTTATTTTTATCTCATTTTTTACAAATTCCAATGTTATAGTCACAGAGCCTTTTTCCGTATAAAAAAGCGCATTATCAACCAAATTGGAAAGCGCTTCAAAAAGCCGTGAATAATCCAAATTTGCAATTAAAATTTTCTTTGGCTGATTTTGCAATTCCAGCTTTAAGCCTTTAGTTTTGGCGATAAATTCCTTTTGATTTATTATGTCATTAATTAATTTCAAAATATCGGTTTTGGCAATCTCTAGCTCAATATTTTTCCCTTCCAAGTCAGACGCATCCAAAAAATCCTTAACCGTCCTGTTAAGCCGGTCAATCCCGTACATCGCCTTATTTATTGCATCGGCTTTCTTTTTAGCTTCCTTAATTGTGCCATCAATAATCATTGAAAGATAACCGCGGGTAATAGAAATCGGAGTTTTCAGCTGATGGGAAGCAATATTCAAAAATTCCCCCTTCATCTTCAACAGATCTTCCAAATAAACATTTTTCCTTTGAATTTCAGCGGTCTGCTCATCAACTCTTTGCTTTAAATTTTTATTGAAGTCCTGAACTTTTTTGTATAATATTGCATTGTCAACGGCAATACCGGCCTGAAACGACAATGTTGTAAGCAATTCCAAATCTTCTTTAGTATAAGCATCACCGGAATTTTTTGAGCCCAAAACAATTATGCCAATTAATTTGTTATTACTCATTAAAGGCAAACAAATGGAAGCTTCGATGTGCTGCATATGGTCATGCAATCTTTTAAAGCCCTCTTTTTCTTCTTTCTTTTTTGAATCCCTACTTAAAAGCATCAACTCTTCTCTAACCAGAGGTTTTTGGGTTTTTTGCAAATACCTGGTTAGGAAATTATCCAAAACCAAACTGATGCCGTTTTGTTCATTAAAGCCGATGACTTTGGCGATTTTGTAATGAATCGGCTTTTCCTTTGGGTTGACCAGCAGCATCCCAGCACGGTTAAGCTTCATTGTCTGTTTTATTGTGTCCACTATTAAACCGATTATTTGATCCAAATCGTTATAATAATTCAGCTCCTGAGCCAGCTTATTTATCGTTTCTTGATAGTTATAGAGACCTGCAAAAAAATATTTATTGGCGACTAATTTTAAAACTTTACTGATACCATAAAAAATTACTAGAAATAATGGCGTAATAAATATTCCGGCCAGATATGCTTTGGCTGAAAATATATCACCAAATAGTTCTATATAAAACCAGTTAATAAAATAGAAAAAAAAATATACTAAGATTGATATTCCAGAATAAATAAACAAATTTCTAGAAATAACTCTAATATCCATAAAACGGTAACGTAAAATTGAGTATGCAACAAAAAATAAATATAAGGAAGCACTAATATTGCCGAATGGATATATAGTAATTTGATACCATAAAAAATAGTTGGTGATACCGCCAAGATAACCAATAATAGTGCCGATCAGAATGTATTTCAACTGGATTTTTAATAAGCTGGAAGATCTTCTATATGCACCAAAAAGCAAGATAATAGCGTAAAAGGCATAAGCTATCCATATAAATAAATAATAGCCAAACAGCGGTCCAGCAATAGGCCAAAATTTAAACGACATTAACGGTTTTACATTTTCAATCATTAATGGCGTTAGATTAAAAATTGCGCATATAGAAAAAAATAGATAACTAAAAAAAATAAAAAGTTTTCTTTTTTTTTCTTTGTCTAATATAACTAAGGTAAAATGTAAATAAGTAACTGAAATAAATGACGCACCAAACATTAAAAAACGACACCAAAATAAAGCGTCGTTATAATTATCAGAAATTTGCCACAAGAAGTAGCCAAAACTCCAAATAGCCAATGATAAAGAAAATAAAGAAAAAACAATATTAACCTTTCTTTTATAATTTTTGAATAACACAAACAGGCCAAAAAATATGGCAGTTAGAAGGTTAATTAAGGCACTAATTGCTAAAAAATTAAAATACATAATAAAAACCGGGATCTGATGTTATTATATCATTTCCCGGCAAAAATATCTATTCAGCTACTGCTATAGAGTGGATGTTTAAAGGTTCCTTGTCAATAAAGACTTTAACAAAACCACCTGCATGTAGCAGATTTTTAAGCTGCTTTGGCTCACGATAGACCATTGGCCAGTCAATTACCCATGTTACAAATCTTGTTTCAATATTCTTCCTTATACTGGAAATTACTAATTTGCCACATGGAACCATTATACCTCTTATTTTACGAATAAGCTCAATTGCCTCTTCATCCATAAGATATTCCAAAAGACCTATGACCTCTATGATATCTGGCTTAAAATCATAATACTTTTCAACGGCAAATGCGTCATCAACTACAAATGAAATCTTGTTAACAACAAAATTTTGTTCAGCCAAAGCCAACGCCATATCATGTGATTTATTGTCTCGATCAACAAATAAGGCTTTAATATTTCTGTTAGGCATTTTAGCCATTAGCTCAATTAAGGCCTGACCAGTTCCGCTAGCCAAAGATAAAATTTTGACTTCTTTTTTTTCAGGTAAGGCCTCAATCAATTTTCCAATGATTATTTTGTCCAGCCGGAACCGATTCCTGACTGCCTGACAATTAAGACAGCCTTGATGAAAATCGCTAATAATACCACATTTAAATGGATAATTATATATCTCATGCATTGAATCAGCCGCACCAGCAGTATCTTTAACAAATTTGCAAGTTTTACCAAGCCCATCAAAAAAAAGCGAGTTTCTTTTTGGACTTACACCAAAAATATTAAGGATTTTCTTTTTAAGGAAAACAATAAATACTATCAGCTGCATAGAAGGCCATGCCAATATATATGGCCAACGTCTATGTTCAAAATTTTTGTCCATTACTTTTTAACCTTTCATTTCGTGAGTTTTTTACAATGTTTTAAAGAACTAATTTTTTATTATATCATATTTAGTAAAAAATATCAATATCACGTTCTCTTTCATGTCAAATGCGACATAGTAAATTCCTTCGGTGTTTTCATCCC
>CAZHUO010000042.1:0-8255 GCA_964535715.1 uncultured Gammaproteobacteria bacterium | reverse complement strand
GGGATGAAAACACCGAAGGAATTTACTATGTCGCATTTGACATGAAAGAGAACGTAATATTGACAAAATATTTAATATATGTTAATATAAAAGGCTTATTATAAGCTTTTTTTGTTTGTTCTTTTTAGGGCAATCTGTTTTCTTCCAATGGGTTTGGAAGGTAACCCAAAGCCTGGCTTTGAGTGAAAAGCGATTGCCTTTATAACCAAATTGCTACAAGTGAGTAGCGAAGGAGGTTAATATGGTAGACGAGAAAGATGTATTTTTCAAACTGGGGTCAATTCCTAAAGGAAAAACCCGTGGCTGGACCATTAAGATTAACGGTGTTCAAATGGACAACGTTATTATTGATGGCGAAAGCTGCCCGATCCGGATGATCGAAATGGAAAACGCCAAACTTGGGTTGGAATATGTTTATGGCTGGATGCCTTTAAACCACGAAGACCCCGAGAATGGCTACGACATGGTTTCAGTTCGTGAGCGATGCGGCGGCGGTTCAATAACCGTAATTTATGCCAAGCTCCCGAGCGGACAAGTTGTTGTGGCGTTATCTCCGGATAATCGCAGAAACATGGGCGGCACGCGGTGGTGTATTCCGGGCGGTTTTGTCAGGGCCGGCGAAAGCCACGCCCAAACGCAAAGGCGTGAGGCTAGTGAAGAAACGGGTCTGGAAGCACAAGAAGCTTTGGAAGCTTTGGGCCTGCCGGTTGTATGCAATCGCGCTTTGTATGTTGCCGATCCCTATAAGGGAGAAGGCATACACGTTTTTAAGCTTGAAATTTTGTCTGACTCTTTGTGTCCGGCCGATATGGTGGAAATTTCCACAATCAGTGAAACAAATTTTTATGACAGTTATAAGCTGAAAGACGGAGTATCGCTTGATGCAAAAAATTCGCAAGCTTTGCGATTCTTTGCGACAAGTGATCTCAAATACGTAAGCGGCGATGGTTTGGCAATTTTCGGGGTATTTAATGCCCTTTGCTAAATGCATAAACCGACAGATATTAATGCGGGGCCAAGGGTGCTATTATAGACTCTTTGCCTCGCTATTTTTTTAAAATAAAAAACAACCTTAGCTATGCTTTTGTTGTTTGTAATAAAAAGTTATTTTTTAATGTCTTGTTTCAAGTTCAATTACTCGGGATCTTAAGTTATCAGTTCTTGGAATTGATTTTATTTTTCCTTCTTTAATTAATTCAATAATTTCATCAGCTGTATATTCTTTTTGGCTTCCTTTGATTGTATTTCTATATTTTAATATTGCATAAATATCTTTTAATTTTTCTGCGGAATTAAAATCAGAAAATAATCGTTTTATGGTATCTCTTAAATTTTCTCTATTGGTAATATAGCCAAGAGCGCCTTCTTCAATAAATCTGATAATTTCTTCAGCAGTATGTTCTATTCCGCTGCTGTTGGTTATTATTCCTTTTTCCTTTATCATTTGGTAAAGTTCAGAAAGATTTTTTGCACTGCTAAAATCAAATTCTTTTTGTTCATTTGCTTCTTTGGCATGATCAACAATACTGCTAATATCATGGTATTCTCTTTCAATAGGTCTCATCGGACCATTGTATTCAGATTGTTGTTGTTTTGGCATAAGCCTTTTTATTTAATTGGAATCCAACCCTTTGAATCTATTCCGCAGATTTCTTCTGGCGTCATATCGTCTGGTATATAGTCGCACATTACAAAATCGCATCCTTTTTTGGTTTCCGCTTCGCATTCTTGCTGACTTCTGTAAGTTTTTTGCATTTTTGAATCCTGATTATCGTTAAGAATTTCTTTTGTTACAGTGGAATTGGAATTATCAGTATTTTCATTGACCGATTTTGTATAGTTTAAGCTGCAGCCGGTAATAAAGAAAACGGTTACAATTATAATTATTAGAAATTTTTTTTGTTTCATATTTTTTTATTTATTTTTTTTAACTAGCTGTTTTCTGATATGTCTTTGACCTTTTTAGCTAGGGGACGTTTTTCATTTTTTTCCAATTTTTCTATAAAAGCTTTTTCTAAATCAATATTTTTTAATTCGGTTAATCTTAGGAGGTTCCAAAAAACATCAACAATCTCGTGGCTTAAATCAGTTTTGCTATGGTTTTCTCTGACCGCCTCCATAACTTCCCCGACTTCTTCACCTAAACGAAGCAATACTTCCTTATCATCTTTTGGATAAAATCCCCTTCGTTTAAGCTGTTTAACCATTAATGCTTGCAGTTCTTTGATTGTTTTTGACATATAAATGTTCAGATTAAAGTTGCTATTGTAGATTGGTGCTCGGGGCGGGACTCGAACCCGCACGGGAGGTTATCCCACAACATTTTAAGTGTTGCGTGTATACCGATTTCACCACCCGAGCTTATTTTTTTTGCTTGCGTCCGCGATGAGTTGGCTGTAAACTATGGCAGTTAGGGCAAAGGATTCTTAAATTTTCCAAGCGATTATCACGATGATTGCCATTTATATGGTCAAGCTCCAAAGGCAAGTAGCCATCAGCAGTTTTTTTTGCCCAGCCGCAGATCTCACAAAATTGCGGCTTCAATCGGGCGGCAAATAATCGTTTTTTTAATTTAAAACTTTGGAATGTACTGCCGTTAACTAGGATTTTTTCCAAGGGTATAAGAGGCTTGCCTATTCCCCTAAGTCCTTTATTCCAGCCCCTTCCTTTTAAATGGCTTGTGTCAAGTTTTAATTCTTTAATATACTTTTTAATCTGCTCATAATTGCCACCGGCTTCTTGCAAACCAATTTTATTCAAAACCTGCCTCAAACTCAATGAGTTTTTAACCGCATATTGAAGTTCTTTTTCTGTCCATTTCCTTTTTCTCATCAATTTGATTATATCATATGGTAAACGTATTATCAATATATATAAATATGCGTCTACCTTTAAAAGGACGTTATGTTTTGCTTAAAAACTTTAATTATAATATGCTAAAAATAGTGTTATGTCAACGCCAGAAAAAGAAATTTACCCCGTCACTTAATTATTTGATAATAATATTTAAATAACAAATGATAAAAGAAGTTAAAAGAATAAAAAAAAATTTATCCCAAAAAAGTGACAGGGTCTATTTAGTTGTTCAAAATGTCAGAAGTTTATATAACGTCGGGGCGATTTTCCGCTGTGCTGATGTGTTCGGCGTTTCTAAAATTTACCTTTGCGGCTATACCGGTTTTCCGCCAAGAAATCAAATTTCCAAAACCGCTTTGGGAGCGGAAGAATGGATTTTATGGGAAAGAAAAAAACAGATATTACCATTGCTAAGAAAATTGAAAAATCAGGGAATAAAGATTATCGCTTTGGAAACGGGAAAAAAATCAAAACCCTTGCCGAATTTTAAGCCGAAGTTTCCGATTGCTTTGGTTTTGGGCAATGAAATAAAAGGGGTAAGCAGGGGAGTAGTGGCTTTGGCTGATGAAGTTTTAGAAATTCCGATGCATGGCAGAAAAGCATCATTAAATGTTGCGGTTGCGGCGGCGGTTGCCTTGTACCAGCTAAGGAACCAGAATATTGAAAAAAATATTAATAATGGTATAATTAATTTATAGTTCATTATTAACATGCAAATATGGCTACCAAAAAAAATAATAATAAAAAAATTTTAAAAAATATGCCAAAAATAACAGAAATTTCCACCAAGCCGCTGCTTAATGCAAAAGCAATTATTTCGGTATTTTTAGGAGTAATCGTCTTAACCTCGCTTTCGACGATTTATTTTTTATACTCCATAATAATCATCAGCCCGACCAAAACCTCAACTATCAATTTGGACAACCCCTTAATTAATTATTCATTCAGTAATGGATCTTTAAATAATTCTGGCTCAATTGCCAATACAAATGCCGTAATAGAGGGTAATAAGGTTTTTTGGCAAAAGCTTAATGAAGAAAATCCAAATTATCCTTTAACTTTAAATGGCCTGATTGGCTATTGGAAGCTTGATAATTCCTTAGCTGATTCTTCAGCTCAGAACAATACTGCATTATCCCAAGGAGGCATTTCTTGCACCAACAATCCGGGCTTTTTAAATCAAGGCTGTACCTTTGGCCAGCAAGGACAATATCTAGACATCAGCACAGTAAAAACTTCAGTCAATCCAAACCAAGGAACAATTTCAATTTGGGCTTACCCAACTGATGTAGAAACTAACCGTTATGTTATTGAAGGCGCGGGCTTAGATTCGGACAGATATTATATCCAGTGGACCGGCGGTCAGTTTAGGGTGGTTAGAGGAAACCCTGGTGCTGTTTTGACTTTACTTACCAATGTTGAATTGAATAAATGGTATCATTTAACCCTTTCTTGGGATGAAAGTAAAATATATGGTTATGTAAACGGGCAGCTCAAAGGCTCAATGCCTTACACTTCAACAAAGGGCAGTCTGTCAAGATTTTATATTGGAATCCAAAAGGCAACAGATAACCGTTCCTTTCCGGGCAATATAGACGAAGTGGCATTCTTTGAAAGAAAGCTTACTGATTCAGAGGTTTTATATGTTTATAATAATGCAAAAAGCTATATTAACTCATCTTTAGGAAATGGCCTAGTAGGCTATTGGAAGCTTGATAATTCCTTAGCTGATTCTTCAGCTCAGAACAATACTGCATTATCCCAAGGAGGCATTTCTTGTACCAATAACCCAGGCTTTTTAAATCAAGGCTGTACTTTTGGTGAAATTGGAAAATATTTGGATATCAGCTCAGTAAAAACGTCAGTCAATTCCAGCCAAGGAACAATTTCCGTTTGGGCCTATCCAACTGAAACAGGCACCAACCGTTATGTCATTGAAGGCATGGGTTCAGATACAGACCGTTATTATATCCAATGGGCCAATAATCAATTTAGATTAGTCAGAGGCAACCCGGCAGCTATCATAACTTTAGCTTCCGATGTAGAGCTAAACAAATGGTATCATTTAACCTTTTCTTGGGATGAAAGCAAAATATACGGCTATTTAAATGGCGAGCTTAAAGGTTCAATCAACTATACCTCAACAAAAGGAGACTTGGCTAGATTCTATATTGGCATTCAAAAGGCAACAGATAACCGTTCCTTTCCGGGCAATATAGATGAAGTCAGGTTTTACAGCAGAACCCTTTCAGCAAGCGAGGTTAATTCAGTATATAATTATGAACCGTTTAATTCAGATAGTTTAGAAAAATTCCTTTATTTTGAAAATACTGATGAAAGCAATTACGGCAGGCTAAGAGTAGGGACAAGCTTAAATCCCATGCTTAATATTACTGAGGCTTTTACAATAGAAGCAGAAGTTTATTTGAATAATTATCCAATATCAACTCAGCCTAAATACACTGTTTATACTGACAGCAGCACAGTTACAGGTGAAGGTAATAATTTGTTTATTACAACCGGCGGAAAGGTAACTCTTTATGCTAATACGGGAAATACCAAGTATGAATTTATCAGTCCGGGCCAAGTCCCTCTGAATAAATGGTTTAAAGTAGTGGCCAGTTTCAATGACAAGACAAAAGAAATGTCAATTTTGATTGACAATATTGAATATGGCACGGATACGCCAAAGATAACTGAAAATGTTGCAAAAAGGATAGCCAGGCCTTATATAGGAGGGGCAAGCAGCTGGAGAGACAGTTTTAATGGCGGATATATAAAGAATTTAAAAGTTTGGAATAAATCTTTTTTGAGCGGCCAGTATCAATATGAAAAATTTATTAGGTTAATTAAGGATGGATTTGATAGGGATTTAGCAATTTACCCCAAAGCCAAGTGGTTGGGATCAGGCACACTGGAAACGCTTCATATTGAAGCATATCCTGATGTGACTTTTGTCGATGGAGCGGAAGGCAACAAAGAAATGGTTGGCCAAGTTTCTTTAGATAGTCTTATTGGCTTAAGAAGTTCTTCGCCAATTATCAAAAGAAGAGCAGCGGCTTGGGCGGCTTGGACAGACAGTGAAGGATTGATAAATCTTGTCATAAATACGCCTTTGTATGAAAGTGAAAAGCAGGCAATAAACGCTTTAGACAACAGTCCGCAGCAGACTGTTTGGGATATCAATGTTGACTGGGTATGTGACATTAAAAATTTTATCGGCATGAATCGTTTTGCCGACAACTGGATTACTAAAACCAATAAATTAATTTCTCACATATATTTGGGCAAAGTCGGCGATGTAAGCGCGCAAAACGATTTCAGTAGCAGGCTTGAAATTTTAAAATCAATTAAAATATTAGATAATATTCAAAAAACTAATTAATTAAACTTATGGCAAAATACACAAAATATTATTACTTAATAATAGCCATTGTCTTGGTGGTTATAGCTATCCCATGTTTTAAAATCTATGCTTTAACTGATGTACCTTCTCCTATTGCATGGCCGCCAATTTATGATCCTAGTCAATGGACAGAAGAAGAACTTGGTGAATATTTATATAGTATCCAATCGGGATTCTGTGCATTTCCAAATACAGCTTTAAGCGAACCAAATATCGGAGACTGGAGGAAGAGAAAAGATTGTGATGCCGGAAATTTATCGGTAGCTTTTTGTTCTAATACTAAAGACGTAGAAAGAGATGAATCAAATTGCAATTGTGAAAACGGTTTGCCGATTCAATTTTATAGCGGCCTAGATCAACTGGTGAGTGATGAGTTTGTAAATCAAGTTTCAGAAGCAAATTGTAGTCTGCCTAGTGATTTATCTAACCAAGGTATGAGAGATTATTTTAGTTCAAGAAAAACCTGGATGGATGATTTTAGAGCATCTAAATCTGGAGCACAACTTTTTGTATTATCTAAAATGGACGGATGTGTTGAAAACTGTGGATTTTTAGGAACTAATTGCATTAATTTTTTTCTATCCGGAGAATCAAGAAGAGCGGTATTTGAAGGGCATGATTATTATATTTATAATTATAATCATCCGATTTTTGGAAATGTGGAAGTTTCAGGCAAAATGGCGGCCGAATTAATGAAGAGAAATAATGAAATAATAGCGGAAAAAGGTTATCCCGGTAAATGCAGCGAGGCAAATTTAAAAGAGTTGTTAGGTTGGCCAGAAGGATGTAATTTTACCGGTGCTGCTGGTGCAGATTTTAGGCCGGCTACTCATAAGGATTGTAATAAACTAAAACCATCACAACATTGTTATGGTATAGCTTTGGATTTTAGTTGTGGAGAAAAATGGTCTGACACTCCGAATGGTTGCGGACCAAAAACAACAATGCTTTTAGAGGTACTTAGAGAATATTGGAAAGGAGAAAACATAATTATTGAGTGTACTGCCGCACAAAGGACTGCTGCTGGAACTAGCGGTATTAACGATATAATTCATATTGATGGAAGGAAGACCTTAAACGGTAGTCAGGGTTCAAATGATCCGGAAGTAAATACCGAGCCTTTTATTCAGGGAGCAACACAGTCTTTTTAATTTTTTAGAATTTAAGAGATAAAAATATAAATTGGTATAAATTCAACGCCCTCGGAAAAATTTTTCCGAGGGCGGTTTTTACCAGGAGATTATCTTCAACCCGGCCAAGATATTCTTGGCTTGGCTGAAAGAGCCTTTTTTGTATTCTCCCAAAAATATGTGGGAGACACCTTTAGAGACATTTACATTCCAATTGTCTCCGAAGCGGCCGTAACCGATAAAGCTTTTCGTGTCGACCGTCCAGTCTGTTTTTATGTTCCAGGCTTTCCAGTCGGACACTCTTTGGAGTGCTTCAATAGTTAGTTCCTCACTCTCTTCGAGTGCGGGGGAGATGGCGAGGTTCAAAAGACCCTTATTATCTACCCACGCTGCCCAGGTGCCTTTATTGGTCGATTCAATCGGCTGGCTCTCCCGAAGTTTTTTGATGTCCTTGTAAGGACATCTAGAGACCATTTCCTTGTTTCCCTCGGGGGCCGGGATAAACTTGACATTGGGTACAACGTCAATGTGAGTGATTTCCAGTTCACCCGAACCCAGCCATTTGGCCTTGGAATCACCCAACATATCGCGTTGGAATCCTTCGTGGATGAGGCGACAAAAAATTTGTTCCTCATTATTTTCTCCAACCGCGACACATCCACCAGCCATCAACAAAACGATACACAAATACTTCATCATCTTAAAATCTCCTATGTTTTTGCCACTTTTGTGGCGGTTTATTGAAAGAACAAGTACTATTTTCCCATTTTGTTATTATATCATATTATGCTAATTTTGTCAATATATTCGGGTAATGTGCACACACATATTGCACTTTCTGCTAATCTAGTGGCATATGTCAA
>CAZHUO010000041.1:0-8618 GCA_964535715.1 uncultured Gammaproteobacteria bacterium | reverse complement strand
GGGATGAAAACACCGAAGGAATTTGCTATGTCGCATTTGACATGAAAGAGAACGTAATGTTGACTTTTTTTTATGGCTTTGATAAACTGCAATTAACATTAAAAATTAGAAAACCAATGAAGTGCATCCCTGACTACGCCAAGGCTTCGTCAGGGGCTGGGTGCACTGAGGTGATGCTTGCACTAGTGAGCGTCCGGCAGCCTCCGTAACCAAAGGCTAGAGCGTGTTGTTATCAAAGCGCTTAAAAGTGAACAGTCAGCAATTGTTTCAGCCAAAGGCTGATTCGCCTTTGGCGAAAACTGTTAACTGTTAAAAAAGGTGGTACCGCGGGAAATCCCGTCCTTTAGTCACAATTTTATTGTGGATAGAGGATGGGATTTTTTTATCCCAAACAAAAAACCGTTCTTTAAACAGGAGAAAACAAAAGTGAATAAACAAGCGGAAGAAAACATCGCAAAAGCGGCAATTAGACAGCTGCGAAGCGGAAAGTGCCATATCTGCGGCAAACCAAAAACTGAAATTACAGTTTTAGGCAGTGCCGGATTCGGCCAAGGATTAACGACTAAAACCGCTTTTATCTGTACAACTGACAACTGCGGCAATAAAGGAAAGTAAGGGCTTAAAAATTCTGAAAATCCGCTGCACCGGGGGAGGACTTAATTTAAAAGAACTCCCCCCACCTTTTTCCTAAGTTGATTATTATTTTACAAATTGATATAATTAAATAAATTACAAGCACCAAATTACAAACATCAAACAAATTTCACATTACAAATTAAAAATTTCAAACGGTTAAGTTTAGGGGTTTGGAATTTATGATTTGGAATTTGTAATTTAACTTAATATGGCCAAAGAAATCATTCTATCCGGCATTCAGCCGACGGGAAAACTGCATATCGGCAACTATTTAGGAGCCTTAAAAAATTTCGTAGAGCTGCAAAATAAATACGAAAGCTATTTTTTTATTGCCGATTATCATTCAATTACCGAAAATTATGATCCAAAAATCAAACAACAGCAAATAATTAATCTGACAAAAGATTACTTGGCGGCCGGCCTAAATCCAAAAAAATGCACAATTTTTGTCCAATCATATATTCCAGAACATTTTGAACTGGCTTGGATTTTTAATTGCATAACGCCAATTGCCTACATGGAAAGAATGACCCAATACAAAGACAAATCCGCCAGGCAAAAGGAAAATATTAATATGGGCTTATTTGATTATCCGGTTTTACAGGCGGCTGATATTTTAATTTACAAAGCCAATGCGGTTTCAGTAGGCCAAGACCAAGACCAGCATGTCGAGCTAACCCGCCAAATCGCCAAATTCTTCAATAACCGCTTCGGCCAGACTTTCCTTGAACCAAAGACTATTCATACTGAAGCGCCAAAAATCATGAGCTTGCTAATGCCAGACAAAAAAATGTCAAAAAGCTTAGGTAATAATCACTGCATCTATATTGATGATGAGCCTGAAATAATTAAACAAAAAATTGCCAAGGCGGTTACGGATACCGGCGACGGAAAAAGCCTGGGCGCGAAAAATCTTTTGGATCTGATAAAAATATTCAGTGATGAAAAAATCTACAACAAATTTATAACTGAAAGCAAGTCTGGCAATTTAAAATATTCCGAACTAAAACAAAAATTGGCAGAAGATATTTCAAATTATTTTGCCAATTTTAGGAAAAAGAAAAGCAAAATTACAGACAATGAGGTTGAAAAAATATTAACTGACGGAGCTGAAAGAGCCGGAAAGGTCGCAAAAAATACCTTAGATGAAGTAAGAAGGAAAATCGGAATAAGATAAATTTCAAAACCACAAAAAATGTTTGAATTTTTCTTCTATACCTCTGTAGTTATTATAATAACCGGTTTATTAATTTTAGCTTTAGTTTGTGCAAGCATAATCGCATTTTTTTTCGTCAGAGTCCCTTTTGCTAAAACACCTCAAAAAAACGTTAAGCTAATAATTGATCAATTAAATTTAAAACCGGGAAATATATTTTATGACCTGGGATGCGGCGACGGCCGTTTTTTAATTGAGGCTGAAAAAAAAGGAGTCAAAGCATATGGTTTTGAAATTTCGCCTTGGGCATATCTTCGCGGACAAATAAATTTATTTTTTCATAAAAGCCAGACTAAAATATTTTACAAAAATTTTTATAACGCCGATTTAAAAGACGCTGATGTGATTTTTTGCTTTTTAATGGATAAAGTGATGTCTAATGTTGAGGAGAAGTTAAAAAAAGAATTAAAGCCAAAGGCGCTTGTTGTTTCCTATTGCTTTAAAATGCCAAACTGGCAGCCAATTAAAACTATTAATATTAATAAAAATGATAATAAGGCAAGTAAAGTTTATTTATACAGCAAGATAAGTTTTCAGCAAAATAAGTAGCCAAAAAATACTTTTTTCTTAATACTTATCTTGCCTGTTTCGCTTATCTTGCTTATCTTGCTAAAAAAATATGAACAATCCCTTCCAAAACGCAATGATGCAGCTTAAAAGCGCTGCCAAAAAATTAAAAATTGAAAATAAAGTCAAAAACCTGCAAAGGCCAAATCGAATTTTAAGCGCTGAAATTCCGGTTGTTATGGATTTTGGCCAAATTAAAAAATTCAAAGCTTTCCGCGTCCAGCATAATAATAAGCGCGGCCCTTACAAGGGCGGCATTAGGTTTCATCCAAACGTCAGCTTGGACGAAGTTAAAGCTTTGTCTTTTTGGATGACTATAAAAACTGCCGTAGTCGGCATCCCAATGGGCGGCGGCAAAGGCGGAGTAATTGTTGATCCAACTAAACTAAGTAAAACGGAGCTTGAAAGATTGTCCCGCGGCTACATTAATGCTTTCTATAAAAACCTCGGGCCAAAGCTTGACGTGCCGGCACCGGACGTTAATACCAATTCCCAAATAATGGACTGGATGAGTGATGAATACAACAAGCTGACCAAAAAAATCCAGCCGGCAATGATTACTGGAAAATCTATTTCTTTTGGCGGATCCTTGGGCAGAAGTACTGCCACAGCTGACGGCGGATTTTTTATCCTTGAACATGTAGTGAAAAAATTAAAAATTAACCCAAAAAAAACCACTGTGGCAATACAGGGCTTTGGCAATGCCGGAGCGGTAATGGCTCACCTGATTTATCACGCCGGTTTTAAAATTGTCGCAATATCGGATTCTAAAACAACCGTCACCGATCCATCAGGCAAAGGATTTGATTTTCACGTAATTGAGAAAGTAAAAGCCAATTCCGGCAGAGTTGACATTTGCCAATGCCACAAAATAAACTGCACCTGCCAAAATCATAAGCATATTGGGGTTGAAAAAATTATTGAATACCCTTGTGATATTTTAATTTTAGCCGCTTTGGAAAACCAAATAAGAAAAGACAATGTAAAAAAAGTAAAGGCAAAAATTATACTGGAACTGGCAAACGGACCAATAACTCCGGAAGCTGACTGCGAGCTTTTCGGTAAAACTTTGATTATTCCCGATGTTTTGGCTAATGCCGGCGGAGTAACGGTTTCTTATTTTGAATGGCTGCAAAATCTAAAAAAAGAAAAGTGGAGTGAAGTCAAAGTCAAAAGCAAACTCAAGCAAGCCATGACCAAGGCTTTCAATGAAGTCCAATATAACGCCAAAAAATACAATACCAATTTAAGAACTGCCGCTTTCATTTCAGCATTAAAAAAATTGGCAAAGTAAATTATGAAAAAAAAATTTAAAGAATGGCTAAAAAGATACGGAATTCCTTTAACTCTAAGCACCATAAGCGCCATCATTGCAGCTAATCTGGTAAAAATTCTGACTCATAATAACATTACTGCCGGCTTTTTCGGCACCTGGGCTGATAATGCGGTTTTTTACGGCTACCTGGCAGCAACCGATTTAAAAAAAGAAAGAATTACCAGTTTCAAAAATAGTTTTAAGGAATTTTTTAGATTAATCAGAAATATGGTGGTTGAATTCGGTCCCGGTGAATATTTGGATAGCTTTATTTTGAGACCATTTTTTCTTTCGGCTTTTCCCTATTTTTTTAAAAATTACTCCTTGGCAATTTTGTTTGGCGGCCTGACTGCGGATATAAGTTTTTTTATACCGACAATTATCAGCTACGAAACCAGAAAAAAACTTTTTAAGGATTAATAATATAACTATCCTAAGTCATTTCGAGCGACGATGAACGAAGTAAATTCACTTCGACTTGCTTCTTCAATAAATCTATCGAAGCGAGGCGAGGAGGAGTCGAGAAATCTCATACCTCTTTAATATTATTCTGAGGCCGAAGGCCGAAGAATTTCAAGATTCTTCGGTCGCTTTCAGCAACCTCAGAATGACAAAAATAAAACAATGTAGTCGGTCGAGATGACTAAAGAAGGTTTAAGCTGCAAACCTCATTTCAACCACATACCAAAAGCAGGGCAAAACACCCTGCTTTCTTGTTTTATTGCTTAATTATTTTATTGATTGCCACCCATGAATAAATAATTTATTCACCAATCGTTATCGGGGTGGTTGTTGCCACTCCTAAACCACTAACCAAATAGCCATTATACCATTGCTCGGCTGTCAATGAAGAAGCAGTTTGACTATTATCATCATTAAGCGGCGACCAAACAAAACTGCCTCCATTTACAATTTGCCATATAGAAGTACTAGCCGGCTTTCCTGAAGTGCCATTATTCCAAGAATAGATATCAGAAAGTAAGCTGGTAACAACATAATCATTATTAGCAGTCAAGTTAACAGTAGCATATAAATCTATTACAGCGGTTGAATTTTCAGATATCTCCAAATAATATTTGCCATGCGGCTGACTGCTACTTATAGGCATATCAAAAATCTTTTTATTAATAGTAAAAGGAATGTAATAACCAGAAGTAATATCAGATAATTGACTGCCATTAGTAATACTGCCGCAACCACCCTGACATGAAGATAAAACAGTATAAGCATTAATCAAATTAACTTTGGTAGAAGTTGTTGCCTGATAAGCTAAGCGCCAAATACCAATTGGTCCGCCAACAGCAGTAATTTTTGTATGATGCAACAAAGAATTAGCGCCAAGTGTTGTTCCGGGATTTTCTATTACCACTTGAGGAACTGCTTTATGAATAATTACTGAAGAACCGCTAGCATCTATAAAAAATTCACGTGCAGGATTATTCGAAGAAACGCCAGTTGCCTGCAGGCCGTTCGGGCCGCTTAAACCGACTTTAATATCAGCATTATCAGTACCCGGCAAACCGGTGCCAATTTCAGCTAAGTCAACCAAGATGCTTAATTTTTTACCTGTTGATCCTTGTGGAATTACTACTTGGCCGGCTTCAAAATTTACTTCAGTTGATGCTCCGGCTACCGAGTATCCGGCGGCGTTGCCGACCACCTGGCCATCAAGCTTAAGATAAAACTTGGAAACATCATCATAACCGCCAACATCAGTACCATATAAACCACCGTCGCTAATATAAACTCTTAATTTTCTGATATCAATATCTTCATATATTGCTTTAAATCTCAAGTCAATCACATTTTCACCGGAAGTACCAGCAATAACTAATCTTTTAGAGGCTGAAGAAGCATCTTCATTAATGGTTAAATGACCATTAGGAATAATGGTAATAACAGCGCCATCATGGGCAATCACTTTAGGAACAACAGTATTTCCCGAAACTGCGCTGTAAGCGCTAACAGCAGTATTTGAAGTGATCCCATATTTTTCTGTATGGCCGGAAGCTGTATTAGAAGGAATATCAACTTTCAAATCTATGACTTTTGAAGTGCCTTTAGGGATAAGGATCGGCTCACTTAATACAAAAGTGGAAGTGCCGCTCATATTTGTTCCCCTGCCGTCGCCGTCAATCGTCGGGGTGTCATTGCTTGGAATTAAAGCCGTATCGCCATCATATAAAGTTAGATTAATAGCAGTTGAACTGCAGGCAACGGCAATCGAAGTGATTCTAATATCTTCTGCTGAGTTGGCAGCATCAAATATCCAACTGCCGACTAAATTTTTGGTGCTGTTGAAAAAAACTGTCTTATCAACTGCGGTTGAGTTTTTTGTAACTATAAGTTCAGCATCTTTTACAGTCATAACCGGACCATCAATCATCTGGCCGGCTGGAGAAACAGGTATATCCTCTCCTGAATTTTCTCCAACTGCTTGAATAAATTCTTCGGAAGCGTTATTTATAGCCACTGAAACTGTATCACCAGCTACCCAACCATTTGCACTTGAAAGCGTCCCAACGAGCTTATATGTATTTATGCCAACCGGCACGGTAAATATGTCGGTAAATGCCGCGCCCGGTACACCAATTGGATCCATCGGACCGGCAACAACTTGGCCTTGAGCATCAATAAGCATCAAATTTTCTAAAAGTAATCCTCTGGGATTATTTTTAACCCAAATATTTAATAAAGAAATTGTTATCGGCTCTTTCTTAACCTCAAACTCAAAAGAGCCTAAAAACTGATCAATACCTACGGCAATATTACCGGCTGGTTCTAAACCGTCTCGACCAATGCTTAAAGCGCCTATAGAAGCCTGAATACAAGCACCATCGTTACAGCCAAATTCACAAAGATCTAATCTTGTTTCTAGCTTATTATCAATACAAACACCTTCAAGTACATAAGAAGAGTTATGACAATAATCAGTGTGTGTCTCAATGTGTCCCTGCCGAATTCCTGTAGTTGTTCCTTTAGTATATAAATCAAGTCCATCTGAATCACTACACCCCATTAAATTCCAATAAAAATCATAAATCTTTTTTACTTGGCTATCCGAAAGCCTTCTGCTGTAAAAATTGACTTCATCAATATAGCCTGGGAAAGTCCGGTTGTCTGCAGCAACTTGGTTTCCGATATTAAATCTTGTTGGTGTTTTTCCAGTTGAGGTAAAGGTTTTTGAACCTTTCAGCTCGCCGTTTACATAACCATACATTGTATTTCCTTCCCAAGAAAGAACTAAATGATACCATCTATTAAATTGAATATCAGTATTCAAGGTTAGAATAGCTGCCGGATTGCCTCTAACTACCCTAAACTGACCACCGGTCCATTGAATATAATATCTGTCTGAATTAGAGCCCATGCCTTCAATAACGTAGCGATTAGTGCCTGTTTCAGTCGGATAAGCCCAAACTGAAATTGTGCCTTGATTTAAATTCATATCATCGGCAACGCTGTTGATATTAATATAGTTGCCTTGCTGGCCAAAAATACGGCCAAGATCATAAAAACCATATTCAGATGAATAAGGAACACTGCCAACTACTTCTCCGTTATTGCCTAATTGGGAAGAATCTAGAACAACATTACTTTCAGCTTCAGAGTCATGGTTAAAATTCCAATAACCAACCAGACTGGCGTAAAAACCATCATCATAAATATCATTTATATCTTCATCCGACAATTTTTGATTGTAAAAAGTTACTTCATCTATATAACCGGGGAAAGTCTTGTCCGGATAAGTCGGCAGGCTTGGGGCTTGGTAGCCGATATTAAATCTTGTTGGAGTTTTGCCTGTTGTTGTAAAGTTTTTTGAACCCTTAAGTTCACCGTTGATATAGCCGTATAAAGTGTCTCGGTCCCAGGAAAGAACTAAGTGGTACCATTTGTTAAGTTCAACATTGGTAAGCAAAGTTAAACTGGCTGCCGGGTTGCCTCTAACTACCCTAAACTGACCACCGGTCCATTGAATATAATATCTGTCTGAATTAGAGCCCATGCCTTCAATAACGTAGCGATTATTTCCTGTTGCAGTCGGATAAGCCCAAACTGAAATTGTGCCTTGGGCTGGGCTCATGTCGTTGGCAACACTGTTGATTTTTAAATAATTATTTGCTGCCTGGCCAAATACACAGCCGGATTTAATCAGGCCGTATTCGAATGAACAGGAAACACTGCCAACAATTTCTGCGTTATTACTTAATCCAGAAAGGTCTAGGCTAATATTGGCATCATCAAAATTCCAGTGGCCAACTAAACTGGGCGTTATAGCAGTAGAAATTCCTGAACTAGGTGTTGCAGTAGTAGAAATTCCTAAAAGACTAGCCAGCCCACCCATTGAATAAACGCCATAGCCTACAATAACCGCAGAACCAACCAAGGCAACTGCTGAAACACCCAAGGCCAAATTAGTTGTAAGTTTTGTTTTTGTTTTTGTTAAAGTTTCCATAAAATTCAAAAATTAGTTATTTATTGGCGACGTAAGGCGAGGGAAACAAAAAATATTAGATTTTTTGTTTCCGAGCCGAGGATCCATCAAAGGGTTAATACCCTTTATTATATATAAATTTTTTTATAAACAAAAAAACACGCCAAAAAGCGAGTTTTTAAATTAACATTTTGCAAAAAAAATTGGCTAAATTTAGTTTTATTCATTTTTTTGTTTTTGTTTTTTTGACTAATTAATTGCAATTACGCAATCAAAAAAGATAGGGATTTCCTACCTCATGAATTTAGTATAGCATACCTAATCTATTTTGTCAAATATTCGTTCTCTTTCATATCAAATGCGACATAGCAAATTCCTTCGGTGTTTTCATCCATAAAGAGAGATGAGGCCGTTGGTTATGATAGTATTCAAGGTATTTGTTAACTTTT
>CAZHUO010000040.1:0-9133 GCA_964535715.1 uncultured Gammaproteobacteria bacterium | reverse complement strand
TTAACGCCAAATGAGGCTTTAGTCAAAGTGCAAAATGTGTGTTCCTAAAACAACCATTTTTTTAAACAGGCCAAAAAATAGTAGATAAAGAAGGTTTTTTAAACTTTTAGATATCTTCTTATTGCAATACTGCTGCCAATTATATTCAGAAGAGTAATAACCAAAATTTCCAAACCAAATATTTGCCAAAAATTGCTATTGAAATACTGGATTATATTGAATTCATCGCTTAAAAAGAATCTTTCAATCTGTGGCTGAAGAAAATTTAGCAGAGGATAAACTATAATAACTGAAATACTGCAGGCAATAACTCCATAAAATATAGCCTCAATCAGAAAAGGACTTCTAATAAACCAATTTGTAGCGCCGACAAGCTTCATAATAGTGATCTCCTGCTGATGGGTATAGATTGCGACCCTAATGGTGTTAAAAACAATAAGCAGGGCAATAAGGATGAAGACACCTGAAACCAAAAGCCCTATTTTTCTTGCATTATCGGAAAGTGTCTGAATTTTTGCAATATAATTTTTAATTTTTTGGTCATCAAAGTTTTTTTCCGCTACAAGTTGATTGTATTTTGAACCTGTCAAGATTTCAATTATTTCCGGATAATCTGATAATTTTTTTGCTTTCACCTGTAAAGTAGCTTCAATCGGATTTGACTCAAGTTGGTTTAGAGATTCAATTATTATATTGTCATTTTGGTGCTCTTTGCGGAATTTTTCTAAAGCTTCTTGCTGGGATACATAAGTGATTTCTTTTACTTGGGCTAAAGATGACAGATATGTTTTAGCTTCAAGGATTTGCGTTTCGATGATATTGGGATAAAAATAAATGCTAACGTTAACTTTTTCTTCGACAACGCCAATTGCCACCTGAGTAATAATATTTACAATAATTAAAAAATTTATGGAAATAAAGGCCAAAACAATAATTGTAATTGTTACAACAGAAAGCCAAATATTTCGCCAAAAACCCTGCCAGGCAAAAATAAATACTCGATAAATTGAAGATATAGTCATATTTTTATATAATATATTTACCTATTTTTTGATCGCTAATTATTGAGCCGTTATCTAATGTAATTACTCTTTTATTTATTGAATTGACGACCTCGCGGTTATGGGTGACTAAGACAACTGTTGTACCAAACTCATTTATTTTTAAAAGTAAATCTATTATTTCCTTCGTATTAATTGAATCTAGATTTCCAGTCGGCTCATCGGCCAATAATATTTTAGGCCGATGGACTAAGGATCTTGCGACTGCAACCCGCTGTTGTTCTCCTCCGGAAAGTTGTATAGGATAACGGCCTTCTTTTCCATTAAGGCCGACTATTTTTATGACTTGCGGAACAATATCTTTTATTATTTTTCTTTCGGTTCCGCAGACTTGCAAGGCAAAAGCAATATTTTCAAATACAGTTTTTTTCGGTAAAAGTTTAAAATCTTGAAAAACAACGCCCATCTGCCTTCTTAGAATCGGAATTTCATTTGGTTTTATGAATGTTACATCCCAACCGCCGACGATTATATTTCCTTTACTTGGTCTTTCTTCGGCGGTTAAAATTTTTACCAGAGTTGTCTTACCTGTTCCGCTTCGGCCGACAATGCAAACAAATTCTTTAGGCTTAATATGTAAATTGACGTTTTTTAACGCATATATGTCGGACTTATAAGCTTTGGTAATGTTTTTTAAAATTATCATTTGTTTTTATTTAGACTTTTAATATTTATTATTATTTTATATAATGAATATCGAGCCGTAATATAACTGGGCGGGTGTAGTTCAGTGGTAGAATGTCTGCTTCCCAAGCAGAAGATCGCCGGTTCGAATCCGGTCACCCGCTTATGGTTGTTTTCCCCGCATCTTTTAATGCCAAGATAGCTCAACTGGTAGAGCGACGGTATCGTAAACCGTAGGTTGTGGGTTCAAGCCCCACTCTTGGCTTTAAGAGATGCTGGGTAAAGCCTTTATCTCTTTAATTCAAGCAATTGGCTTAGTCGTGGCTTATAAGTTGAACAAATTATCTTATAATGATAATTAAAATCCTTTAAAGTGGGTTTTTTATTATAAAAACAGAAAACGCCAAATTTTAGCTGATTTTTTAATTTCTTCAAGATAGTTATTAATGTCTTTTCCTCTTATCAATATGTGCCTTGCCCTAATTTGAGTTATCTCGCCATTCTCATCTTTAAGTTTTTCTTCTAGTTTTATAATATGAAAGCCAAGCTTGGTTTTTACAATTCCGCTTATTTCTCCAATCTCGAGTCTAAAAGCGGCTTGCTCAAATTCCGGCAACATTTGTCCCTTGCCAAAATAACCAATATCCCCACCTTGCACAGCGGTTACATCTTCACTGTATTGTTCAGCCAGCGATTCAAAAGTAGTTTGGCCGGTTTTTATTTTATCCTCAATTTCATTAATTTTTTTAATAGCCTCGATATTTATTTGTTCATCGGAATTTATAGCTATTCCAATTTTGCTTTTAGTAATTATTGATTTGACAATTTCGTTTTCAAATTCTTCAATCGACCAGTTGTAAAGTTGCTTTAGCTGCTGACTCAAAGAATCAATACTGCCGATCTCCTCAGCCATTATCTCAGTATATTCTTTTATTTCCTGATTAGAAACAGATATATTATATTTTTTTGCCAGCTGGTTTATAAATTCTTTGTTTATTAGCCTCTCTAAAACGTGAATCTTTGTTTCCTTGAGGCTTGGTGTCTCTAGTTTGTTGTTTTCTAATTTTTGCCTGTCGTAAAGACTCATTAAAGTTTCAGTCTCTTTTTGCCACTCTTGGTAATAAATCGGCTTAAAATTAACTAAAGCAATCGGATAAGGTATTATGGCGGTTATTTTTTTGGTAAATTTATCCTGCCAGTTAAAATAATATAAACAGAATGTAAGCAAAATAAACAATGATATAATTACAGATAATATGAAAAAAAAGATTTTTATATAAAATATTTTTTTTGGCTTATTGAGCCTATCGTTATTTACCGCCAGCCCGACTTTTTTGTTTTTTTCTTCAGGTTTAGTTTTTAAAATAAATTTTTTTTCTGCCGGTATTTTCTTAGTTTCTTTTTTTTCATTGTTTTTTGCGTCTATCCATTTTAAGACAGCATTTCTGAGCCGGCTAATTTCGCCTTCATTAAAGTCATTATTTTTATTATTCATGATCATATTTATTTTTTAAAAAAATAATCCCACCATTTTTTAGGATTTGATTTTTCTGAATTTTCCGTTTCGCCTAAAACTTGAATTTTATCCCCGACCTTTTGAATTTCTGGCAAGATTACAACTTTTTCACCTTCTTTTTTCAGACCCAGATTTATTCTTGCTCGTTCCTCAATGTATGCATCCGAATTAAAATATTCAATCAATTCATTCAGCTCTAAGTTTTGTTTTTCTAGATTTTGTATTTCACCTTGCAACCCAATGATTTCTTGATTGATTTGGCTTTTTTTCAAGCGGCTTTTATACAAATTCAATCCGGTAGCTATCAAAATTATCAGCAGAATAATAAAAATAATCTTATTTTTCCATTTCTTATTTGCTTTTTTAAAACTATTTATCATGGCAGAGTCTGTAAGGATTATAACAATATTTTACAATTTATTCAATAAATTATCCGTTAAATGATTTCAAAAAAATGCCTTTATTCAACAATGTTGCTTATTGGGCGGAAATCAACCTTTTTTTATTTCTGACAATAAAGTGATGTTTGGCCGCTTCAATGCCAATAATCGGAAGTATTGCTAAAGCAACAACCAAAATCCAGTCTTTAAGGCCAAGGCTTATCGTATCAAATATCCCTTGGAGGTTTGGCTGGTATATTACCAATAATTGGAGAAGTAATCCGATTAATACGGCAACGACAAGATATTTGTTTGAAAAAGGATTTTGGGTAAGTATTGAATGCCTCAGATTTCGGCAGGAAAATACATATAATAGAGAATCTATTCCAAGAATTGCAAAAATTAGAGTTCTGATGTAGCTGATTTCATAATTCAGTTTTACTAATATTAAAAATAATGCCAATAAAACGATGTTGACAAATATGCCGATCGAGAAAATCAGAATTTTCATTTCTTTATCAAGTATCTTTTTTGATTTTTCTCGAGGCTTATCCGACATAATCTCCTTTTCACCTGGTTCAAATGTCAAAGCTAAATTTGGCAAGCCGTCATCAATCAGATTTATCCAGATAATTTGAATTGGTAATATCGGCAGTGGCAGTCCGAAAATCAATGATCCGCTAATCAAGATTATTTCCGAGAAGCTGTCAGACAATAAGTACAAAATAACCTTTCTGATATTTTCAAATATTATCCGGCCTTTTTCAATTGCCGATATTATCGTTTTAAAGTTATCGTCCAAAAGAACCATGTCAGAAGTTTCCTTGGCTACATCGGTGCCAGAGCCCAAAGCAATGCCAATATCGGCGGCTTTAATTGCCGGCGCGTCATTAATTCCGTCGCCAGTCATAGCAACAACCTCGCCCTTTTTTTGCCAAGCATTTATTATTCTTAACTTATGTTTTGGCTCAACCCGGGCGTAAATATCAATTTCAGTGACTATTTTATGCAATTCGTCATCACTTATTTCATCTAGATCTTTTCCTTCTAAAATATTTTTTTCTTCAATTTCTATTCCCAATTCTTTGACAATTGCCTTGGCGGTCAGTTTATGGTCGCCGGTAATTATTATTGGCCGAATACCGGCTTTTTTTGCCATTTCAAAAGTCTGTTTTGCTTCTTTTCTCAGCGGATCCTTCAAAGCGATAAATCCTGCAAAAACAAGATCATTCAATTGGTCTTTTAGCATTATTTCATTGGTTTTTTTGATTTGTTTATAGGCAAAAGCTAAAATTCTTAAGCCTTGGCCGGTAAGTTTTTCATATTGGCTTTTAAGCGATTTTATTTTTGCCTCGGTAATATTTTCTTTTTTTCCGTTTATTCTCATCATTGAGGACATGGCAATTATTTTTTCTGGAGCACCCTTTATGTAAATTACGTTTTTTTCTTTATCAAGTTTGTTTAATGTTGCCATATATTTCAGCTCTGAATCAAAAGGAATTTCAGATATTCTCAACTGGCGATTTACCATTATTTCATAAGGAATGCCGGATTGAATTGCTCCAAGCAGCAAGCCAGTTTCGGTCGGATCGCCAATAATTTTCCAATTTGTCAGTTCATCATTGGGATTTTCAATCACCGCATCATTGCAGAGCGAGGCGATTTTAATTATTAAGTCGTGATCTTTTAATTTTGTGGAATTTTCAAATTTAAGCAATTCATTCAATGAGATTTCTTTTCCCAAGGTTATGACTTTTGACACCTGCATTTTTCCTTCAGTCAGAGTGCCGGTTTTATCGGTACAAATAATAGAAACGCTGCCCAAAGTTTCGGCCGCAATAAGCCTTCTGACCAAAGCTTTTTCTTTTAATATTGCCTGCATGCCGATAGCTAATATCGCAGTCACTGAAATTAACAAACCCTCGGGAATGGCAGCAACGGCAATTGCCGTTGCGGTATTTAACATTCCTATTTTTGCTTCATCGCCTATTCCGAAAACAGGGCGACCCTGGATTTTACCAATAAGAATAATCAGTCCGCAGATGCCGATTACGGCATAAGTTAATGTCTTGCTAAATTTTGACAATTGCTGCTGCAGTGGAGTGAGTTCTTCTCTGGTTTCTTTTACCATCATAGTTATTTTTCCAAGCTCGGTATTGATGGCGGTTTCGCAAACTATGGCGGTAGCTTTTCCTTTAGAAACTACGGTGCCGGAATAAACCATATTTTCCCGGTCAGCTAAAGGAATATCTTCTTTTAATATTGCAATATTTTTGTCGGATGGTACAGATTCTCCGGTTAGTGCCGCTTCGACAACTTGAAAATTATCTACGGATATCAGTCTGCAATCAGCCGGTATTTTGTCACCGGCATTAAGAAAAATTATATCCCCAAGAACAATATCCTTTGCGCTTATCTCAATTTCATTTCCATCTCTCATTACTTTAGCCTTGTAGTCAATAAGTTTTTTAAGATAAGTAATAGCTTTATTTGCTTTGTTTTCCTGGTAAAATCCTAAGATTGTATTTATAAAAACCGCTATTAATATAACGGTCATGTCAATGAAATCTCCCAGCAAAAATGAAATTACGGCTGCCACTACTAAAACAAAGACTAGTGGGCTTTTAAATTGGTTTAAAACAATAATCAAGCTTGATAGTTTTTTTTCTTCAGGCAGCTTATTTTGGCCGAACTTTTTTAATCTGATTTCAGCCTCATTTTTTGTTAAGCCAATTTTATCGGAGTTAAGCTTGGTAAAAATTTTATTTATCGGCATTGAGTGCCAGAAATATTTCTCCATCTTTATATTTTTTTATAGCTTATACAGATAATATTATAACACAAAAATAAAAAAATCGCCATTATAATCTATATTTTGTGGCAATTTTTATGGCTTAATATGATTTTTTATCTGCGGCAAAACAAAATTTGCTGCTTCCTGTCCGGCTTTTATGATTTTTTTTACTTGTTCTGCATTAAAAAATTGGTTCCAGCCGATAAGGCCGATTTCCGGGACATTTGGTTCAATGATAATATCAGCCGATTGAAAAGAATTTTTTGCCAAATTGTGCCTAAGTATATTTAATGCCCGAATGGATATTTTTGACAGAGAAGTATGCTTAAAATCATCGCCATTTTCGTTGAATTTGCCGGCATCTAAATTGACGCCAATAACGATTTCTGATCCCATTTTTTTAACAGCATTAACCGGTACAGGATTAGATAAGCCGCCATCGGAAAGCCAATAGCCTTGGTATTCAATTGGCTTAAAAAGAGGCGGCACTGACGAGCTGGCCAAAATTGCTTTGATAATGTCACCTTGGATAATATTGACTTCTCTTCCAGTGATCAGATCGGTTGCAATAATGGCTAAAGGAATTTTTAATTTGATAAAATCAATTTCTCCAAGCCATTCTTTAATTAATTTTTCCAGCTTTTTTCCGCCAATCAATCCTCCACTTTTGAAGGCCGGATCAACTAAAACCATTGCTCTTTTCCAGTTGGTATTTAAAACAATTTTTTCAATTTTATCAATATCTTTGGATGCGGCAAAGCTTGCCCCGATCAATGCTCCTGCACTGGAGCCAGCAAGATAGTCAATTGGAATATTATTTTCTACCAAAACCTTAATTACGCCGATGTGAGCAAGACCTTTAACTCCCCCGCTGCCTAAAGCTAAGCCGATTTTTTTTCTGTTATTCTCCATATTTTTTTATTATACCTATATTAAATAAACACAGCAAGGCTATGTTTTGGATGTCTTTATTTTGTTTCTAGCTAGAAATATTCCCGTAAAAACTGTAAGAAAAACGTTTATTAGCATTGCTGTTTGGCTGATTCTAAAAATTAAATCTCCGAAAAATTGCGGCGGAAAAAAATTAATAAGCATTTCAGTATTTGGATCAAGCAGCCAATAGTCGTTTCTAAAAAATATTTGGTGAAATAATAAAAAAATCCAATCAAAACTTAGAATTAAAACAACTCCAATTCCCAAAAAGGCGAGGAAGGAGATGGCGTTTGCATAAAATATTGTTTTGATCAAAACTCCAATCCCCTTTTTTTTATATATTAAAATGAGAATAATGCATATTAAAACAAATAAAATAAGGGTAAATAATTTTACCCAAAAGATAATAATTTTTATGTCTTTTAAGTGAAGCAATTCTTTGTCTGTATACCTGAAATTCAAATTATACTTTTTGCCATTTAAGTAATCATATACGTCATTGGCATTTAATAAAGCCTCGGTTTTACTTATTTTTTGTATGCTTATGACTTGGTCGTATTCAATTTCATAGAAATTCAGACTAAAACCGAAAAGTAATGTCATTAATAATAAACAAAATGGAAAGAACAGAATAATGGCTGAAATTTTAAGCAACTTCATATGCAAATAATATTTGCCATTATATCAGCAAATATTTAAAAATTATTTAATTATAAATTTAATTTTATCAGTGTCGGTATTCCTTGGCCTCCTTCGTTGGCAATTAAAGCCTCGCCGTTTTTCAAAAAAGTAATGCCTTCAGGTTTATTAAAGACCGAGATATCCAGTTGTTTTACGTCAATAACTTGGCCGGTTTCATTTAAAATTATTATGATATTATCAATTGCTGAAACAATGTAGATATTATTATCCTTTGGATTAATTGCTATTCCAGATGGCCTGAATTTAATGATTTTTCTGCCAGATTTTGCTTCCAGTTTTGAATTTGCCGAATTAACAAAATTTTCTATTTCAATTATATCAATTACAAACAAAGGTTCGGAGATTAATTTATTACTATTTAAATCAAAAGCATAAATATATCTTTTGTCTTTATATTCCTTTCCTTTTTCAACTTTACTTTTAGTGGCAATTAGAAGTCGATTATTTTGTTTATCAAAGCATAAGCCCTCATTATTTTTAGCGCCAATGTCTAAATTGTATTTTATAGTTTTGTCATTTGTTATTTTGAAAAGAATTGCATCACTTCGCAAGATATAAAAATTTTCGCCATCAAAGGCGATGCCTTCATAATCGCCAAAATTTTCAAATTTAATTGTGTCAATAACTGTTCTTTTATTTAGATCGTAAATGTATATAAAGCCGTCCTCGTCTTGAATAGCGGCAATTTGGCTATCATCAATATAGGTTATTCCGGAAATTTCATGTAAAAAATACGGTAATTGATAAAACGAATTGCTTTCTTTTTTAAGTTCAGATTGGATTTTCAAAAAAACATAGATAGAACCTATGGACAAAAAAATTAGCAATATTATTAATATTTTATATTTATACAGCTTATTCATTCATATAGTATATCAAAAAACCGTTTAAAATTATAGACGGATTTTTGGTGGGGAGTGCGGGGATCGAACCCACGACCATCAGCTTAAAAGGCTGCTGCTCTACCGACTGAGCTAACTCCCCATACTAACAGTTGACAGTTAACAATTAACCGCGACGCCTATTTAACAAAATTGATAATAACAGATTTATTTATAAAATGCAAGACTTCGTTCTCTTTCATGTCAAATGCGACATAGCAAATTCCTTCGGTGTTTTCATC
>CAZHUO010000039.1:0-10027 GCA_964535715.1 uncultured Gammaproteobacteria bacterium | reverse complement strand
GGATTCGGTAATCAGAATCTAACAGACTTAGAATAGTTGAAGTGGCTGCTTTGTTTAACAAAGTGTGCCAGTCGGATGCGCCGGCTAAATCACTCCAATCGTTTATATAAGTGCCGTTTAATCCGATCATACCACCAACTCCCAGTGAACCCGTTATTGTTGTAGTTGCAGTCTGTAAATTCAATGTATTAGACCCGGAACGATATAAAACAACATCATTGCCTATTACCAGTCCGGTTGAAGAAGCTGTAGCCCCACTTAGCTGGGCGACTCCGCCGACATATAAAGAATCTGTACTGGTTACCGAGCCATAGACCGAACCGGCATTAATACTATAACCGGAAGACATAATTCTTTGGCGCGGGCTCAAAGTCTCAAAACTGGTCACGCCCGCGCACGAACCACCGGAAGAATTTGCCACTTCTACATTCAAATAGACTGTATCCGTATCCCTGAAATTAAAATCAAGTAAATCTCCGCCCGCTGAAACGTCGCCTATTCCAACATTAAAAACCCCGTATTTTACACTAACAGTCATCGTTGACGGCGTTGCGTAAGTTGATGGCCATATTTGATTTGGGTTGCTAGTGCCGCCAGTGCTTGAATCCCAAAGAGAAAAACGAAAACAATAATTTGTGCCTGTTCCACCCAATAAATTGCCGCTTGAATCATATAAACGGCCCTGATGGCTCAAAATTTTTGGCACACCAACAGCCGCTTCAGCTGATTTATTGTTAAATAAAAATAAGGCGGAAAAATCGCCCAAAAATAATGACAATATTAAAAATAAATTTAATAATGTGTTTTTAAATGTTTTTTTTGTTTTATTTTTGTTTTTTAGAGCCATCTATTTTGCCTTTGGCATTAGCAAAAATTATAATAGAAATACTTATTAAATAAGTATTTTTATAATGAATAATTTACATTTTTGATATTTAAAAATTGATTTTATGAAATTTCTAATTTATATACAATTTTTAGTGGATATAATGAGATAAGTATAACATAAAATCAATAAAAACACCAAACGGTAATTTAATGAATGTCTCCTATTGATTTATTATTCAATTTATGATATGATTTGTACTTATTAACAAAATTATGAATTTTAAAGAAATCAGAAACATTGCAATAATTGCCCACGTTGACCACGGCAAAACCACAATTGTCGATGCCATGATGAGGCAGACAGGAATGACTGACGAAAGTGTCAGTATGGATTCTGATGCCCTGGAAAAGGAGCGCGGAATTACGATTTACGCAAAAAATGCCTCGCTTATCTACAAAAAAACGAAAATTAACATCGTTGATACGCCCGGCCATGCCGATTTCGGCTCCGAAGTCGAACGAGTTTTAAGGTCAATAGACTCGGTCATTTTAGTTGTTGACGCCCAGGAAGGCCCGATGCCACAAACCAGATTCGTTTTAAAAAAATCATTAGAGCTTGGACTTCTGCCAATTGTTGTGTTAAATAAAATAGATAAGCCGGCAGCTAACATAAATAAATCCCACGATAAAGTCTTGGAGCTTTTTATGGATTTGGGAGCAAATGACAAGCAGCTTGATTTCATTACATTATATGCAATCGGCATAAAGGGAATCGCAAAAAAAAATATAGATGACGAGTCAAATAATCTTAATCCCCTTTTAGATGCGATTTTAGAAAATGTTGCACCGGCTTCTAGAAATACAAATTTACCCCTAAGAATGCAGCCATTTAATTTGGGTTATAATGATTTCTTAGGAAGGCTTGCTATCGGCAGGATCCATGAAGGAAAAATTTTCAAGGCTCAAAAAATAGTTATAAAAAATCCAAACGGCCAAACGCGTCTTGGCGCGACAACTAAAATATTCACCTTTAACGGCTTTGATCGCCAGGAAGTTGAAACCGCCAATGCCGGCGACATTGTAATGATTGCCGGAATTCCCGATATTAATATTGGTGAAACAATTTGCGAAAACCAAGATCAAGAGGCACTGCCCGCCATTTTAATTGATGAGCCGACAATATCTTTGGATTTACTGGTTAATAATTCCCCATTTTCAGGAAAAGACGGAAACTTGGTGACAAACAGCCAGCTTTTTGAAAGGCTAAAAAAAGAACTTGAGGTAAATGTCGGACTTTCGATTGATTTTTCTCAAAAGGACCGCTATCAAATATTTGGCCGCGGTGAAATGCATATTGCAATTCTGCTTGAAAATATGAGGCGGCAAGGCTATGAAATGCAAATTTCCCAACCACAAGTAATAACCAAAACTATTAATGAAAAGCTTTGCGAGCCTTTTGAAGAAGTAACCGTTGACGTGCCGGAAAAATTTTCGGGAATAGTTATTGAAAAAATTTCAAAACGAAGCGGAAAAATGATTGAAATGCACCAGCATACAAATCAACTAAGAATGCTTTTTGAAATACCAACCCGCGGCCTGCTTGGCTATCGAGGTGATTTTATAGTTGACACCAGAGGCGAAGGAATTTTAGCTTCACGCGTAATTGGTTTCAAGCCATATGTTGGAGTTATTAAAAAACGCCACACTGGATCAATGATTTCAATGATTGGCGGCAAATCTTCAGGCTATTCACTATACAACCTCCAACAGCGCGGACAGCTATATATTGGCCCAAATGTTGAGGTTTATGAAGGAATGGTTATTGGCAATATTTCCAAAGGCAACGACTGTTCAGTCAATCCAATTAAAGGCAAGCAGCTGACCAATATGCGTTCGAAAGGAGCTGATGAGGCAATTGCCCTAACTCCGCCATTTTCCCTGACGATCGAACGCGGAATGGAAATAATGCATGATGATGAATATCTGGAAATTACTCCAAAAAATGTCAGGCTAAGAAAACAAATTCTCAAAGAAACCGATCGAACCAAGGCTGGCAGAAAAAAATAATTTAAAAAATACAAAAAAGCTTATTTGAAATATAAGCTTTTTGTTTATTAAAATCTAAGAAATTATTCTTTGTACTCTGCCTACCTCACCGGTTATAAGCCTAACTTTAATTCCATGCGGATGATTTTGTGAATTTGTCAGAATATCGGCCACGATTCCCCTGGTTAGCTCGCCGTTTTGTTGATGTTGCTTTTGAACAATATCTACTGTTAAGCCGGGTTTTATATTTTCTCTACTATTTCCATTCATAAAATAAGATTAATAATTACTTGGGCTGATTTCTAACTAGTTTTATTTTATCTTTTCGCGTCAAACATTTTATTTTAAATTCTTCTTTTAAAGCAGTAGAACGAGTCTTAAACTTTTTTGAATAAACCAGCTTAACTGGCCGGCGCGATTTAGTATATTTTGCACCAAGCTTTGATTCATTGTGCTCTTTTATTCTTCGACTTAAATCAACGGTAATGCCGGTATAAAGCGTTTTATCGGCGCATTTAAGAATATAAAGGTAATACATATGAATTTTTATTTACTACAAATATAAAAAACCGGCGATTTGGCGGCATTATCCTTTTTTGTCAGCGTACTTCTTCTTTCTGATGCATCAGTTTTTGAAATGTCTCCCATCGTAAGAGATTCAACCATCTTAAAACCGGAATTTTGAATTTGTTTTTTTACTTCATTTATGTTTGGAATATGAATGTATTGCTTTTCCTTAAACTTTGTTCCCCCTGATTCCCTGGAAAAAAAGCGATCACCAAATTCAATTTCTTTAATGTTAAACCCTAAGGGCTTAAGCAAATAAATCTTTAACCATTGTTTAATCCAAAAAAATAAGTAATACGGAGAATAACATTTTTTGTGAGAAGTAAAAATAAAATAGCCGCCTGGCTTTAAAACCCGATACAATTCATTCAAAGCTTTTTGCCAATTTACTTTCCCGGGAATTTGCGTCCAGCCGTTATTTGAAAAAATTGCATTATCAAAAAAATTAGCTTCAAATTTTAAATCTGTGGCGTCCCCTATTTGATAATCAATATTTAATTTTTTTTTCAAAGCAATCTTTTTAGCCGATTCGATCATTTTTGGCGTAATATCAACACCAACTACTTTATAGCCTTTCAAATATAAAGGTATTGTAGTTCGACCCGTGCCGCAGCCAATATCCAAAATCCTAGAATTTTTTGCAAAATACTTGTCGATAAAAGTTTCTTCAGATTGCCATAAGCCTTTTTCACCAATTTTTAGATATTTTTCTTGTGTAATATCTGAACTGAATTCATTAATAACACTTTGCTTAAGGCTTTCAATTTCATTTATACTTTTTGATTTTTGTAATTTCATATGCACCTATTATAACAAAATATCCCTTTTAAAGCGATATTTTAAAGAAGGTCATATTTTAAAATCAAATTACTTTAACGTCCAGCCTGATATTATCAATTAATAATTAATTATGGACAGATATTCAATATTGCGTTAAAATAAGAATTGAAAGCAAAATAGTGATTTTAATAATTAATAAAATAAGTCATTCAAATGGTAAAAGAAAATAATTTTTCGACAGACAACTTAAAAAAAGAATTGCCTGACGATATTGAAGTTTGGTTTAAAAATAATACGGTAAAACAAGAAAAACCTAATGATGCTTTTGAACTTGCCGAACAAAGAATAATTGGTGATATAGAGACATCAGCCAGAAGACTGGATGATTTGAGAAAATTATCACTTGGTAATATTAATTCCCTAAATGAATCAGGGAGGAAAAAATGCCGTCAGGAGGCAATAATTTTTCTAACAGAATTCACAAAAACACCTTTTTTTAGCGGATTTAACGACAAGGATAACGTGAAACCAATATTTATTTTTGCCAAACAAGTTATACAGGAGACACCAGAACTTGAAGATGAGTACCCAAGTAAAGGCCTTGAGGATATAATTATATCTGACAGAGGCGTAAAGGCTGCTTAATTTATATTTTCAATTAAAAAACTCGCATTTAGCGGGTTTTTCATTTTGATTTTTTTGTATTTTAATTACTGAATATTTACGTAAAATTACCTTAACGTCCAGCCGCCATCAACAATAATTGTCTGGCCGGTTATATAGCTGGATTTTTCAGAAGCTAAAAACAAAACGGCATTGGCAATATCTTTTGGCAGACCCATTCGAGCCAAAGGAATCATGGCAACAGTTTGCTTTCTTGTTTCTTCAGCAGCAGTTCTTGGCTGATCAGGCTGACTGGCTCCGGGAGTGTCGATTGCACCTGGTGCAACAGCATTAACCGTAATTTTTCTTGGTGCTAATTCTAAAGCTAAAGCTCTAATCATACTATTTATTCCACCCTTGGAAGCACAATAATGAACTAATCCTTCAAAACCAACAACTGATGCAATTGAAGAAGTATTTATTATTCGTCCGCCATCAAACATTATCTTTGCCGCTTGCTGACAACATAAAAAAACACTTTTCAAATTTATATTAATCACTTTATCCCAATCTGATTCTTGCATTTGGACAAAAGGGATAAATGGAAAGATGCCGGCATTATTGACCAAAATATCAAGTTCACCGAATTCTTCCATTGTTTTTTTAAATAAATTTTCAACTTCTGATTTATTTGAAACGTCGCATTTGACCGCTAAAATCTTAATGCCGAATTTTTTCAATTCTAAAGCGACTTTTTCGCAGTCTGTTTGATTAATATCCGAAACCACAACATTGCATTTTTCTTCAGCCAATGCCAAAGCGATGCCCTGCCCTATTCCCCTTCCGGCACCGGTAACAATAGCTACTTTATTTTCTAATGACATAGTATTTATATTTAATATTTAGATTATTACTATTGAGAGTACATTTTTGAAACATAAGGCCAGAAAACTTGTAGTAAACAACATATTTTACGCTCGTTTATATATCTTTCTCGTAGTATTCAATAGAATCAAAATTCTGCTGCTGATAATCCTTTTATGGTTCAATCTCGCTAATTTTTGAATTAAGAATATTTTCAGCTCTTATGCGTGATATATTTAACGATTGCCATTTCGAAAAATATTGCTTCATGTCTTTAGCATAAGGAGAATCACTATTTTGAGTGCGCATATATAATTCCCGAGCGAAGCTATTTTTTAAATCATCATTTGATATGTTTAATACTTTAATAATATCAGGGATGGCATCATCTGACAAGCGGCTCAAATAGTAAATATCGAGTTTTCCGACGGTAAAAAATCGTTCGATATTACGGCGAGCGATAAATGCATCGGGATTAAGAAAATTCATAGCAGCCAAAAATATTGCAACCGAAATAAAAACTTGAAAAGCAAAAGCATTTTCTCTTTTGTCCCTGTAGATTTTGTAAAACAACAAGCAAAAAACGACTGCTAAAAAAATGATAAATACATGGCTATACAATCTCAGCGTTGTAAATCCATAAGCCTCTTCGTAAAGCAACAAACGCGTAAAGGCCGATGCCATAATTAAAATTACTTGAACAACACAAGCGGCGCTTAACACTTTAAATCCAATTGCATGGTTAGTTTCTTTTTTGACAATGTATCTTTCTGTTATTAGAAGCAGCAGAAAAGAAATAATGGCCACAGCTATCAACTCAAAAAATCCCCGCCGCGCATATTCGGCATAGGTAAAGCCCTGAGAGGAAATATTGCTTGCTCCTCCAAAAAGATAAGCCAATTGAACAAGCATAAAAATGAAAAACAAAACATTAACTGAGCCAAGTAAAATAGCGCTTTCTATTTGTCCGATAATATAATTTTTACCATTTTTTTGAACGGAAAACAGCTTTTCTTTGTCTCTAAATGAATAAGAATATGCGCCAATATAAACAAGAGTGGCTATTAAAATAAGAACTAACCTAAAAATTGTTTCCGGTTTTATATCAATACTGATTAAACTAGAAATATATTTTTGGAAAATCAAATCTGCCGATGAAAAAAGAAGCAGAAAGACAAACAATACAGGGATTGAAATTAGGATACCTTTCAAAACCTGCGATATAACTCTTTGGTCTTTATTTATACTTCTTAGCGGAAATAAATTGGATAGTGTCTGAAACAATGGCCCGATAAACTTAAGCGGAAGAAAAAAAATTTTTATGTAATCTCCGACCAAAAAGTTTTTTACCTTTCTACCTAAAGTCACCTCGGCTATTATAAGCAATAACAATAAAGAAGCAAAAACATTAAGAAGCGTAAGCAAGTAGCTGGAGCGTACAAAAACCATTATGCTGAAAAATATGAGCGGTATAAAAAGCCAAAAAACTCCCATGCTTATTTGCTTATTAAAACGATTTGCGACAACAAAAAACCCCGCTAAAACCAAAATAACATATAATGGAAAAGAAATACCGGGAAATTTGCCGTAGAAAAAGTAATCAAAAAGAAAACCTAAAAATAAGGATACTCCGGCTATAAGACTTGCTTTGATTAAAGTGTTGGAGTGTAAGTTTTTCGTATCCATAAACAAGTTTATTTAGTAAACTTATCGCACAATCTAATATTAGAGCCTTTTGTATTTTTTTATTTAGCTTCACGAGGAATAGCTATTTTAGCTTCCACAAAGCTTAGAAAATGATTAGTTGGAAATTTACTTTAAAAGTTTAAAGCTATTATAAAAAATTTCATGCTCTTTTTTGTATGTCTCGTAAGTAGGATAAAGTATTCTATATATTCTTTGATTTCCTTGCACAAAAATTTCTTTAATCACATGCCTTGAGTCATTTGCGTCAACTAATTTAACTGTGAAGGAAATTTTTACTTTAAATGCATCAATATCACCAATTCTAATTTTTTCAATATTTTGTTTCCTTTCAATTGCATCTTTTTGAATATCGCTTATTAATGAATCAACCGTATAATAGTCGGCATCATAAACTTCTATATTTAAAACAGTGGAAGTATCTTAATTATATCCCTTTGGATAAAAGCCGATATATACCGGTTTTTCAGGCGGATACAATCTTTCATCTTTAGGTTTAATTACCCAGCCGGCAGGATATTTAACTGAAAAACCATTTTCAATATCAATGTAGTCCACCCAGTCGCTAGCTGTTTGACTATTTGTACTATCCGTAGATTTGGGGTTTTTTAATATTTGATTATTTAAAGAATCATTGACGCAGCCGGTCAAAACTAACGAGCTTAACAGAATAAATAAAAATATTTTTCTTTTCATTTTTTTATACTAACCTTACCATAGGCATGTGCGCTTTTTATATTAATTATAGTGGCGCAGAACGTGAATTACTGAAATAAGTGCCTGATGCCTACCGATACTAATCAAAACGTAGCACTAATAATTTGGCAATTTAGCCCGTAGGAGAATCGAACTCCTGTTACATGGATGAGAACCATGCGTCCTAGCCACTAGACGAACGGGCCATGTTTTATTACCATCTCAATCAATTTTTTACTTTATAATCTTTAAAATTTGTTATTTTGAACTTTGAATTTATTTAGGATTAAGATATTAGAATTAAGTATTTATTAATTATCACCTAATTCTCTTAACAACTCTTTTTGTTTTCTATTCAAACCGGTAGGGGTTTTTACAATTATTTCCACCAGCTGGTCTCCCCGGCCACGGCTTTGCAGATGAGGTATGCCGCTACCCCTAAGCCGAAACACTTTGCCGCTTTGAGTCCCTTCGGGTATTTTAAGCATAACATTTCCTTCAAGAGTTTCGATTTCAATTTTATCACCTAAAGCCGCCTGAGTAAAGCTAATTTCTTTTTTAATTTTTATATCAAAACCATCACGCCTAAATCGCAGGTCCGGCAAAACTTTAATTCTTAAATAAAGATCGCCGGGCTCTCCACCCTTTTTACCCGCTTGGCCTTTTTGGGCAAGTCTGATCGTCTGACCATTGTCAATTCCGGCAGGTATTTTAACATTAATATTTTCCGAGCTTTTTACTCTCCCCTGTCCACGACAATTTCTGCATTCTTTTTCAATTTTTTGTCCGGTGCCATTGCATTCCTGGCAAACACTGGGAAAACCGATGCCAAAGCCGATATTTCTTACCACTTGGCCAGTACCGCCGCAAGCTGAACAAGTTAAAACCTTAGAGCCTTTTTCCGAACCGCTGCCTTTGCATTCCTGGCAAATAATATCTTTATTCAAAACAATCTCTTTTTCTGTACCAAAAACCGCTTGGGAAAAATCAATGGTTAACTCGGCCTCAATATCCGAACCCTGAGAATTGCGCCCTGATTTTGATCTGGATGATCTAAAACCGCTGCTGCCGAATAAATCACCAAAAATATCGCCAAGGTCACCCATGTCAAATGAAAAATTTGCCCCGCTTGCTTTGCCGGCACCCCTAAATGCTTGTGAAAAATCATTAAAACCGCCGGAAAAACCCGATTGATCAAAAGTCGACCCAAATTGGTCATACTGTTTTCTTTTTTCCGGCTTACCTAAAACGCCATAAGCTTCATTTATCTCTTTCATTTTAGCTTCATCGCCTCCCTTATGAGGATGATGCTGATGAGCAAGCTTGTAATAGGCTTTTTTAATTTCCTCAGGGCTAGCATTTTTACTAACACCGAGTATATCGTAGTAGTTTTTAGCCATAGATAGAATAAATTACAAATCCCAAATCTAAAATTCCAAATACTTTAGTTCAACCATTTGGAATTTTGAATTTGTAATTTGGGATTTGTTTGTTTTTTGTAATTTGATATTTGGTGTTTGCCACTTAATTATTCTGCCTTAAATCCAATTTCATCTTTTGGACTTTCGGCCTCTTCGACTTTGCCAAAAGTGGTTTCATATTTTTTTAGATTGTCTTCCATTGCCCGAATAATCCGCTTAAAATGACCGGGGCTGGTAATAATTTTTCCAACCGTCCGCCCGGTTATGCCTACAATATTAAGAAAGGTCATCATAAATTCTTCCTTGTTGTGTCCGACCTGCATTGCATTGGCATACTCGGCTCCGGCAAAGCCGTCTTTAATTTGAATTTGATTTTGTTTAGATTGTTGATCTGTCATATTTTTCTCCAATAAGCTAAAAGCCTAACTGCTAAAAGCTATCGATTATAAATTATTTGTAAGATTGTACAGTTAACAGTCAAGGGTAACACTTTGGAGTAGTTTTTCTTGTGGTGTCAG
>CAZHUO010000038.1:0-10279 GCA_964535715.1 uncultured Gammaproteobacteria bacterium | reverse complement strand
TTATGTTCCAAAGCCCGTCATGGCGTACTACGAATACGCTCATCCGAATATTATGTTCCAAAGCCTGTTATGGCACACTACCCGCCTCGACTCGCGGGTCTTATCAAAACATCGTCAACGCGTGGCGGGCGAATGCGTCCACCGATGCTAATTATGCGAATAAATACAAATGATGCGAATTTTTAAATAGTTAAAAGCTGATAAGAGTAAATAAAAGCGAGTAAAAAGTAAATCAAGCCAGCTTTAATTTACTTTTATTCACTCTTACTCGCTTTTATAGGCTCATATCTAAATTCTTTTGACAAAAAAAAGCCAGGGGTGGTAAAATAAAATCCCGTTCCTTTAAAAGTCTTTAGCTAAATAAAAAATGGAGGACAAAATATGTCAAGAAGAAAACCAATCTTAGTTTATCTGCCCGGCGCTGAAGCACTGGCGCAAAAAATCCACAAAGAAATCGGCAAAGGCTGGCAATTAATACCGGCTGAAGTCAAATATTTCGCCGACGGCGAGCTGAAAGTCGTTTTGCCGCGCGGCGAAGAAAACAGCGTCCGCGGCGCGGATACTTATTTGGTACAAACGCCGTCATTCAGCTACTCGCACAGCCGGCAGGATATCTTTTTTGAGCTTTGCTCGGCAACTGCCGCATTGACCGAATGCGACGCTTTTTACCGCAATATTGTCTCCCCATGGTATGCTTATGCCTGCCAAGACAAGCCTCGGGAAAGAGAGCCGTTGACTGCCAGGCTGGCTGCCGACATGCTTACCATATCAGGCGCAACCAGGGTAATTTCAGTTGATGTCCATAATGATGCCGTTAAAGGATTTTTTGACCGCAACAAGTGCAATTTTTTCGGAATATATGCTTCCGGAACATTGCTCAGGCACCTGAATTCTTCTTATAATATTCTCGATGAAAAAAACAGAGATAATTTCGCAATTTCCGGAGTCGACCAAGGCAGCGGCAACAGGGTAAAGCGTCTTGCCAAGCATACCCAGATTATGCCGGTACTGCCGACAAAAATTAAAGACTACCAGACAAACGAAACAAGGGAAATAATTATCCGCGAGCCGATTGAAGGAAAAATTGTCATAATTTGGGATGATATGATCAGAAGCGCAAGCACTATTTTTGAAACGGCCAAAGCTTTAAAGAAAAACAAAGCGGAAAAAGTGATAATGGTTGCCACTCATGCTAATTTCTGCAAAAATGCGATTTCAAAACTTGAATTTCTTTATAAAGAAGGATTTTTGCTTAAAGTAATTTGTACTGACAGCTTTTATTTTCCGGCAGATTTTCTCCAATTTCATCCTTGGTTTGAACAAGTAAGCTTGGCCGAAATTTTGGCTGAAACAATATACAACCTGCATGCGGAAAAATCCGTTGCCCGAGTGTATGCCGACGATCGGTCGATCTTATAAATTTTCTTGGGACGCACTGCAAAACAGGGTGTCCTTTTTTATACCACAAAGCCGAGACAGCTATGCCCCGCTTTTATATTTAATCTAACTTCTTATCTGGACTTATTACTTATTTCTTATCTTGTTTACCCGCCGAAGTTCGCCGAAAACGAACGTAGGCGGGACTTATCTAGACTTATTCCTTATTTCTCTTTTTACTTGACTTCAAAATCATAAAAAGCAATAATCGGCTCTTTATTTAAATTAAGAACTTGATTGCCAAAAGCATCTTTTAATTCAGCGGTAATCCTATATTGCCCGATTTCTTTCAAATAGAAGTTTCGCGGATTTACAACCGTATCGATGCCAAACTGCTGCCCGGAAGCAACCTGCACAGGATAATTTTCCAAGACATTAAGCTTATTGGTCAAATTAGTGCCGTCGTATTTTTCAATATAAACATTTAAAGCCACGTCTAATGATTCGGCACTGTTATTTTTTATTTTTGACTGCGGTCTAGGCGAACCCAATTTGCAATTGTAGCAGCTGGTATTCTGCGGATCATGGTCAGCCATTGGCCAGTCCATGGTTTTTGGATCATACGGCTTGCCGGTTTCAAAAACAAAAATTAACGATTTATTCATATATGGTTCGACTAAACTCGAGGTTTTCATAATAATATCGGTTTTTCCATCCTGATTAAAGTCAGTTATTAATATGTCTGAGCTATCATAAACCAATTCAACTACTCCAAAAGCAGGAATAATTAATTCCTTTTCCAGCAATCCCTTGCTGCTATAAATCAGTATATTGGTTGGAACTGATTCCACCCAAAACCGGGGACGATTTGCCAATAGAATATCGGGCTGGCCATCGCCGGTAACGTCGCCGATACTAAGTCCACCTGGAATTTTATCAATATGGCCGACTTCAATATCAAAGACTTTTTCGCCTTTATAATTTATGCTGGCCAGTCTGCTTCCCAAATAATTACTGCCGAAAGTTTCTGCGAGTAAAAACACAATATTGGGACTGGTATTTCCGGAATTAATCAGCCGCAAGTTATGTAAAAGATAATTTTCAGTATAAAGGGTATCTAAAATAATATTTCCATCAAAATCAATAATTTTTAAATAACTTTTATAATTTCCGGGAGTATACCAATCCTGATTTATGCCGTTTACATCACCCGTACCAAAACCGACAATAATTTCACTGTTACCGTCGTTGTTTAAATCGGCGCTGATAACATCTTGTGATTCATATCTTAACAGTTTGTCGCCGCTATCATGAATCAAGACTCTTTTTATTCTGCGGCCGCCTGAAATTGAATATATATCAAGATATAATTTGCGCTTTTCTTCCGCAATATTTAGCTCAAATAATATTCCAAAATAATTTTCACCATCATGATTGATAATAATCGGCCCTAATCCTCTAGTTATCCATTGATTATATATGGGATCATCATTAACCAATATCGGATAGCCTTGAACCATTATTCCATCTTTATTGAAAGCATAAACATATAAGTTGCGAGTTGCTCCAAAAACATAGCCAGTTGCCACATAATAATCACCAAAAAAACTGGCAGGGCCGACAAAATCACCGCTGCCTGAATAATACGGCCAGTTTCCAAAAAAATTGCCATTCATGTCGGTCATTCCCGTATATTGATAAAGCATTGGAAAAATAATATTTCCATTCACGACCGAAAGATCGGCATATAAAGCGTTCTTGATACTATCAAGCAACTGACCATCCTTGTAAAAACCGGAAAACGACTGATAGGTTGTGTCAATGTTATAAATCATAATCTTATTTATCCATGAAGCCCACCCTGAGCCGCAGCTGGCCGAATCAACGCTAAACAGCTTGGCCTTTCCTTCCACCGTATCGACATTAAGTTGATGGCCGCCAAAGCAATCGGATTTGACCGGCCATTTATCCATTAATTCATTGATTACTGCGATCTTAAATTTGCTGCTTTCAATCAATTTTCCTTTAACATAAACCGAAAGTCTAAGATATGCTACGCCGTTAGGTAAATTGCTGAAATCGCCGGCGCACAAATATCCGGATACTATTTTTCTGCCGCTGCAAAATTGATTCCAGCTATTGCCATCTATTGAATATTCAACTTTATATGAGTCGTAACTGGGCAATTTTATCTCGCCGAAAACTCTCTGGTTTTTTTTGACATAATTATAGTTATTGCCCGCCCTTGTAATCTTTAAATTATCCAAATTGTTTTCACTAAAATCAGAATAAACCGATCCGTCGGTTGAATAAACACTTAACCTGAACAAATACTTGCTCTGGGGCGATATAATGGTATTAAAATTTCCGCACAATATGCCGTTATCCACTTGAAGATCTCCCCTACATGCCAATTGCCACTTGCTCGGATAACTTTTTGGATAGTAATGCACTTCGTAATAGCTGAAATTGTCGCCTTTTGCCGTTCCTAAAATGTTTATTGCTCCGGAAATGTTATAGTTTTCCATATTCAGCTCGGCGATTAACGGTTTGTTTGCCAAAGATATGGCATCCAATATATTTACCTCGCCAAAACCCTGATCCGTCATAATATAACCAAGATTAGAAGCGGTTTTATACAAGGCGGAAGCTATTTCTTTTGGCAGCCAGTTTGGGTTTTTTTGTTTTAATAAAGCAACCGCACCGGCAATATGAGGCGTAGCCATACTGGTACCGGAAATCGCAATATGATTATCGTCAAAACATTTACTGTCATTCCAAGCGGAGTCCCACTGGGCGGCGCAAATATCAATGCCGGGTGCGATTAAGTCCGGTTTGATTAATGATTTTGCGTTTCCGTAGTTATCATTCCATAAAACCGGGCCTCTTGAGCTAAAATTCGCCACATAATTTGAAATCTTGTCTGACGCTCCAACAGTAATCGCTTTTCTCGCCGTACCCGGACTTGATATGGTTTTAGGATTGGATCCGTTATTGCCGGCGGCAACCACCGCAACTACTCCGGCATTAACCGCATTATCAATTGCCTGGCTCATGGGGTCATCTGGGTTGCCCTCGCCACCCAAACTTAAACTAATGATATCTACCATATCCGAAAAATTGCCATCGTTATTCGGATCAACCGCAGCTTCAATTCCGCTTACAATCCACTCCGTATAGCCGGAGCCATTATTATCTAAAACTTTATAAGCATACAATGTTGCATCCGGCGCCACGCCTTTCAAGGTTCCATTGCCCGCGGCAATCCCAGCACAATGAGTGCCATGTCCATGATCATCCATTGGATTTTGGTCATTATTTACATAATCATAACCGCCAATAATTTTACAGCTGGATCCAAAACAACCCCCCAAATCAGAATGAGTATAATCAATTCCGGTATCAATTATGGCAATTGTAATCCCCTCGCCGGTTAAACAGGGTTTTTCTGATTCCAGGCAATTATTGCCTTCTATATCCAGCTCCCAGACGTCGTCAGCATTTATCTTGGGAACAGAATCCATTAATACGGCCTTGACTTCATAATTTGGATAGACGTTTTTTACCCCATTTATTTTTTTTATTTGGTCTACTTTGTCACTTGTAATATTTACGGTAAAGCCATTAAAAGAATTTTTGAATTCTTTTCCCATTGCCACCTTGGCTCCTTTATTTGAACCGGAGAGTACTCGATTTATTTCATTTTTAACATTTGTTTGCTGTGCTTTGATCAAAATCTTTTGCTCGTTGATTTTTGCAGTTATGCTTTCTGGCACAGGGGGAAAAAGATTATTTTCTTCATCAACTCCAACCATTTTATCGAAATTTTGATTTATTTCCATTTGTTTTTCAATTTCAATTTTTTTCTTCAGAATTGGAGATTCGGTAAGCTCAACTATATAGCCGTTGATTTTGTAATCATTAACACTGTCATAATTTGCGGTTTTAGTATTTCCAAGCGCTTCAAAATTATTATTTACAGATTTGCTTACAGAAGAAGAAACTGTCGGATTATTATTTACTACACCGGCTTGAGGCGGATCGGTCAATCCAATATTTTCGCCAACAGAGTACAAATCTTTCAGCGTGGCAATTGAAATTTCTGCATCAACTGATAAAATTGTTGGCAGGCTAATAGCCATATAGCCGACAGTTTCATTGACATGCTCTGTTTCTCTGTCTGTTGATTGCTCCTCTTCAATTTTTATTTCTACCGACTCTGATACTAAATTTTTATACCTTATGCCGGCCGGATCAGCTTCATTTATTGTCTGCATATCGGCAATAAAAAATGGGGCGGAATGGTAATAATTCTGAAAAGGAATTGTTTTAAAATTATTATTTACATCATCAATAGTACCAACTTCCATTTTATAATTTCTATTTTGAGCAGAGTCAAATAATTGACCGGCTACTTTTGAAAAAACAACATAACCGATTGTTTCATCTGCATGAATTGAGTCTTTTCCTTCTTCTTCTTGAACTTTAACATTAAAAGTTGAGGTTTTTAAAATAACAGATTCTGTACAAATTCCATCGCTGCAAGAATCAAGGCAAGCTTCCATATTTACCCAGGCACTGCCATTGCATTTTTGAGTCCAAATTTCCGGACCGCCATGGCTTTCATCAAAATACACACATCTTAAATTATCAAGTTCTTCGTTTAAGCATGAGCCGACCAAATCTTGGCCAAGCGGAGGAAGAACAGCAGGCGTGGTGGTGGATTCCAAATCAACTATTTTATTTCTGGTAACAATCGGATCAGTGCCATTATAAGTTTGGGCCTGGGTAAAGATTATTGGATTTTTATCGGTAAAAGATTCATTAAGCAAAATTTCTTTCCAGTCTTGATTGACTCCCTGCAAAATACCAGCTTCCATTTTTAATCCAGAAGCTGAATCCTCCCAAGTACCCGGGCGAAGAACCAAAACACTGACCGTTTCCGGATTATGGGCTTTATCCAAATATGCCCACTCCTCAATCATTATTTCAAAACCCAAGTTATCAATATTTCTTAGGCGAATATGAGCTGGCTGATTGCCGTTAAAACTTAAAGGCTTGGCAATTACAACGGGAACTTCCGGCCAATTATAATTTTTATACTCTATTCTTTGCCATTGTTTTTTTAAATCCCTGGCTTTATATTCAAAATTATAAATCACGCCATATTCCCCTAATTCTAAAAATTTATATGATTCATACTTTAAAGGCTCGCCTTTGTATAAATTTTCTAAATTTACCAAACTTACAGCAGCCAGTGTCGAAAATCCACCCAAAAGCATTACTGAAGTTACTAAAACTGTTAAAACTAAAAAAGCGCTTGGCGCGCTTACTCTTGATTTTGTGATAGTTTGATAAACCATTTATTTCAAATAAAAAATAAATAAATATGATTATATCATAACATATTTTTTCTAATTACAAAACGCATAGATAAAATAGCCCAAAAAATGCATTACAAAAAAGCAGGGCATTAACACCCTGCTTTTATTTTGAATCTTATTTCTTATCTTGTTTACCCGCCGAAGTTTGCTGAAAGCGAACGTAGGCGGGACTTATTTCTTATTCCTTTTCTTGCTTCGACTAACTCTAATCAATCCCGAACATGGAACAATTCCAACGCCTTTCTTTTCAATCTCATCCAAAAATTGGTTCACACCCAAAGAATCCGAAGAAATGTGTCCGGCAATTACCACGTTAATATGATATTTTGCCGCTTCTTTTTTGCGCTCTTCGTCCATATGCATTCCAATAACTGTGCCAATTCCGGCGTTCGCCATTTTTTCGTAAATGCCCACCGCCCCTTCGGTGCCGCCGGTGATTTCGGTCACGACGATTCTGCCGGCGGAGTTATCTTCAGCGCCGACAAAAATTTTCGGGCCGGCTTTGCGCTTGATTGCCTCTTGATATTCCGGCACGTTTTTTAATATTTTGATAATTTCTCCGACAGTTTCCGGCTTGGATTTTTTAATTAAATTATCCAAAAATGTCGCCGCCATATTATCACACGGCGTATGAACGCACATTAAATTAATATTCATCAGCCTGGCCGCGTCAACCGTCCGATAATGGTTTGAGGCGGAAACGCCCCGGGCGACTTCGGAAATTCTTTCTTTAGTCAATGCTTCGGCAATATTAATCGGCACCCCATACATTGCCAAAACATCGGCTTGCAGATGCATGACATTGCCCAAGTCGGCCAATGCCATACCCAAAGGATGATGGGAAATCACCGTATCAATTCCGAGTTCCTTGGCCATTAAAATTTCTGAGGGCTGGATATCGATTCCGACCATTATCTTTTTTACTTCTTTTTTATTGTCATATAAAATTCGGGTATCAGAATACGGGTTGCTTAATCTTTCCTGGTCAAATTCTTTTTTGGCGCCAGTACTTAGGCTGTCGTATCTGGCTTTAATTTTGCCCAAGATTTTTTTTACTTTTTTTTCACCGCGCAAGTCGTTTTGCACTCCCATTTTAATTGCTAAATCGTAGATTTGTTGTAGAGTCATATAGTTTATAAATATTTATTATCCACCCAACGCCCAGGACTAAAGTCCAGGGCTAATATTCCCAAACCCACTTAAGTGGGTTAATTTAAGAAACGTTAGTCCACTTTAGTGGACTATATAATTTTTAGCCTAGGGTTTTAACCCTAGGCGATAAAAGCTAAACTTTCCTAATCCCCACCCTTCCCCCTTCGAGGTCTTTCATAAAATCAATACTGCCTTTTTCAAGCTTTTCGGCCAAAGTCGCTTTTTTAATTTCTTGCCCAAACTTCGTGAAAACTTCATCCAAGCCGTCATGGTATATTATCACTTTATCATTAATAGTCAAACCGGCTTCTTTGCGTAGCTGATTGATCTGTCTGACCAATTCCCGCATCAAACCTTCCTGCTTTAATTCCTCAGTCATATTCAAATCTAACTCCACTTCTTTTTCAATTTTTTCATCAAATACCACTTCTTTAACATTGATTTCATCTTTAATCAAATCTAAAAGCTCATCTTTGCCGCTTAATTCATAACTCTTAATTCTTAATTCTGAGAGGGGTTGTCTAATCTTAATATTTGCTTCCGACCTGGCGGCTAAGCCTTTTTCCACAATCTGCCTGACTAAATTAATTTGTTCAATAATTCGGGCATCACCCGCTGAAGCCTTGGCATAGGCGGGCCAAGTTTCTAAATGAACCGACTCTTTTTGGCCGCCTGACTGACGGTAAATGTCTTCGGCAATAAAAGGAATAAACGGCGCTGCAATTTTGGAAAATTCCTGCAAAACAAAACCCAAAATATTTATGCCTTCTTGGTCGCCGGCTTTGAAACGTTCGCGGGAACGCCTTAAATACCAAGTTGAAAGCTCATTTATAAAATCACCAAGCGGCCTGGTCGCTTTTACCAAGTCGTATTTTTTCATCGCCTCGGTCACTTCCTGATTTAGCATATTCAATTTGGCTAAAATCCATTTGTCTAAAATATTTTCAGCTTTATTCGCGTCATATTCGCGCTTATTCCCATCATTCGCATACATTAAATAAAAACTTAGCACATTACCGATAAGCATAATCACTTTCTGCAAAGACTCTTTGACACCAGTTTCGGAAAAATTCAAAGTTTCCGCCGCCATTACCGGCGAAGTCAAAAGGTAATAACGCATTGCATCGGCACCAAACTGATCAATTATCAAATCCGGCTCCGGATAGTTCTTTAAGCGCTTGGACATTTTCTGGCCAGAAGGTGCCAAAACGATTCCGTTGGCAATCACATTTTCAAAAGCCGGCTTATTAAATAGCGCGGTTGACAAAACCATCAAAGTGTAAAACCAGCCGCGGGTCTGATCCACGCCCTCAGCAATAAATTCGGCCGGAAAATTATTTTCAAACCATTCTTTGTTTTCAAAAGGATAATGGATTTGGGCATACGGCATTGAGCCAGATTCAAACCAGCAGTCCAAAACATCGGGAATTCTTTTCATTTCACCTTGGCATTTTTTGCAGGGAAAAATTATTTCATCAACAACATGCTTGTGCAAGTCGCTGATTTTTTGGCCGGATAAATTCTGCAGTTCTTCTATGCTGCCTGCAACTTCAATATTGCCGCAGTCTTTATTTTCGCATTTCCAAACCGGAATCGTTGAACCCCAATAGCGCTGGCGCGATATTGCCCAGTCTTGCGAACCTTCAAGCCATTTTCCAAACCGCCCTTCTTTCAAATAGGCAGGCACCCAATTAACTTTTTTGTTATTTTTAACCAAATCTTTTTTTATGTCTGTCACTCTTACAAACCAGGAGCTGGTTGCGTAATTCAGTAGTGGCGTATCACAGCGCCAGCAATGCGGATAGCTATGGCTGAATTGTTCTGATTTAATAACCAAATTTTTCTTTTCCAAATTTTCAATGATTTTTTTGTCAGTTGCCTGCGGATCTTCTTTCAGCTTAACCGGCTGGCCGGAGAAATCCTTTACTTCTTCGGTAAACTTTCCTTCTGCATTGACATGGATTATTGTCGGCAGATTTTTTTGCCGGCCCAAATTCAAGTCGTCTTCGCCAAAGCCAGGTGCAATGTGGACTACACCGGTGCCGTCTTCAACAGTTACAAAATCGGCCAGCTGAATTGTATATAAATTTTCTTTGCTTGCTAAATTGGCATCTAAAAAATAATCAAATAACGGCCTGTATTTTTTGCCAATCAAATCTTTAGCTTTTACTTTTCCTAAAATTTCATATTCAATTCCTGCAAAAATTTTATCAATATTTGCTTTAGCCAAAATATACTTGTCATTTGTCACTTGTTTCTTGTCTCTAACTAAAACATACTCAATCTTTTCTCCCATAGCTAGTGCCACGTTGATTACTTCACGCTTTATAAGTTTTTCCTTTAGAAACAAGGATGCGGCACTGATA
>CAZHUO010000037.1:0-10333 GCA_964535715.1 uncultured Gammaproteobacteria bacterium | reverse complement strand
TGAAGCATTAAAGATATTAACAAACTAAAACCGCCAAAAGAGTGTTCCTAAAACATTTTGGTAATGTTACTAATAATTTAATATTATTATTACCAATTAAATTATTGCTAAATTATAATATTAATTGTTAAATCAAATAGAATTTATTTAATAAAGGGTATTAAACCGCGGAAGTCTTGCTTTATAATTAAATATGAATAAGACAGTATCCTCTATTTTTTACTCCGCCAAAGGTGAAGGATTAATCGGGACAAGTCGCCGACGCGTCAAAGCCGCTTTGGCGACGACGCGCTCCGCCCGCTTCGACTCGCGTATTTAATAAATCCACGAAGCGAGGCGAGCCCACTTCTTTTGAAGCAAGTCGCCGACGCTTTAAAACTGGATAAATACAGCTTTAGCGACGGAGCGCTGCAGAGAGTATCTCACCCTTTGGTGGCTCCCTTTTCACGATACGACTCATTAATTAAACCTGTGTCGTAGCGGGTCGGCTCGGAAACAAAAAGTTGTTTACTTTTTGTTTCCCTCGCCTTACGTCGCCAATAAAACAAAAAAGCACAGCTTTAAACTCATATTTAGCCGTACTTTTTTACTTTTTAATTTTAATTTTTTCCCAGACGACAAGCAGGGGGCTTGCTAAAAATATTGATGAATAAGTGCCAACAGTAATTCCAACTATCAATGCCAAAACAAAACTTCTAATTGACTGGCCGCCAAAAATAAAGACTGCAAATAAGCTAAGTAATGTTGTAAACGATGTATTTATAGATCTGATTATTACTTGATTTATGCTATTTTGCACAATTTGCTCAAAATCGTCACCAATATGTCTGATTAAATTTTCTCTTGTCCGGTCAAAAACAACTATTGTATCGTTGACTGAATAGCCTAAAATTGTTAATAATGCTGCAATAAATGTAGCATTAATCTCAATGCCGTATATTTTTCCCAAAACAACAAATACGCCGACAGTGATAATGATATCGTGAATAAGCGCCACTACGGCAATGAGTCCGTATTTCCATGAAGCAATTGGCTTTGTAACTTTCCGAAAAGCCCAGGCTATGTAAATAATCATGGCAATTACGACAATTAAAATTGCCCAAAACATTTTTTTCTTTAGCTCTTGGCCTATTGAAGGCCCGATTGAATCAAATCTTTTTTCAATAAAAATATTTTGGTTAGAAACCGCATCTCCTCCATTTGGCTGAAATTTTTGTTTTATCGCTGATAATATTTTTTGATGATTTTCTTCATTTACCTCTTTAAATTTAAGCACAAGTCCATTGTCGCCTATTGGCTGAGCCGTGACTGAACCGATATCCAATCCTTCAAGAGAAGCAATCATTTCAGGATTGGTAGGCCTGGTGATATCCTTAAATTCTATTTCCAAAATGCTTCCGCCCGTAAAGTCAATGCCTAAATTTAAACCAAACATCAAAAATACCGCAATACTTATTAATACCATTGCTGATGAAAGAATAAACCAAATGTTTCTTTGTTTAATTATAGAAATCATATTAATATATTTTTTTTATACCAAAAAACCATGGTTTTTGAAAAAAACTTAATTTTATCAGTGATTTTAAAATCAACTTGGTTACAATCATTGCCGAAAACATGCTGATTAGTATTCCAATACTTAATGTAATTGCAAAACCTTTAATTGAACTAGTTGTAAAGCCTATCAGAATAAAGCACGTAATTAAAGTTGAAATATTGCCATCAAAAATTGAAGACCAGGCTCGCTTGAATCCCTCATCTATTGCAATAGATAGCGGTTTTTCTGCCCGAAGTTCTTCTTTAAGCCTTTCAAAAATTAAAACATTAGCATCAACTGCCATGCCGATTGACAGAATAAAACCAGCAATTCCGGCCAAAGTTAAAGTAACTGGTATAATCTTGAATACCGCTAAAATCATTAATCCGTAAAAAATTAATGAAATCACACTAGTAAGTCCCATAAATCTGTAGAAAATAATCATAAACAAGGAAACAAAGATTAAGCCGATAATGCCGGCAAATAGGCTTTTTTGTATCGATTCGCTTCCTAACGATGCGCCAATTGTTTCCTGGGATATTAATTTTATTGGCACCGGCAATGCTCCGGCATTAAGCCTTTGAGCCAGCAATTTAGCTTCAGTAATGTCAAATCTTCCGCTAATTACCGCTTGGCCGTCGGAAATTTTTTCTTGAACAGTCGGTACGCTTATTGCCTCTCCGTCCAAGAAAATTGCAACCGGCTTTCCAATATTTTTTTCCGTAATTTTTGCAAATAAATCTCTGCCCTCATCATTAAATTCTAAAGAGACAGTAGGTACTTGGGTATTTGGATCAAATTGAACCTGAGCTCTTTTAAGCTGCGTGCCGGTCAGGCCGGTGTACAGCCATTCATTTGAAGGATTTGAATAATCAAGCTCGCTTTTCGTTTTTATAAGAATATGGCTGCATTTTGCCTGGTATTGATCCCCTTCTCCTTGTTCTTCATTTTTTTTGATAATATGATAGCCAAATTGGGTTTTAACAAGTTCCTTGCTTATTTCATTAATCTTAAGATCATCAAAGCAAGCTTTTTCAAATTCCGGCACCAGTAAGCCTCTTTGGGCTAATCCTAAGTCGCCGCCATTGGCAGCAGAGCCGGTATCATCGGAATTTTCAGTTGCTAATTTTGAAAAATTAGATTCATTTGATAAGGCTTGTTTTAATAAATCCTCAGCCTTTTTTAAGGCAGCCGCATTGAATTGCTCGATTTCATTTTTTTGTTCGTCGGTCAATTTTACTTCCGGATTTGGGTTTGGTTCCTTAAATTCTAAAAGCGGCGTCTCGCCAATCATATTAATGGCCTGATTTATATCGCTTACGCCGGCCAGTTCAACTATTATCCGCCAGTTATCTGCAGTTTTTGTAGTCTGAATTGAAGGTTCGGCAACGCCAAATGCATTTACTCTTCTTTCGATAACATCCCGTACGCCTTCCACAGACTCCGCTTGGTCGCCGAAAGGTATTTGGGAGACATCGGCTTCATAAATAAGATGAGTTCCGCCCTGAAGGTCTAGTCCAAGGTGAAAAGGAATATCCAGTGAATCAGGTAGGTCAAATCCCGTTTTTTCAATAAATTGGGGGAAATCTAAAAAGACCGCTATAATAGCGATAATGATTATTCCGGCAGAAGCCAGCCTCATCTTTGTTTTTTGGGCAATCATAAATAAACTAGATTCAAAAGTATTTTACTGTTTTAATATTATAACAATAAATTTTTATTTTGTAAAAATAGTTTAACAAAAATTAATTTTTTTTGCAAGCGGTATCATTGCGGTATTTTAGCAATTGTCTTAAAATTATATAATCAATATGAAAAGATTAATATTTGTAAGCCTTTTTTTGCTGGGTATTACATCGATAATCAGTCAATTGGCTTTAGTCAGGGAAATTATCATAACTTTTTATGGAAATGAGCTTTTTTATGGCTTATTTTTAGGTTTTTGGCTATTCTGGGCTGCTGTTGGGGCAATCACCTTAAATAGGATTCTAAATTGGCTGCCGCCTCTGAAAATTTTAATTTTCAGCCATTTTTTAATTTCGTTTATATTCTTATTTGAAATAATTTTTGTTCGGGCATATAAAATATTTTTTCCAAACATTGGGGAAGGCGTAGATATAATTCTAAGGCTTTTTTATGTATTTTTTGCTATTTCACCTCTATGCATCATGTTTGGCCTTCATTTTGCCGTTGCCGGCCGGTTTTTTCTTGCATATAGCTCAGATGAGCCAAACATTTTAAAGAGATTTTTTAAGTGGCTGAAGAAAAAATTTACATTTAGAAAAAAGGAAGATCCGTCAGATATAATAAATAACGGATATTTGTTTGAAATTTTAGGCTTGGCGTTTGGTGCGCTAATTTATTCATTCATTGTAATTTATTTTGGTTTTTTTGAAGTATTTTTATTTTTGTTGGCATTAAATTTTCTGATATTATATTTTACCACCCGTTTTGGCAAAATTAGAGTTTTGTTGATTGTAATATTTGCAGCCATTTTTATGATTTATCTGGCCACAGGCTTTTTAAACGGCTACATCCGTCAGACGGAATTGTGGAGATTTCCAGGACAAAATTTGGTTAAATCAGCAAATTCTTCATATGGTAATATTTCAATTACCCAAACGGGAAACTATTATAATTTTTATGGAAATGGATTTTTAGTTGGTTCAAACAAGGATGATTTTTCAGCAGAAGAAGCAATCCATTTGCCGATGCTTTATCACAAAAATCCAAAAAATGTTTTGTTGATTGGCAATGGATTTGGCGGCGCTTTTGCTGAAATTTTGAAATATAATGTGGACAATTTTGATTATCAGGAAATTGATGATAGTTTAATTAAAACGGTTATGCCGTATTTGGAAGTTTATGGCGAATATGATAAAAAAATCAATTTTATTTTTTATGACATTTTTTTACACTTAAAAACAAACAAAGATTTTTATGACGTAATTATTGTAAATATTGCAAATCAATCCAATTTGCAGTCGAATCGTTTATATTCCGTTGATTTTTTTAATTTGGTGCAAAAAAATTTAAAAGAAGGCGGAATTATGGCCTTGAATTATTCTCCTCTTATTGGTAACTTGCCGTCTGAAAGCTTTACGTCTTCAATTTATAAAGGCTTAAATAATGCTTTTTTTTATGTTAATGTTTTACCGACTAAAAATTATTTATACTTGGCCTCAGATTCCCGTCTTGATGTTGGGACTGAAATTTTACAGTCAAGACTGAAAAAATATAATTTTAAAAATAATTTAATTACTACAGATTATTTAAAGCAAAGACTCAATAGTGAAGAATTAAAAAAAACTTTAGAAATATTAAAAAAAGACAATTTTACGGCTATAAATTCAAATACTAATCCTGTTGCCTATTGGCAAAATAATTTATCTTGGTTTTTGCATTATTATCCTAGCCTATCTAAGCCTATAAATTTTATTTCCAATATTTCATTATCAACATTGTTTTTGATTTGTTTTATTTTATTTTTTGGACTTTATTATATTTCCGACGTATTAGTTGAGCGTCGGGAAAGGATATTGGCGGTAATAAACTTTATTCCACAGCTTAGCTTTTTTTCAGCTGTAATAATTTTTATATTGCTATTTCAAATTAATTACGGCATAATTTATCACAGATTAAGTTTTATTTTTGCGATGATTTTTTTAGGAATGTCAGTCGGAGCGTGGCTAGTAAAGATTTTGAATTCAAGAAATAAGATAAAGTTTAGTTATATTTTCAGGCTGTATTTTATTTTTGGTCTTTATTTTGTTTTTTTGGCTTTGATTTTGGATTCTTATCCGAATTCATTGAGTCAGCCGGTTTTTTTCTATTGTCTTGTTTTTATAACAGGCCTTTTTGCCGGTTTTGAATTTCCACTAATTAATAAATATTATCTGAGAGACAAGCTCGAACCGATAAAAAAAACAGGCATTATCTACAGTTCTGATTTGATCGGTTCCGCTTTTGGGGCAATTTTTACTAGTATTTTTTTACTGCCGGTTTTAGGATTTAATAAATCGCTGATTTTTATCGGATTTTTAAATTTTTTAGCTTTTGCTGTTTTGTTTTTTTTAAGGCAGAATTTTGAAGATAGCTAGGAAAATATTTATTTGCTATGCTATAAATATGATTTTTCAGTTTATAATTATAATTTTTGGCCTTGCCTTGTTTGAAATTATCAGCAGTATTGATAATGCCATTATTAATGCAAACGTCTTAAAGACGCTGCCTCAAAGATTTAGAAAAATATTTTTATTTTGGGTGATTATTTTTGCTGTATTTATTGTCCGTGGCTGTTTGCCTTTTATAATTATTTGGATAGCAAATCCAGCCCTGTCTTTTTTTGAAGTGCTAACTTTTGCGTTCAGCCAAGGAAAAGGAATTGAAGAGTCATTGGAAAAATCAACGCCGCTTTTGCTTTTAGGCGGCGGAATTTATTTATTTTTAGTTTTTTTAGCCTGGCTTTTTTTGGAAGAAAAAAAATACGCTTTTTTAGCGGAAAAATTCATTCATCGCCAGTCGGTTTGGTTTTATGCTATTTCTTCGCTCGTAGTGACGGCCAGTATCTTTTTTTCCTTGCAAATCAATTCAATGCTTGCACTGGCTGCATCAATCGGCGCAACAGCATTTTTTATTACAGATGGCTTTAAGAAAAACGCTGAAGAAAAGGAAAAAGAACTATTAAGCGGAAATTTAAGCGCTTGGAGTAAAATTTTATATTTGGAAGTTTTAGATGCCTCTTTTTCCATTGACGGTGTAATTGGCGCCTTTGCCTTTACTTTGTCTGTTCCTTTAATTTTAATAGGAAACGGTCTTGGTGCTTTTGTTGTCAGAGAAGTTACGATTCGGGGTATTGATACTATTTCAAAATTAGCTTATTTAAAAAACGGGGCAATGTATTCAATCGGCATGCTTGGCTCAATTATGATTTTGGAGAGCTTTGGTAAAGAATTTCCTTTTTGGCTGGCTCCGCTTAATACTTCTCTTTTGTTGGGCATTTTTCTTTTCCTTTCATACTATGAATTAAAGAAAATGCCAAAAAATAAAAAAACAGCTTAACTGTTTCTTCAAAGCCACGAGTGGCTCTTTTTTTATAGTAAATTTGCTTTATAGTAATAAAAAAATATTAAAACTTCATTTTTTTCTTCTAATTAAAGAATTTGGGGTAATTTGATATTTTTTTTCTCCAGCAATTTCAAAACTGAATGTTTTATCATTTCCACCCCTTGCCTCTTTAATTTTATTGCCATCTTTATCCATTAAATTTTTTATTTTAACGCAATAAACATTTTGCGGAGTAATGATTTCCACAGTGCTGTTATTTTTTATAACATTATGGATTCTGGCAATTATTTTTTTATTTTCAACCTTAATAATTTCGCCTTTAAATTCCCAGGTGTTTTCCGGCTTTGAAGTCTTAAAATTCATAAGCTTTCTTGAATCATTGCCAAATAAAAATCCGGTTTCATAGCCACGGTTGTCCACTTTTTCAAATTCTTTTTTAATCTCATGAAATTCATTAGCTTTTTCCTTTTTAGATTTTTTGCAAAACAACAAATCAATTGCCTGGCGGTAGGCCTTTGTCACAACTGCGAGATAGTAGATGCTTTTAGTCCGTCCTTCTATCTTGAATGAAGAAACACCAAAATCAACTAAATCTTTTAGGTAATCTATAAGACAAAGGTCTTTTGAGTTTAAGATATAGGTGCCATTTTTATCTTCTGTCACCGGAATTAACATTCCTGGCCTAAGCGGTTCTTCTAAATAAACATTATAATTCCAGCGGCAGGGCTGAGTGCACAGGCCTTGATTTGCGCTTCTTTGAGAAAGCCAGGCTGAAAGATAGCACCGGCCGGAATAGCTTGTGCACATTGCTCCATGGACAAAAGTCTCAATTTCTATAGTTCCTTTTTTTTTGTTTATTTTTTTTATATCCTCAACCGTTGCCTCTCTGCCCAAAATTATTCTTTTTATTCCCTGTTTTTTCCAAAATTTAACCGCTTCGTAATTTATCGTATTTGCCTGGGTGGATAAAAAAATTGGAATTTTTGGCAGCGTTTTTTTTACTATTTCAAATACGCCTGGATCAGAAATTATTATTGCATCGGGCGGATTGCTCTTTAAATTTTTCAAATGTTTTGATATTTTATCGATTATTTTGCAATTTGGAAAAATATTAATTGTGACATAAATCTTTTTTTTGTTAAGTTTTGCATAATTAATTCCTTGTTTTAAGGATTTAATATCAAAGCCGGATTTTGCCCTTAAAGAAAAATCCGGCAGTCCGCAGTAAACCGCATCAGCGCCATAAGTAAAAGCATATTGTAATTTTTTTAAATTTCCCGCCGGGGCAAGAAGTTCAGGTTTATTTACCATAATTCTCGATTTTTTAAGAAATTATAAGTGTTAGTAATCCACAATTTATTAAGACTTAAAGCTTGACAGTAATTTAATTTTTTTCCATTAAATTTTAAGACAATAAAACGGTGGATAACTTTTTACTATTGAATTTGAAAAGCCAATAAGGAAAGTAGCTTCTTGTTTTCTTAAAGGGCATAAGCTATTTAACCTTTGATTTAATGAAATTTTTGAATTTTTTTAAAGCAATTGCCCGGTGGCTGATTTGATTTTTTTGTTTAAGGGTCATTTGGGCAAAAGTTTTATTGTAATTTTGTGGGATAAATATAGTATCATAGGGAAGTTTGTCCCTTTTTTTACCTGCAGGATTATTTGTGATTATTCCTGCTATTTTTCCGGTGAATAACCAGCTTTTACCCTGCGGCGAAAATAATGCGATAGCAGTTTTAAAATAGGCTTTTCTTTTTGAAGTTGGAACATTTATCAATTTTGTCAAAGTGTATTGCTCAATATCATTATTTTTGGCCCAGCGGAAACTTTTTACGCCCGGCTTGCCGTTTAAGGCATCTATAAAAATGCCGGAGTCATCAGATAAAACCCATTCTTTTGTTATTTTATTGACGAATCTAGCTTTTTTTAGCGCATTTTCTTCAAGCGTTTTTTTATCTTCAAAAATATCTTTATTAATGCCGGCATTTTTCGCCGGAATAATTTTGATTTTCAGGTCAGAAAGAATATGAGAAATTTCTCTAATTTTCCCAAGATTTTTTGTGGCAATAATTATTTTATTCATCAAGCTTATTTAATTAGTGATTTAATTTTGCTAAAAAAACGGTTTAAAATATTTTATCAAAAACCTCGGTTATTCCCGAGGTTTTATTTAATTCAGTGATAAGCTAATAGACTTCTTTAAGCAGGACATTTTCTACAAATATTCCCCTGGGATAAAGAATTCTTTCAAGTTCTTGACGAGAACTTATTTCAAATTCAGCTCTTTTTGTTGTTGTAATTTCTTGAAATTCATATTTTGCGCCAATCATTCTCATTCTGCTTTGTATTGTCGGTCTTATAATTTTTTCCAAAAATTTTTCGCCGATATTTTGCCAGATTTCAGGTATTTGCTCCGGATCGAGACGAAGTAAAATAGTGCCTTCAATTGATACTTTTTTGCCGTCTTTGGTTGTTGCAGTTATCGGCTGGTCGCCTAAAACTTCGGGTTTGTCTGGATTAAATTTTTTACTTATATCATATTCAAGTGTTTGAGTATTAAAAAGCATTGCTTTTTGCCAAAACGGAATTTTTAAGTGAAGACCGGGTTTATAGATTTTTTTTAGTACTCCCCTGCCTAAATCATATACTGCTGCGACATAGCCAGGCGGCACATGAATAAAAAAACCCTTTAAAACATCTTCGACAACAAACGAATACATCATTTTGTCTAAGCCTTCAGACATATTTTTGTAATTTATGCGCTATTGCGCCTAAAGCTTTTTTTTCGCTGGTTTTAAGCTTATTTTTATTAAAGTAACTATTATAGATATTATAGAAGAAAAAATAAGCGATGTCAAAAAGAATATTGATTTTACTGAGGGTAAAACCGCTAAAATTAGGAAAATTAATGCCGGAAAAAGTAAGGAATAAATCTGTTCTTTTTTATTTATATCGCTTTTTTTGTCCCAAACGCTGATTAAAATGAAAATAAACATATATCCAGCGACAATCGCCGGCATGATCAAATTAGTTTGACCGATATCAAACCATAGGAATTTAGTATTTATGAAGTCAGGATGTGGAGTGAGGGAATAAAGCAAATGTCTTTTTTCGTCAGTATAAATTCCGCCCAAGAAAACCCGATATAGCAAAATCAATGTTAACAATTGAACGCCCAAGACAACAACTTTCGCCCATGGCCTAATTTTTTTCTTTTTTAGCAGTTTTCTTATTGCTAGCTTTTTTTTGACCGGATCATTAAGGTAGTCTTTTTCAATCTGCGTTATTTCAGTTTTCAGTTTTTCACTTACAATTTTACCCTTCTCAGCTAAAATTGTGAAAGGCAGAAGTAAAATTCTCAAGCCAATTGTCAAAATTATAACTGCAATTCCTAAATTGAAATAAGAATAATTGACATAAATCCAAATAAGCAGATTAAATGTTGGTATATAAAGATATTGTTCCCAAATTAAAGAAAGAATTTCCATAATATATTTCAATTAATTTATATTTTATTCGATGCCAAAACTCGGGGACCAGGATTCGAACCTAGATTGACGGGACCAAAACCCGCTGTCCTACCATTAGACGATCCCCGAGCTCTAGCATCGATTTAACCGGAGAGATAATTATATACTTTACATAAAAATTATCACTTTGTCAATTATACCAGGTAATGTGCACACACATATTGCACTTTCTGCTAATCTAGTGGCATATGTCAAA
>CAZHUO010000036.1:1902-11209 GCA_964535715.1 uncultured Gammaproteobacteria bacterium | reverse complement strand
GCCAAAGCGGCTTTGACGCGTCGGCGACTTGCTCCGCGGTTTAATACCCTTTATTCCCTGGTAGTTGGCTCGGCGAGACGCCTCCCCCAAAAAATTTATACTTTGGCTTGAGGCGTCCCCGCCGAAAGAAGTTTTGGAGGCAATTTCTTTTGTCGCTGTACTCCTAAATAATAAATTTTAATGAGTAATAAATAGGTGTGAGATCTCCCCACTCCTCTTATAAACCTACCGGGGTCGTCGGTCGAGATGACTTGGCTGGCGGGATTAGGCTGCGGGGCGGGGTTGACTAATTCTTACCAATATGCAATAATGCCAATACTTAATTACCTGTGGTAATTAGGGCAATAAAGGTTGAACCGCTCGCGGCCTCGGCGTTAAATGAGGTCACTAATTAATTCATAGGTATTTTTTGTTACTACGAATATACGAAATCTACTACGAATTACGAATAAATACGAATATACAAATTGGAATGCCAAGTTATTCGTATATTCAAAATTCCTATTCGTAGTGAAAGTTAATCTATTTTATGCTAAAAATAAGACTCGCCCGAATGGGCAAAAAGAAAAGGCCAGCTTATAGATTTGTCGTTTCTGACAGCGCCAAAGACACTTACGGCAGAGCGTTGGAAATTGTCGGCCATTATAATCCATTTTCCAAGGTTGTTGAAGTAAAAAAAGACAGGATTTTACACTGGATTTCCAAAGGCGCTCAAACTTCGCCGACAGTTCATAATATTTTAGTTGACCAAAACGTGATTACTGCAAAAAAAGTTAAAGCCTCAAAAGCCGGCAAAAAAGCAGTTGAAGAAAAAACAGAAGTAAAAACTGAAGTTAAAGTTGAAGAAGTAAAATCACAATCAACAGCAGAAAAACCGGCACAACAGCCCAAGGCCGAAGAAAAGCCTGTTGAGGAAAAAAAAGCTGAAGAACCAAAAGTTGAAGAAGTTAAGGTTAAAGAGCCAAAACCGTCCGAAGAAAAAACAGAAGAAGCCAAATAATAAAACAGACAAATTTACATAAATAGCCAAGGGTTTAAAATCTTGGCTATTTTGTTTTTAAAGGCTGATAAGGGTAAATTAAAAGCAGGTAAGAGCAAGTAAAAGTAAATTAAGGATAAAAATTAATAAGCCTGCTTCTAATTTACTTTTATTCACTTTTTACTCGCTTTTGTGAGCTTTTCAAAATTTTCCAATAGCTACTCCACCTGCTAAACTGATTGACAAAAAATAACCAAACTGTTAACCTGAAAATATGAAAATAAATCTTTCGCAAAAATCAAAAAACTCATCATCTAGCCGCACTTGTGCGCATTTTGGCGGAAGGTTAATTTTTACCTAAATCAGCAAAATAGATTCAGATAAAAAATAGCCCTTCGCCGAAGAAGGGTCGTTTGTTTTTTAGGACTGTTCATTAAAATATAACTAATGGAGGTATAACCATGAAAAGCGTATTGTTGATTGACGGAATCGGCCCAGAAGCTAAACCGATTCTAACCGAAGCCAAACTGAGAGTTGTTGACGCCAAAAAGGGCTTTAAAAAAGAACTGGATTCTTTGTATGATTTAATTATTAAAGAATTTTCAGCCGGTGAGCTTTTGGCAATTTGTCTGCGCAGCGGAACCAACTTTGATAAAAAGGCAATGGTAGTGCTTCGCCAATATGGCGTTGAACTGATTGTCCGTTTCGGAACTGGCATGGATAATATTGATTATAAGGCGGCGGCTGAAATGGGGATTATTGTTGAAAATACGCCCGGCCAAAATGCAATATCAGTGGCGGAAAAAACCATTATTTGTGCCGGCGCGCTTTGCCATAAAATTAATTTGCCAATTGCCAGATTTGCAGCAATAGATCTTGTCAAAAAATTTATTCCAAGTGCTCAAGGTTATGTCGAAAAAGGAAATGATTTTGCGAATATGGCTGATAATTTTTTAAAGGGTAATGCCTTGGGCAACTCTGATTGCAATGGCAGCGAACTCTATGGCAAGACTATGGGTATTATCGGCTGCTGCGGTGCTATCGGGCTGAGAGTTTCTGTTCGGGCAATGAGTTTTGGCATGAAAGTTTTGGGTTTTGATACTCGTCATAGAGTACTTGAAGCCGAAGGTGTCAGGCGCGTCAAAACCCTGAATGAAATTTTTAAAGAATCGGATTTTATTACCGTTCATGTGCCTTTGGATTCCAAAACGCTTGGTTTGATCGGAATGGAAGAGATAATAATGATGAAAAAGGGAGTTTTTATCCTTAATTTGGCCAGGGAAGGAATCGTTGACGTTAATGCGGTTGACGCCAATTTAACCAATGGTTTTTTAGGAGGGTATGCTTCCGATTTGGATGATCCCAGTGATTCGGTTTTCCGCCATCCAAATACAATCGTTATGCCGCACATTGGGGCAAAAACTAAAGAATCGGAAGCTCGTTGCGCAACGGTCGGCTCCCAACAGGTTGTCTCTTGGTTTTTAAACGGTGACATTGTCAACGGATTTAACTTCCCGGAAATGTCGCTTGGTGGCCAGCAGAAAAACGGGCAGCTGACTGTTATTCATCGTGATACTCCCGGCTTAATTGAGAGTTTGTCCGGATATTTCCGCAAACATCAAATTAATATCGGACCTTTTCATACCGAACCGCAAAATGGTTTTGCCTGCACTATGATTGGTCCGGATAAGCCATTTAATGAAAAAATTGTAGCTGATTTGGCTGCCATGAAAGATGTTATAAGAGTTATGCCATTAGTGCGTTAGTAAAGATAAAATTAACCATCGCCTCTGCGGTTTACAGGGGCGATTTTTTTGTTCCGAAGCCGGTCATGGCGCACTACGAATGCGCTCATGCGAATAATTTTTATTAGCAAAATAAGCCTACCAAATCCGAAATTCCAATATTGAAATTCGAAATAAATTCAAAATCCAAATAACCAAATTACCAAAACCGTTTTGAACATTTGAATTTTGAGTTTTGATATTGTTTCGGATTTAGGATTTCGATATTTGAATTTTAATACTTACTTGTGTTCCGAAGCCGGTCATGGCGCACTACGAATGCGCTAATTCCTACGAATACGAATAAGTACGAATATACGAATGCGGTCATACGAATGGCACCGATACTAATAATACGAATGTATGCGAATGATACGAATAGCTAAGCTGAAAGCTAGAGCCTAGCGCCTAGCGCCTAACCACTATCCACTATCAACTATAAATTAAAAACCATTGACATAAATCATCAATCGTGCTATACTGTTTGTGTTCCTTAAAACTCCGTACCTTCTAGCCATGGTTGAATGCCTGAAAAGCGTAATAGTAATAAGAATATGCTGATCTTTCGTTAAGACAGTCGCGCTTTGAAAGTTTGTATTATATAAACAATGGCTAAAAAGTGCGGAGCATAAAGGAATTGGTACCAGACTGCTTTCAGAAAATCCTTAAGGTTATCTGAAAGGTCGGCAGTACTGGTTGTAATGTAAGTTTATTTAAGTTTGGTTTTGGGATTTCCTGAAATCGGCTTGAATAATAACAGGATTGAATTATGGCTGCAAAGCATGACGATCAAGAGTTTGTCGAACACGTTGTCAGAGCAATAGTTGCTCATCCAGATGACGTTAAGACAGAACGAACTGTTGACGAGATGGGAGTATTAATTACTCTACATCTTAACCCATCAGACATGGGTTATGTCATTGGCCGACAAGGTCAAACTGCTCGAGCTATTCGAACCCTACTGAAAATCGTAGGTGCTAAGAATAATGCCAGAGTTAACCTCAAGATCAATGAACCGGAAGGTTCAACAAGACGAGGTAGGTCTGCTGAAGCTGATACTTCAGTAGTCGATGATCTAAAAATCTAATTTAGATTTCAACAAAACCCCGATTTATTTCGGGGTTTTGTTTTTGGCTAAAAATGTATTTTTTAAACTTCAATTATTAATCAAAATTGCCAATTTCGTTGTCGGGAATATAAGCTTATTTTTTAATTTTTATATTCGCAGCCGCCGCTGTCTTGCGTTGCAGATAAATCATAATTTAAAGCAGTGGCATCTGTGCAGCCATAAACTATTGGCGCTTCATATTCGCATGTCCCGTCTTCTTTGGTTGCATTTGAATTGTAGTTTAAGGCAGTTGAATCAATGCAGCCCAAAACAACTTTTGGGATTTCTTCTTCTGGCAGATAGCTGCAGGACCCGTCATCTTGGTTTGCTTCAAAATTGTAGTTAAGCGCAGTCAAATCAGTACAGCCTGAAATTACCAAAGGCTGATTATTGCTTTCTGCCTCATTTATTACCAGCCTGATGGTTTTTTGTTCGCTGGTGCTGTTTTGGCCGTCAGAAACAGTAATGGTAAAAATTACATCAGTGCTTTCATTTATTTCATCTATAGACCAATTAGTCAGGTAAGATCCTTTTGCCGTAAAGCTGCCAATACTTGGGCTTGCAGACCAGCTGTAATTCAAAGCGGCACTGTTGGTATCCGAATCTGAAGCAATTGTCCAAAGTTCAACTATATCTTTTGCCACAGCTTCGGTTTTGGAAATTAAAACATTTTCGATTATCGGCGCCTCCCCTTTTAATTCTTCACCCATGACTGCCAAGGCGATCCAGTCGAAAGTAATATCTTTATCAATTTGATTTTGCAAAATGATTGTAAAACCACTTGCGGTTTTTTTGCTAATTTTCCAATTGACAAATGTTTTCTCATCATCATTAACTAAATTGGCGACAATTTTCGGCACGACTTCATATTCTTCGTTAAATATAATTTCAGTTGAAGTGGCGTTGGCCAAAATTGTCGCTGTTCCCGCCTGGTCGGCTGAAGCATAGATTTTGCCTTTGATTTCAATATCTTCTTCAAAAACAACTTTGTGCATAAAGCCGGCAACGCCTTGAACATAAAGCGTGCCATAGAAAGTCTCAGTTTGTGTAACTGTTAAATTTTCATTATTTGCTTCTGAATTATTTTCAACTGCAAATTCCATCAAGCTGCTTCCTTGTTGCAAAAGCGCAATTTGATTTTTTATTTCATTAATATCGGTCTTTTGGTCTTTAACTGCCGCAGTCAAAGCCGAAATTATGCCGTTCCATTCCACATTAACCACTTCGCCATTTTGCCATGTGCCAAACCTCGGATCAACTGATGCAACATCTTCAGCGATAAAACCGTAGTAATTTACGCCGGTGCCGATAAAAGTGTAGCTGACCGGCTTTAAATCATATATTAAATCGGGCGAGACGCCGCTATAGTTAATATCAGTCTTGTATTTTCTCATTGATGAAGTTCTTTGCAGTAAACTTAATCCGCCAATATCAGCATATGTCACATTGGCTGTTGCTCCGCCGGTCTCTAATAGTCCGGTAATTGTTCCGCTGGTTGTGGCGTTGCCTAAGCTGTAAAAATTTCCGGATAAAACCTGGTCGCCGGAAATAGCCAGTTCATATCCCGCCCAAGGCGAAGTGGTGGCAACATTAAGCTGGCTTCCCACATACAAAGAATTGCTTGAAGTGGCGCTGCCGTCAATAGTTAAATTTCCGCCGAAATGTCCTGATCCTTGGGTAAACAATCCGCCGGTTGTTGTGGAATAGCCTTGGGCAATCAAATCATAGCCGAATCTGGCAATGCCGTCGCTTTTTATTTGAAAAATACTTTGATTAGTAGTTGTTGAAACTTGTAAAAGATTTTCGCTTGTGCTGGAAGAGTTAATAACAAGCTTGTATGCGGCAGTAGTGGTTCCGATACCTAAATAACCCCCGATGTAATTTGGCGAACTGGTCGTCATTATTGACAAGGTGCCCTGGGTGGATATGCCGCCGGCTCCGACTTCAAGACTGTCCCAAATGCTGACCCTTTGGTTGAAAATTGAATTATTGGTAACTTGCAGCGTTCCGATTGAAAAAGCATCAGAATGGCCGCCCCAGACGTCTATCCCTGGCATTTTAAAAATTCTTAAATAATCAGTTGAAGTGACATATGATCCAGAAATCGGTGCATATCCGACTACTAGATTGTTTCCTTTAAAATCAAAAGTAAGCGGAGAATTATTTAACCCATAATATGTTGCGCTGCTGATATCATTTTTTCTTATTATTTTTGGATTAGTTGAGGAAGCGATGTCTATAACCAATAAATCAGACTGCCAGGTTGTTACATAAGCCCTTTCGCCTAGAATTTTAATATAATTAAAACCGCCATACGGGTCGGCCAATTGCAAATTTGCATTGTTATTTAATCCGACTTCCGAGCCGCTTGCTAATGTCGGATTTGCGGGATCTGAAATATCAACAATTCTAAACAATTCATCTCTGTTTGTGCTGTTGGCGGCAATATCGCCAAGCCCTAAATATGCATAAGGTCCATTGACGTCTATGGACCAACAGCCAAACTCAATATCATTAATTGTAAAATCAGATAGCAATATCGGGTTTGTTTTGTCTTTAACATCAACTATGCTTAAAGGTGTAACATCTAATCCAACTTTTTCCCGATGACACACATAAGCATAATCGCCGACAACTTTAATGTCCCAGGCAGTATCAGAAACATTATTTTCTTGTCCGATTATTTTGGGATTATATGGATTTGATATGTCAACTATATATAAATTTTGACTGCTCATCACATAGGCATAATTGCCTGAAACATAAAAAGGCTGGCCTGCGGACGCACTCCAGTCGTTAAAAGTCAGTGTTTGTCCGCTGATTACATGCGGGTTTGATTTGTCAGCAATATCAATGATTCTAAAAGTATCGCCGCTTGCACTTGTATTGTATAAAATATAAGCATAGTTGCCATTGGCAAAAACTCTTTTGGCGTCATACAAAGGCAAATTAGTAATATTTTGTCCGCCGACAACTCTAGGCATTTGAGGATTTGAAATATCCACTATTCTAAATGAGTCCCAACTGCTTGTCCCATATAAGGCCAAATATGCATAATTATCGGCAATATAAAGATTTCTGATTCTCTGCGGCAAATTTAAATCATCTGTCAATACTGAAAAATCACCCTCTGTTGTCATTTCAGTTGTTGTCACGTTTTGCAGAATATTGACATAATTAAACATTGAAGTGCCGGAAGCATAAATATTGTTTATATAAGAATTAAGCCATTTTTTATCTGAAGTGCCGAGTGAATATGTTAAATTAGTAGAAGGCGTTAAATTGCTTGCTACGCTGTTTACAGTTAAATTATTATAGATATTTGCATTATTAAACAAAGCTGTGCCGGAAGAATAAATATTGTTCGTATAAATTCCAGCAAAGCTTTTATCTGATGCACCTAGCCATGAGGATAGATTGCTGGTGGGCATAAAATCAGCTCCCAAATTAATGTAATTTAAAGTTGAAGTATTTGTTACTGATAAATCATCTTTAACATCCACTCTACCGTAAAAATTAAATATAGTTGTGCTAGTTAACAAATTTTCGCCATTCATAACATAAAATGCTATGTCCGGAGTAGAAGTGCCAAAATTATTGTAATATGTATTTCCAGCTCCGCTGTCTAACATTACTAAACCAGGCAAGGTATCATCATAGCTGATTAAAAATAAATTTTCTTTGACCGCAATTGAGCCGGCAGATGAAAAAAGGTTAAATGGGCCTCTGCCCAAGTTGTCTTGGGTCAAAGTCAAAGAATTGTCAGTAAAAAAAGTTGTTGTTGCTATGGTGGCTGTGCCTGCAACTTGCAGATCATCGCCAATATAATATGAGCCGGTAGTTGTCGCATTGCCTAAGCCGTAGAAATTGCCGGTTAAGACTTGATCTCCTGCCACGGCCAGTTCATAGCCCGACCAAGGCGAGGTGGTGGCAACATTTAATTGCGAACCGATATATTGGCTGCCAGTTGTTGTGGCGTTGCCGTCAATCCTGAAATTAGCAGCAATTGTCGAAGAGGCCGCGACATAAATTCCCACAGTACTTGTTGGCTTAATAGTTCCATCCCAAGCAAACTGCCAGTCTTTAATGCCTAGTCCGCCGGAGCCGGTCAGCTGCGTTCCGTCAAAAAAGAGATTACCTGAATTTATATACAAATCATAATAAGTACCCAAATTGGAAGCGCCATCTGCCAAAACCAAATTAGTAGTTGAGGCGTAACCGGAAATGTTAAGATTGCCGGTTGTAGTTGCATTTCCAGTCACAACTAAATTATTGTTTCCCCCGGCCCATGTGGTTGTAGCGTAAAAATTTGTCTCCCAGGCTCCGAAAACCGGATCTGATTCAGCGCCAGCACCCAATAAATCCTGCCAGGCAACGCCGTTATGAATATATAAAGTATTAGTGCCGGCATTATAGTATACTTTTCCTTCTTCTGAATCAGGAACACTTGCCTGCGGCACAAAATAAGTCCAGCTAGTTGTTGCCCGGGTTGTACTTACTCCGCCGTCATATAAATTTAAAGTTTTGTTAGAGTCAAGCGAGACTAAATAATTGGCAACAGCCGCAGTAGATGTCGCATGAATTCCGTCAATTTGATCGGCATTAAAAGCGTAAGCGGAAGAAGTGATCCTTTTTCTCGGCGTCATTTCCGTATCGCTTCCGACTGTGACACCCAGATATAAGCTATCTGCATTAAAATTAATTGACGAAGTGGCAATGCTGTTTTGGCCGCTTGCGCCGAGCGCGACTGAAAATATTCCGTTTATTGTGGCAACTGTGACTGCACCGTAGTCAGCGGTATCACAGGCGCCGACAGCAGTCCAAAGGCAAGTTCCGCCGGAAGACGCATCATAGATTACGAATTTTAGGTTGTAATTTCCGTCAGAAACCGCCGTTCCGCTTGAACTATTAAGCTTCCCTTGATAATTTAACTGTTTGTTGATTCCACTTGAAGCCTGCGTCGGCAAATTATTTACAATAATAAATATTACAAACAAAAATAAAATCGAGCTTCCCAACTTAAACAGTAGGTTTTCTGTTATATTAAAAAAATGTGATTTAAGATATTTCATTTTTTTTCTTTTTAACCTGTCTCGAATATACGAATTTAATCAAATCTTTCTCAAAAATCCGGTAAGTCCTTTGTCCAATAAGGCTTACCGGCAATTCACCATTATTAATCCATCTATAAATAGTCTTCAGTGACACCCCAAGACGAATGGCTACTTGTTCCATTGTGAGCAATTCATAGCCAGTCATAGAATTTTTTAAGCCAATTCATTAAAATTTCTACATTAATTATAATTAAATTATACACCTATTGTCTAGATAAAGTCTTGTGGATATCTTTAGTTGATACTTAAGTACTATTATAATATATATAAGTACTATTATAATATATATAAGTACTATTATAATATATATAAGTACTATTAT
>CAZHUO010000036.1:0-1802 GCA_964535715.1 uncultured Gammaproteobacteria bacterium | reverse complement strand
AATATATAAAGTAATTTATAGTACTTATATATCTTATAATGTCTGTTAAAATTTAAGGAAATTTGCTAAATTAGTTATAATTTTGAGTTACTGTATTTAGTTTCAACTATTCGCATTATTCACATCTGAATTATTTGCATCATTTGAATATTGTATTCATTAGCATCAATATATTCGTACTATAAAAAAAGACCCAGAAATATCCAGGTCAGTGCTTGATTGGACCATTTTGCTGGCAAGTATGACACTTGCCGGTTTTGTTATAATGGCTTAGTTTTGTGCCGCATCGGCAACGCCTTTCTTTTTGGCATGATGCGGCCATAACGATTGGTTCGCCGATAAGCTCGGCGAGGCTGTGCAGGCATGGAAATTGCTTGTGAATCCCATCATAAATACTTAGATCCAAATCTTCCAGCATTGACTCCATAAAAAACTCCTTCTGTTTGGTTAATTTTATTATATTCAAAGCAATGATTTTGTCAATTTATAAATGCATATTCAAAAATGTTTCACGTGAAACATTTGTATAAAAAAAGCCGCAAGTTTTTAGCTTGCGGGGGGGGGTATAAACATTAAATTGGCAAAAGTGCCATCATTTCATTATAAATCTGTTCTGAAACAACCCTGGTTCTTCCTACACCATTGCTATCTATTGTGTCAACTAGTGGGAAAATTCCTGGAGGATCGCCCCAGGTAACCAAATGGCCAAATGAGCGTTCTTCGATTAAGTTAAACAATTTTGTGCCAATTCGCAGGCACATTATTGTGTCCGCAACAGACGGGGAGCCGCCACGGCAAAGATGTCCAATTACAATATGGCGAGCTTCTAAAGCTGAGCGCTTTTGAATTTCCTCAGCAATTATTTGAGACCAGCCCTTCTTGCGTTTTGCAATTGGCGTGTTTCCGAATGCATCCTTTTCGGCGCCATCCTCGACGAGTTTTTTTAACTCCGGCATATTCAATTCCTCTGCCACCACGACAATACAATATCCATATTTTAGGTGGGCAGCGTTAATGCGCGCTACAACACTTTCAATGGTTTGCGGATATTCCGGAATTAACACCACGTGGGCCCCGCCTGCAACACCACTGTAAAGAGGAAGTGAACCATTATCACGACCCATTACTTCAAATACGCCAACATAGTGAGTAGAAGCAAAATCATCATGCATAGATGCAATAAGCTTTGCCACAGTATTAGCCGCCGTATCAAAGCCGTAAGACTGGCACGTGCCCCAAAGATCATTATCGATGGTTTTTGGACCGCAAATTACCGGTACGTTATATTTTGCATACAAATCGGCTGCAACGCTTGTTGTATCATTTCCTCCTAGGGCAATTACCGCAGTAAAATTCAAACTACGGACGATTTCAGCTGCATCGGCAGTAACGTCTAATTTTTTTTCCCCCATTTTATATTTGCGTAAATCTGTTCTACTTGTCCCAATTATTGTTCCGCCACGCAGAAAAACTCTGTCAATGTCGTCAAAACCCAACTGCTTAAACTTACCTTGAATCAGACCTTTCCAGCCATCTAAACAGCCAAAAACCTCATAACCAGCAGTCAATAACCGCTTTGTTGCCGCATAAATTACTGCATTGTGTCCTGGTGCCGGACCGCCGCCGGTTAAATCTAAAACCTTACCTTTACTCATTTGATTCTCCTTGTGGTTGTGAATTTAAAGAACAATTTTGAAAACACCCAACTTTTAATATTAGTTCAATTCTCAATTAATTGTCAAATATGCGTTCTCTTTCATGTCAAATGCGACATAGTAAATTCCTTCGGTGTTTTCATCCCT
>CAZHUO010000035.1:0-11419 GCA_964535715.1 uncultured Gammaproteobacteria bacterium | reverse complement strand
GAAAACGCCCGCCCAAATCTTAACAAAGTGTTGCCAAGGTATTGGATAGAAAACGATATTATTATTCAGATTCCAATCCATTGCTGGTATACCGATTTGAGGCATTCCATAAAATCCAACCATAGCCATTACCGTCATAAGTTGCCTGAATTTGCTTTCTGATCATTTCCGGAGTGTAAACTGCGCCTAAGTCAAAAGCTTGCAGCCATGGCCTGATTTTTGCCCTTGAATTAATCAATATATCGCCCGGCCGAACCAAGCTTCGATAAATTATTTCATAAGGGTGTTCGGCCGGATTGGCAAAGTCCTCGAAACCTTTAGGGTAATGTGAAGGATAAACCATCGGGCAGACATAATCAAAATTTGGCAAAGCGTCAGCTAGTCGCTGGCCAATATTTAAGCCGTCATTACGCCATAAAACCATGCCAAAAAGATCGGCAGAGGTATTAACCGGATAAAATTTTAAATTATTATTAACATATTTGTAGAATTCAGCCATAACTTCTGATTTTCCAAGAGAGCTTTCATCACTCAAATTTGCATAAGAAATCTGCTTAATATTTCCGTCTGTCGGGAACCGTATATAGTCGAAATTCACTTCATCAAAGCCAATTTTTACCGCTTCTTTGGCTAAATCCAAATTATATTGCCAAATAATTTTTTGCGTCGGATCTACCCAGGCAAGCCCTTTGTAATCCCGCCAGAGCCCGCCTTGTTTTGATTTTAGTGCAATTTCCGGCTTTTTTTCGGCCAAATAAGGATCCTGAAAAACCGTAATTCTGGCAATTGTATAAATTTGCTCTTTTTTCAGTTCGGCAAGCCATTCGAAAAGATCGGGAATTCGGACTTCTTCTGATTCAACCTCATTGGCCAACGGGATATCGGTATCAAAAAAAATAAGACCGCTATAGTCTTTGATATCAATTACAATTGAATTAAGTTCGGTTTCTTTAATAAGATCAACAAGGCTTTGGCGACGGACTTTATTTCCAGCTGTATAGGCGGTAATGTATATTGCCTTATTTTCAATTAATTTTGGCTTGGTTAATATTTCATAGCCATCTTCGCCAAAAGAAAGCAAAAAAGAGACCACCAAAGCTGGGATAATGATTGCTAAATTTATTAAGGCTAATAACACATCTTTTTAATTTTAGCAAAAAACAAAAAAACAATTTGTTTTTTTAGATTATAATTCCTTCCACGTTCCCGGTTTGGCTCCGACTTCCGCACCACCACCGCCTTCACCGGCGATAATTGATGAAAAATTGGGGTTAAATGTCACTTTTGATCCCGGCTCCAAAAAAAGTTTCTTCGCTACGGCGGCATTTAGGGTTCCGTTATTTTTTACTTTTAACATCCCGTAAATAGTTGCAAAAACGATTGAATCTGAATTATTTGACGCATAGATTGCCCATGGCCTAAGATCAGTTGCTCCGCTTGTCCCAGCATCAGTTGTTGAAATAAGCATGATATAGCTTAAAGAATTTCCATCAGCATCAAGGCAACCCTGGACAAAATTATTTGGCTCAACTTCAATAGTGCCGCTGGCTAATATCAATACACTGTGAGGTTCTTCATTGTCATCAGGATCTTCACCTACCGTACACAAATCCCCGTTTGGCGCAATTTTTATCGTAACATTATTGTCAAAAATTATATCGCCGGTAACATAAACATTACCGTCAAAAGTTAAAGTGGCGCCGTTGCCCACATATAGATTGCCTTCAATTTTTTGGTTGCTAATTGTAATATTTGACCCTTCGACGCAGAAAAATGTGCCATCAGCATAAGTATTTGAGCAGTCGTCAGGTATTGGAATTAAAATTGGATTTCCAGAATTTTCAATATTTGTTTTCATCATTTCAATATCCTCAACTGTCAAAGGAAAAGGATGAGCAGGCGGTGAGACTCCTTTTTGACACGAGATATTATTTTGATTACAAATTGAGCCGTTAACATATGTATTTGACACCGTCTCGTAAGTCAAGGAAGTATCAATATTGGAATCTATAATATTACCGCCAAAAACTTTGCCTTCTGCTCCAAGATTATCAATATCTAAAACATCAACTTTTCTCATTGTGCTGATATCACCACTGTCTTCGTTATGAGCTACCCAGACATTGCCACGTATTTCACCTCTAGCGCCGCCGGAAGCCGGTAGAATATCGCCATTTGCATAAACATTTCCAACAATCACGCTGTTGTTGTCCAAATATATTCCCCCGGAACCGCCTTGAATTGCATGATCAAGACCAATGCCGAATTCGGAAGTATCGGCGATTATTTCCACTTGCCTTTTATTGCCGTTTAAATCGGTTGCCGTTGAAATTATCCTTCTCGTAGTCGCAGAAATGCCGTTAAAAACTTCAACTTTTACATCAACACCGTCAATATTTAAATTATATTCGCTGCCTGGAGCAGTATTTTTAATTAAGCGGTAAAGGCCTTCGTTTAAGCCGGCTTCGGCCGAATAATAAGTCTGATCAATCACATTGCCCATATTAATCATTTTAAGCTCGTCAATAGCTAGTATTGAAATTGTGCTAATAAGCGCCAAAGAAACAACCGAAAGTCCAAGTAGGGTTATCAGGGAAACGACGCCTTTTTGTTTTTTAAAATATGATTTCATAAAACTAATATAATTTTGATCGCGGGACGATTACCGTTGAAAGGTCCAGCTTATGACTTAAATTATTCTTTAAAAAGGGATTTTTTTGCTCAACTGAAAGTTGAATTTTAACGGCACTAGCCGGGTATTCAAGGGGAATTTCTGTAAACACCAGGCTTGTCACCCTAATAGTTTCATTAGAGATTGGACTGCCATTATAGTTGATTAAACTATTGATGCTGTCAAAAGAAATGGTTATTGAATTATTTTCCGCATTTGTCAAGACTATTTCTTCGGCACTTGCGATATTGATATTATCTGCAATTTTTATTTCCTGGCTGATTCTTGAAAGCAAAAATCTGGCGCTTTGATTAACCTCATTAATGGTTGAGGCTTTAATTGATTTTCTTACTATTGTGGCGGTAAAATTGGTAAAAATTATTGTAATTATTCCAATCAAACTAATATAAACAAGCAGTTCAATCAGGCTAAAACCGCTCTCGTTTTTGTTTTTTAAAAAATTTTTCATAAATTCCGCCAGTTCGTAAAGACAGTAGATAAGCTCACATTTTTTTCCATTCCCCTTTCCTGCCAATAAACAATAACTGTTACTTTTTTTGTGTTGTTGCTGTCAAAATCAGTACCCGATAAATCAATATTGCCCTGCGTTCTTGCCAGATTTTCAATAATAATTTCCCGCGAAAAATCGGAAATGCCTATAGTTTTTTTTGTAATGCCACTTGGCAAAGCCTTAAACTGCCAGTCATTGTTGTCCAAATAAAAACGGGTTGGCCCGTCATATATATCGGAAAATAGATTATTTTGCAAGCCGCTGATAATTTCCAACGGCTCTTGGGCATAAATTAATGCCTGAGTTTTCATTGCACCGGCATTATAAAGCCGATAAATCATTGATAATGCGCTGCCAATAGTCATCACAAAAACCGAAATTATGCTTAAAGTTATAATAACCTCGATTATGCCGAAGCCTTTGGCTTTTTCCATTTTGTTCATAAATTATTAGAGAGAAAAAATTCGTCCGTTTGAATTTATTTTTATTGTTTTATTCCTGCCTTCAAGGTTAATTATAATTTCTTGATCGTTTGTTTCTTCTAAATTGCCAATTAAGCGATTAAAAATAATATTACTGCCTGAACCGAAACTGATCTGAGCATTATTTTTAAGCTGGCGGGTATAGACCAAATTTTCACCTGATAAAACATCATAGCTTTCATCATTTAAATGAATACCATGGCTAACTCCGCCCTGAGATGTTATTGAACGCTGCTGAACCATCCGCAAGTCATCAATTAGCTGCTGAGCCTCGCCGTTTAAAGCGATATTTTTTGCAATAGCGTGATAGACTGGCATGGCAACTAACGCAAGAAGTGAAACAATGCTAAAAGAAACCAATAATTCAATCAGGGTAAAGCCTTTATATTTTTTAAAATTTTTTTTCATATTAAATTGTTTCGGCGAATTTCCAAATCGGCGTCAAAACCGAAACCGCTACAAAAGCCACGCCAACGCCGATTGACAATAGCAGAATCGGCTCGATTATTGAGGATAGATTACTTACGGTATTTAAAACCGACTTTTCATAAAAAATCGCCAGGCGGCTGTACATGTGCTCGCTTTATCCAGTTTTTTCGCCGATCTCAAGCATCCTGGTAGTGATTGGCGGATAAAGATTGGGAAAGCCGCTTAGAACTTCAGTCAGCGGAATTCCTTTTTGAATTACGGGAATGCATGATTTAATTGACTTTTGATAGTAAATATTTCCGCAAATTGTTGAGCTTAATTCCAAAGCCTGGTCGATACTTATTCCGCTTTTTAAAAGCGTACTCATTGCACGGGAAAATTTAGCCAAATTAAATTCTATTACGATATTTTTAAAAAATGGAATATTAAGCTTTAAGCCGTCCCAAATTTCCCTGCCTTTTTTTGTCTTGATGATTTTTTTTAATAATATAATCATCAGCAAAAATGCCAGTGCGATTAAAATGCCGTAATTATATAAAGTATCACTTAAAAAAATCAATATTTTTGTCTGCAATGGCAATTCAACGTTATATTCGGTTAAAATGCTGGTAATATTAGGAATAACAAATGCAAGCATTAAAGAAACTATCACTATTGCCGCAGTGATTATAACTAAAGGATAAATCATCGCTCCGCGTGTTTTGGTAATCAATTCATAGTCCTGTTCCTGCTGTTCAAGCAAATGCTTTAAAACATCATCAAGGCTTCCGCTTCTTTCACCGACTTTAATTAAATTTATATAAAAAGGCGAAAAATAAGATGTGTGGCGGCTTAATGCATTATGGAGATTTTGGCCTTTGACAACTTCGTTGTAAATATCAACCAATACTGTTTTAAATTTTTTATTTGTCATTTGCTCTGCGGAAATTTTCAGCGCCTGGTCTAAAGCAATTCCGGATTCCAAGAGAGTCTGAAGATGGCGGGTAAAAAATATCTTATCAAGCCGGCTTACCGTTGACAATGTCCCAAGCTTAGTTGACCAGCCGACAGATATTTTTTTTATATTAATAATCAAAAAACCGTCTTTTTCAAGCTGCTTTTGCACTCCTCTTTTGGTTTTTGCCTTCAGATTGCTTCTGATATACTTGCCGGAAGAATTCAAGGCAATATAGGAAAAAATCGGCATATTATTATTCTTTAGTAGCCCTTAAAATTTCATCAAAAGTCGTTCTGCCTCCTAAAACTTTTAATACTCCGTCTTCGGCCATTGTCAGCGATCCCAGCTTAACTGCTTTCTTTTTAAACTCATCAACCAAAGCTCCTTTTAAAATTATTTCTCTAAGGTCTTCTGATACAGGAATTACTTCATAAATTCCAATCCGGCTTTTGTAGCCGGTGTTATTGCAGCTTTGACAGCCCCGTCCGTAGTATAGCTTGATATTTTCAATATCGTACTGGTCTTCGCTTAGGAGGCCAAGATGTTTAATTTTATGAAATATTTCATTAAAATTGAAAAATGCCTTGTAGTTTTCAAAAACTCTTTTAGGAAACCTGATGCTTGTTTTACAGTCAGGGCAGATTTTTCTCACCAGCCTTTGGCCGATTACCAAATTTACCACTGGACTGACCAAATATTCAGGGATGCCCATTTCAATCAATCTCTGCGGAGCGGCAAAGGCATTATTGGTATGCAGGGTTGATAATACCAAGTGTCCGGTCATTGCCGAGTTAACTGCGATATTTGCGGTATCACTGTCTCTAATTTCGCCAACCATTAAAACGTCCGGATCCTGGCGCAAAAGTGACCTTAGTCCGTTGGCAAATGTCAAATTCGCCGTTGGGTTTATTTGGGTTTGATTAATTCCATCAATACCGTATTCAATCGGATCTTCAATCGTGCAGATATTTTTTTCTTCGCTGTTTAATAAATGAAGCAAAGCATACAAAGTAGTTGTTTTTCCCGAGCCGGTCGGTCCAGTAACTAAAATCATTCCCTGCGGCTTGGTAATTTCTGACTTCAAAACTTTGTAATCTTGCCTGTTTAGGCCAAGCCGTCTAAGGGTAAATTTTTTCTTTTCCATATCAAGCAGGCGCAATACCACTTTTGAGCCGTTCAGCGTCGGGATTACTGAAACTCTGATTGCAATTTCCCGGTCGTTGAAATTATAGGTTAATCGGCTATCTTGCGGGGTTCGGTGCTGATCAATTTTTAAATTAGACATTATCTTAATTCTGGCGACAATTGACGGCTGGATTTCCAGTGGCAATTCAACAATATTTTGCAGCAAGCCGTCGACGCGGAAACGGACTAAAATTTTATTTGAAGCCGGCTGAATATGAATGTCTGATGCATTTTCCCGCAAAGCCCGTTCAATTATCGCATTAACCATTTTTATAACCGGAACATAATAAGCCATTTTATCAAGCGACGATTCAATTGCTAATGTTTCTTTAGTGCTGTCTTCAATAATTTTCGCAAATTCTTCTGAAAGTTCGCTGCTATACTTTTGCAAGGCGTTTTTAATGTCCGATGGCGTAGTTAAAAAAAGCTCTGTTTTTAAATTAGTTTGCTTTTCAATAATATTAAGGATTTTATTGTTTTCCGGAACCGAAGTTGCTACCCTGATAGTGTCTCTGTCTTTTTTAAAAATAATCACAGAATACTGCTCAGCAAATTCTTTGGGTATCAAATTGAGAATTTGGCGGGAAATAATTCTTTCCCGTAAATTTACCGTAGGCAAACTAAAAAAATCAGCTAAAATTGTTAAAACTTCATCAGCTGATTTATTGCTTTCTTCAAAGATTATTTCGGTCAAATTTTTATCAAAAGTTTGGCTTTTTTTTAATAAACTTTTAAAATTACCCTTATTTATGCAGCCTTTTTCTTCTAGCTTGCTAAATAAAACAGAATATTTCTTATTATTAAAGAAATTTAGCATATTAATCAATATAAATTATAATAATTTAGTAAAAGAAACAATACCATAATTGCTCAATAAAGTCAAAATAGATAATTACAAAATTATCTTAAATTTAAGAGCTATTTTTTATACTTAAAGACAGGATCTAGCCTTGAAAAAATCAGACATGTCCGGCTGGCCTGATTTTATTATCTGATCGACTTTTTCGTTTCCCAAATTATCGCGAAAGCATTTTTCCATTTCCGGGGTGATTTCCTTAGGTAAGGCCGAAGGATCAATGCCAAACGAACTTAAGTTATTTTCCTGCTCGGAATTTAGAAGCGGATTTTTATCAATATTTGTTTCAGTTGAAGTGGCAGATTGATCTGATGATTTTAGATTTTTTGAAATTACATCAAGATTAATCATTTTTAAAATCGGCTTAAGCTCAAAAGGATCGGCAACAAACAGATAAATTAAAACCACGATAAAAATTAAAAAAATTACCCCCAAAAAAACAAAAAAGCGGTTTATTATTCTCAATAAAAATCTCATATTATTCAATGTTAATTATTTTACAAATTACTTCCCTGCTATTTAATTTAATTTTTGTTTCACTTCCCAAAGGCTTGCCCATAATTGCAAAACCTATCGGTGAATTATGAGAAATCACACCTTTTGCTGGGTCGGTTTCTAGCGAGCCTAAAATCAAATATGTGCTTTTTTTGCCGGAAATTTCAAGCGTCACTTTACTGCCAAGCTTTACTGTACCGGAATTTTCGGTCGGCTTGATAATAATGGCCTTACCGATGTCATTTTCCAAGTCAATTATTCTTTGATTTACACCTCTAAGCTTGCCTTTGGCTATTTGGTAGGCCGCGTTTTCGGACAAATCGCCAAGCTCAGCTAACCGCCTGACTTCATTGGCCAGTTTCGGCTGAACGATTTTTTTCAATTTTTCAAATTCAGCTTTAAGCTCATCAAGCTTAGCCTCAGTAAAATGAGGATCGGTTTTTAAATGGGTATATTTACCCGGTTTTCTTATTGGCACTCGCATTAAATTATTTTAATTTTCGCATTTATTTGTTAATTTGTAAATATTATAAAATTTGCAATTTAAAATAAAAACCGGCAATAGGCCGGAATTACAACAAGACATAATATAATTTATTTGCAGCTCTCAAAACATTTTTTACAGTACTGCAATTTATTTTTGATTTTGTCGCCCTGCATAATTTCAAACAACTCATACGATTCCTGACCGCACTTCTGGCAATACCTTGATTCGCCGGTTATGAACTTTCTAACCCCGGTCTTTTTTATTTTATTGCTTGTTTTCATTTAATTTGCTATTAACCTTGTACTTTAAGTTTAATCCTTTTTGGCTAAATTGTCAATAAAATCAAAAAGGCTGTCAATCGAGGTTTTTAAAGCAATGGCTACATCGTGGGCTAGCTGCAGTGAAGGATTATATTTTCCTTGCTCCAAAAAAACAATTGTTTCCCGCCTAACCCCGACGCGCCTGGCAAGTTCGTCTTGAGTTAAATTGTATTTTAGCCTTAGTTCTTTTATTTTATTTTTCATATATCAGTTACTTACATTCAACGGTTGGCGCCGGAAAATCAGGATTGCCGTGTTTAAACCATTGACCATTTTGACAAATCCAATCATCTTCGCCGGAAAACAAACGCAGCCCAAAGACCGCCATTAACACCATGATTAAAATTATTATTGCAATATATATCACCTTTTTATCCAAATAGCAAAGTTTATTGTAGTAACGGTAAATTAAAGCGTATAAAAACATTAAAAAACAGGTGGAATATGCCAACGTGGCGGCAATTGGCAGATAAGACGGGTTTAAGTCGTGTTGGCTGTATAAAATAAGCATTACGATTACAGCAAACCAAGAATAAATTTGAATGGCGTAGCCGGCGGCTTTGCCCGCGGTTTGCCAGTCACGCTCGTCATTGATCACTTCTTTTACTTTACTGCGCATAAAAAATAAAATCAGGCTTAAAATTATTACGGCGCCAAGCGGGATCAGATAATTTTTATAAATCAGGGCTTGACTGAATATTATTGCCAAGATAATCACAATGACTAATTTGGCTATTTGGTACTGTTTTAGAGTCATATATTTATGTTAGAAATAATTAACTATACTATTATGTTATATATTTCTAACATTAGTGTCAAGTTTTTTATCCACAGCTTAATATTCGTATAAGGTGAAAACGCGTTTTTTTAAATAGAATATCAATGCTAGTATTAAAATTATTTTTCTAAATTAATATAAAAAAGGAATATTTCTATTCCCCATTCAATAAATTTTATTTTAAATAAATTAATGGGGAAAAAAAAATTCGCCAACTATCATAAAAACCCAAAAAGTGCAGGCTAAAATTGACGGAATTAAACCGACCCACATCGACCATGAACGCTCGCCTCTTTTAAAAGCCAAAATACTGCAGACTAAAGCGGATATAAGCAGAATAAATAAAATCGGAATTAAGCCAAATCCAATCAGACTGCCGACATTTTCATTAATAGTAATGTCAATTAACGGACGGATAACAGCGGCAAATATACCCATTATTGGACCGCTGAAAATCATGGTTAAGCCAAGCCCCATTGCCCACCAGGCAACTTTTGTTTTTGGTAATTCATTGAATTTACTTATAATTGGTTTTTTCATATTATTTTTTTGGAAACCATGGAATAAAAGTGCTGGTCTTTTTTTTATATTCAATAAACTCCAAATTATCTTGCATCTTTTTTTCAAGCATGGGAATACCGGATACTTTTAGAATTAAAAAAGTAATCAATAGCGGACTAATTATTGCAATAAAGCTATTTGAAACACTTAATGCAATAAGCCAAATCCCCCACCATTGAGTGACTTCGCCAAAATAATTTGGGTGTCGGGTATATTGCCAAAGGCCGCTTTGGATTATTTTTCCTTTGTTGCTTTGATTACTAATAAATTTTTTAAGCTGAGAATCGCCGATTGATTCAAAAATAAAGCCAAAAAACCAAACTAAAACTCCAATTGCATCTAAAAAATTCAAGGAGAAATTGTTTGCTTTGTTTATCTGAATAAAAGAAAATGAAATTATATATAGGAATAATCCCTGCAAGAGGTAGACTTGAAAGTATGATCTCAAATAAAACCATTTACCCCATTCTTTGCGCCAGGCCATATATCGGTAATCTTCTTTTTTTCCCTTGTTTCTAGAATATATATGAAAAGCAAGCCTTATTCCCCATATAGTAACTAAAAAACAAACTAAAATTCCCCTAGCGGTATTTAGGCCGGAAAGCAAAAAAGAAGTCCATGCAAGCAAAATAAATCCCAGTCCCCATGCAATATCGGCAACATCGTTTCTTTTTTTTATTAAGGAAACTAAAAACCAAGCCGACATGTAAACAAAGAGGACAAAAGCTAAAGAAAGATAATAAATCATAAGCCGATTCTGATGGCGATTAAATAAGTAATAGATGAAACCAAAACCGATAAAACCATTCCCCAAATTAAGTCAATAATGGTAACTAGAAGCGGCCAATCTTTAATAGTTGCCAAGTTGGTAAGGTCGTAAGTCGCATAAGTGATCAAGCCAAACAGTGCTCCCAAAAAAAACAAGTGTATTAAGGATTTTTTTTCAAGTGATGGGCTGATTACAAAAACCACCAAGCCGACGATAAAAAGCAGATAAAAAATAATTGCCGCCGGCCAGTTGATATTGGTTTTCATTAAAAAACCGATTTGCTTGGCATAAAAATTTTTCGCCACCAATCCCAGCCAGACCATATCAATGGCAAAGAAAACCGGCAGGGCGATTAGATAGAGTTTTGTAAACATACTTTTAAAATTTATAAATAATTATTTTATATTTCATATTAAAATAATAAATAATCTTTACATTGGCAATTGCCAATCTTTTTTTCGCTTAACTCATTAATATCCCCATTTGTTTTGATTTGGACATCTTTTTTAAAAAATCCGCCGTCATACATTATGGTAAAATAAACTATCTCCATTAAAAAGCCATTATTGTTTTTTTTAATAGTCGTAATGTATTTTTTTTGCATTTCCTGGTCTTTTTGACTGCAGTCCATATCGCAATCTTGCCCGGCTTTAAAGGCAAAATTATAATCCGCTTCAGAAAATATTATTGATTTACTTTCACTATAACCACCTACCAGTTTTTTGTTGAATAGATAATATTCTTTTGCTTTTTCTGCATTTTTTATTGGCGCAAACAGAAACTTTATATTTTCTTCTGTTAATTCGCAGCATTTGCCTTCCACGGTCAAATAATTAAATCTGCCAATATCTCCGCCACCGAGCAAATATGTTGACGAATATAGGTTTGAGTCCAGAATCTAACGCAACATATTTGGCGCTAAGCGCCAATGATGATAC
>CAZHUO010000034.1:0-12057 GCA_964535715.1 uncultured Gammaproteobacteria bacterium | reverse complement strand
CGAAAACAAAAAATTTAATATTTTTTGTTTCCCTCGCCTTACGTCGCCAATAAAATTAAGAGCCCAAGCGGCGAAATTTGCAAACCAAAAAAAATAGGAAGAGTTAGGCTGGGATAAAAATTAACCAACCGCGCATTATTATTTAATCTGCGCGATTTTTAAAAAAAAGCAAGGCTAAATTCCGCCTTGTTTTCTTGTTTCTATATTTTCTTGTTTTATTGTTTAAATATTTTATTGATTTTTTGTTTTTTTGATTACTGCCTGACTATCCTCTGGGCTTCTTCCAGCTTCAGGCTGATTAAACGCGACACGCCATCTTCACCCATAGTCACGCCATATAAAATATTGGCCTGATGCATGGTGGCTCGGTTATGAGTAATTACAATAAATTGAGTTTTGTGTGAAAGCTCGTCAATGATTTTTCCAAAACGCTGGGAATTGGCTTCATCAAGCGCCGCATCAACTTCATCCAAAATCACAAAAGGGGAGGGGTTGTTGGAAATTACCGCACAAATTAAAGCAATTGACGCAAGCGATCTTTCGCCGCCGGAAAGCATGCTAATTGATGAAACTTTTTTACCGGGAGGAGTTGCGATAATATCAATTCCGGTGATTACTTTTCCGGTTCTTCTTTTTAAAAATGCTTTCGGTCCAACGTTTTCTTCGGCAGCTAAAAGCTTGTCCAAAATTCCACCCTCCTGAACTTCTTGATCACTGCCGTTAGTCTCCTTATCTTGCCTATCTTGCTTATCTTGCTTGCTAACATCTTCTTTAACCAAAACCAATTCCGCTTTTCCGCCGTTAAATAAAATTTTAAAATATCTTTCAAATTCCTTATTAATGCTTTTAAATGCCGAATCAAACTGAAGCTGAATTTTATCATCCAAATCATTAATGATACCCTCCAATGATTTTACCGATTTACGCAGATCTTCCGACTGATCCTGCAAAAAATCATGGCGCTCTTTGGTTTCGTTATATTCCTTAACAATTTCCGGATCAACTCCGCCGATTAATTCAAGCTGGCGCTTAAATTTTATCATTTCCGAACGCATTTCATCTTCTTTTATTTTTTCCGCCTTATAATTTTGCAGCCAGGCCAAATTTTCCATTTCTTCTTTTATCTCCTGCCTTAAATCTTGCTGGCGCGTTTCATACTTTGCCATTTCTACCCTAAGGCTTGAAGTTTGGCCGGACAATTCATTATATTGATTTTGTTTTTGGGTAATCTGGCGCTGGATTTCAAAAAATTTGCCTTTCTTTTTTTCTTCCTGCTGGTTAAAATTCGATACTTCCAATTTTGCCTGCTCAAGCTGTTTTTCAATTCCGCCCAAATCAGTTTCAACTTCCTTGAGGTCATCTAATAAATCTTTATCAATTTCCGTCTTCACTTTTTCTTTGACTTTTGGATTTTCCAATTTATCTTTAAGCTCCCTGATAAGCCGGCCGAGTTCCCTGATGTCTTCTTTAAGCTGGGCCAGCTTTAAAATATCTTTGGCATCTAAATTATCTAATATCTTTTCTTCCAGTTTTTCAATTTCTTTAAGGCCAAAAATTATTTCCGAAAGGCTCATTGGAACCGCTTTTTCGGTCAGGCGCTGTTTGGCAATTTCGATTCTATTTTGTAAAATCAGCTGCTCTTCGCGAAGCTTATTTTTCTGATCCAAAATCTTTTGGTATTTTTGCTGAATCTCGTTAAACACCTTGCTTCGGGAATCTTCATGCTCCATTTCATTAAGTTTTTGCTGAAGGCTTTTTAATTCCTGGCTTTTTGACCTAAGCTCGCTTTCTCCTTGTGCAAGCTTTGGCTTGAGTTCACTTATCTGTTTTTCCATATCATGCCAAAGCCAGCCGAAATATTTTTGCTGAATTTCCTTTAACTCCTTTTCCACCTTTTCCCGCTTTTCAAGCCTTTTAACTTGTCTGGTTAAAGAATTAAGCCTTGGCGAAATTTCAGTAAGCAAGGCTTCAACTTGGCGCAAATTATTCCAGGCGCTTTCAAGCTTGTTTAAGGACTGATCTCGTTTAAGCTGAAATTCTTTAACTCCGACTGCCTCGTCAAAATAATCTTTGCGCTCGTTTGGGTTTGCCATTATGACCTGATCAATTGAACCCTGCGAAACTATACTATAGCTTTTCTGGCCGAAGTTCGCTTTTGCCACCATCATTATAATATCCTGCAGTCTGACCTTGCTTTTGTTTATTAAATATTCGCTTTCGCCGTTTCGATAAATTTTTCGGGAAATTATCACTTCTTGATAGTCAAGCGGCATTGTGCCGTCTTCATTATTAATATGCATTGACACTTGAGCCATGCCGAGTTTTGCTTTTTTTTCCGAACCGATAAAAATAACATCTTGGGATTTTTTACCCCGCAGGCTTTTTAAGCTTTGTTCACCAAGCACCCAGCGGACCGAATCAACAATATTGGATTTGCCTGAGCCGTTTGGCCCGACAATGCAGGCAATGCCACAAGTTCCTTCGGCCAATTGGCCTGGCTCGCTTGCCTGCCGAAGTCCAAAGGACGCAGGCAGGCCATTCCTAACTAAAGGACAGCCCTTGCCGGGCCGGGGAAATTCCAAAATGGTTTTTTGGGCGAAAGACTTAAAGCCTTGAATTTCGATTTTTTGGAGAAACATTGAATAAGTAAATTATGAGAGAAAAGTAAATTAAGTCGCCAGATTATCTTGCTTAATTTACTTAATTCTTAATTTACTTAATTCTATCATAAAATTTAACAAAAACCAACCTGAAATGATAAGATCGAGAGATTAAGAGATCCTAGTACCTAGGGTCTAATCGCTAAACTAATTGATAATAAAACCATATATTGATAAACTTAATATACAAATACATCAAAGCCTAATTGGATAAATATTTAATAATTATGATAAAAAGCAAGATAGAGAATCGCCTCTCAACCAAGAGTATGCTTGCAGTAATCGGGTTAATTTCAATATGCATCATTGGTTTGGGATTTTTTGGCTACCAAGTACTAAATGCCTTAATTTCAGAACCTTTGGAAACAGCATCACAGACAACGACAGATAAAAGCATCTGCACCGCACCCTTGCCAATCGGTTCTTCTTTTTATCAAATTTGGCCTTTGGGACAAATCAATTGCGCTTGGCAAGCTTTTTATATGACTAACGGTATAATTAATAATTCTGCCGGAATTATTAATATGTCAAAACAGACAGCTAATATTAAAGCTTTAGCCGATCAAATAGATACCTTGGATACGCCGCATAATACAGTCCAAAATATTATGAACTGGATGCATGACCCTAATGAAGGAAATATCCAAAACTCTTCAGCGGCTAATAATTATTGCAATGGCGCCGTCAGATTATCCAGAACGGCGGATCAAATTTTGTCTTCGCGATGTGCACTTGGCTGTACTGACTGGGCTACCGCCTTTATCGCCTTGGCCAGGGCTAAGGGCATTCCCTCTGCCAGTGTAGAAACGGTTAATGATAGATGGATAATTGAATCAATATCTACAGGTTGCATGAAAAATCCAAAACTTGGACATGTCGTTGCTGATGTTTATACTGGAGTAACAACAAACAACGGCTGGGAATTAGCTGATCCGACCACGGGAGTATTCACTGTTTATAAAAATAATGATTTTTCCGGTATGGCTTTAATGAGATTTAATGTTTATGATGAAAGCGCTCCATTGACGGATTTTGGTGCCGGTTACTACTACCGAGTTTTGCGCCGCGGTATTGATTCCTGGGATTTTAAAATAACATCCGATGAGGTTTGGAAAAATGCCGTAGTTGCCCAATATGGCATGCCAAGCAATTCATGCGCTAATTAAAACAAAATATATTGTCTATTTTTTTAATAAATTTAAACTAAGCAAAAATAATTTTATGAAAAAAATCATTCAAACCAAAAAAAATTTATTATTTATAGCTTTCTTGCTGTTGTTTATTACAGTGATTACCATTACGGGCTACCCCTCGGTTGTCAAAGCGGTTAATGGCTGGCAAACTTCCGGCTCTAATATTTACTATAATAATTCCGGCGGTCAGGTTGGAATTGGCACGACAGCCCCTCAAAGAGAGATGCATATACAGTCTGCAAACGGAGCGCAAATTCTATTAACGGGTACTGGCTCAGTAGATTGGGAAGGAATAGAATGGAAAAGAGGATTGCTTCAAGGCTATACCGGAATGCTTGATTCAGATGGCCGTTTTTTTGTTGACATGGGAAGCAATGGAGAGGATTTTACTATTAAACAAAATGGATATATTGGCATTGGCATTTCAAATCCATTAAGGAAATTGCATATTTCCTCAAATGCTCCGGAGATACAGTTTACCGATACCGATCAAAGTAAAAATTGGCATATAGGGGGATACGGAAATAATTTCGCTATTACCGAAACCAACGTTGCCATCAGAATGACATTTAACGCCGGTGGCAGTGTTTCTGTTCCGGGAACATTTACCGCCGGCAGTTATGCCTGTTCTTCGGATCTCCGTTTTAAAAAAGATATTAAGCCGCTTGATAATTCTCTAAAAAAATTAATGGGGTTAGAAGGTATCAGTTACTATTGGAAAACTGATGAATTCAAGGATCGGGCTTGGCCGAAAACTCAGCAAATTGGCTTGATCGCCCAAGACGTGGAAAAAATCTTGCCCCAGGTTGTCATTACCAATCCGGACGGCTATAAAAGTGTTGACTATGACAAATTGTCAGCGGTAATTATCAATGCCGTCAAGGAACAACAGGCTGAAATTGCTGGCTTGAAAAAACAAAATCAAGAACTAAAACAAGAATTGGATATCCTAAAAAACAAAATAGGTTATTAATCCTAGCGCCAAAAGCCTAGCGCCTAATCGCTAAACTAATTGACAAAAAACCACCAGGCTGATAATCTGAAACTATGAACACCCACTCTTGCAACAACAAAGCAAAAAAACCTGACTTTTAGTTCGGGTTGATTTGCTTATGCCAAATTGCAAAAATAACAAATCTGCCCGGACGGCAGGTTTTTTTATAGATGAGAAATGATCTTTAAAAAACAGGAGGACTTGTAAAAAAGATAAAAAAGTATTAAGTTTAAATGCTGAATAAAAGATGCTTTTTGAAAACAAAACAAAGGGAAAACCCTAAAAAAGGAGATAAGATTAAGATGAATACTCAATTTCTAAAGAGAGGCAGGGCAAAAAATCTACTTTGCATCCCGGCAATGCCAACAATTTATGCCAACAATGGAATATCTCAAATTGATGCTCCAATATATTTTGAGGAGCAAAAAAAACTTATTGAGTTTCTAATTGCCGGTGGCGTTTCGGCTATTGTCGTCGATGGCACAACTGGTGAAGCTGCCACCCAGGATCACGATGAACAAATAAGTTTTATTGCCTCTGTGGTCAAAATAGTAGATGGCAGAATTCCGGTAATTGCCGGCTGCAGCAGCAACTGCACTTACGAAGCCTTGCGCCTTACTCGCGGAGCAATAGATGCCGGTGCAAGCGCTGGGCTGTATGTAAAGCCGTATTATAACAAACCGACTTCTCAGGGACTTTTGGCCCACTTCCGAAAAATTGCCGAGCTGAATTTTCCGTTTATTACTTATTCGGTTTCCAGCCGACACGGCGGCGGACCGATTCCGATTGAGGTAATCGCTAAATTGGCAGAAGAGTTTTCCCACCATATCGGCCACAAAGAAGCGGAAGGCAAGCCTGAACGGTTTGAACAATTACGCCTTGCCTGCCCTAATGACTTTGTTATTTGGTCGGGAGATGACGGCATTACTGCCGAAGTAATGGCAAAAAACTACTGCGACGGAGTCATTTCGGTGGCCGCAAATATTGTGCCACAAAGAGTCGTTCGTATGGTTGAACTGTTTTATATGGCAAATGAAAAAGAAAAGCCTTCAATGATTACTCCGGAAATAGCTAAACTTTGTCCGGAAAAAAATCCTGCTTCGTATGACATTACCGAAGAAGAATGGCGGCAAGAAATTTCAGACGAAAAAAGCACAGGTTTTGCCATTAACAATTCACTAAAAAAATTATTCGGTAGCGAAGGACTTTTCATTCAAACTAACCCCCAGCCGGTTAAAACGGCGCTTGAGCTGATGGGTATAATCAAAAAAGCCTGCTTCCGTCTGCCATTGGTGCCAATGGAAATTGAAAATCCAAAAGACGTCGAAGCCTTGCAAGACATCTTAAAGGAACTCCATCTGGTTTAATTGATCTTTATTTGCCGGTGCAAATTTTTGCGCCGGTTTTTTTATTGCTACAAATTTTAATAAAAGCTGATAAGAGTAAATTAAAATCAGGTAAAAGCAAGTAAAAGTAAATTAAGGAGAAAAGTTAATAAGTCAGCTTTTAATTTACTTTTACTCGCTTTTATAGGCTATTAAAACCTCCCTTGCCAGCTCACCAAAAATAAGCTAATATTCTAAATTGAAAAGGTATAATTTTGGGCGTATTACAACAATAGGAGATCTTATAATGGATACCTCTGCTCTTTTTAAATTAATTGAGTTCTTGAGGCTTTTGCTTTATGTCTTTTTGGTTATATCTACCAGCATAATTGACCAATGCCAAAACCAAAACAACCAGCCGCCGATTATTTCATCATTGCCGGAAATCTGCCTTGGGCAAAATCAAATTTTCAGATTTGAATTTACGGATTTTTTAAGCGATGACTATGATTCACCCAGCAGCCTTGACTGTAAAATTATCGACGACACTGATTTAGTGGAAGCAACTGTCACTGAAAAAAACGAGCTGATTATCCAAAGCTTTGAAATTACCGGGTCGGCAGTTTTGAATCTGAAAGTAACAGATTCCGGCGGCTTAACTGCCAATCAAGAAATCAAGCTTTCGGTAATCGTTGTTTTGGAAGCTGAAGGCGAAGATGTTGAAGGTGAAGGGGAATCTATTTATGAAGGCGAAGGTGAAAATATTGAAGGCGAATGCGAAGAAGAAGGCGAAGGAATTGAAGGAGAAGGAGAAATTACCGAAAGAGAAGGCGAAACTGAGCCGCCTAAAATATTCACTGTCACAGCTTTAGTCTCACCTCCAGAAAGCGGCACAATAATTTTAACACCTCCAGGCGGAAGCTATGAAGAATATCAAATTATAGGCCTAGAAGCACAAGCCAATCCCGGCTGGCTATTTAGTTACTGGCAAAATGCCTTGATTGATCCATATCTGGAGAAAATCTTTATCGTCATTGTTGCCAACCGAGATTTAACGGCAATATTTTGCCCTGATCCGGAAATAAATAGCATAGAAATTTTCTTTTTGATGCTGGCTATTATCTGTGACGCCGACTCAAGCGGCCAACTGAACCTTACAGAAATCCAAAATCTGGTTCCAGAAATTACCAGCTTGTACTTTAACTGGGCCGACACAAACCATGACGGGCAAGTTTCGCAAGCCGAATTTGTAGTCTTCGCGGAAATAATTTTAGCCGCAAAACCGGACATTATAAAGCCGTTTGACAGCAATGATGACAATGCCATTACCTATGTTGAAGCAATTTCATCACTCGACAAAATCACCGTTGAAAACTTCATGGCAGTTGACCACAATTTGGATGGCTATGTCACTACTTCTGACTTGCGCGACGACTTGCGCCAAAAATACCCAAACGGCGAACTAAATATTTGCCCAAATACCCCTTAGCTTTTAGCTGGGGGCTTTTTTTATGTTCCGGTGCTAACCATTGCGCACTACCCGCTTCGACTCGCCAAGAATAATTCCGAAGCGAGGCGAGCCCGCTTCGACTCGCGGGGCTTATCAAAATATCGTCGACGCGAGGCGGAAGAATGTGCTCATACCTACGAATACGAATAAGTACGAATATGCGATTAGCTAAAAGCTGATAAAAATAAATTAATAGCAAATAAAAAATAAATTAAAGCTTACTTAATTTAATTCTAATTTACTCTTACTCGCTTTTATACACTTTTAAACAACTAACGCTTAGCGCCTAAAACCTAGCACCTATAACCTAAAACCTAACTACTATCCACTATCAACTAATAACTGCTCGGGATTTATCGAGTAAAAAATGCTATAATTACTAGGTAATACCTTATGAACACAAAAAAAGATAAATTCATCATAATCGACGGCAATGCTTTGATTCACCGCGCTTGGCATGCACTGCCTCCGACTTTGCAGACCAAATCCGGCGAGCTGGTCAATGCCGTCTATGGCTTTACCATGATCCTGCTTCGGGTTTTAAAAGACTTAAAGCCGGATTATTTGGCTGTTACGTTTGACCTAAAAGCGCCGACTTTTCGGCATAAAGAATATAAGGAATATAAAGCCCAAAGGGTAAAACAGGCAGACGAACTGTATGCTCAGTTTCCCCGCATTAAAGAAATAGTGCGAGCTTTTGATATTCCAATTTATGAAATAGAAGGTTTTGAAGCTGATGATGTTATTGCTACTTTAGTTAAAGACAAACAGGTTGAAAAAATAAAATCAATAATTGTCACCGGTGATATGGATACACTGCAGCTGGTTGATGAAAATACCGAAGTATACACCATGCACAAGGGAATTTCCGATACTTTTACTTATGATATTAATGAAGTAAAAAAACGTTTTGACGGTTTAAGCCCAAAACAAATGGTTGACTATAAGGCTTTGCGAGGCGATCCGTCTGATAATATCCCGGGAGTCAAAGGCATCGGCGAAAAAGGCGCCATAAATCTGCTTAAAGAATTTAAAACTTTGGAAAACATCTACAAAAATTTAAATTCAAAAAAAATAGCGGAGCGCTACCAAAAGCTTTTGGCTGAACATAAAAAAGACGCCCTGATGTCGCAAAAGCTTTGCCGCCTTGTTGAAGATGTGCCGATAAAATTCAATTTGAAAGAAGCAGAATTCAATGGCTTTGATGCCACCAAAGTTATTCCGCTATTTCAAAAGCTGGAATTCAAATCGCTAATCAATAAACTGCCGAAAGAATCACAAATTAGCAGCACGGCAGGCCAGGGCAGTTTTGAGTTTAGTCAAGAAATCAAGAAATCCCACCTACGCCATATGGGCTTCGGCGGGCAGGCAAGAAAACAAGAAAACAATTTCGACTATAAATTAATTAAAACCGAAGCTGATTTTAAAAAATTTCTTGCCGAGCTGAAAGAACAGAAAATTTTTGCCCTTGATACCGAAACCGCCGGGCTAAATCCGCTGGAAGATGAACTTTTGGGCATTAGCTTTTGCTGGGAAAAGGGGATTGCATATTACCTTCCCATCTCCGTAAATGCAGTTGGCCAATCGCATCTTCGGGAGATCAAAATGATTTTGGAAAATTCTAAAATAAAAAAAATCGGCCATAATATTAAATTTGATTTGCAGTCGCTTCATGCCGCCGGACTGGAAGTAAAAGGAGTTGTCTTTGATACCATGGTGGCTTCATACCTGATTAACCCGGGAAGCCGCCAGCACAGCTTGGACGGGCTTGCCTTTACCGAATTCGGCTATCAAATGCAGCCGATAACCGATTTAATCGGCAAAGGCAAAAATCAAATCACTTTAAAAGAAGTGCCGATTGAAAAAGTCGCCTGGTATTCGGCCGAAGATGCCGATTTTACCTGGCGCCTATATAAACCGCTAACCAAAGAATTGGGAGAAAAAAACAATTTGGGCCTTTTGGAAAAAATCGAAATGCCCTTAATTCCGGTTTTGGCGGAAATTGAACAAAACGGCATAATGGTTGATACGAAATTTTTAAAAAAAATGGGAAGCCAAGTCGGTGCCCGCCTTAAAGAAATCGAAACAAAAATTTATAAACTTTCCGGTGCCAAATTCAATATCGCTTCGCCGCTTCAGCTTAAAGAAATTCTTTTTGAAAAGCTGAAAATTTCAACCCAGGGCTTGGGCCGGACAAAAACCGGAGTATCAACCGCCGCCGAAGAGCTGGAAAAACTAAAAGGCCACCATAAAATCATTGATTATATTATTGAATTCCGCGAGCTGGCCAAGCTGAAATCAACTTACCTTGACGCTTTACCAAAACTGGTGGACTCACAAAGCCGGATTCACACCAGCTTCAATCAAACAATAACTGCTACCGGGCGGCTTTCATCATCTGAACCAAACTTGCAAAATATTCCGATTCGAACCGAACTTGGACAAAAAATAAGGCAGGCTTTTATTGCGCCAAAAGGCTTTCAGATCCTTTCGGCTGACTATTCGCAAATTGAATTAAGAATAATCGCCTCGCTTGCCAATGACAAAAAAATGATTGAATCTTTCAAAAAAGGCGAGGATATCCATACCCGGACGGCCGCCGAAATCAATCAAGTGCCGCTGGATAAAGTCACCAAGCAAATGCGCTACGCCGCAAAGGCGGTCAACTTCGGAATAATTTACGGCCAAGGCCCGCATGGCCTGGCGCAAGGAACGGGAATCACTTATGGCATGGCCAGGGATTTTATCGACCGATATTTCGAAATCCATAATGAAATATTTGAATATCTGGAAAATACAAAAGACTTGGCTAAAAAATTAGGATATGTGGAAACTTTCTTTGGCCGCCGCCGCTATATTCCGGAAATCAATTCTTCGATTCAGCAAGTCCGCTCAGCTGCCGAAAGAATGGCAATCAATCATCCGATTCAAGGAACCGCCGCCGATTTGTTGAAACTGGCAATGATTGAAATATATATTGACTTGCCAAAAATTTCGCCAAAAACCAAAATGCTTTTACAGGTTCATGATGAGCTGGTTTTTGAAGTGCCAAAAGGAGAAGAAAAAATCATCGGCAAATTTGTCGAAGAAAAAATGAAAGAAGTCTATAAGCTTCGCGCGCCGATTGCTGTTGAAGTGGAAAGCGGGGATAGCTGGGGCAATTTAAAAATAATAAAGTAGTACTATGGAACAAAGTGAAATACAGCCAAATGCCGCCGAACGGCAGCAATCGTTGGAAATTGAAAAAAGATTATTAAATCAATTGCCAGAAATTGCCTTGTCAATAATTCCCGATTCACCGGAAAATGATAATTTCCGAAATAACCCGGATGATGTAAAAGAACATGAACCGAGATGGCATCAGTTTGGAATAATCACCCATACTGAAAAAACAATTGATCATTACCACCAAACAGTGCCAAAATATTTAAAAGAGTGGGAAATAGAAGGAGAGGTTTCAAAAGCATTAAATCAAGATATTGACGGCAAGACAAAGACAGAACTTTTGGGAATAAGCATGCCGCTTCATGATTTGGGAAAATTCAGCAGCCCGCGCCTGAAAAAAGAAAATGAATTTGGCGTTATGCGAAAACATTTTGATCATGAAAAAAGATCGGGTGAAATTATCAGAAATAATTTAATTTTAAAAAAACTTTTTGCCGATTCGGGCTTAAGTGAAAAACAAATCAGCTACATTGCCGAATGTGCCGAAACTCATTACGAACTCAGTAAAATGCGCGATGCGGCGAAAGAAACAGATTTGGATTTTAGTTTAGAATTTACCGAAAGTAAAGAAGGCCAAAAAGCCTGCCAAAAAATCATTGAAAAATTTCCAGACCTTAAAATCGAAATCGGAATTTATTATTTGGCCGATAGCCTCGCAAAAACCGACATTAAAATTAAAGCCGGCTCGGATGAAGATATTAGAAATCAGTCAGACAAAATTAAACAAGAAATTAATGATCTAAATTTAAACCCAAATATCGCCGGCGCTGTCAGTCAAGGTCCGGTTAATATTAATGCCGCCAAAACCTATTTAATGCAAGCTATAAGATAGTCATTCTCCCAATTATTAATCCACCCTCTCCCCTTTGGGGAGAGGGCCCTCGCACAACTTCGTGGGTGAGGGGGTCTCCTCCTTGTTTTCCTCTCCCCTTGTGGGAGAGGAACTAAAGCATCATTTTGTAGGAGAGGGGGTCTTCGTACTATTCACCCTCTCCCCTTTAGGGAGTGGGTCTTCGAACTACTCTGCGGATGAGGGGTATAAAGAAGCTAATTTTAGCTTTTTTTTAATAATTTATGTTCATACATAATACTTTTTACGTTTTCTATCCAATACCTTGGCAACACTTTGTTAAGATTTGGGCGGGCGTTT
>CAZHUO010000033.1:0-12888 GCA_964535715.1 uncultured Gammaproteobacteria bacterium | reverse complement strand
GACTACTGGGGTATCTAATCCCATTCGCTACCCACGCTTTCGTCTTTCAGTGTCAGGAGCGTTCTAGTAGAAAGCTTTCGCATTTGGTGTTCTTGCCGATATTAACACATTTTACCGCTACACCGGCAATTCCATCTACCTCTTCCGTCCTCTAGCTTAATAGTATTTCACGCAGTCCAAAGGTTGAGCCCTTGGATTTGACGGGAAACTTATCAAGCCACCTACAGACTCTTTACGCCCAATAAATCCGGATAACGCTTGGGGCCTTCGTATTACCGCTGCTGCTGGCACGAAGTTAGCAGCCCCTTATTCATTAGGTACCGTCATTGATTCGTCCCTAATAAAAGATCTTTACACCCCGAAGGGCTTCTTCGATCACGCGGCGTCGCTCCCTCAGACTTTCGTCCATTGGGGAATATTCTTGACTGCAGCCTCCCGTAGGAGTCTGGGCAGTGTCTCAGTCCCAGTGAGGCGGGTCACGCTCTTACGCCCGCTACCCGTTGTAGCCTTGGTAAGCTTTTACCTTACCAACTAGCTGATAGGCCATAGGCCCCTCCCGAAGCGATAAATCTTTACTTAAATAAATTAATTACTTAAGCACATGTGGAATTATCCCGTCTTTCGACAGGTTATGCCACACTTCGGGGTAGGTTACCAATGTGTTACTCACCCGTTTGCCGTGGGTCTAAACCCACTCGACTTGCATGCCTTAGACACGCCGCCAGCGTTCATCCTGAGCCAGGATCAAACTCTCAAATTAACAGTTGACAGTTGACAGTTAACAATTTAACTGAACAAAATCAACTGCATAAATGCAACTTTGCAAAGAAGTTAACTGTTAAATATTAACTGTTAACTGTTATGTGCAAGGCAGTTGCCGCCTTTAAAATTTGTATTGGGGATTAATGCTGTTTTGTGGTTTTCTCGATGAAAATATAAGGATTCCAAATTCGTTTGGAATATCGAGAAGTTGTTAATGTTCGCTATTTTTCTTCAATTTGCACTTATTGGCTGAAGAAAAAACAGAGGAATCAAATCTGTTTTGGTAGTTAACTGTTAAATGTAAACTGTTAACTGTTAAATTAGACCCCACTGTTTTTTCTCAAACCTTAGGCTTAAAAAACAAATTTTTAATGTATTTTGGCTGAAATTTTTAAGGTTAATCATTAACAAAATAAGCTTACATTTTTTGTTAAACCTTGTCAAGGGGGCTGTTTAGCTAAAGTTAGCCACAAAGTATGCACAGGTGGGTGTTGAGTTTTAGGCACTAGACTTTAGGCTCTAGGATTTAGGCTCTAGACATTAGGTTTTTTTACCTGCTTCTAATTTACTTTTATCAGCTTTTGACTATTCGTATATTCGTAAAATTCGCTCGCCTCGCTTCGGGGTTACTCTTGGCGAGTCGAAGCGGGTATTCGTAGTAAAAGTAAAGATTAGTATTTCGTAGTAATAAAAAAACCGCCCCCAAGAAGCGGACGGTTTAATAGTAAAAAATACCGAGACTTATATTTCTTAATATCTTACATACCACTTAATAGGTCTGTCCTGACTACCTCTTATCTCGGTGTAATTATAAGGGGGTGTCGGATAAGGGCTATCTCTATACGTATATTTTAGGATACCGCTTGCTGTGTTATTGAATCCCATTACATGATATATATATTCCCTAACATATGCTTTTGTCGGGCTACCGCTATATAATGTTTCAACCTGAGAACCAGTACAAGTAGCTGAGTTTGAAGAAGGAGTAGCAAAAGTAACATATTTTACCCGATCACAATTTATTTCATGGATTTCAAGACCACTGGCAGTGTTGGTCTTATAGACCACCTTAACATCAGCACCATTATCAATTGCTGCCTGCAAATTTGCAAAATCCGAAGTAGCCTTTTTTGTATCACCATAAACATAAGTCCATCCGGTAGCTGGATTCATGGTTACCGCTGCCATTGTTACAGTATTAGACCCTGGAGTTAGCATCGTCGGCACCAAGGCATTAAATGCTACGGCACCCAGACCTGCACCAATACATACCAAAATTACGCCGACAGCTAATTTTGGCGAAACATTAACTCGTGATTTGACTGCGACTTTTGTGTCTCTCATAAGTTTTTTATTAGTTTAATAAATATTTGAATCTGCCTTAATTATACCCCCCCCCTCGTTGTAGGAGTCAATTTTTTTAAGCATTAGAAATGAATTACGTATCTTCTTTTAATGGGCGGTGATTCCTATCACCGCAGGATTTCTTGCAAGTTTTAAAGAAACAAATTCCAAATCCAAAATTTCAAGATCCAAACAAATTTCAAATATCAATTTCCAAACGTCTAAATTTAGCGTTTGAAATTTAATATTTATTATTTGTAATTTGTTTGATATATGCAATTTGTTATTTGGTGCTTATGAGGGTAAATTAACCTCAAAATAGCCGGGATGGGGATCTTGGCCTATTAGTATTATGTATTTTAGGCTTTAGGCTTTAGGTTTTATAAAAACTTGTAAAAGCGAGTAAGGACAAATTAGTTACTTTTTACTCGCTATTAATTTACTCTTATCAGCTTTTAAATATTCGCATATATTCGCCCTCTTCGCTTCGGAATTATTCTTGGCGAGTCGAAGCGGTCATCATTACCATCAGTGGTATTTGTAAAATTAAAAATAGGCCGGCTAAATAAATAACCGGCCTGGGTTTAAAAAGAAAAAGATTAAAGGTCTTCAAAAAATGGAATTGACATCGAAGACATTTCCTGAAATTCGCTGCCGCGGTGGCAAACAGTCCAGGCAAGTGCCTCTTCTATTTCGGGCAAGCCGCCGCAGGAATATTCAGACACAGTTGTTCCCAACGGAACCAAGAATGCGGCTAGGCCGCTTGCGGTACGATCCTCATTTGATACAATCACCGGAATAGCCCACTTGCCGCTTGCTTCAATTTGCCCGAAAGGGTTAGATGCATTTGGCCGAATCGACCAGCAGCCGTTAAATTCTTTTATATAACAGACTACTCGTAGTTCGGTGTGACTTGTCCAGCCCTTAAGCAAGACGTTTTTGATTAAAGCAATGTCTGTACCATAAGCCGGAACCGCTGAGAAATTAATTACATATTCGGCCACATCAGATCTTTTTATCAAAGTTAATGCCAAGGCATCGTTGATAAGCAGATCAGGCCTTTCAATATAGCCGTTTAAATCAAGCGGCCGGTTTTTTCCTTTTGGCATTAATATTGCCAAAATTTGGTCGGCCAAATGGTCTGCGCCGCCGGAATATTCATCAAAAATATCACACGACCAACTCAAGTCTGATTGAATCGGTGTCCGAAAAGGATTGCCTTTTATCCACCACCGATCGGGTTCGCCGGTAGGAACATGAATATATACCAGAATTTCATGCTTGGCATCACTTGCGCCGACAACCGAACCGCTGACTGGCTGATTCGGATTATCCAAATCACCTTCGCCGTAAGTCGGGACTGATTCAATTATAATGGCCGGCGGCTTGCTGGCGGCAAAAGCTCCGCTGGCAAAAAAAACCGCTAACACCAAAAAACATAACTTTGCTTTCATCATCTTACCCTTTCTTTTTTGCGTTTTTTAACTCACCAATACCAAAAAATCATTTCTCTTTTTATTTAACCTCCTTTTTTGCAAGAACTTATGCTAAACATTTACCTTTTTTGTTTAATTCCGGCAAACACATTAATATAGAATAAATAGAAAATTTGTCAATGGGTATGGTTGGTATAAATAAAAAAACCGCCCTCAATTTAATAGGCGGCGATCCCTATCGCCGCAGGATTGTTTACAAGTCTTACAGAAAAAAATTCCAAATCCAAAATTTCAAGATCCAAACAAATTTCAAATATCAATTTCTAAACGTCTAAATTTAGCGTTTGAAATTTAATATTTATAATTTGTAATTTGTTTGATATTTGCAATTTGGAATTTGGTGCTTATGATGTTAAATTTCAAATTCAAAATCTAAAGACAACCAGGATGGCGATCTTAGCCTATTAGTATTAGGATGAGGCTCTAAAATTTTTTTTATTATCTCACGCCCCTTTATGTCATTCTGAGGTCGCTAAAAGCGACCGAAGAATCTCGCGATTTTCGGCCTATGGCCTCAAAATGACAAGAATGGGCAAGCTTCGTCAGTTGAGGCAACCAAGACTATAAAAAAACCGCCCCAAGAAGCGGACGGTTTTTAAAATGAGTATTTTAGAAGAATTAATATTTTACATACCATGATGCAAATTTGTCAGTAAGTAACTCTTTAGTTACAGTTATGTTTCCATTAGCATCTGTTGTAACACTAATTATCTCTTCATTTGATTTGCCATAAGTATTACCATACTTAGGACTTTTTGTAATAAATTTTCCAGAAGTTTCGAGTCTTTTATTCACATCGCGATTATGAATAAGAACTGGCTTAAAGCATTCTACAAATGTCCTTGTTTTTTCACCTGTAACCATTATACAGTCATAGACTAAAGCTTGTCCGTATTTAACTCTGACTTCGGCACCATTTGAAATAGCATTAACTAAGTTGTCATAATCTTGTTGACTTCTAAGTGTTTCGTTAAAAACTAACACCCAATTAGAACTAGTTTGGGCCGTAGTGCTAGTATTATTTGTTGGCGTTAATATTGTTGGCACCAAGGCATTAAATGCCACTGCTCCTAAGCCAGCTCCAATACAAACCAAAATTACGCCGACAGCTAATTTTGGTGAAACCTTGACCTTTGATTTTGTTTGAGATTGTGTTTCTTTCATAGATTTTTAATTAATTTTATAAATATTTAAACCTGTCTTAATTATATCCCCCCCCTCGTTGCAGGAGTCAATTTTTTTAATCATTAGGAATGAATTTTATATCTTCTTTTAATAGACGGCGATCCTTATCGCCGCATGTTTATCAGCTCTGAAAAAAGTACGCCCTTGTCATCCTGAATTTATTTCAGGATCCAGGAAGGTCTAGAAAGCACCACTTTGTCATCCTGAACTAGCCTGCCCGCCGAAGGTCTCAACGGGCGACTGTAGGCGGGGTTCAAGATCTAGAATGGTTTTGAGACTCTGAAATAAACCTGCCTGCCGGTAGGCAGGTTCAGAGTGACAAGAATAGACAAGCGTCGTCAGCTGAGGCAACCAAGACTAAAAAAACCGCCGCCAAAAGACAACGGTTTTTTATGTAGTTATTTATATTATTTCTAAAAAATTTATTTTGCCAATTCGGCGTCAATTAATTCCTTAAAAGTCTCATACGGATATGCTCCTCTTACCAGCTTGCCGTTAACAAAAGTTCCCGGGGTTCCGGTGACACCGGCTGCTTGGGCGGCTTGAGCTTGATTCAGAACCTTGAACGTATAAGTGCCTTCATCCAAACAGCTGTCAAATTTAGAAGTGTCTAATCCTAAACCTTTGGCATAAGATTTCAAATTATCAATAGACAAGGCAGACTGGTTTTCAAGAATTTTGTCATGCATCTCCCAAAATTTATTTTGATCGCCGGCACATTCGGCAGCTTCAGCGGCTTTTTGAGCATTCGAATGAATTGAACTTAACGGAAAATTAATCCAAACTCTTTTTACCTTTCCGGCATAATCTTCCATGATTTGATCCATTGTTGATTCATGCCTGCTGCAATAAGGACATTGAAAATCAGAAATTTCAATTAAAACAACTTTGGCATCATCTGAGCCTAGTGATTGGGCTTCATTAAGTACTTCATTTAATTTAGAAACATCAACCGTGTCGTCATAATTATCTTCTACAATTATATCAATTAGCCCAGAAGAAAAAGTAAAAGGTTGAAAATATTTAGTACCAGAATCTCCTACAAATTGATCGGTAGAGTTTGAAGAAATACCGCTTCCTCCGGCCGTTAATCCATTCTCATCAAAATAATATATATAAAAACCCTCATCAACTGTTTTTTTAGAATACAGTCTTAATTCAAAATAAGAATCAGCTTTATAAATTGCACCGCTGGTTGTTTGATATAAAATATCGCCTGCTTTAAGCAATTTTGCGTTTTGCATCTGATTTGCACTTAGACGATGATTTATATTATTAACATATATAGATGCATCTTCAGAAGGTACTGCTTTGACATAGCTGGTATCGCCAACCGAATTTTTGGATATTATCGGATTGGAATATTTTACTCTTTTTTCAAAGAAATTTCCTTCTTCAGTATAGACATAAAAATCAATATTGGGATTACTATTAACGCCCTTATGAAAATCTAAAAGAATATCGGCATCATCCAATTTAACCCTGAAAATCGTCCCTTCAGTTTTTAAAGTAACATAATTCATGCTTTGATTTTTCAGAAATCTGGCGTTCTCCATTTCTGACGGCGTTAATTTAACCGTATAGTCAATTTGGGTTTTGTAAGTTTGCGGATGTTTTAAGGGATCAGTAGGATCATTACCCAGGGCTCTTTCAATCCCGTCCCACCAGCCGTCGTTGTCAGTATCGATATTGTTAATTAAAGTCGATTTGCAGTTTGAAAATTTATTAATGTCTCCATCTAGGCATTTCTCGTTAATATCCCGTAGCCCATCATTGTCTGAATCTACTACCGTGGACTTGGCAAGTTCAAAAGCACTTGCTTTTCCGCCGTTTAAATCTATGTTATATCCGGTTCTATCAAACTCAGAAGCAATTACTTCCCAGCCGGTATCATATTTAACCAATAAAACATATAATCTTCCCGCCCAAATAACATCTGCTTCATTATTATATATTTGTACTGCATCATTTGCTATTATTGCCTGTTTGTCGTCAAATCTTTGCACCGGTGCTGTTTTTTCCAGCTTATTATCCGGCAGCCAATTTTCACTGGAATCGAAATATTTTTCATAGGCATCCCAAATTTCCTGCGGCACGACAGTAGTTGGCAGCTGTTTTATAGATATTTGTCCGATTATAATTTTGTTTAAATTCTCCGTAGTTATTCCCAAGCCGAAATAACGCATTGCCTGATATGCCGCATTTCCGTCAGTCAGATAATATCTTCTATTGTCAACTGGATTCACATACCAGGCCTGGCCCTTTGATTCAACTTGAAGCAGAATTTTCCCACGTAAATTTTTTGTCAGATTATTATCGATGATTATTTTATTTTTTGATAAAGGATCATAATTATTTTTTATTTCCATAAAATCCGAATAACCGTCATTATCGCTGTCGGCTTTGTTTAAATCGGTTCCTAGGCTTTCTTCCATTTTATTGCTTAAGCCGTCGCCGTCATTATCCAAATTTTTATCCAAATTGCTATTTATTCCGACGGGAATTTTTGCCAGGTCCGAATTTTTTATACCGATGCCGAATTGTCTCATAATTTCATAGGCGGTTTGGCCATCTTTCAAATAGTAGCGTTTTAAATCAAGGGGATTTACATACCAAGCCTCTCCCTTTGATTGAACCTGAAGAAGGATTCTTCCGGAAAGTTCCAAACTAAGATTTGCCGCCAAAACAATTGCCGGCGTTAGAAACAAGAAAGCGGCGAATAATAATTTTTTCATAAATTTTTTTGGGTAGTATTATTTATTATATTTATTTCAATTTTTTTCTTACCAAAATTATCAGCCTAGTGGTACCGTGTCAGAAACTAATTTTTGAACGGGAAATTCTTTTCTTAGTTTTTCAATATCTTTATTATTCATTTTCCAGTCAATCCCTCCCAAGTTTTCTTTTAAATGATCTATGTTGCTTGTCTTAGCTAAGGTTAAAACATATGGCTGGCAGATAAGCCAATTAATCGCGACTTGAGCCGGAGTTTTTTTATATTTGTCGCAGATTTCTTTTACAACAGGCGGAATTTTTTTTAATAAGTTGCCTTTGCCGAGCGGCCGCCAAGCGACTAAGAAAACATCGTTTTTTTGGCAGAAATCCAAAAGCCCGGTTTTTTCCGCTTCGCGGAACATTAAATTGTAATGAACCTGATTGCAGACGACTTTATTTTTTGAAAACAGCTGAGCGTCTTTTAAATGCTGCCAGGTAAAATTTGATACCCCGATATTTCGGATTAAACCCTGTTTTACCAATTCATCCATTGCTTGCATTGTTTCCCGTAAATCTATTTTTGGATTATAACGATGGGCTAAATATAAATCCAAATAATCCGTCTTTAAATGTTTAAGGCTTTTTTTGCAAGACTTAATAACATCATCATATGACAGATTATCATCAAAAACTTTTGAAACAATGAATAATTTTTTCCGGTTATATTTTTTTATTGCTTTTCCAACAAGTGTTTCGGCATAACCGTTGGCATATACTTCAGCGGTATCAATATGAATTACGCCCAGCTTAATTGCCGATTTTATTGCATCAATATCCGCCTTATCATTGTTTGAAAAATCACGTTCATACCGTCCACCCATCTGCCAAGTGCCAATACCAAAAACCGGCATGCTAAATCCGGTCTTTAATTTTTTTGTTGGAATATTCATAGCCGCTATTTTTGAAATTACAATATAAAATATGGAGAATGTTAAAATTATTTTCCCCAAACCACCCAAACAATTTCTTTTGCCAATTTTTTAACATCTTGTCTGGCGGCATTAATATTTTTTTGTACCTCTTCATGCGTCCATTTCCTGTTAATTATCGGCTTCCTGTCATTATTATTAGATCTTAGCCAGTTGATTTCGTCAGATTTTTTTTCTAATTTGTCTAATCGTTGAGGATGTATCCCTATTATTTTATAACCATTTGTTTCTTTTTCAACGCCGCTTAAAATAGGGCTTGTAGAATATAAATCAGGAGAGCTTGTTGCACTATTATGACCACAAAATATTCTTCTACCTTTTTTAGTTATTTCATCTTCATGTTCATATCTATGGGCACCACTTATTCTTGCTGATGCTATATCAAAATTAAAAAAATCATTTTTTTCTAACGCCTTTACTGCGTTAGCCATTGAATTAAACGTATCCATACATTCTGTCACAATCAATGCTTTTTTATTAATTGGGTTAAGAGAAGAAATAAATTTTTTTAAAGCTTCTTCATCTATTATTCCTTTGCCAAAATTTAGAAAAAAAGTATCAGGCATCTTTATGTCCTTATTTTCTCTTGCCAATTGTCTTATTACTTCGCGGATTATTAGTGTTGGTATTCTGCCCGAAATCTCGTCGCTTATAAGGATATCATAGACTCCTTTTTCAATATTTTCTTTAAGTTCTTTTACCAGATTTATCATATCATCTTCCAAATCTTCAAATTCTCTAAAGAAATTATATCTTTCTTGGTCGGTTTTTTTTGTTAATTTATGGTTTTCAAATCTTGACTCGAAATTTTCTTCTGATTTTATATCTTCTTCAGCCGCTTCCAATTGTTGTTCCAACTCATTTTTTTCTTCTATCAATATAGCCAAGATTTCTTCTCTAAATTTTTCATTATCATCAGTTTCAACCGGGATATTTTTTGCTTCTTCAATTTCCCTATCAATTTCGTCCGATCTTTTTTTTACCACCCCATTTATTTCATTTAAATTTTTTTTAGCCTTTATCATTCCTCTAGTGTCTCGTAGGAAGTTAATTTCCCTTTCTTCTTTTGGTAACATTGTTTCTACCATATTTAAAATTAAATTTTATTATATAGGATGGCACGATTAATTAATATAGAATTTTTGTCGTTAAAAAAATTACTAATTAATGTTTTGCCATTTTTACCTGCCACTTTTTTATTTCCGCATGATTTCCGGAAAGCAAAACTTTCGGCACTCTCAATTTTCTTATTTCTGATTTCTTATTTCTTATTTCTAAAACTTCCGGCCGAGTGTACTGTGGATATTCTATGTAGTCTAAGTCTTTTGAAAATGTTTCTTCATCCAAGGCATGCTCGTGGCCGATCACGCCGGAAATCTGCCTGGCCACGGCTTCTGTCACAACCATTGCCGGCAATTCTCCGCCGGCTAAAACATAATCACCGATTGAAATTTTTTCATCAACCAGCTTATCAATTCTGGCGTCAAAGCCTTCATACCGGCCGCAAAGTAAAATCAGCTGATCGTATTTAGCCAGTCGCTCCGCTTCCCGCTGGGTAAATTTTTTTCCCGCCGGCGTTAGCATTATAATTCGCCGTTTGGAATTTGAGATTTTAGATTTGGAATTTAAAGACCGAAGGGCTTTTTCTATCGGTTCTGCCATCAAAATCATTCCCGGCCCCCCGCCATAAGGCTTATCATCAACCTGTTTATGTTTTCCCTTTGACCAGTCTCGCAAATTATGGATGTTGATTTTTATTAGTTTCTTTTTTTGGGCACGCTTAAGAATAGATTCATTAAAATAAGAATCAAAAATATTGGGAAAAATTGTTATAATATCAAATTTAATCATATTTAAATAATAGCATAAATACTGGTTGACAAAAACTGCCAAAAGATTAAGATAAAGGGTGGTAAAAATTAATGGTTTTTTGACAACAAAATGCAAATGCTGTATAGGGTAGCAAAACAAATAAGGAGAGGGCAGACCAATAAAGTTTTGCCCATTTTTTTAATTATAATTTAAAAATAGACGGATACTTGCACAAAATTTATTGCTTTGATATAATATACCTATTAATAATTAAAAATAAACTATGGAGATTAAAAAGAAGGAGACAAAATCAGAACCAAATATCTGGTTAATTGTCAGTATAGTTTTAGCTGTAGCTTTGGTCGGCGCGTTAGCCGTTGCCTTAAAGCCAGACTTGCTTTCTGGCAATAAAGATAAATCTTCTGATGCGGAATTTGTTCCAATCAGCAAGGAAGAAGCCAGCACTAAATTAGTCAGCTTCATTTCCGAAGTTTACGGTTCACAAATCGGTACCCCGACAGTCACAGAAGTAAATGAGAAATACGGCCTATTTGAAGTAAAGTTGAATATTGTTGCCGACGGCCAGCCGAGAGATGAGATTACCTTTGTTACCAAGGATGGAAAACTGTTTATCCCAAACGTTCTGATTATGGAGGAAGCTTTGCAGCAATTCAGAGATTGGCAGAAAGAACAGCAAAATGTCCAGGCTGAAGTGCCGGCAGGGCAACCTACAGATACAACTGGAGAACCAGAAGTCGAACAGCCAACTGAACCAGAAACCCCACCAGCAGAATAATCTTTTTAAGATAAAAAGGCGGCCAGTAAAATGGGCCGTCTTTTTTTGTTCCGGAGCAAGTCATGGCGCGCTAACTAAAAACTAAAACCCAAATCCTAGCGCCTAAAGCCTAGAGCCTAATCACTAACCATCTAAACCTTGACATAAATCTGGACAAGCATTTTAATAAGAGCTATAATAATTTTATTCCATATTAAATAAATTAATTAAGCAAAGTGCTTATTTTTTTGCGCCTAACTCTTAAAAAAACAAAAAATACTTATGGCAGAATTAACTTTTAACGATCAAAATTTCAATGAAGAAGTGTTAAAATCAAAAATTCCGGTTTTGGTTGATTTTTGGGCACCTTGGTGCGGACCATGCAAGATGCAATCGCCGATAATTGAAGATTTGGCTAAAGATTATGAGGGCAAGCCGGTTAAAATCGGTAAATTAAATGTTGATGAAGCGCCGCAGTCGGCTTCAAAATTCCAAATAATGAGTATTCCAACCTTAATGATATTTAAAGACGGCCGACCGGCTGACCAAATGATGGGGGTTCAGGATAAAAATACCTTGTCAGCAAAGATCAATAAACATTTGGGGTAATGAACCAGGAAATATACGACATTATAATAATTGGCGGAGGACCAGCTGGGTTAACAGCTGGTCTTTATGCTTCCCGTCGGGCATTAAAAACCCTGGTCTTGTCTAAAGATCTGGGAGGCCAGGCTTCTATTACCTATGATGTTGAAAATTATCCGGGAGTTGATTTAGTGGACGGGCTATCACTGATGAAAAAGTTTGCCGAACAGTCGCAAAAATTCGGAGCGGAAATCAGATATGGCCAAGTTTTAAAAATAGAAAAAAAGGAAAATTTATTTTCGGTTAAAACCGATCAACAAAATTTTATTTCAAGGTCTTTAGTTTTAGCATTCGGCTTGATGCCGACTGATTTGAATGTTTTAGGCGAGCAGAAGTATAAAGGACGCGGAGTTTCTTATTGTGCCACCTGTGATGGGCCACTTTATAAGGGCAAAGTTGTCGCCGTAATTGGAGGCGGCAATTCAGCATTAGATGCCGCTGAATATCTAGCCAAGATTGCCGCTAAAGTTTATTTGATTCACAGACGCGATCAATTCCGTGGTGAAGAAACCGTGGTTAAGAGATTAAGTAAAGATGTGAAAGTGGAAATGGTTTTAAGTTCAGAAATAAAAGAAATAAAAGGCGACCAATTTGTAAAATCAATCATTGTAAAAGACAACGGCCGCGAAAAACTAAAGGAGATAGAAGTAAATGGCGTGTTTGTTGAAATTGGCTATACGCCAAAAACCGAATTGGTTAAAGGCTTAATCGAGCTTAATAAAAAAGGGGAAATAATTACTGACAAAGATACCAATACAAGCCAAAAAGGAATTTTTGCCTGCGGGGATGTGACAGACTGCTCATATAAGCAAATTGTAATTTCCGCCGGTGAAGGCGCCAAAGCCGCTTTGCAGGCCTACAAATATCTCTGTTTGGAAAAATGCGAAAATATTTTGCCGGATTGGGAAAGGAAGAAATAACAGTTAACAATTAACATTTAACAGTTAACTCCTTGGGGGGAGTTATTTTTTGTAATAAATGATTAAAGTTTGTAAGAGTAAATAAAAGCGAGTAAATAGTAAATTAAAGCCCACTTAATTTACTATTTATTTACTCATACTCGCTTTTATAAGCTTAACCTAACTACTATCTATTATCTACTAATCCGCCATGTTTTAGGAACACACATTTTGCACTTTGACTAAAGCCTCATTTGGCGTTAATC
>CAZHUO010000032.1:0-12993 GCA_964535715.1 uncultured Gammaproteobacteria bacterium | reverse complement strand
GTAACAAGGCATCCGTAGCGGAAGCTGTGGATGGATCACCTCCTTTCTAGGGAGAAAAAATAATGGAGAGAAGGAATTCCTCTCTTCATTTCATAGTCGACTCTGAATTTCTTCAGAGGTGGATTAATGCATGTGACTTTTCTCGATGAAAATGCAAGGATTCTAGTTAATAAAAACAAAAAGATTAGGCCATTGACTGACTGATCTTTTTTTGTTATATTAGGATAGTAAAATTTACCCGCTTCGACTCGCGTCTTTAGTAAATTAAGTAGTTTAAAAAACATCAGTGGGCGTTTCAAATTTGGGCGCGTAGCTCAGTTGGTTAGAGCGCGTCACTGATAATGACGAGGTCCGAGGTCCGATTCCTCGCGCGCCCACTGATGTTTTTTAGATAAGCGTCACTGACTTGTCCCGCCCTTTCGGTGCATCTAAGTTATTTATATAACAATAGTTAGGCGAAGCCGTTTTATCTTCTAACCATTTTATATAATTGAAGATGAATGGAAAGGGCGGGATAATGACGAGGTCCGAGGTCCTGCGCCATAGGCGCATCCGCCTTCGGCGGAGATTCCCGAATTCAATCGGGCTCGCGCGCCCACCAGGTATTATCTAAGGTCAAAATATAGTTTATAGTAATCAGTTTTTGGTTGTTAAATTCTTATAACCAATAACTAAAATGTATAACAACAAGCCGGGTTAGCTCAGTGGTAGAGCGAAGGACTGGTTTTCGGTCCATCCTGCAGTAATGCAGGATTAAAAACTGGGTGAATTCGGGGAAGCCTAAAATCATTACGCAGTGATTATGGTAATCCCGAGCCGACTCCCGACGGGCAAAGTTTTCGGGAAAGGTGTAGAGACTAGCAAGTGAGTCCCAACAATAATCTTGCATATAGCGCCCAGCACCCCATTTTAAAAAAGGGTGAAGAGATAGTCCAGACCTTAGAGAAATTTAAGGATATATCGGAAAATCCTTGCGTCCCCAGTTCAATTCTGGGACCCGGCACCAACAAAACAAGATTTGTTCTCAAGTCTTGTTTTGTTTTGAACTAATGATATAATAATCGATAATATTAATCATCAGTACAATTATGAGAAATGACAAAGTTGCCGCAATTCAATTAAGAAAGGGCGGCAAATCATATAACGAGATTAGCCGACGATTAAATATTCCTAAAAGTACACTTTCTTACTGGCTTAAAGACAAAAAATTTTCCTATTCTTTAAAACAAAATTTAGTCAGAAAATCAAGCCAAATCTGGTCAGAAAATATTACTCGTTACAATAAAAATAGGGCAAAAATAATCAAAGATGAACATTTAAAAAATCAACTTAAAATAGCTAATGATATAAAAAAGCTATCATCTTATGAACTTAAATTGCTAGGGACTGCTTTATACTGGGCTGAAGGAGGAAAAAGGGGTAATAGATTTGAATTCACAAATTCCGATCCTGAAATTATCAAAATAATCATAATATTTTTTAATAAAGTTTGTTTAGTAGAAAAATCCTTTATAAAAATTCAACTCAGCTTGCATCAAGGTATAGATGGTCACAAAGCTAAAAATTATTGGCATAGACTGACTGGAATACCTTTAAAAAATTTTTATAAAATAACTGTTAATAAAAACATTGCCAGCAAGGGAAGGAGACCTAAAAACAGACTACCTTATGGAACAATTCAATTAAAGGTACATGATGTAAAACTGTTTGATAAAATTTTAGGTTGGATTCAAGGAATTAGCAGGTGCGCAATTTGACTTTTTTTAATTAATGGGTTATATTTTTATAGATTTTATTTATCGGGGTATAGTGAAGTTGGCTATCGCGCCTGCTTTTTGCCCCGCACCAAATAATTATTAACGCAATTAATTCGTAATTGTTTCGGACTGTAGCGTAGCTGGCTAGCGCGCCTGCTTTGGGAGCAGGAGGTCGTGGGTTCGAATCCCACCAGTCCGAAAGAATTACGAACATAAAGCATTAGTACGGGGTAAAGGAGCAGGAGACCGTCGGTTCGAGCCCGACTACCCCGACCAATCTCGCCTTCGGCGGAAAATAAAAATTCAATTTAAAATAAAAATTTTATCCTAATAGCGGGTATCGTATAACGGCTATTACCACAGGTTTCCAACCTGTTGACAGGGGTTCGACTCCCCTTACCCGCTATTAGGATAAAATAAATGAGGTTTCTCCGCCACCTTATTATATTACAAAAGGCGGACTTGCTTGCCAGCCTTTGGCTGGCCTTTGGCGAGGATTCCCGCTACCCGCTTTCAGAATAAAATAAAAGGGGTTCTCCGCCACCATAAATTTATAAAAGGCGGATCCGCCTCTGGCGGGGATTCCCCTTACCCGCTTTTAGTAAATAAATTTAATTTGGGATCCTCACAACCAGATGGACTCACTTCGTTCGTCTCATCGTTGCGGGATAACCTGACGAGGAGGGTTCGTCAGGGAATTAACCCCTGACGCCCGGCCGAATGGCCGGGTGACTCCCATTACCCGCTTATCAAAAAACTGTCCCTAAAGGGCGGTTTTTTGCCTGCCCGCCTTTGGCGGGGTATAATATTTGATATAATATATTTAATGATCTATAAATATATGAAAGGAGAATCAAATACACATGAAAAAATTGCTGTTTTAGAAGAAGAAAAAGCTAGAATCCAACGGGTCGAAGAACTCCATAAGCAACATCCAGATAACCCTCTGTTTAGAGATATTATTGATGCTCCAAAAGATTTTGTCAGTGTTTTTCATCATGCAGAAGAGGAAGATATAGATAATATTGGCAAAAGTGGGTTGAATAAAAAGGGAGAATCCGTCAAAAAAACAATTAGTCAAAAAAGGATGGAGCGAAATCTTTTTTTTGACAAGTATGCCCCAAAAGGATTCAGTCGCAGTGATGCCATATTTGCATATCAGGATGAGTTTCTTGGTTTAACACGTTTTAATCCTGAAGGTGAAGTTATATTAGAGATTAAAGGTGATCCCAAAAAATTGCTGGTAGTTAATCAAGAAATTTTTACCGGCACAGACATGGATGATCCTGATGCCTTAAAAGAAAAACGAGCTAAAAGATTTTGGGAAAATGCCATGACTTTATATGAATATCAAAAATTATCAGAGGATGAAAAGCTTCAAAGAGATTTAGAGGAACTTTATATTGAAATATTAATTCCAGATGATGTCCCTTCTAAAATGATCAAGATTTATGATAAGAAACCAAAAAGCAAATCTCGGTTCTAATTTATTTCGCAAGTAACTTTAGAAAAAATCGTCCACTTAGGCGGTTTTTTGGTATAAAAAGACGGACATTACTATAAGCAACATCCGTGTTTGGCTATATGGCTTCAACTTGGGTACAAATTATACCAAGTTCTAATTGGGCTTCTTCGCTGCCGTCGCAAGTCTGGCGTAAAAGGTTCAATAGTTTTTGATCACTGACTGGCAATGTAATGCCGAGCTCGGTGCTCCAGTAAATAATTTTTGAGAAAGCCTCGTCGGCACCGCCATAATCACTAGGATTTTTCAGTGCTTTAAGCATTGTTTCTTTCATCTTTTTTCTCCTTTCTTTGTTTCCTTTATTACAATTTTTTTATCTTCACAATTAAAGGTAGCTATTTAATAACGATTATTATCAAATTGCTGCCCTTAATATTTTTTAATGAACATAATGATTAATATTAATATATTTTTATCAAATTATCAATTATTTAGGGTGGACGATTTTTTACCTGCCCTCCGTTGTCGGGAGTATAATGAAACTATATAAATAAAATTAGAATATTATATTTCATTCTTACAATATCATTCGGGACATTTATATTTGTGTATGGTGAATTTGATGATAGCCCCGAAGGCCAGCTGCTTGGACTCATTACAATTATTATTGGCATTATTGGCATAATAAAAAGCAAGAAAAAATCATTTTATTCTTTCTCTAAAAAGCCTTAATGTTATCCAATAAATCATTTTATAAAAAAGAAAAGAGGATATCGACTTAAAGTCTCACCTCTTTTTTGTTTGCCGCCTCCTTTATTATATGAGAAGCGTGCCGTTGTCGTCATACAGAGTGAAGACGTTTTCTTCGTCTTCAATTTCTAGAAAGTGGATGACTTTCTCCGCGGTTGCTTGGCGACGGACGTCTGCCACAATTTCAAGATCACCATCACTCATAAGCTCCTTCATAATCCTGAACTGACCCATTGGAGCCTTGAAGTCTTCTTCGATTACTTGTCCGTGTTCGTTTGGCATTCTGCCTCTCCTTTTTTTTGAAAGTGGAATACACTGTTTAAGACAACAAATTATAATAGTATGTATTTTTGAATTTGTCAATAGTTGAGAGGTATTAATGACTTTTACACAGATAGTAATAAAATTTGACTTTTTCCGCCTTTTTACTTAAGATTGGCTTGAAAGTATTTAGGATTTTTGCTTCAACACAGATCTGAAAGGAGGTGAAAAAATGAAAAAAAATTCAAGAAAAAAAGCGGCAATCGGTTTTGATTTGGGCGGTAGTCATTTTGTTGCCGGCGGAGTTGCCGACAATAATCTGATTTCCGATTTATTGAAAATTCCAATTGACCCCAACTGGGATCAGCAAACTATCTTGTCTAGCATTGCAGAAGTTATAAAGCAGCTTAGACAAAGCATTGATTCAAAAGAGTATAATTTGGTTGGTTTGGGCGGCGGCGCTCCTGGACCCGCAAATTTTGAGACTGGTATAATCGGACAAACCCCGAATATGCCTACAATGCGCGGCTGCCATCTTGCCGACGAGCTCAGAAAGCTCACCGGATTGCCCACCAAAATCAATAATGATGCAAACCTGATAGTTTTTGGCGAAAGCATTGCTGGAGCCGGAGAAAACTACAAAATTGTTTATGGCTGCACACTTGGAACCGGGTTTGGCCACGGATTAGTCATCAACGGCAAGATTTACACCGGCTCAAGTTTCATAGCCATGGAACTGGCCAAAGCGCCGATTGGATTGCCGATCCGGGGCTTATGCGAAAAAACAATTGAAACAGTCGTATCAACTGGAGGGATTAAAGAATGCTATTGCGAATTGACTGATTCAATTTTAAACGACCTTGACCCAAAAAAAATTGAGGACTTTGCTTTGGCCGGCGACCAGCAGGCAATTGAAACTTATTTAATTTTCGGTCAATGGCTTGGGTTTGCGTTTGCCTGGGTTCAAGGCATAATCGCACCGGATATCATACTAGTCGGCGGGAATATCTCCAAAGGCTGGCCGCTTTTTCAAGAAACAATGTTTAAAATGGTAAAAAAACACTCATTTAACGAAAACCCAATTATCAAACAAATGGTTCTTGGTCAAAAGGCCGGAATCATCGGCGGGGCTTCGCTTTTTGACTTGAATTAATTTTTTTCAAAACACGCTTATGATTTTCATAGGCGTTTTTTTTATAATAATAACAATTTAGCAATGTAATAATTTAATTATAAAAAAACACAGGCGGGGATGGGCCTGTGGTAACACTTTCAACAAGAATATATAGATTTAATTTTGTTTGGGCAAATTTGCCAATCCCATTCTCAATGAGGTATAGGTTGGTTTTGCCCGATATGAGCAAACTGCCTTTTTGGCGGTAGCAGAAAACCGTTTTTTTTTATTTTTCTCCCTTCATGTAAAAGTTGTCATTAACTCAGTGACTCAATAGAAATTTTGCCGTAATATTTTACGGCTGATCTCTGCTATGACCAAAGGTCAAACTGGACATGACGGGATCCTCCCGGATGGAAAAAATTACTCGCAAAAAACAAAAAAATTGACTCAACTTGCTTGTAAAACCCAAAAGGGTAGCAATTTTGGCTGGCAGTTACTGCCTTCTATCGTCCCGGTTGCCAAAAAACCGGCTTTATACAATCATCATTATCCTCCTTCCTTAATGGTATGCATCTTTCGCTTACCGATTCCGGTTTTCGTGGCGACGGTGGCTGGATTCTTCGTAGCAACCGTTGCTCTGCCGATTGATTTGTGCCCAAACGCGGGCGGGGTTGCCATGGTTGTGGCGGCATTTTGCAATCATACGCAGGGTTTTCCTTTCTTTTTCGGAAAGTACACAACTGGTTGACTCGCCTTCAGAGCCGTTCTGACTTTCTTTTTCTTTCTTTGATTCTTATTTTTGGTTTCTTTCGGCCTTAATCCCCTGATCTGCAAAGCAGTATCACCATTTTGGCCTAATTGATTAAACCATTAGGATGGAGAATTGCGAAAGTTAAAAGAGAAATCACATGTCTGAAGTATGAAAATAATGCAGCATATTGTTTTTATTTCTGCAAGGGCTTTTAAAATAGGCGGCGATCCCTATCGCCGCAAAATTGTCAACTTGCCGGTTTCAAAATTAAGATATTCGAAATTGAATCAAAATTTAAAATTCAAAATTTTCTTTTCGGCCCACCTTTGTCATCCTGAACTAGGTTCAGGATCCAGAATGGTTTTGAGACTCTGAATCAAGTTCAGAGTGACAAACAATAAGAAAAATACCACCAAACCAACGGTAAAAAAACTCACATACGGCAATACAAATTTATTTATTACGAAAGTGTGATATGTATTTTGGCATCTAATGCCTTGGCTAAACGATTAATAAAAGCCAAGCTTGGATTATAATCTCCACGCTCCAAACGGGAAATGGCTGATTGTTTGGTATTAAGCCTTTTAGCCAGTTCGGTTTGAGTCAGTCCCTGTTTTAGGCGTTTAGCAATAATCAGCTGAACCAGTTCGAATTCCGACCCAAGTTTTTTGTATTCTTGGCCAACTTGGTAGTCTTTAAGTAATTGCTTTTTTAATTTTTTATAAGATTTCATAATATAATTAGTATAACGTATATGTTATATTATGTCAAGCTTCTTAATCTTCTAATAGCCTGATTGATTTCCCGCCTTGGTATTATTTGTGTTTTTTTAACAAATCCATGAAGCATAATCACATTACCTTTCCAAAAAGTATAAAAAATACGGACTTCCTGTTTTCCTCGGATTCTTAATTCAAATAAATCAGAGACCACCTTTTTACTGTGAGGCAAGCCAAGATAATGTCCAAATTTCTCCAATAAATCAATAACACGCAGCACTTTGGCAATTGTTGGTTTTTCAAGCGATTGGATAAAAATCTCAACCTCATTATCAAATAATATTTTTGTCATATTTTAATCAAAAAAACGCCTTTATGGCGCTATGTTGATTTAGCCTTTCTCGAAAGGCTGGATTGATAAATAATTGTTATTAATATATTACTTTATTCATGTTTTTCTGTCAACTAAATTATGAATATAATTTCTCAAACTCTTAAAATAATCAATGCATCAAAATTAAATAATAAAGTCGATATTATGCTGAAATATAATTTTGACTTATTATAGATATAATGTTAATTTAAAATACTAAAAAACTGCACCCTAAAACTAAACGCAAAGAAAGGGAATTTCAATGTTGATAATCAAAGGAATACCAATAATTGCCGCTTTTGTCACTTTGTTTTTTTACTTGCTTTTAAGCATACTGGTATGGGTTTTTGCCAAAAAAAATCTTGCCAAACAAAATCTTTCTTTTTTTGACAAGCTAACATTTCCTTTAACTTGGCCCGTTTATTTATTGACACGGCAAAAAGATTTTGTTTTGAAAGCTTTCGTTTTTGTTTTTTTATTCATGATTATTTCCGTTTTTGCCTTTGATTCATTCAAGCCCAAGGTTTTTTCTTTGCAGGAAAAAGATCTTAAAGAAACCATCGGTTACTGCTTTGATGCAAAAAAACAGCCAGCAAATGAAATGATCAGAAGAGAAATAAATGAAAGAAAGAAACTATACATAGAGGCTATATGCAAAGAAAATCCTGATGAGATAATCAAACTTGTAAAGAGCCCTTTTGAGGCGGCTACTGCGATCACCGCCTATATGGCAAGAAATGGCGTCAGGTACAACAATATTATTCCCAGCATGAAGGATATCCATAATGGGAAAAAGTCAATTGATTGCTATGGTGTTGCTGTTATTGCCGCCTCATTGCTTTCTGATAATGGATTCCAACCGGCAATTTTATTTTTAAGGACTTCACCGCGGACTTTTTTATTTGATATAACAAAAACCTCAAGACATGCAGTTTATGTCTATAAATTAAACGGGCTTTTCGGCTATATCAGCTTAGAAAAAACCACTTATCCGGTTTTTGAAAATCTGGATACCCTCATTAATGATGTTTCCAGATCCATGAAAGTTGTCTACACCCAATACTTCCTTTCTGATCTGAATATAGATGCACCTAATTATCTGATTAAAAATTCCGGTACTTCGGGACTTGAAATCTGGTACAAAAATAAGCAGGCCGACTATTGGGATTATTTGCTTTAAAAATGATCTTTTTCAAAAACTCGCTTTTATCGGCGAGCTTTTTTTATAATAAGATAATTGCTCGACAATAAAAAACCTCGCTTTTCTTTTAGCGAGTTTACAGATAAGATCTAAGCCAGCACCAAAGACAGCGCCGGATAAAATTAAACTGCAAAATAAAATACTGGCGCTTGGCACAATAGAAATGTTTAGCCGGAGTTCTTACAAACATTTAGGGCAGATGCTTAAATGGCTCGTAGGCTAGATCAACAAAATAATGTCTGCTCTCTAATACTAGATCAGGTTCTTCTATTTCTGTTCCAACTCGCGGAAAGGCTTCTGTCAACAACATATCGCATTCCAAAACCCTGTCTAACGCATAAAACCTTTCTGCTGAATTTATAGATGTCTCAAAACCTAATACCTATTTACTAACCACTAAACTACAAATACATCCTCTCCAGCTCTTTTTTAAAATGGCTTTCAATAATCTGCCGCCGAAGTTTTAAAGTCGGAGTAACTTCGTCTTTTTCCGCTGAGAATTCCCGAGTAATTAAAGTAAACTTTCTTATTTTTTCCCAATCGGCAAAATGGCTGTTTATTTTTTCTATCCTTTTGCTGAAAATTTCCGCCAGTTTTGAATCATTTACCAATTTATCCGGCTCTTTGCTGGTTATTCCGAATTCTTGCAAATTCCGGATGACTTCATCCCAGTCAGGAATAATCAAGGCCGAAATATAACTTTTGTTATTTCCATAAATAAATGACTGGCTGATAAAGCGGTCATAATTGATTACCAGCTCCATTTGTTCAGGCCAAGCGATTTTTCCATTGGAAAGAGAAATCATTTCTTTTTTTCGGCCGATGATTACCAAAAAGCCGTCTTTGCTTAGAAATCCTAAATCACCGGTATGAAACCAGCCGTCCTTGTCAATGACTTCATTAGTCAATGCTTCGTTTTTATAATAGCCTTTCATGATATTCGGACCAGAAACCAAAATTTCCTTGTCAGGTGCAATTTTCAGCCTGACTCCGTCTAAAACCTGGCCGACTGTTCCAAATTTAATATTTTGCAGGCGGTTAGTTGATACAACCGGCGAAGTTTCAGTCAAGCCATAGCCTTCAAGAATAGTAATTCCGATATGTGAAAAAAATTTTGCCAGCTTGGGATTTAATGTCGCTCCGCCGGAAATTGTAAAGCGAAAATTTCCCCCAAGGCTTGCTCTGATTTTTTTAAACACCAAAAAGTCAGCCAGTTTAAAAGAAATGGTTTTAGGCTTTTGCTTCATTGCCCAAAGAAAAATTTTATAGTTTAAACCGCCTTTTAATTTCACCCTATCCCAAATTCCGTCATAAATCTTTTCAAAAATCCGCGGTACTGAAACTAGAACTGTCGGCTTTACTTCTTTTAAATTCTGCTTAAGGGTTTTAATGCTTTCAGCAAAAGCAATGCAGCAGCCGCGGCAGATAAGAGGTGCATAATAGCCGACTGTCCGCTCAAGCACATGTGAAAGCGGCAGAAATGAAAGAAAAGTATCTTTTTCGCTGACTGCCACAGCAGCAAGCGAGGCTTCGGCATTAAAAATAAAATTGCGATGAGTAAGCATTACGCCTTTTGGCATCGCGGTTGTACCGGAGGTATAGATAATACTTGCTACATCATCAAGCTTTGGACCAATCGTCAATTCTTTACTCGAATTTTTTCCGATATCCATCAAATCATGTAAACTGATTAATTTTTTCTGCAAATTAATGTTTTCGGTATTGTCCAGATTAATATATATTATGGTTTCAAGATATAATAAATCTTTAATAATAAGCATCAGCTTATTAAGCTGATCCTGATGGGAAACCAAAACCGCTTTTGCACCGGAATCGTTCAAAACATAAGTGATAATATTAGGTGACAATGTTGTATGTACGGGAACGCTTATTGCCCCGATAGTTAAAACTGCCAAATCAGTCCTGACCCATTCTGTTCGATTTTCTGAAAGAATTGCCACTCTGTCGCCTAAATTTATGCCAAGTTCCAAAAGTCCTTTTGCCATTATATTCACTCTTTTTTTCAATTCTAAAAAAGAAACACTGATATAGGTGCCATGATATTTGAATTTCAAAGCCGGGCGTTTTGGAAATCGCTCAGCGGTTTCATTAAATTGTTCGGGAATAGTTAGCATATTTCAGCTTATAGCTTTCAGCTAATTAATAATAAGGCTACGCCATGTTGATTTAATTATAAAAATCCAATAATATAACAAAATTATATCACCTACTTCCTACCACCCACAAGTTATAAGCTACAAACTATATAATACCTAAAACCTATCAACCTAATACCTATACCCTAGCAACCTAATCCCTAAACAAAATCCGCCCCCCTGGCCTACCCATCGTCCGAAGGCGACAGGTAAGACAAGATTGCGGATCATTAATGTGCTTAGTTAACTTACTTTATATTGGAATATAGGTCAAGAGGACAACGTGTAGATAAAATGTTGATAATTAAAATTATAATTACATTTTTTTAAAAAAACGACAAAGGATTTACAAAAAAAGCATTTAACAGTATTATATAGTATAATCAATTATAGTTATTATTTCACAACAATATTAATAACATTCTGCCGTTGCTAATGCCCCTGTAGTCCCGACGTCACACTTCGCGTCAGTCGGGATCCAGATTTCGTCGAAGACGAACATCCGGATTCAATAAATTAAATTTGCCTATACCTTCGGCTTCGGTAGCAAACAAGATACTTTTACCCCGTCATATGCCCTCATAGTTCAACGGATAGAACAAGGGACTCCTAAGCCTTAGATCCTGGTTCGATTCCAGGTGAGGGCATATGACGGGGTCTAAGCCCTGGATAATGATTCGATTTATACATGCAGAAATGACTCATCCTCCGAAACCATAGATATATGAGGAAATAAAGGCAAACCGCACGGGGCATTAGCAATAGCGGAATATAAATATATGACTCCTACCTGCCCGCCGGAGGTCGCCTGTGGCGACCATAGGCGGGAGCCTTAGATCCTGGTTCGATTCCAGGTGAGGGCATATGACGGGGTCTAAGCTCTGGATAATGATTCGATTTATACATGCCGAAAGGACTTATCCTCCGAAACCATAGATATATGAGGAAATAAAGGCAAGCCGCACGGGGCATTAGCGATAGCAGAATATAAATATCGGAGATATATTTAATATGCTAATTAAAATTTAACTGCTAAATGTTAACTGTAAACTGTTACCTTGGGCCCGTAGCTTAGCTGGTAGAGTACCGCATTCGCATTGCGGTGACGGGAGTTCGATTCTCCCCGGGTCCACCAATTTACACACAAATCACAGTCAGTTGGCAACCGGTAGTAGAAGATAATTAGTAAATCAAAATATTTTATAAAATTTAAGTGATCTAATAGATATGATCATTTTTTATTTACAGTAATATAATAATAATAAAATTATTTCCGTTATTTGACATGCAGCTTTAATTATAAATTATAATGATTTTACGACACTTTTTTTTACCTAAATATAAACAATATTTAATAAATAAATTAATTAAATTATATATTATAATTATAAACATCAAATTTATTAATCAAATCAATTATTTTTAAATATAATTTCATGCATTATAAATGTATATTTTATAAATGACTCAAATAAGATGTTAAAATGAGTCGTAAAATTAATTTAATATAAAGTTATGATTTTTTTTGATAACTGCTCTTGACAAAATTATGAAAAAGTATATAATATATTTGGTTCTCTGGATTTCCAGGTCTCTGACTTGGATACAAGAACCACCTTCTTTTGGTTGGAGGCCCAAGCGTCTATTGCAGAACATGCAAAACTAACAACATTCACACTTCTGCAGGCGACCTTGAGCCTCCTCTTTTTTTACAAAATTTTTTTTTGACAAATAAGGATATTGTTTATATACTTGAAAATATTATAAAATAAGCTGAATGCATTTTAAATTAGCAATAATACTCACAAAGCATTATTGAAAGCCATATAAATCATTTTTTATAACTGCCGTATACTAACGTCAATAGATCGTAGCTCAGTTGGATAGAACGCCCAGTACTTTTGGATCTTGAAGCCCGTAGTTCAGTTAGCTCGAGCGCTTAATGGCATGCCTGCCCACCCTTTTTAAAAATTTATAAACTACTCCGCATACTAACGCCAATGGGCCCTTAGCTCAGTTGGCTAGAGCGCTTCCATGGCATGGAAGAGGCCAAGGGTTCAAATCCCTTAGGGTCCATTGGCGTTGGATGGCGGGGAGGAGGTCAAGGGTTCAAGTACCTTTGGATTCATAAAAGTAATGTTTTTTTAGACATAAAGTTTTGAAAAGACTAATCGTTCTACAACCATAACTAATTTATAAAGTAAAAACCGATTAAGGCGTAGAATCCCTTAGTCTCCATTTGCGTTTGCAGGCGGGTAACAGATAAATGTTTCTATTAATGATTAACTAAATAGCGAAATTTACATAAATCCGGTCAGGCTCCCCAAAATGTTTCACGTGAAACATTTTTTTAATTTGTACTTAAATATTTCTAATTTAAAAAATTGCTACATATCGTTATATTCTAAATAGAAATGCGACATAGAATGATATAATTACAAGGTAT
>CAZHUO010000031.1:0-13559 GCA_964535715.1 uncultured Gammaproteobacteria bacterium | reverse complement strand
ATTAACGCCAAATGAGGCTTTAGTCAAAGTGCAAAATGTGTGTTCCTAAAACACTTTTCTATTTCTAAAATCTTTCTTTCAAGATCTTCATAAGTTGGCCAGTCTTCATTTTGGTATGCTTCCAGCTGCAAAGTTAGATGAAATTTCAATTCATTGACCGGATGGTCAAATTTCTGTTTCATTGTTTTTTATTTTTAATTTTATTGGCGACGTAGGGCGAGAGTCCCGCACCTATTTTACTCATCAATCATTTTTAAGATTAATTTTTTCTACAGTATAAAATATATTATTTAACCTAAACAGTGATCAGTAAAATAGGTGCAAGACCTTGTTAAGCCGCTACGACACAGGTTTAATTTATGAATCGTATCGTGAAAAGGGAGCCATCAAAGGGTTTAATACCCTTTATTTAAATTGAAAAAATGAAAATCCCCCAGAATTTTGGGAGATATTTAATAGTAAAAAAATATTATAACTTATTTATAATATAAGTCAAGGGTTTTTTGGGGATAAATGGTATTAATATTATTCTTACGCCTCTAGTAAAAAATATTTAACTTTGAAATTGATTTTTAAGTTGCCATTTTTTATTATAAATTTTAGTATAATAAGTAGCTTGCTCTTTATAACATAAACCTCAAATACTGGGAGAAATTAAAAATGATCTACTTGCTTGTTGCCTTGGTTGGCTTTGCTTGTTATGTTTTAATTGGATTAGCTATAACAATTATATTAATGTCTATAGGCAGAAGTAAAACTGATTTATACGATTTTTTAATAAATGTTTTCAGTTTACCTGTCCTACTTGTATTAGTATTTATTATCGCAATAATTTGCCTTTCATTTGCTATTTTTGATGATTTTGAGAATTACACAGACTGCTGTTTTAGCAGTCCAACAAAAAAATAACCCACTAGCAATGGGTTTTTTCTTTGCTTTTTTAAAATTAATGAGTTAAAATTAAGAAAATATAAAAAAAACTATATGATTTATAACAACAATGGCTTTCAGAATTTTAATGAGATAATAAAAAGTAAAAAAAAAATAAAGCCGCCGGCATATCAGTGGCAGGAATTTGCTTTAAAAATAATTGATGAACTCAATATTCCCGCAGATAAAAAAAACTCAATTTTTAAAATATGCAAGGAAAATCCTAAAGCATTTGTTGAAAAATGCCTAAATGAAACCAAAGAGCTGTGTCAAACCGGCGAAAAATGGAAATATTTTTTCAAATTAGCCAATAAAAAATAAGCCAAAAAGCTTAAAATTATAGTCTTATTATTTTTTCTAAACCAGCTTGAAATTGCAAACCAAATAACCGACACCAAAAGGCCCCTCGTATGAAAAAACATCTGGCATAAAATTCAACGATTCAATAATACCAAACAATACAATAATCGAACGCAAGCCGCACTCTCCGGCCTGCAAACAAAAATCCTGATCGATATTCAAAATCCCTTGAATATCTTTATTTTTTATTAATTTCACTAGCTGGCTGTCAAATTTTTTGCCTTTTTCCGAATAACCGGCCGGAGCATCATTTGTCAGCCTATGAGATAAGTCGCCTGATGCAATCACGGCAAACCTTTTATTAATCTTTGAAAGCTGGCGATGTAAAAATTTGCCAAATTCAAAATGCTTTTGATAATCAAGAACAGAATATGTAATTGGGATTATGGGAACATTTTTCAAATGCTGGGTTAAGTAATAGAGCGGAATGGAAAAACCATGGTCAAGTTTAGAGCTGCTGGTCAATGTTATGGCAACATTTTTTTTGGTCTCATCAGCAGCCCGAATCTGTTGAATCGACATATAATCGCTTTTAAATTTTAGCTCTAAGCTGAAATTTCCAAAATCTTTAAAATCGGCAATATAATCGGAACTCAAATTAATATTAAAAGCATCATTTAAAATTTGGCCGTGCGGAGAAATAATCACAATTGTGTCAGGCTTTGCTGCATACAGCTCCTGTTCTAATTTTTTCATCGATTCCTCGGTCTTTTTTATCTTTTTTAGATTATCCTTACCTATATCTGGTATTAAAACCGGGGGATGAGGCGTAATTGCTGAAAAAACTATTGGCATATTTTAATATAAAAAATATTATAATTACTCGATGTCTTGGCCAAGAGGATGAATTTCAATCGCTTTGGCGCTGGTAGTAATTAAATTATCCCACTTATAGCCAAATTTGGCAAACCCTTCGGCGGTCTTCACCCAACGTCTCATACCGCCGGAAATGACATAAACTTTTAAATCATTATCAGCCTTTACAATTTCTCCATCTCTGAATTTAACCGGATCGCCGATTTGGTATTTCTCGATTTCGATCGGGCTTACTTTAAATAATGACCTATTATTAAAATTCGCGTTCATTATTTCCGCCGAATATATTGGATATTTTATGCCGTCTTGAACAAAATATACGCCGCCAGTCTGGTTATTCTGCAACAAAGCGCCGGTCGGATAAATTGAATCAACGGTTATGTCTTTACCAAACTTATAGCCTTCCAAGTCAGTTTCCTTAATAGAAACAACCTCGTCCGGATTAAAGCCGATCACTCGAAATACTTCCATTGAGACGATATGTCTTAACTCATCGTCGACTAAAAGGAATATTCTGCCATCAGGCAAGCCTAATAATGAATAATTATAGAATTTTATTGCTGTGGATATTCCATATTTTTCCAAATCGCTTCTGGAAACACTGATTATTTTTTTTGGGTCAAACCTGGAAACCAGGACTCCCCAGGATGTTATCAGACGCCTTGAGCCATATTGAATCAGCCAGACTGCCGGACTGTCATAGGATTTAAGTAAAGAGCCGTCTGGATAATCCCGACCCCAATATTTCTGCCAAAGCTGCCAAAAACGATTATTTCCGGAATAATGCGGAGTATAATTGTAAAGTCCGGCGGTTGCCTGATTCATCGGCGTTACAAACCAGCCGTCAATAAGATAAGTTTCGTTTAGTCTGAAATTCCAATTATTTGGATAGTCAAAATATTGGCGAAACTGCCAGGCGGCGCCGTCAACCTGCTTGCCGAAATCTAAAGTATTGGGATGACAGGATCCGCTGTCTGGACAGCGGTAGCCCATTGCCCGGTCAAGCTGCGTTTTAGTTGGAAAAGGATTTTCAACCAAACTCTGCTCTTTCTGCAAAGTCACAAGAATAAGTTTCGGGCTGATTTTGCTTTCCATTGCCGCCTGCCAAATTATTTCTGAAACCTTTTTGCTGATCCCATTGTAGTCAGTTGTCACTAAATTAGCCAAACCGCTATTTTTGCCCCTCAAAAATCCTTCGATATCCTGCGAAGACATAGAAAGGTAATCGGTCGCCTCTTCATCACTTATAATAAAATGCGGATTAAAATAATATTCAGCCGAAACTGGACAGGGCAGGCAATTTAAGAAAAAAATAAAAAAATAAAAAAATAAAACAACTGCCTTTAACTTCTTGCTTCCTTGTTTTCTTGATTTTTTGTTTTTTAGCATACTAAATATTTCCAGTATAAACATTTATTAAACCTAATTTATGTCCAATCTCTTTGGCCATCATAACCGTTTCTTTCTGGGTAGGGGGCAAGTCATTTAATTTATATGTCGGCCAAAACGCCGAAACGTGCCAAGCGGTATCAGAACCAAGCTTATTTTTAATAAATTTGGCGATATCCGATAATTCTTTATTGCTATCATTTAATGTCGGAATAATTAATGTTGTTATTTCAAGATGAATTCCGCTTTTTTTATACCAAACCAAATTATCAAGTATCGGATCAAGATTTGCGCCGCAAACTCTTTTATAAGTTGAGTCATTAAAAAATTTCAAATCGATATTCACCGCATCAAGATAAGGCTTAGCCGCCACTAAAGCTTTTCGGCTGGTATAGCCGTTTGAAACCCAGATATTTTTCAGATTTTTTTCTTTAGCCAGTTTCATGCAGTCAAAAGCAAATTCAAAAAAAACCGTCGGCTCGGTATAGGTATATGAAATGCTCGGGCAATTAGCTCTTTTTGCCAAATCAATAATTTGTTGCGGTTTTAGAACCTGGCCTGGCATCTCCTTTTTTTCAAAAAAATAGCCCTCTTTGCTGGCTTGCGATATATCGGCATTTTGACAATTTGCGCAGCGAAAATTGCAACCGACAGTAGCAATTGAAAAAGTTTTTGTTTCGGCAAGATAATGGTAAAGCGGTTTTTTTTCAATCGGATCGACGTGAATAGCTATTATTTTACCATAAACCAAGGTATAAAGCTTGCCATTTTTGTTTTCCCGAACTCCGCAAATTCCTCTTTGGTCTTTTTTTATTTTACAAAAATGATTACAAAGCTGGCATTTAACCATTTTACCGTCTAATTTTTGGTAGAATAATGCTTCTTTCATTTAATTATTATAGCATAAAATTTCTGATTATTTAATTAGCAAAAGTCTCTTATTTTTAATATTTATTGTTTGATAATTGATTTAAGCATCAAAATGAATTTATCCAGCTTTCATTTGAGACAGTAAATTTCAAGAGTGATTGCACTAAACTGCAGGCAGATAAGATTTTTTTGGCTAAAATCTTAAAATCTGCTATAATTGAACTATGAAAAAAAGGGTTTTTATCGCGGTGAATTTGCCTGAAGATACTAAAGAAAAGATTGGTGAACTAATAGTACAGCTTAAAAAAATAAATCCGCAGCCGGAAATTCGTTATGTAAAATCAAAAATAATCCATTTAACATTGCATTTTTTAGGGGAACTTGAAGAAAAACAAATCAACAATGTTAAATCCGTATTAAATAATATTGCCAATAAATATAGCGAAACAAAACTAATTACCGGACAAATTGGTGCTTTTAGAAATTTTAAAAATCCACGGGTAATTTTTCTAAGCAGTCAAAAAAAATCTGGTGATAAACTGATAAATCTTCAGCGAGAATTAGGCTGGGAATTGCAAAAGATTGGCATTAAAATTGACAAACGGCCATGGCAGGTTCATTTAACTTTAGCCAGGGTTACCGATTCGACTGAATTTAAAACAGAACAAGTCAGATTACCTAATCTAGAAATACCAATCAAAAGTATTGAATTAATGGAAAGTCAACTAAATCCATACGGTTCAGAATATACAATTTTAGAAAGCTATACTTTAAAATCATAAAACACATAACAAAAAAGGTTTAGCTTGTTTTAAGTTTTATGTTTCATATTTCATGAACATATGCGCGACCATTCATCTCGAAAATATAACAAAAGCAAAGTGACCCGCTACAGGTCAAAAAGCCGATACAAAGCTGACGGACCGCAGGAAGTTCAACGTTTTCGATTCAGCCAGCCGTTGCCACGACCGAAGAAACTGGTCTGAAATCAAAAATAAAATTAAGAAGTAAGAATTAAGAATCAAGGAAAAATTGCTAAAAAACCTTAATTCTTAATTCGTGATTCTTAATTCTTATAAATGAACAAAGTAGAAATTTTAGGCGTCAAAATCGATAACTTATCCTTGCAAGAAGTTTTAGAAAAAATAAAGCTATTTTTAAATTCACAAAACCAGCATTTTATTGTTACGCCAAATCCCGAATTTTTAGTGGCTTCAAATAAAGATGAAGATTTTAAAAAAATTTTAAATTATGCCGACATCGCCTGCGCTGACGGCATCGGCCTGATTAAGGCGGCTAAATTTTTAGGTCAAAGATTGCAACGGGTAACAGGGGTAGATTTGGTTTGGGCAATATGCGAATTGGCTGAACAAAATAATTATTCGGTTTATTTTTTGGGAGCAGGCGAGATGATTGCGGCCGGTGCATCATTAAATCTTAAAAATGAATACCCGAATTTGAATATTGTCGGAGCGGAAAGCGGCGGATTGATTATTGATCCGAAACAAAATGACTGGGACTTAATAAACAGAATAAATGAAACAAAGCCGGAAATTCTTTTTGTAGCGCTTGGCCAGATAAAGCAAGAAAGCTGGATTTTTTATCATCTCGATAAAATGACTTCAGTTAAACTGGCAATCGGCGTCGGCGGAGCATTCGATTATATTTCAGGAAAAATAAAAAGACCGCCTAAATTTATAAGAAATATTGGCCTTGAATGGTTATTCAGGCTTATTTTGGAACCACATAGATTTAAACGAATTATTAATGCGACCATTTTATTTCCCATACTTGTGATTATTTACAAAATAAAAAAAAGTTTCGCTAAAAATGAAAGCGAAACCGAAAATTAAATTAATAGGCCGGTTTTTCTAAGAATTTCACAATGATTATCTATTCCAGGATAAGACTTAATGCTTTTAAGACTTGCAATAATCATCAACTGATATAATTTTCCCAATTTAGCATGCCAATCAAATTCCTGAAAAAGATAAGGTCCTTGACCTAAAACTGAATCTATTTTAGTAATTTTTACTTCAATTTCTTTTTTTTGATTTTCAAAATGATACAAAAAAAGCAAAAAAGTTTGCAGGTTTACTAAAATTGGCTTATTATCTGATAAGTTATTACATATTTTCTCAATATGCTTGAAAGCATTATGACAATCTAAAATAAACCAACGGCTATTTAAATCGACAATTAATTTTTGCAAGGTACAAATCCTCCATTTTAATTAATATCATTTTATCAAATAATTATAATATGTCAAATAAAATTATAACACGTTTTCCACCAAGTCCGACCGGTTATCTTCATGTCGGGAGTCTTCGTACTGCTTTATATAATTATTTATTTGCCAAAAAAAATAAAGGGAAATTTTATTTAAGAATTGAGGATACGGATCAAGAGAGAAGGGTTGAAGGAGCCGAAGAAAATTTAAAAAAAATTCTTAAAGAATTTGATATTGACTGGAATAATAAAGAAGTAATGATTCAGTCAAAAAGGCTTGATATATACAATAAATTTGCCGAACAATTGGTAGCTGAAAAAAAGGCGTACTACTGTTTTTGTTCGAAAGACAGGCTTGAAGACTTAAGAAAAATTAATCAGCAAACAAATCTGCCGCAAATATATGACCGCCATTGTTTAAATTTGACCGAAAATGAAATTAAAAAAAATAAAGAAAATGGAAAATACGTAATCAGATTTAAAGTTTCAAACACCGGCATTACGGAATTAAATGATTTAATCCGCGGCAAAGTAAGTTTTGATAATAAAACATTAGATGACCCAATTATCATTAAATCCGACGGATATCCTACCTATCACCTGGCTTCGATAGTCGACGATCATGAAATGGGAATTACCCACGTTATTCGCGGCGAAGAATGGCTTCCATCAGCGCCAAAACATAAAATGCTTTATGATGCATTCGGCTGGGAAATTCCCAAATTTGCTCATCTGCCGCTACTGTTAAATCCTGACCGCTCCAAACTTTCCAAACGCCAGGGAGATGTTGCTGTTGAAGATTATTTAAAGAAAGGTTATTTAAAAGAGGCTCTTCTAAATTTTGTCCTTCTTTTAGGCTGGAATCCAGGAGATGAAAAAGAAATATTTACGCTAGATGAGATGATAAAAGAATTTTCATTAGATAAAGTTCACAAAAGCGGAGCAATATTCAATACCCAAAAGCTTGACTGGCTTAATTCGGAATATATAAAAAAACTAAGTTTGAAAGAATTCCAAAAATTGGCTGAACCTTTTTTAAAAAATAACGTCTCGAAAATTCAAGAGGGGATAAGTTTGGAAAAAATATATATTTTAGAGCAAGAAAGAATCAATAAGTTAAGCGAAATCGGGGAAAATATTCGATTTTTCTTTAATGATGATTTTTATTATGATCCGAAAATTTTAATTTGGAAAAAATCAAGCGCCAAAAACACTTTAAAATGTTTAGAGTTGCTTTATGAAGAAATAAAAAATTACAAAACTAGCGAGTGGAAAACAGAAATTATTAAAGAAAAAATAAGCGAATTTATCGTAAAAAATGATTTGAACAACGGGGAAGTTCTTTGGCCGATGCGAGTAGCCCTAACCGGCATGGAAAAATCACCACCTCCGTTTGAAGTTGCGGATATTCTTGGCAAAGAAAAAAGCCTGAAAAGAATCGTAAAAGCTGCTGAATTGCTGAAAAAAAATATCAATTAGATTATAAGGTAAATTTAATATTCGGTTTTTTGTGGTATAATAAAACTAATGGACAAAAATAAAAAAACAAAAATAAAATTTGCAAAAATATTAGGATTAGCCCTGATAATGAGTTTTATTATGGCTGTTTTTTTTACGCTGCCTATTTTTGCTTCTGACGAAATTATCGATCTAAATAGCCGAATATCTGATAGGAAAAAAGAAATTGAAGACCTGCAAAAACAGATAGATTCATATAATTCAAAAATAAAATCAATGCAGGGCGAGGCAAAAAGCCTAAAAAATCAAATTGCAATTTTGGAAAATCAGATTGAAAAAATAAATTTGGACATGCAGGCAACCGAAAAAAAAATCGAACAGGCAAATCTGGAAATACAAAGCCTTAACGTAGAAATTGAAAATATTGAAAAAAAGATTTCAGATAATATGGAAAAGCTCGGAACTTATGTCAGGCTGATAAACAAAAACGATAAGGTCAGCTATTTGGAAATTATTTTGACAAATGAGTCTTTCTCAGATTTTTTTGACCAGCTGAAATATACCGAAAAAATCCATAGCGATTTAAAAGATTCATTGGAAAAGTTTAAAATCGCAAAAAATGAGCTGCAAGCCCAAAAAAATAGCCTAGAAGAAAAAATAAAGCAGGAAGAAGAACTGAAAAACCAGCTGCAACTCCAAAAAATGGATTTAGATGAAAAAAATTCCGGCAAGGAAATACTGCTTGTACAGACACGTCTTACTGAAAGACAATACCAAAATTACCTTTACCAGCTTCAAATTGAACAACAGCAAATAAACTCGGAAATTACCAGCCTGGAAAAGACAATCCGCACTAAGCTTGAGGAGAGGGAAACAAAAGATAGATTCAATGAATTTGGTCCGGCCAGAATTTCGTGGCCGGTAAGTCCCGATAGGGGAATTACCGCCTATTTTCACGATCCGGATTATCCTTTTCGCCATATATTTGAGCATCCGGCAATTGACGTCAGAGCGGCGCAGGGGACGACAATAAAAGCGGCTGAATCAGGTTATGTTGCAAAAGTTAAATTCAATGGCGATAAAAGCTATGCATACATAATGCTGATACATAATGACGGACTAGCAACTGTTTATGGCCATACTTCGGCAGTTTATGTTTCAGAAGATGAATTTGTAAACAAAGGCCAAGCAATAGGCTTAAGCGGGGGAGCACCGGGTACCAAGGGTGCCGGCAATTTAAGTACTGGGCCTCATCTTCACTTTGAGGTCAGGCTTAATGGTATTCCGGTAAATCCCTTGGAATATTTGCCTTCTATTTAATGATTTTTTTATTTGTGGACAAGTCATTTTGACTTATATATTTTTTTGATATAATATTTAGATAGTTGCCTAAATATCTAAAAATAAATGGATTTAAAAAATATGAGCCTGAATAATACATTTTCCGCTTTAGCAGATCCAACAAGGAGAAAAATACTTGAATTACTAAAAAAAAATGATCTTTCGGTAAATAAGATTGCCGTGAATTTTGATATTACTTTACCATCACTTTCTCACCATTTAACAATTCTAAAAAATGCCGGCCTGGTTTCAACACAAAGAAGAGGACAACAAATAATATATTCTCTGAATTTAAGCGTTTTTGAAGAAATAGCCAATGATTTATATAGCTTTTTTAATAAAAAAAATAATAAATAATATGAAGAATCCAATCAAATCAACGATTAAAACCGAAATTATTCCGATAATTTTTATTGTTCTGAGTATAATCGCCAGTTTTTATTTTTATGCAAACTTTCCCGATAAAGTTGCCACCCATTGGAATTACAAGGGAGAAGTTGATGGCTGGTCAAATAAAGCCTTTGCCGCTTTTTTCTTTCCTCTTTTAAATTTATTAATGTACCTTTTATTTTTAATTTTTCCTTATCTTGACCCAAAAAAGGATCGCTATGCCGAATTTACCAAAATTTATCATATTTTTAAAGGCCTTATGATTTCAGTAATGACAATTATTTATTTTTATGTCGGTTTAGCCGGTTTAGGGTATGATTTACCGGTATCTGTCTTTGTTCCGACGGTCATTGGCGTTTTATTTGTTGTACTGGGAAACTATATGGGAAAAATAAAAACCAATTGGTTTATGGGCATACGTACGCCATGGACATTATCTAATGAGCAGGTTTGGAATAAAACCCATCGCCTAGGCGGTAAATTGTTTATGCTACTTGGGACATTTTTAATTTTTGGCACATTTTTGCCTGCTACCTACTTTTGGGTCTTATTTCTGATTGGAACAATTTCCGTTAGCCTAATTCCGATGATTTATTCTTACTTTTTATATAAAAAAATTGAAAAAAATAAATAGCAACGCAATTAACAATTATAAAAAAAGGCCTCGGAAAAATCCAAAAGCCTTTTTTTAAATTCTATGAGGGCAAAGTGGTTGTCGCTTGGCTTAAAGCCAAAAGCATAACATCAATCACCGAGGTGATTAACTCAACCAACTTGCCACTCAAATCAGGGAGAAACATTTGCAGTACGGCTAAACCGACCACCAGTGTCACTCCTGACCTCAAAGCATGATACATAACCGTCAAGGCTAATATTTAGAAGGAGTGGCACTTAAGCAGGTCGACTAAGCCTGTTTATGCAAATTATTTATGCAATCGCCCTCCCATAGTTTCCGGTATAAGCCGAAAAGTAGGGAAGGGCGATTTATTAAGCTTATAATGAACAATTGACACTAAATTATAAGTTAAAAAAATATTTTTGTCAATAGAAAATAAATTTTAATTGATAGATGGCAAATAATAAGACGTAAATAAATAAATAGTATTACTATTTTGATGCGAGAAAAAAAGGGAACAACTATAAATAGCTATAAAATGTAAGTTTTAAAGATAATTAAGAGTCGCACAATATATCTTATACGACACATAGTAATATAATAACATCAATGCATTCCGTTATAGTAAATACGCCTTTAAACTAATCCATTAAACAAGTTTATTAAAGTACAAACTAAGCTTTTGATCTATTATACCTCTTAAAACAATAGATTTAAGGCCTAAATATTTAATTTCGGACATTACGAGACATTAATGCCGTTTTATTTAATAATTATTTTTACCAAAAAAATCATTTTAGGTATCAAAGTACCAAAATAAAAAATAAATGAAAAAAAATTTTAGACATTGAAGGGTTATGGGTATCAAAAAAACATTAAAAAATTGTATTTTTTAATGCCGATGAATACTTTAATTATTATAAGCTAGTTTAAATTTCAATTAAATCATTTCCCTACTTTCACACTGCCACTTCCCTGCCCTATATATTTTACGACGCATAAATATTATTTTAAACTACTTATAAAAAATTTTTTCTTCAAAACGCAAATCAATATATTGCAGTTTATCCCTGTTTTCAACCTTCTGATCCAAAATATATGATAAAAGCTCTGCCTGATCACTAGCCTGTTTTTCAGTGCTAAAATTCACTTTAAAACCCTCTTTTGTCACTAAAGTGATATCTTTAGCATAGCTATTGGCAATTTCGTAATGTGAAATGCTAAAATCCGCATTTTCAAACTCCTCATTAAGATTTAAAATAAGCTCTATTATTTTATTTGATGTTGCCGCCTCGCCAATTTTAATCTCTTCATTATTTTGGTTATATATCAAAGGATATTCGCCAAGATTTATTTGTGGCCTAATGACTTCGGTATTATTTTCCTGTTGTTGTATGACTACATCGCTAAAATCAATTTTTTTTACCGCAATTCCGCTGTAATCCAGATAATAATAGCTGTTAAGGCATGACATTATTGCAGAAAAAGTCTTTTCTTTTACTTCCACCTTAATGCCTGAAAACAAGCTTTTTTCAATTCTAATTTTTTCTAATGCATAATTATTTTCCAATTCCTTTTTCAGTCTTGACTTATTGAAAAATAAAACATTGTGTTGCTTAAATATAAGCCATCTGTGCTGTGTCATTTGGTTTTCTACCGCGTATCTAATCTGCTTGCTTGAAATTTTCTCATTGCCCGATATTTCAATATTTTTAATTTTTAAAAAATCCGTAATATTCAAATAATAAAGACTAAAAGCAAAAAACACAAAAAAAACAATAAAGAAAAAAATTTTTATCTTTTTCTTTGCAGTACCTTTTTTTGGAAAAAAAGGATTTTTAAAGCTTTTTCTTTGATAATCACGTTTGCGGTACCTCACAATTTTAGCTTTTAGCTTTTAGTCAAACTTCTACAATCTATTTATACCAATCCTGCTTTGGCTGGTATGATGTAGATAAACTATTTTTTTCTTTGTGGCATCTCTGTGCAAATTCAATTAATTTATCAAGCAATTTCGGATAAGACAGTCTTGATGCCTTCCAAAGCTTTGGATACATTGAAATTGCGGTAAAACCGGGAACGGTATTTACTTCATTTAAATAAATTTTATAGTTTGACTTCTTTACTAAAAAATCAATGCGGGCCATTCCTGACAGATTAAGAACTATAAATGCCTTAATAGCAATATCTTGAATCTGCCTAATTACATTTTTGGGAAGCTTAGCCGGAATTATCGCCTGGGACTTGCCATCGACATATTTTGCATCGTAATCATAAAATTCATTTGAAGCAATTATCTCTCCCGGGACTGACGCTTTGGGACTGTCATTGCCCAAAACCGCCACTTCAATTTCATAAATATCTTCTATCCCCTGCTCAACAATTATTTTTTTATCATATTTTGCCGCTTCGTTTATTCCTGAAATCAATTTTTTTTTATTATGGCATTTGCTGATGCCGACACTTGAACCTAAATTTGCCGGTTTAACAAACAACGGATACTTTAATCCCCTACTCAGGCGAATGAGAATGGTTTGGCGTTTTTTCTGCCATTCGGAATTCATAAACCAATCGTACTTTACACTAGGCAAGCCAGCTTGGTCGGTTAATTGCTTTTGAATTACTTTATCCATACAAACCGCTGAAGCCAAAACTCCACCGCCAACATAAGCAATATTTGCCATTTCCAGCATTCCCTGCAATGTTCCGTCTTCCCCGTACGATCCATGAATAAGCGGAAAAATTACATCACAGCGATTCAGAATCTTCTCCGGTATTAATTTTGTTCCTTTTTCTTTAACTTGACCTGATTTTAATGAATTGATGGGATCTTTAATAATCCAATTACCATTTTTAGTGACACCAATTGGAATAATTTGATATTTCTTCTTATCTAATGCAGCAATAACCGACTGAGCGGATACAATTGATACCTCATGTTCGCCTGAACGACCGCCAAAGACTACGCCGATTTTTAGTTTTCTTTTATTAGGCATATTTTATTTTAGTAGATAGTTATTAGGTTATAGGTTATAGATTTTAGGTAACAGGTTTAGACGTGAAAACTCGAAGGTATATAATGACTAAATTTAGATATTTTTTACAAACGTTTTCTATCCAATACCTTGGCAACACTTTGTTAAGATTTGGGCGGGCGTTT
>CAZHUO010000030.1:0-14388 GCA_964535715.1 uncultured Gammaproteobacteria bacterium | reverse complement strand
GTTATAAAAAACATCTGTTCGTCGATTGATTCGGTTTATTCCCAAAAAATAAAAGGAATTGGAATTGGAATTGCCGGACAAATCGACCAAAAAAACGGGATTTTAATATCCAGTCCGAATTTTGGAAAAGATTTTAAAAATATAAAAATAAAAAAAATAATAAGCCAAAAATTCAAAAAACCTGTTTTGCTGGAAAATGATGCCAATTGCTTTGCTTTGGGCGAATCAATATACGGACAGGGGAAAAACTGCAATCCGATAGTCGGCCTGACTTTGGGAACCGGGGTTGGTGGCGGGATAGTAATAAACAAAAAAATTTACCACGGAAAAAACGGCCTAGCCGGAGAAATCGGCCATAGCATTATAAAAGAAAACGGGCTTTTTTGCAGCTGCGGCCAGAAAGGCCATTTAGAAGCCTATGCTTCGGGAACGGCAATGTCAAAAATTTACCAAAATTTGACCGGCAAAAAAGAAGAGCCAATTTATGTTGAACAAAAATTTTATCAAAAAGACAGAGCTGCGATAAAAACCTTTAATATAATGTCTGAATCTTTGGCTTACGGACTTATTAATATAATAAGAATCCTTGATCCTCAGATAATTGTTTTAGGTGGCGGACTTTCAAAAGTCAGGCCTATTGTCAATTTAGCAATAATTTTGGCTAAAAAACAAACTAATAATCAAAAAACAAAAATTATTGCAAGCAAATTAAAAGATGACGCCGCAATACTTGGCGCTTCTTTATTATTTAACTAACATTTATTATTTAATATGCCAATACCCGGACTTTCAATCAAAACAAAATCTTCCCAAAGCTGGAGAAAAAAAGGTTTTTATCGCCGGCAAAAAACTTCATCATATACGCCAAAACAGCCTATTTTTACCGGCCGCAATAAAAGAAAATTACCAAAAAATTTATTTAAAAATATTCTGATTTTTGGTGCCATGGTAATTGCTTTTGGCGGAATTTTCGGGCTTATTGTTTTGGGGTGGGTGGCAAAAGACCTGCCAAATCCGAATAAAATTATAGACCGATCAATTGCCTTGAGCACAAAAATATACGACAAAACCGGAGAAAATCTTCTTTATGACGTCCACGGTTTGGAAAAAAGAACTTTTATCAGCTTAACTGATATACCCGCTCATCTGAAAAATGCGACTTTAACCGCCGAAGACAGAAACTTCTACGAGCATAAAGGAATTAGTTTTACCGGAATAATCCGTTCGGCTTTAAAAAATGTTTTTACCGGAAGCAAAGTCGGCGGCTCAACACTGACTCAGCAGTTGGTAAAAAATGCCGTTTTAAGCCCGGAAAAAACTTATACCAGAAAGATAAAAGAAATAATTATTTCATACCAAATCGAAAAGAAATTTTCCAAAGATGAAATTTTACAAATGTACTTTAATGAAATTCCCTACGGTTCGGTGGCATATGGTGCGGAGGCCGCTTCACAAACATATTTTAATAAAAGCGTAAAAGATTTAAGCCTGTCGGAAACTGCAATTTTAGCCGCCCTGCCCCAGGCACCGACTTATTATTCTCCGTACGGCAGCCACACTGATGCTTTATTCTCGCGCCAACATTGGATTTTAGACAGTATGGCGGAGCTTGGCTACATTACCAAGGAAGAAGCGGAATTTGCCAAACAAGAAAAAATCGAATTTAAAAAAAGGGACGAAAACATCCTTGCCCCTCATTTTGTAATGTATGTCAAAGAATATCTTACCAAAAAATACGGCGAACTGGTTGTCGAACAAGGCGGCCTTAAAGTAATTACCACCCTGGATTTATACAAGCAAAAAATCGCTGAAGAAGTAATAAATGAAGTTGCGCCAAAAAACGCCGAAGGCTATAATGCCAACAATGCGTCATTGGTGGCAATTGACCCCAAGACCGGCCAAATTTTGGCAATGGTCGGTTCAAAAGATTACTTTGCCGATCCGCTGCCCGAAAACTGCACGCCAGGAAAAGACTGCCGCTTTGATCCGCAAGTAAACGTCGCCTTAAGGCTTCGCCAGCCCGGATCATCATTCAAGCCGATAGTCTATACGGCCGCCTTTAAAAAAGGCTATACTCCGGAAACCGTTTTGTATGATGTGGTGACAAATTTTATAAATTACGATGGCAAAAGCTATGAACCAAAAAATTACAGCTTAAATGAAAATGGCCCCGTTACCATTAGAAAGGCTTTGCAGGGCTCGCTGAATATTCCCGCAGTAAAAGCAATTTATCTAACCGGAGTCGATAATGTAATAAACCTGGCAGAAGATCTGGGCTATACCAGCCTTAAAAACCGCAGCCGCTTCGGCTTGGCGCTTGTTTTAGGCGGCGGAGAAGTCCAGCTTTTGGAACACACCAACGCCTTTGCCGCTTTTGCCAGAGAAGGCGAATGGCATCCGCCGGTTGCTATCTTGGAAGTAAGGGATAAAAACGGCGATTTGCTTGAAGAATATAAAAAAGTTGAAAAAAAAGTTTTGTCTACGCAGAACGCCAGGCAGATAAATGATATTTTATCCGACAACGCCTCAAGAGCCTATGTTTTTGGCGAATCAAGCTATCTTACGCTTGGCGAAAGGCCGGTGGCGGCAAAAACCGGCACAACAAATGATTATCGTGATGCCTGGACTTTAGGCTATACTCCGTCGTTGGCAGCAGGCGTCTGGGTTGGAAATAACAACAATGAAGAGATGAAGCGCGGTGCTGACGGCTCGATTATAGCGGCTCCGATTTGGAATAAATTCATGAGCCGAGTTTTAGGGAAGACCCCTTATGAATCATTTAATAAACCCGATTTGGTTGAAACCGAAAAAGCCGTTTTAAACGGCACAATCGCCGAAGGGGTAAAAGTAAAAATTGACAAAATAAGCGGCAAGCTGGCAACAAACCTCACTCCGGAAAATTTGGTTGAAGAAAAGAATTACCGCCAGATTCACAATATTCTTCATTATATAAACAAGGATGATCCGCAAGGGACAACCCCGCCCGATTTAAATGATCCTCAATACCAGCGCTGGGAAGAAGCTGTTCAAAGATGGGCAAAAGAAAATAATTTTGTTTCCGAGGAACCGCCGACTGAATTTGATGATGTTCATAATATTTCCAACAAGCCGTCAATTAGAATAATTTCTCCAAGTCAAAACCAAACAATAAGCGGCCGAAATATTTCAATTGCGGTGGAAGTTTCGGCAAACCGGGGAGTAGCCAAAGTCGAATATTATATAAACGACAAATTGATCGGAGAAGCCAATTCAGCTCCTTTTAATTTAGATACCTATATTGCCGACCCCGAAATAGGCAAGGGCTATTATAATCTCAAGGCAATTGCCTACGATGATGTCTTAAATTCAAACAGCGAAAGTATTGAAATAAATATGGATTTTGAACAGCTCCCAAAAACAAAAATGTACTGGAAAAATCCGCAGAACGGCCAAATAATAAAAACCAGCGAATTTCCGTATGTTATGAAAATCGAAATCGAAAATTCATCAGGCATTGAAAAAATCGATATTTATGCAAAAGATGCAGCCGAACAAAAAAAATATATTAGTACCATAAGATCTTTTGCAAGCAGCGGTATTGTCTTTCAATGGCTTGATCCGCCGGCACCGGGAGTATACAAGCTTTTTGGCGACATCAAAAATTCAAGCGGTTTCAGCTATTGGGGCGATGAAATAGAAATAATAATCGAATAGAAACTAATTAAAAAAACAGCGGATATATCCGCTGTTTTTTTGTATAAAAGAATTTACTGCTTTATCGGCATTATAATATAAAGATAATTGCTATTTTTGTCGCCTGATTTTACTATACATGGGCTGGCACTGTCAATTATTTTTATCTCGACTTGATCAGAATCGATATTTTGTAAACCGTCTAAAAGGTATCGATAATTAACCACAATATTATTTTTTTTACCGGAAATTTCGCAAGCAAGCTGGGAAATATTTTCTCCAAGCTGATTGTTTGCCGAGGAAACCGCAAGTTCGTTTTTTTCAACAATAAAATCCAAATTAACATCATAAATTCCGCTTCGGGCAAAAAGGCTTGCTGTTTTTGTCGCCTTAATTAAATCGTTTATTCCCAATATCGCCTGAGTATTTGATTCCTTGGGAATAATCTGCTGATAATCTGGATATTGACCCTCTACCAGACGAGAAATTATTTCAACATTTCCCAAAGTAAACAATATTTGATTTTCAGCCAAATATATTTCAATATTTTCAATGTCGGAAATTGACGCCGGATCCTTAAAGCTCCCTAAAATTCTCTGTAATTCCTGCAAGGTCCTTGACGGGACAATAACTTTTTGCGGAACACTTATGGATTTTTTACTTAATTCAATTCTTTTTTCCGCTAAACGATAACTGTCTGTAGCCGCCATCACTAAATTCTTACCATTAAAATCAAAAAGAATCCCGTTAATTTCCGGCCGATTTTCACTGATTGAAACCGCAAAAATGACTTGATTTATTGCTTGGCGAAAATTTTGGCAGTCCAAAATATATGCGTTTTTCCTTTCAATCTGCGGAATTAATGGAAAATCGGTTGCCGGCTGCCCTTTTATTTTTGTCGAATAATTTTTACATTTTACTTCCAAAATTTGATTTTGATCATCTTTTAAGTTATTTAATATTTTTAAATCAATTTGTTGTTTTGGTAATAAATTAACATAATCGGCTAATAATTTTGATTGGACTGTAAATTCGCCCTTTTCTTCAATTTTTCCCCGAATAACACAATTTATTCCAATTTCTAAATTAGTTGCCGAAAGCTTAATCATTCCTTCCGTACTTTGAATTAAAACATTATTTAAAATCGGTAAAGCAGTGTTTTTAGAAGCGATGTGGCTGACAAAAAATAAACCTTGATTTAAATTTTCTTGAGTACAGGATATTTTCATATAGTATTAATTAATTAATTTATATATATAATTAGTATAATAAGCGGGGGGATAAGTAGGATAAGTGTTAATTTTGACTTGTCTTAGTAATTAATTTTTTATTTTTTTCTTGCTAAACTGGGTATAAAATTGTTAATAGATTTTGGACAAATATTTTGTAAATTTTTTTCTTGTTTTTATCAACAGCTTGTTAATAATTTATTGGTTGGCTTATAAACTTAAAAAATATATTTATCAACAAGTTATAAATTTCAATTATATAGTTTTTCCTTAATTAATTTTATATCGCGATTAATTTTTTCATCGTCATTAATATTTCTTGAAATCTTAATATGGGCATGCATTGCTGTTGTATGATCTCTTCCGCCGATCTCTTGGCCGATAGAAGGGAATGAACTTTTAAGCTCTTCACGCATTAAATACATCACAATCTGCCTAGGTAAGGCAAGGTTCTTTTTTCGGCAGGAGCCAAGCAGATCTTCAATTTTTATATCATAAAATTGTGAAATGATTGTAATTATTTGTTTTGGGGTTATTGAATTTTTTCTTTGAACGGACGAAATTGAAGAAATAATTTTTTTGGTGCTTTCAATTGTCGGCTCATTGCCGTTTAATTGGTGATAGGCAATTATTTTATTTAATGCTCCCTCAAGCTCTCTGACGTTGTTTTGGATGTTGGTGGCAATATAAGATATTATTTCATCGTCAAGCTGATAATTTTTTTCCAAGCATTTATATTTTAGTATGGCGGCGCGAGTTTCCATGTCAGGAGCTGAAATATCAGTCATCATCCCCCATTCAAAACGGGAAACCAGTCGGCTTTCCAAGGCCGGTATCGCCTTTGGCGGCCTGTCAGATGTAATAACCACCTGTTTATTTGCCTGGTGCAGCTCATTAAATGTATGAAAAAATGCTTCCTGGATTCCTTCCTTTCCCGCTAAAAATTGGATGTCATCAACAAGCAAAACATCAACCGACCGATAAGTGTCTTTAAATTTTTCCACCCGATTGCTGGAGATTGATTTAATAAAGTCGCTGGTGAATTTTTCGCAGGAAACATACAAAATATTTTTTTTGCCAGTTTCTTTAATAATTCTATTGCCGATTGCCTGGGCTAAATGAGTTTTGCCAAGCCCTACCCCGCCATAAATGAACAAAGGGTTGTAGACAATGCCGGGTTTTTTTGAAACAGCTATGCTGGCGGCATGTGCAAGCTCATTTGCTTTTCCAATTACAAAATTTTCAAAAGTATATCTGGGATTAAGCCCAAACTCATTAACGTTGAATGAAACGTCGTTTGTGCTTGAAATTGAGACCTCATCGGTTTTTATTTCGACGGAATCTGTAAAATCGGTTTCTATAATTTTTGATCTAATTTCAACATGGTAGCTGATGTTTCTGATTTTGCTTTCGGTAATTTTTTGCAGGGCTTTTAAGATTGCTGAGTGGTATTTTTTTTCAAGCCAAGCCTTGGTAAAAGTATTTGGTACGCCAATAGTTATTGAATCCTCATTAAATGAAGAAATAAAGGTATTTTTAAACCAAGTCGTAAAATTCGCCCGGCTTAATGTGAGTTCAAGCTCGCCTAAGGCCGCTTGCCAGATTTTTTGTTCCTCCATAAATCTAATATTTTAGAATTTTGAGCTTAAAATATTATTTAAACTGAAAACTGATTTAATAACGATAACATTATAGCATAAAGAACTTATCCACAAAACTCGATTATTAAGCCTTAATGTTAATAAAGTGTTGATTAAGTGTGTATATCAATTTAAAATTTATTTTTTGTTTAGTCAATACCTTTGACTTAATATTTATATTTTGATATTATATAATAAGATTATCAGAACTTATTAAAAAAAATACGAATTTTTATGCCTAAAAGAACCTATCAACCAAATAAAAGAAAGGCCAAAAAAAAGCACGGTTTTCGTAAGAGAATGAGTACTCCGACCGGCCGGAAGGTTTTAAAAAGCCGTCGACAAAAAAAACGAAAGAGACTTTCCAAATAACTTTATATATCCGATATTAATTTGATTTGGAAATATGCTTGCTTCTAAATATCGATTGACAAAAGACGGGGATTTTAAAAGAATTAATGCCTTGGGAAAGGCTTTTTTTTCTTCTAGATTAAGAATTAAATTTTTAGCCAATGAAATCGGTATTTTGAGGGTAGGTGTGGTGGTTTCAAATAAGGTTAGCAAACTTTCAACAAAACGAAATTATTTAAAACGGCAGCTTAGATCAATTTTTCGCTTAAATATGCCAAAAATTAAGGGTAACTATGATATTATTTGTTCTGCCGGGCAAAAAGCCGTTGACTCAAAATATCAGGATTTGGAGAAAGATGTAATTTTTTTGCTAAATAAAGCCAAATTATTAAAATGAATCAATTAAAATACTATCCTCGCTACTTTGTTCTAAGGCTAATCAAAATCTACCAAAAGACCTTGTCTTTTGATCATGGAATTTTTCGTCACTTTTTTCCCTATGGTTTTTGTCGATTTAACCCGACTTGTTCCGAATACGGCTATAAAGCCATTGAAAAGTACGGTATAATTAGAGGCGGGCTAATGGCGTTTAACCGTATTTTACGCTGCAATCCGTTTAACAAAGGCGGTTACGATCCGGTACCCTAATTTTTAAAAAGAAATAGGAATTAAGAAATAAGTAATAAGATTGTTTTATCTCTTATGTCTTAATCCTTACTTCATAATCCTTATGTTATGGTAGAGCTTTTCAATACACTTTTATATCAACCATTGCTTAATTTTTTGGTTTTTTTATATAATGTCGTGCCCGGGCATGATTTGGGAATTGCAATTATTATTTTGACTGTACTTATTAAGCTGGTTTTATACCCGCTTTCTCAACAGTCAATAAAATCGCAAAAAGCTTTGCAGGATTTGCAGCCAAAAATGGAGGAACTAAAGAAAAAATATAAGGATGACAAGGAAAAATTGGCCAAAGAGATGATGGAGCTTTATAAAAGCAATAAAGTTAATCCCCTTTCTTCTTGTCTTCCCTTACTTATCCAGCTGCCGTTTTTAATAGCGGTTTTTCAAGTTTTTAGAACCGGACTTGATGTCAAAAGTTTGGACTTGCTTTATCCTTTTGTTCAAAATCCCGGTCAGCTTAACCCAATTACTTTTGGATTTTTGGATTTGGCAAAGTCAAATGTGGTTTTGGCGGTTTTAACCGGTCTGTCTCAATTTTGGCAGACAAAAATGTTAACAACAACAAGACCTAAAAAAGTTTCCTCCGGGGCAAAAGACGAGGATATGATGGCAATGGTTAACAAGCAGATGCTTTATTTAATGCCGATAATGACAGTATTTATTGGAGTAAGCCTTCCGGCCGGTCTTGTCTTATATTGGCTTATTACAACGCTATTGACAGTTTTTCAACAAAAAATTATGTTTAAGAAGAAGCCGGAAGTCGAAGTAATTAAATAAAGGGTATTGACACATTGATGGCTTTTTGGCTCGAAAACAAAAAATCTAATATTTTTTGCTTTCCTCACCTTACGTCGCCAATAAAATCAAATGAAAATTTTAAGCAATGATTTAATCGGCTTGCCTGTTTATACCGAAAGCGGCCAGAATTTAGGCCGGATTGATTCTTTTGAAATTGACATCGATTTAAATACTATAATCAACTATCATGTAAGCACTGGCTTAATCAAAGGCCTTTGGCATCAAAAATTGATAATTGCCAAAAGCCAGATAATATCAATAACCAGAAAAAAAATGGTTGTCGAGGATAGTGTTATCAAAGAATCAAATCCAAATTTGGTGCCAAGCCCGGCGATTAAATAATCAAATAAGATTAATGATATAAAATAAAGCAACAGGCATTTGTCCTGTTGTTTTTTGATTGAATAAACTTACTATTTTTGTTTAAAATATTCGGTTTTTACCAACAATCAGCCTTAATTTTTTTGGCACAATTTCAATTTTAACCGGTGTTTTCAAGATTTTTTTACTGTCAGTGGTGATTGGAATTGAGTCTTTGCTGTTTATTGAAATTTTTTTAAATGGGATAATGCTTTTTTTAAAGCCATCCGGCTTTTTAAACATTTGGAAAAATCCGGTGGAAATCGGCTGAATTAAAATTTCTAAAAATCCGTCTTGCGGGTCAAAATATTTTGATCCTACATTTGAAGCAAAAAGCGGCTTTAGATTGCAAATATTTATTTGATTTTCTTTTTCTGTTGTTATTTTATATTTACTTTCACACTCTATCGTCAATTTTTGGCCGGTTATTAGCAGGTTTGACAAAAAATAGGTATTATTTGCTTTTCCCAGGTCGATTTTTTTAATGATTCTGGCCGCAATTATGCTGCAGGCTTCTTCTTCTTTTGGAATGCCAAGCATCTGGGCTATTTTGTTTTCCGAACCAATCGGTATAAGTCCCAAAGGAACCTCAAGTTTTGCCGCCAAATTTACAATCTGCCCGAAAGTTTTATCATTGCCTACGACGATAATGGTTTTTACTCCGCTTTTAATTTCGTCAGCCAAAAGCTCATCAGTGTTTCTTAAAGGAGACAGGCGGAATATTTTTCCGCCTATGCCTAAATCAGTCAGCCTGGTTTCTATTCTGGCCAAAAGACGGCTATATTTTTTATCATTAAGAAATGAATCGTAAAGGTATAAATACATAAAAAGTCAGAAAATCAATTATATTTTCATTAACTTGCTATTTTATTTTTCCAAAAGCGCAATATCATCTTGATCGGTGTCTTCAAATGATCTTGTCTTTTTTTTGTCCGACTTTTTTGGATCTTCTATTTTTTCAAATTTTGTTTTTTTATCGTCTCCGGCGCTGCATTTTCCGTGTAAAACCGCACCCGACTCAATGCTTATTGTTTTTGTTCTAACGTCGCCGAAAATTTTTGAAGTTTTTGACAATTCAAGACTTTCTTTGATTTTTAAGTTGCCCTGCACTTCCCCGGCAATTACGGCGTTGGCCGCCCAAATATCTGCATAAATTTTTGCGTTCTGGCCGATGCGGAGGTTTTTTTCGGTTTTAATGCTGCCCGAAACTACGCCTTCAATGATAATATCGCCATTGGCGAAAAAATTGCCTTCAACCTGGACGGAAGGTCCGATTACCGTTTCGATATTGTCTACGCCCTCTTCTTTTTTAAACATAATTTTTAAATTATTAGTTATCACTTATTCATTTTAGTTTTTTTGGGGCTTATTGTCAAAGCCTTGATTTTTTTTGGATTTTTTGTTAGACTTATTTAATCGATTGGAAATAAGAAAAAACCACGGCATCTATAATTAATCATTTATAATCCTAAATTCATAATTAATAATTCTAAATATGCCTACAAAAAAATCAGCATTTAAAGCACTAAGACAAAGCAAAAGCCATCAGGAAAGAAATAAAAAAATCAAAAGCGATATAGCAGCCCTAATAAGAAAGGTTAGAAAAGCGGCATCTCTCAAGGATCAGGCAAAAGCTTCCGATTGGCTGAAGCAATCTATTAAAAGAATTGATAAAGCGGTTCAAAAGGGAATTCTTAAAAAAAATACAGCCGCCCGCAGAAAATCTCGGCTGAGCAAGCTGGTCAATTCATTAAGCAAAAAGTAAAATCCAATTCAGCTTTTTATTATAAGCAAGTCAAATAGCACCTCGGGTTCAATTTGGCTTGTTTTTAATTTATAATCTATTTCAAGCAGGCTGGCATAAATCTTTTTTAAGTCAGCCAGCTGATGGTTCTTTATTTGAGCCATTGTTTTTTTAATCACAAAGGGATGAATATTCAGCTGGTAATTAATGCTTGTGGGTGAATAACCATAACCGTTTTTTTCCGAAAATTCCTTAATTATTAATAGGTTTTTAAACTGCCAGATGGCTTTGGATAAAAGTTCAGCCGGGGTAGTTCCGCTTTTAAGCTGATCAGATATCAATTTTAGGGCAAGCTTTTTATTTTTTTGTCCCAAAGCATCGGTTAAATTGAAAATATTTTCATCAAGTTTTGTCTTAACCAGGCTTTTGACATTTTCTTCGCTAATTGGATTATCTTTTGAGATTGCTGCAAGTTTATCAATTTCCGAACTCATTTGCCATAAGTCATTGCCGACTAAATCAACAAGCAGCCTAAGAGCTTGGGGAGTTATTTTTTTCCCTTGGGATTTAATTTTTTGTTCGGCAAAGCAGGTGCTGGAGGACATATCAAGCAGACTGAATTCTTGAGCGTATTTTTCCTGGCTTAATCGGTTAAAAAGCAGGTTGGTTCGCTTTTTTGAAATTTTTGATCTTGATTTGTCCTGGCTGATTTCTCCTTCCCAAAATATAATTATTACGTCATTCAAATTATTCTTATTTAAAGTTTCCAAAATCTCCTTTTGGATTTTTTGGCCTTTGTTTTTTGAAATCAAATTTTCGATTATAATCAAGCGTTTTTTTGCCAAAAATGGTGAAGTAAAAACAGCATTTTCAAATTCCGATGCTTCCAGCTTTTGGCCGTCTAAAATCTGGATATTTAAAGCCGATTTATCAATCTCCTTGATAAATTTTTCTTTAAGTTCCTTTATTTTTTGGCGCGACCGGTAAGTGTCCGGGCCGTGGAGGAAGATGATCATATTTTAGCTTGTAGCTGGTAGCTTGTAGGTAAGTAGGTTAGCAGGGTTATTTTAACAGAAAACAGCCTTCTTTGAAAGGCTATGCATATGGAATAAATTACAAATTTAAAATCTCAAATTCCAATAATATTTATTTTGAATTTATCTGACCCGATCAAATATTTTTTTGTATTCCTCGTATTTTGGCCCGACTTCGGTTTTTTCGTCGTATGATTCCGAGCTTAGCCCAAAAACCACCAGTCCGACTATGTCTTCAATTGGAATTTTTGTCGGCGGAGTTTCAGCCAAAGCGGCGGAACCGTTCATTATGGCATTAAGGCTTTCATGATAAAACCAATTTTGGACTTCCAAAATCTTACCCGGCTTTTTTAAAGAAGCAATATTATTTATTTTTTTGCCGCAAAGTTCCGCTTCTTTAAATCGAATGGCGGCGACTATATTTTTTATATTTAAACGAAAAAAAGCATTAGTAAAAATGAAGACGTGGTTCTGGCTGTTTTTTTGGATTACAACAGCACAGTTTTCTTTCTGTTTAGCGTAGTTTGCCACATCTAAATTGTCTGATTTCAGCGCTGCAAGCTTGATATTATTTTTATGCCTTTTTATTTTAAAAATTTTGGCATTATTTTCAAAATCGATTTTTGCATCAATCAGCCAGCCTTTTTCTTTATTTTGTAAAGCGTCAATTATGTTTAATGTAAGCTTAATAATTTCTTCGGTTTGATCCCCTCTTTTATAAAGGCATTTTATCACTCCGGCCAAATCGCCGAAGTTATTATGCAGTCCGGCAGTATCGTCTTCTTGGATATAGCGTAGAAGGGATTGCAGTTCCGGATTATTTTCAATATTAAGTTTTTTTGCCACAATCAAAGTTGTGCAGTCGCCGGTATTGTGGTGGTCAAAAGTGCCGCCTTCGATGTCAAAAGAAATAATGCCCGAATTTTCCCAATCTTTCAAAGTTTGCGGTTCCGGAGTTTTGCCCGCTTTCCAAACAGCCAGCTTTGCCTGTTTAATGCCTTTGAATTCAGCTTCGCCGTAATTTAAAAGCAACCAATAAGCGGCGATTGGGTCAAGGTGAGGTTTGTTTGGCAGAATTATTTTGGTAATTTCTTTCATCTTGGTATGGTTATTTTAACACATTAGAGCTTAATTTTGAATTTTTAATTTTGATTCAATTTTAAATATTATAATATTGAATTGAAATTCGAATTTAAAAATTCAAAATTTTCTTATGGTATGGGAAGGCGCGGGAGGGACTTTTATAGTCTTTTCCTCCCGCGCCGTGTTGTGCTTTGCAGTTTAGGCTTCTTGTGCCTTGATCTGCTCGGCGATAAGCGTTTCGGCGAAATCCGCCGGAAGGTTGCCCATAAGAGCAACAATCAGCAGGTTCCGCAAGTCATTGATTTTCTTGCGATTCGACGGTTGGCCGGCGATAAGTTCGTCGGCCAGGGCTTCGGCCTGGGTTTGGCTGAGTTTTTTCGTCTTGAAGACGAGCGACTCGGTCAGCGTGACCAGCTGGTCATCGGAAAGCCAGGTGGCGGGGACAGCGCGTTCAGGCGTGCCATTGAGCAGGAAATTGGCCTGCGACTTTTGTCCTCCAAACTGGTGGTACCAGAACCCATCAAAGTGAGCGTGGCCTTCCAGTAAGTAAAGGACATTTGCCAGGCCGGACAGATCCAGCTTTTTTCCGCCGGCAAGAATGGCGGCGTTGCGTTTCCTCGGGTCGCTTTTGTCGCGACGGGTGACAATCAGCTGAAACCTTTGACCCTTTTCTGCTTTTGCCTGGTGCCACATCCATGTCGGCAGCTTGCGGCTGTTGGTGCGGACCATAATGGCCTTGCCTTGTGCAAATTCGCGCTTGACTTCCAGTTCGTAGAGATCGGGAAGCTTAAGCCATTCTTGGCGGATTTGCATTTCCAGGTTAAGCCACACCCAGACTTTGGTCTGGATCATTCTTTGATCTTCGCCGATCACCCAGAGGTTGTACGCATACTGTCCGACCGAAAACTCGTTGAAGAGTTCATTCAAATCGAATGCCCTCTTTCCGTCGGCATTTTTTTGGAGAGATTCAATTGTCTCCTGATTTCCCGGATCTTCGATAAAGTCATCAATGGTGCCCTGCCTTTTTTTCATCGTTTGGGCCAATTCCCACATGTTGATGACATCCATCACCGAACTTATTACCCAGCCCTCTTGAGTGCCGGGAAGCTCATATGCTTCCCGCATAATCTTCGCTATCGGGTGGGGTCCATTCTTCAGGCAGCCGGTTTCGTTGTTCTTGTTGGTCAAAGCGACCAACTTTTCGTAGACTTTTCCGGTTGCGCCTTCGACGCGCATCACCGTTGCTGTTGTGCTGCCATCGCCTTGGCGCTGATACTTCTGGCAGGCCAAGTCAAGCACATAGGCACCAGAATCGGACCAATTCTGCCAGGTGGCATCAGCGATCCTTTGGCCAGCCCTCGTGACAATCGGTATAGAAACTTTTTCCGAAATTTCTCCGACAAGCCAGGCAGCTGCCATCTTGTCAAATGTCGGCCACTTTGGCACTACGATAAATTTCGCATCCATGGCTGATACCGGACTCCATACATTTACATCCATGACTCTCTCCTTTTTTCCTCTTCTGAGGACGTTTTCCCGGAGCGGGACTTTAAACAAATTACCCCAAGGCATCTGTACCTTAGAGCAAAAACAAAACGCCAACAATTAGCGCTTTTTATTTAAAATCTTAAGATAATTTCAAACAAAAAGCGCTAATCGTTTAATGTTAAATTATAATGAACAAGTACTATTTTCCCATTTTGTTATTATATCATATTATGCTAATTTTGTCAATATATTCGTAATGGGCCAATAGCTTGGCAACACCTAAGGTATAATAACCATATGAC
>CAZHUO010000029.1:6822-14489 GCA_964535715.1 uncultured Gammaproteobacteria bacterium | reverse complement strand
GGGATGAAAACACCGAAGGAATTTGCTATGTCGCATTTGACATGAAAGAGAACGGCGGGTTGACATATTCTTGAATATATGCTATTCTTAACTATTATTAAAGATTCGATACTCATTTTTCAGTTTATAATCATTCTGACCTTGAGCCTTTCGGGTCGGAATTTTTTATTTTTATGAACAAACAAACATTTGATGGTTTGGGAATAGCTCCAAAAATTTTGGAAATTTTGGACAAATTAAACTTTACCGTGCCAACACCGATTCAACATCAATCAATTCAACCCGCCCTTTTGGGCAAGGATATCATGGGTATTGCCCAAACTGGAACCGGCAAGACTCTGGCTTTTGGTATTCCGATGATGCAGCTTATTGTGCAAAACAAAGGCAGGGGCTTGGTTATTCTGCCCACCCGAGAATTGGCGATTCAAGTGAGAGAAGCTTTAAATCAAGTCGGCCGATTTTTGGGGCTGAGAACGGCCATATTAATCGGCGGTGAAAACATAAATCGGCAGTTAGTTCAGCTTCGGGCTCAGCCTCATATAATTATTGCCACCCCTGGCCGTCTCATTGACCATTTAAAACAGAGAACAGTTAATTTAAATCAGACAAAAATATTGGTTTTAGATGAAGCTGACCGGATGTTGGATATGGGCTTTGCCCCGCAGATTAGAGAAATTCTAAAAAATTTGTCTAAAGAGCGCCAGACATTATTGTTTTCGGCGACGATTCCGTCTGAGATAATCAATATTGCAAAAAATTATATGAGATTTCCAATCAGGGTTGAAGTGGCGCCTTCCGGTACGGCTGCAACAAACGTCACCCAGGAATTGTTTTTTGTCCACCGGGAAGATAAATTGTCATTACTTAAAAATATACTTAATGAATACAAAGGCAGTGTTTTAATTTTTTCAAGGACTAAATTTGGAGTTAAAAAAATGACCCAAGTCATTTCGAAAATGGGTCATACGGTTTCCGAGATTCATTCTAATCGTTCATTGGGCCAGCGACTGGAAGCATTAGCCGGCTTCAAAGTCGGCCGATACCGCATTTTGGTGGCTACAGATATTGCCTCCCGAGGCATTGACGTAAATGGAATTGAGCTGGTTATCAACTATGATTTGCCGGAGCAAATTAACGATTATGTCCACCGCATTGGCCGGACCGGCCGGGCTTCTCATGTTGGTCATGCAATTTCTTTTGCAACGCCCGATCAAAGATCAGATGTTAATGCAATCGAAAAATTAATAAAAAAACAATTAGTAGTTTCTAAGCTTCCTGATTTGCCAAAAAGGCAGGCAATGGCGCCTCAATCTTTTGATAATGCTCGGCCGTCTAAGAAAAAAGATTTTAAGAGTTACCATGTTTTGGGTCAGACTGGCGGCAGACGAAAGAATGCTCGAAATAATTTTAATTATCCGCGCAAGCGCTTTGGCCAATTTAAAAAAAGGCAAAGCAGAACCTATTAACATAAAAATAATATTGCCATTTCAGGCGATAAAAAAACCGTCCCGCATTTTTCAGGGGCGGTTTTTGTATATTTTGATTATTATGGGTAAATAGCTTTGACGCCGTTAATGTCGCCGGTGCTTAGAGTAGTTGCTTTTATTTCTCCTTTAAATCCATAGCCATACATTGTGGCATTTACATAGTCTTCGGTGTAGAAGTCGTTTAATCCAAGCCAGTGCCCTAATTCATGAGTAAGGATTCCCTGAGCATCGTAAGAATTTTGGTCGGCACAAGTAGACTCCGGGCTGGTCCATAAAGACGGATTTGACCAGCTCCAAGGATATTTAGTACTCATAATTGTATCCAGTTCAGTGACTAGGCCGGTGGTTCTATTATACCAAATATAGGTGATTCCTAAAGCTGAGCTGTTAATTCTTCCCCAGGTAATGATATTGATTCCATCTAAGCTGGCTTTTACCTTTGTTGTATTTGTAGCTGATTTGACGAAATTTACTTTTGGCGTGGCGCCGGTCGCATCAGACCAGCGGCTGAAAGCGTCAGCTGCCATATTTGCTAAATTGGCTGAACCGACCGAAGACGGAACACTACTTGGGTTTAAGGTATAAGTCCAGTCATCGTTTGGCAAATGCCAGCCGGCTCGGCCGATTGTTGCCTGGGAGTCTGAATCAGGCAAATTACATTGCATTAACGGCGGTTTTGGCTGACCCGGTTTTACTCGGTGGACAAATACCCGGACTTTTAGGTCGGGACGGCCTGAAACGTCATATATTCCGTCTTGCTCCGGAAGAGCTGATTCTTTTTGAATATCTTGGTTTTTGGCTAAAACCGGACTAAAAGCCAGGCTTAAAGCAAAAGCCATAATTAAACCGATAATTAGGAATTTTTTGCTCATAATTTTGAGGTTAATTAATTAGTTATTTGGGGCAATATTATTTTATAATGGCCTCTAAATTTAGGCAAGTAAGGCTTAATTTTATTATTTTTCGTAATAATTTATTTTCGCTTTAATTAATCTTTTGGCTTCTTTTTTGCTATAATCATTAATAAATTTAGGGATTTTTTTAGTATTGATAATATGAATATATTTCTGATTTTTTATTGTTATTAATGTTGGTATATTAAACACTTTTTATTTAATTTCCCAGGTGATCGGTAACTTACCGGTAAACGGATAATCACCAAATAAAACATCGGCAATGCCTGAGCCTTCGCTGCCGGGCAGCCAGGCGGCAATTATCGCATCCCAGTTGTGCTGATATTGTTTTATATTCAGCGGCCGGCCGGATACAATAATTACTATTAGTTTTTTGCTTGCTTGCTTGACTTTTTTAATAGTAGCCAAGTCTTCATTAGTCAGAGCCGGAGCAGGATTGTCGCCCCAGCCCTCGGCATAGGGTTTTTCGCCAACTATTGCAATGCCAACATCAGCGCGGTTAGCTGAAGCTTGAAAATTGCCGTCTTGATCATATTCAATAATAGTGGTAGATGATACTGCTTGGCGAATGCCATTTAAAATCGTTATGCCACTAATCCAATTGCCGTCAATGCCTTGCCACTCAATTGTCCAGCCGCCTGCTTGACGTCCAAGATTGTCAGCTGCTGAACCGGCCACCACAATGTGAGGGGTGGTCTTATCTAATGGCAATATGCGATTACTGTCCTTTAGCAACACCAGCGATTTTCGCACAGCTTCGCGCGCCACTTGGCGGTGCTCGATTGAACCAAGCTCATTCAGTAATGAATTAGAATTTGGTTTTTGATCAAACAAACCAACTTCAAACTTGGTTCGCAAAATGCGGCGAACGGCATCATCCAGGCGATTGGTTGTTATATCACCCCGCTCAAGTGCCAGCCGCATATGTAAGGTAAATAAAATATAATTATACGGCAGCATAATCATGTCTACGCCGGCATTAATGGCTGTAACTGTGGCGTTATATTTGTTTTCTGGAATTTCATATACGCCATACCAGTCAGACACGATAAAGCCATTGAAGCCGAGTTCATTCTTCAATATGTCAGTCAGAAGATAATGACTGGCCGCTTGTTCAATCCCGTTCCAGGTGGCATGGCTGACCATAACGCTATTAACCCCCGCTTTGATTGCAGCCGAAAATGGTGGCAGGTGTGTCTTACGTAAAGTTGCTTCATCTGCCATTATTATTCCTTGATCCATTTTGAAGTCAGGGTTTCCCGAAGTGTCCCATTCCATGGCGCCATTGCCTAAGTAGTGTTTAGCTGTTCCAACGACAGACAGATTATTGTTTTTTTCTGATTGAAGACCCTCCAAATAAGCAGCTCCAAGCTCGCTCACAGTTTTCGAATCAGAGCCAAATGTTTCATAGGTTCGTCCCCAGCGAATATCTTGTGTCACATCTATGCTGGGCGAAAAGTTCCAGTAAATACCTGTTGCAGCCATTTCCTGCGCCGTTATTTCTCCTGTTCGACGCACTAAATCCAAGTCGTTGGCAGCGCCTAAGCCGATAAAGTGGGGGAATAATGTAGCCCCTATAATGTTGCTGTGGCCATGATTTGCATCAACACCATACAACACCGGAATGCCAAGCCGGCTTTTTCGGCTGGCAGAATCAAAGTCTGTAACCATTGAAAGCCACGACTCTGGAGTGTTTGGTTCTGGTTTACCGCCACTACCGCTTAATATTGCACCAATTCCATAACCGGCAACATCGTCTAAATTATTAATGCTATTTTTTTCGACCAATGCCAATTGGCCGATTTTTTCATCTTGAGTCATTCGGCCAAGCAAATCTGATACTCTTTCTTCAATTGGCAGAGTTTTGTCCAAATATGGCAAATCATGGTTTATATTTTTTTGCTGAAATATTAATCCAGGATTTATATAGAGGCTATAATTTACGATCCGATATATTCCATATCCGATTATCATTACGCCAATTATACAAGCACAATAAATCAGCATTTTTATAAAAAAATTATTTTTTGAATATTTTTTCATATGATTAGAAATATTGACTTTACTTTACCAAAAAATCGCTTGTTTGGAATCTTTTTCAATCTCTTCTATAGTCTGTTTTTTACTTTATGCGATTTGATCTTGTGCTGTTAGAAATAAGAAATCATATTTTTTCTACAATATGGAGCTGTCCAATTGGCATATATTTTTATTTTTATAAATAATATAAACCAAATTAAGTATATCAAAAAATCGCCTATTTAGCGATCTAATTATAGCTTATTAATTTTTGCTTTAATACTATTAATTTATCAGAATATGCAAAAAAATTACAAAACGGGACTGCGGGACGATTTTAGAACTATGGATTGGATTAAAATAGTGGGTGATTTGAAAGTATATACCAGACAGCTTGAATACTTTTTGCAGTTGGCCAGAGCTATAACTTAACTCTTGTTAAGTAAGGACTTGACAAGAGTTTTATGATTTGCTAAGATGGTATTAGCTATTAAAATTATGCTAAAAATATGGAAAATTTAGCCCAAAAAATCAAAAAAATAAGAAAAGAGGCTGATTTATCAATGGCAGATTTATCCAAACGGACTGGCTTGTCGGAGGCTTATTTATCAAAACTGGAAAAAGGCGAGTATAAGTCCCTGTCATTAAGAACCTGCAAGACCTTAGCCGATGGCTTGAGTCTGTCTTTGAGGGAGTTTTTGGAAAAAGTAGGTTTTTTGGAATTAAGCAAATCACGACCCAGCTTTCAAATGATTAGCCAAGCATTCCGAAGTCAAGGCTATTCAGTGGATGAGGCCGAGAGGGTAATGGATTATGCCAAATTTATTAAGCAAAAACGACAAGGAAAATAACTTTTATTGGCTACGCCAAACTTATGTTGATAATATACCTGCCGATTGTAGGGCGGTTTATTATACATTGTTAAATAATTTGGTTGTTTATAATGAAAAGCTAATAACAGCAATTATTGATAATTCTGGCACAGAAATATCTTTCCCGATGGAAACTGATTTAATTCAGGATTATTTAACGGGATTTGAAATAAACTATATTGGATTTAATGATTTTTTCGGAAGCAAGTCTGGTTATTGGGAGTTTGACGAGGAGGAGGAAAATGTAGTCAATGTTTTTTATAATACCTTTGACACTCCCAAAAGGCAGAGATATACCAAAGTCCACGAGACGCTACATTTCTGTCAGTCGTTAGATGATGGTTTCCAGTATTTCTTTGATGAGTTATTGACCAATTCCACTTTGCCAGCAGGGGTTGTTATTCAGCTTATGGAAAAGGCAACTGATAAGGCAACGGCAATGTATTTAATGCCTAATATTTATTGCAAGAAGAAATGGCGGGAAGTCCAAAGTATCGCTCAACTATCCGAGTATTTTCAGGTTTCCGAGCAAAGCGTGGCTTATCGTCTAAAAGAATGCGGAATAACAATAAATTAAATAAAACAAAAACGCCCTGCGGTAACAGGGGTTTTTGCTGAAGAATTATGCAGAGCATAATCCTACCTAACCAAAATATAGCATATATTTGCCTAATTAGCAATAGTTATATTTTTGAATAAAATCTCTGCATAATCGCAGGGATTTTATGTCTGAATTTGAAGCACTAGAAAAGAAAGGTCTGATTGAGGCCTTTCATCTCAAGGAGGGGGAGGTATTTGAGGCAAGGCAAAATTTGCTTGGATTTTTTGACACTCTAAATGAGATATATGAGCGATTAAAGCGAGAGGGCAAGCTGGATGAGCTAAAGGGGGACAAGAAAAATGATTGACTCAGTCGTTTTACAGCTTGACAGCGAGCAGTTTCAGCTTAGAAAAGAAAACAAGTTTGATGGTTCAAAAAATCAAAATGAGTTAGGTTTTGGCAGTAGAACTTTGTATATTAAAAAATTTGTTAAGCAGGAAAAGGACAAGGGCAGATATTGCCCGAAAGTTAATTTATTAAAAAGCAAAAGAGGCAAAAATGAAGAGACTAAAAGATTTTTAGAAATTCAAGTCTCGCTTCCAAAATTGCTTTACGGGACTAATTTGTTTGAGGTTGATGATAATGACTTGGACGCTATTTACAGCCGATTACAGCAATTTCTAGCCGAGATTGGAGTTGATACTATAGCAGAAAAGCTGAAAAGGGCAGTTGTTAAACGGGTTGATTTTTCAAAAGTTATCAGGCTACCAGATTATTTAGGCCGAGCCAATGAGGTTATTTACTTATTATCTAGGTTTGATTATAAACAACAGTCAGATTTTGATTATAAAGAGTTTAGGGTAGGGGGAGGTAGTTGCATAAAGTTTCTAAACAAGACTCAAGGGTATGCTATCTATGATAAGTTTGGTGAGATACTGGCCAATGGTTATACTGAGATGGAGCAAAAAATAATTGAGCAGTTTAATCTTGGCAAGCTGAAAAGGAATGCAGTAAAATTTGAGTTTTCTTTGCAAAGGAAAAGCAGTCTTGAAGCGGTGCTAAAGAGGAGACTTGATTATAAGAAAAAAGATTTTTTCTTGGTTGATATTTTAAGCTCTAAATTGGTTAGTGGTTTATTGTCGGAAACCTTTAATAAGGTTTTGGGTCAGTTGCCAGTTGGTCTAATCAGCTTAGGACAGATGGAAGAAAATAAACTTAGAGATTACCTTTTCAATTCAAATCTAGGCCAAAGCAAGCAGGAAAAGTTATATTTCTGGGTGCGTATGACTACCAAAATTGGTATAGCAGGAGCTTGGGAGGAATTAGGCCGTAGATATAGCGGTGGAAGCATAGCAAGACAGAAAAAAGAGATTTCATTGATAATACAAGAATTAGGGGAAATAAGCGGAAATACCCCGAATTTAATTGGTTTTTTACGGGACAAACATAAGCAATTTGAAATTATTAAGCCAAAGGAGGTTGTAAACTATTGTTAAATAAGGTATAATACTAATATAGTATTACTCACAAACAGCTACTAATAAATTTATGTTCACCAAAGAAGAAGTCCAACAAGAATTAAACAAAATAATTGAGACAAAAGAGGAATTTGATTTTGAGGTTAAGCCAGTTGTTAGAGATGTTTTATATGATAATTTGAAAATATCGGAGGTTCGTTTTAACAGCTTTATTTTTTGGATTGACTGGAAAGTTGAGTTTGAATTTCAGGGCAAAACAAGAGAGGTAAAAGGTTTTACTAATAATAAAAAGACTCCCAGAATTACTCACAAACAGCTACTAATAAATTTATGTTCACCAAAGAAGAAGTCCAACA
>CAZHUO010000029.1:0-6722 GCA_964535715.1 uncultured Gammaproteobacteria bacterium | reverse complement strand
TCAGGGCAAAACAAGAGAGGTAAAAGGTTTTACTAATAATAAAAAGACTCCCAGAGATTTAGCAGTTTCAATTTTCAAAAAGGTGCTAAGAGAAATTTAACTTAACTGAGTATGACTAAAAAGGAAAAAGAAAAATTTGAGATTATTTATGAATTTTTAGATATTCCAGACGCCGAGCAAAGGTTGAATAGAGCTTTTGATATTTTATTTGAGGAGGCAGATTTTTATGAAAAATAAGAAAGAATTTTATCTTGTTGAGGAGTTGGCGGAGAAGCTAAGGGTTTCTAATATGACTATTTATCGCTACATTGCCAAAGGCAAGGTTAAGGCTTATAAAATTGGCAAAGAATACAGGATTAAAGACGAAGAATTTAACAAATTTTTAGATAAAGTTGAGACAAAATAGTTATGAAAAAGAAAATTAGATTACCCAATAATTTTACTTTTATAGATTTATTCGCTGGTATAGGTGGTTTTAGATTGGCCTTAACCAAATATGGCGGTAAATGTGTTTTTACTTCTGATTGGGACAAAGAGGCACAGATTGTTTATGAGGACAATTTTAGAGACAAGCCTTATGGTGATATAACTAAAATAGACGCAAAGGATATTCCAAAACACAATGTTATTTGTGCTGGCTTTCCCTGTCAGGCATTCAGTATTTCTGGAAAGAGGCAAGGCTTTGAAGATACAAGAGGGACTCTTTTTTTTGATGTCGCCAGAATAGCCAAATATCACAAACCAGAGATTTTGTTTTTGGAAAATGTAAAGAATTTTGCCAGACACGATGATGGCAAAACACTAGATACAGTATGCAATACTTTGACTGATTTAGGCTATGATGTTTATTGGAAAGTTTTGAATGCAAGCCATTATGGTGCTCCGACATCAAGGGAGCGTATTTACTTTATTGGTTTTAGAAAAGATTTAGGTATAAAAGATTTTGAATTTCCTAAACCAACAAATGACCCAATAACTCTTGAAAATTTTTTAGAACCCGCCTCCGCTACCAAGGAATTTGAAATTAAACGAGACGATATAAAGTTTTATGATGAAGTTAGAAAGCTGAAAAAAGATATTTTTGGCAACTATCCATTATCACCGATACAAATTGGCCAAATAAATAATGGAGGGCAAGGAGAAAGAATTTATAGCCCTAAAGGACACGCTATTACTTTATCTGCTTATGGTGGCGGTGCGGCCAGCAAGACGGGGGCTTATTATGTTGATGGTATAGTTAGGAGATTATCTCCACGGGAATGTGCTAGAGTAATGGGATTTCCAGAAAATTTTAAGATAAAGGTTTCTCCTCGTCAAGCATATAAACTTTTTGGGAACAGTGTCGTTGTCCCCGTGCTTGAAAAAGTTTTTGGAGAAGTTATAAAAAATATAAAAAAAGTATGACAAAAGATTTAATAAAACTTGGCTCTGATACAGCTAAGGGGGGCTTTAGAAATGAGGACGATGTCGTCAATAAATTTAATAACTGGAAAAAGGATGTAAATGCTAAGAAGTGGTTAAAAATAATGGGTTATAATTTATCCGAAATTGAGAGAGTGGAGGCAGTAAAACTTCACGGCTATAAAACTGATGTTCAAGTTAAGATAACTATATATTTGAAGAAAGCAATATCTGCCGAAAATTTATCAATTAAACTTGTTAGTAACCCCCAAGGCTTCAATCAAATAGATAAAAGATGGGTTTCCAAATATATTGAGCTATGGTCTATACCAACCAAGACTGCCGAAACATTGCGGTTTTTTACAGGAGAATTAACACCAATTAAACAAGTTGCTTTAAGGGACGACAGAAGGATGTTTCTTGATGAAATGAGTAAAGATAGACAAAAAGATTTAGTGGAGTTTTTTACTAGAAATAAAATTTTAGTTGTCTCTGATATTTTGAAAGGTAGGGGTAAATTTTCAGCAGGTTGGATGTTAGTAGCATTAAAATCGTCTGGGGAAAGCCGTTGGACATTAAAGTCAATTAACGAAGTGTTAAATGTATTTGGGGGAGGTGAAGTTATAATAACTAATAAGGGTAGTCTAAAAATAGGTAAAATAACTATGCAGAGGAAAGGCGGAGATGGCGGTAGAGAAACAGCAAAAATGCTTCAATTTAAGATTAACCCAATGGAAATTTTTGACAAAAATGGCGGATAAAGTAGACAAAGAAACTAGGAGCAGAATAATGTCTGCTATTAGAAGCTCTGAGACTAACCTAGAGAAACGGGTTAGAAAAGCTCTGTCCTCAGAGGGTTTCAGATATAGAAAGAATGTCAAACGCCTTGCAGGTTGTCCCGACATTGCCTTTATTAGTAAAAAAGTTGTGGTGTTTGTTGACTCTTGTTTTTGGCACGGATGTAAAAAACATTTTAGAATGCCAAAGACTAATAAGGCCTATTGGAAAAATAAAATCAACAGAAATAAAGAAAGGGACAGACTAATAACTAAAAAATATAAAAATGATAACTGGGTAATACTAAGGTTTTGGGAACACGATTTTGATGATTTTGATAATGTTGTTAAAGCAATTAAGAAACATATAAAATAGCTATGAAACAAGCCATTGTTTATGTAAGGGTCTCGTCAAAAGAGCAGAAACAAGAGGGCTATTCAATTCCTGCTCAAAAAAAGTTGCTTTGGGATTTTGCAAAAGCAAATGGCTTTAAGGTCGTAAAAGAATTTGAAGATGATGAGACAGCCAAGAATGCTGGCAGGACTGGCTTTGGGGAGATGGTTGAGTTTTTAGAAAAGAATAAAAATGTAAATACAATTTTGGTTGAAAAAACCGACAGACTATATCGTAACTTTAAGGACTATGTAACTATAGACGAGCTGGGAGTTACGGTATTTTTAGTTAAGGAAAATGAGAAGCTAGGTAAAGATGCCTCCTCCCATCAAAAATTTATACACGGCATCAAGGTTTTAATGGCCAAAAATTACATTGATAATTTGAGTGAGGAAGTCAGAAAGGGATTGAATCAGAAAGCCGAGAGCGGAGTCTATCCCTGTAATGTCCTCCCGCTCGGGTATATAACTGGCAGGCAAAACGATAAAAGTGTGCCGATAGTTGATGAAAAAAACAGGCAACTGGTGATTAAAATGTTTGAGTATTATTCAACTGGGCTTTACTCAATAATTACTTTATTAAAAAAGGTTAGGGACGAAGGTTCACTTATACCAGAGAATTTTCCTAAGGCGTCAAAATTAAAGAGAATTACTAAAAGCTCAGGACAACGGATTTTAAGAAATCCATTTTATTATGGTGATTTTTGGTGGAAGGGAAAGCTATATAACGGCACACACGAGCCACTGGTTAGTAGAGAGCTTTGGGATAAAGTGCAGTCAATTCTTGATAGCAGGTATAAAGATATAGGGAAGATGTCAAAATTTAATACCTTACCCTTTGCTTTCAAGGGGTTGATTAGGTGCGGTGAGTGTGGGAGGTCAATTACGGCAGAAAGGAAAATTAAGCCGTCTGGCAGAGAATATGTTTATTACAAATGCACTAAATACGAAACCAACTGCTCCCAAAAGCCAGTCAGCGAGCTAGTTTTAGACGAGCAGATTGTAAGGCAGTTAAACGACCTGCAAGTGCCAACAGAGACCATTCCTTATATCGCCGAAGGATTGAAGGATATGCACGGGTTTAAGAAAGAAACCATAGACAAGGCAAAACAGGCTCTTATTGAGCGAAAATTGGCCTTAGAAGAGCGAACTAGCACTATGTATGAGGATAGGTTGGACGGCACAATAAGCAAGGAAGTTTATAATCAAAAGTTTCAAGAATATGAAAAAGAGATTAAGGATTTAGATAATAGAATAAGCAAATATACCAATGCAGATATTAACTATTACAAAACAGGGATTGGGATTTTAGAACTCGCAAATTTGGCTAGTTTACTGTATAAAAATGCCAATCCTGCCGAAAGACAGAAATTACTCGGATTTCTACTTTCGGACTCAAGTTTAGCCAATAAAATTATCACTTTAGAATACAAAAAACCCTTCCATCTCATCTATAAAAGGGTTTGTTTAGCAAAAAAAACCAAAGCGGAGGCGACCACCCACTCTCAGGGTGATTGCGTGCGAAGCCAATCAATGAATGATTGGCGGAGCCGACGGGGCTCGAACCCGCAACCTTCGCCGTGACAGGGCGACGATCTAACCAGTTGATCTACGGCTCCATAAATAACTATTAACTTTTAACAATTAACAGTTGACTGCTAATTGTTAATGGCCAATGGTTATTTTTTGACTTGCAAAATTATTTTTTCAAAAATTTTTGGTTGCTTTTCGGCAAGCTCAGCCAAAACTTTTCGGTCTAATCCTAAATTATTGTTTTTCAACAAATTAATAAATTTGGAATAAGACAAGTCGTTTTGTCTGCAGGCGGCATTTATCTTTATCTGCCATAAAGACCGGTTGGTTCTTTTTTTCTTTTTTCGGCCAGTGTATGAATGAACTCCGGCTTTTAAAACAGCGGTTTTGGCTAAACGGATGGTATTTTTTCTTCCCCATTTATATCCTTTTGTTTTTTGATAAAGCCTTTTTCTTTTGGCAACGTGAGTTTTTCCTCTTTTTACTCTTGGCATATAGTATTAACATTTAACAGTTAACATTTAACAGTTAACATTTATGAATAAGGTAGTAGACGGCTGATGTTCTTTTCGTCAGATTTTGCAATATTTTTATTTCTTCTTTTCCGGCGGCCGGCTTTTCCGGTTTCACGGGCATTGAAATGATCCTGACCGGCATGCTTTGTAATATACTTTTTTTTATTTTTTGATTTAGTCACCCGCACTCTTTTAGCGGTGGCTTTATGAGTTTTTAATTTCATAATGTATTGTTAATTAGGAATAAATGTTTGGTATTGGTTTAAACTAAAAAACAGCGTTTGCTGATATTTTAAGTTAGATCTTATTTTTTTGCAATTAATGCGGTAATTTTTCCTCCCTGAATGTTTATCGGCTGTTCAATGATTGTCTCAATAGTCTTATTTAATTCAAAAATAAATTTTTTTATTACTTCACTCGCTAAACTTTTATGCTGATGTTCTCTTCCTTTCAAAGTAATTTCAACTTTAACCTTGTCTTCTTGTAAAATGAATTTTTCCGCCTGCTTTACTTTTACTAAAAGGTCATGTTCGCTTATCCTCAATGAAAGCCTAATTCCTTTTATCTCGACTTTTTTCTTGTTGGCTTTTTCTTTTTTTCTTTCTTTTTCTTCCTGGTATTTTAGTTTACTGTAGTCAATTATTTTTGCCACCGGCGGCTGGGCAACAGGGGAGACTTCAACTAAATCAAGGCCTTTTTCTTTGGCCATTGTTAAAGCTTTATAGGTATCAATTACTCCAATATTTTCTCCATTTTCGTCAATTAATCTGACTTGAGGAACCCTGATATATTGGTTAATTCTATATCTTTTTTGCCATGCCAATTGGTATCTTGGTTTTTTTCTTGAAATTCTCACTATTTGTGTAGTTAAATGTTAACTTTCTTACCGCCTGTTGCTGAGTGCTGGCAGGCAGTCTGTCAATTGTTTCCGCCAAGGGCAAATCAGCCTCTGGCTGAAACTGTTAATTATGGTGGCCCCCCTTCGCCTGCGGCTTCGGCGGGCGAGAAGATGATCTCATTTATCTTACGGTTGTATTACCAACCGAAATTTTAATGTAGGTTGGTGGAGATGAGGGGAATTGCACCCCTGTCTAAAATTAAGCTTTAAGCATATTTACAAGCTTAGTTAATTTTTTATTTCAGTCTTCAGGTATAAAATCAACAAAACCCCAAAAACTAAAGTCTTCAAGCTCTCGGCAAATTATTGAGACGATAATTTGTCAAAGCCTAATGTATGACACCAGGATCCGGCTATTAGGCATTACCGGGCTGATGGCTTTGGGTTTTAGGCCAAAGCGGGAGCTAAAGCAAGTGAGCTAAAAGCACTCTTGACTCTAGCGACAAGTGAATTGGCACTTATCTTTTAATAATTGATATTTACGAGCCAATTATCAATGCTCGGCCTGAATACTTAAAACTTATATTCTATCGATTTTAAACATCCCCAAGACACAAAATTTGCCGTGCATATTTTGTGGAAATTCTAATATCTTCAGCCAAAGGCTGATCCGCCTATGGCGGAAAATTCTAAATTCGAAACAAATTGTAAATCTTAAGTTTGAATTTAGAAACTAGAGTTTTTTCAATTTGCTTCTGATTTCGCGATCCATTTCCCGTTTTTTCAGGGTTTGACGCTTATCATACTGTTTTTTACCCCTGACTACGGCAATCTCCAATTTAATCAGACTTCCTTTAGTATATACAGAAATCGGTAAAATTGTCAAGCCTTTTTCGCGGCTTTTTCCAGCAAGATAACTAATTTCTTTTTTATGAAGTATTAATTTTCTTTGTCTTGTCGGCCGATATTGAGCCTGTATTGAAGAAGCCGGCTTATATGCTGAAATATGGGCATCAATCAGCCAGGTCTGGTTTTTTGCATCAATACTGATATAGCTTCCTTTCAGGTTGATTTGTCCGGATTTTACCGATTTTACTTCCGGCCCAGAAAAGACAATACCGGCTTCCAATTTTTCTAAAACCAGGTAATCGTGCAGGGCTTTTTTGTTTGTGGCGATTGTTCCCATACTATTTTAATTATAGCATATATTATAACGTTTTCTATCCAATACCTTGGCAACACTTTGTTAAGATTTGGGCGGGCGTT
>CAZHUO010000028.1:0-15220 GCA_964535715.1 uncultured Gammaproteobacteria bacterium | reverse complement strand
TGATACCTTGTAATTATATCATTCTATGTCGCATTTCTATTTAGAATATAACGTACATAACGGGTACATACGGTAAAAAAAATAAATATTCATACTTAAATTCATTTAAAATGATAAAAATAATATAAGCCTTTTAATCTTGATTTTTCGTTTAAAGTCTTTTATAATTATATAAATTAAGTAAAAAAATCCTTTTTTGAAAAAATCATCATACTTTTATATACATTTAAACTAAGATAAAGTGGCAATAATGGTTAATTTTCAATCACATCCAATTAACTGAACATTATTTAATTATAATCTTGCTAATTAAAAAAAAATCTGATAAGATTCAAACGCAAATGAATAATTTAATTTTTACCATTACTTTGCAAAACAAAAAATTATTTCAATAGAAATTGAATAAATCAGTTATGCAAGATGAAAATATAAATAGTGAAAAATATTATATTGAAGGTGTAATCAGCGGATTTGAAGAAAAGTCAGCTGTTATAATTACAAATGACGGTCAAAAAATCCTCTGGCCAATACAAAATCTTCCGCCAAACTGCAATAGGGATGATTTGGTTAAAATAGTTTTATTAAATAGTCTGCATGAAGAGGAAGAAAAACAAAAAATGGCTAAAATTATTTTAAACAAAATTTTAAAAACAGACACAAAAGCAAATGGAAATTAAAAACGAAAAATTAAGCGAAAAAAAACACATTAAGCGGTGGTTCATTTTAACCGCTGTTTTTTTATTATTAATAATTATCCCGGCTATATTTTTATTTTGGTTTGAAACAAGCTATGCTGAAAAATTTTATCCAAATACGAAAATTGGCCAAATTGACATTTCCGGAAAAACCAAAAATGAAGTTTTGGCCGAACTTATAAATATTGAAGATAATATTTCTAAAAACGGTTTAGTTTTTCAGACTAAGGAAAAGGAAATTAAAATAAGCCCAGTTGTAATTTCTAATCAAGATCCCGACTTGGCCAAAATAATTTTAGATTTTGACTGGCAAAAAACCGTTGACAAAGCATTTGAATCCGGACGAAAAAAAAATTTTTTTAATAATTTGAAAGATCAAGCGAAATATTATATCTATGGAAATAATATTTTAATTTATTATAATCTTAATAAAGAAGAATTGCTTGACTCTTTAAAATTTGAACTTTCGGAATTTGAAACCGAACCAATAAATGCTGGCTTGAAAATTGAAGGAGATAATTTTGAAATATTGCCCGATTATGAAGGCCAAGTTTTTGACTATCAAAAAGCAATAAAAGAGCTAACAAAAAATATTGAGGCTTTAAGTTTTAAGCCAATTGAAATCGAATTCAGCCAAAAGCAAGCTGAAATAAAAAAAGAGGATATAGGCTCTGCATTAAACGGACTGGAAAAAATACTAGCAATTGAATCATTTAAACTCACCGTTTTGCCGAACTGGTGGCTAGTTGAAAAAAAAGATTTTGCGAGCTGGCTTGAATTTCAAATTCTGGAAAACGAGGTGGTTTTGAGCTTAAATAAAGAAAAAGTTTTGGAATTCCTGAAGCCAATTGCTGAAACTGTTGATGTTTTTGCCCAGGATGCGAAATTTGAAATTAAAGACGGAAAGGTGACAAAGTTTCAGCCAAGCCGCGACGGAAAAAAAATTGATTTAGAAAATAGCTACAATAAAATAAACCGGCAAATTATGATTGGCGATTCAAAGGATATTGAATTAATTATTGAGGTAGCAAAATCAAACATAGAAACCGGCGATGTAAACGATTTGGGCATCAATGAGCTTATAGGGCGCGGAACTTCAAATTTTGCCGGCAGCCCAAAAAATCGAAGGCATAATATTGCAACCGGTGCTGCATCACTTAACGGCATTCTAATAAAGCCCGGCGAAGAATTTTCCCTGCTAAAAGCGCTTGGCGAAATTGACGGCGAGCACGGCTATAAGCAAGAATTGGTAATTAAAGGCAACAGAACAATTCCTGAATACGGCGGCGGGCTTTGCCAAATTGGAACAACCGCTTTTCGAGTAGCATTAAGATCTGGCCTGCCAATTACTATGAGGCGAAATCATTCATACCGAGTAGTCTACTATGAACCGGCGGGAATGGATGCCACAATCTACAGTCCAGCCCCTGATATGAAATTTATAAATGATACCGGCTATCATATTTTATTTACAACTTATATTAATGGCGATGAATTGGTATTTGAATTTTACGGAACAAAAGACAAAAGAATAGTGACAATTAGTCCAGATCCGCCGTCAATTTTTAATGTTACCGGCTCGGGCGCACCGCGCTATATAGAAACCGAAGAGCTTGCCCCGGGAGAAAAAAGAAAAATAGAATCAGCTCACAAGGGTGCGGATACGTACTTTAAATATACTGTCGTTTATCCAAACGGCGAAGAAAAAGTCACCGATTTCAATAGCCACTATGTCGCTTGGCCGGAAGTCTGGCTGATTGGCAAAGAGCCTGCACCTATTACAACCACCACTGAAGAAATTATTGTTCAATAAAAAAAGAAGTAAAAAATGAATTTTACTCCCGTTATTAACTGCGGAGCCTTACGTCTCCAATAAATTTTGGTTAAAATTAACTTTTTTCTTGTTTATCCTTTAGAAAAACAACTATAAGAATTTTACCGCCGCCGATATCAGTTACTTCTTGAAATCCTTCATAAATCCATCCGTCAGCAAGAAACTCATTTATTTTTGACTGCAGAGACTCTTGCTTACACTTAACAGTTCTGCACTCTTGCATCTTTATCCTCCTTTTTTGTTGTTTATTTGTACTTATGACAAAAAAATAAAAACCGCACATAAATCTGCAGACAAGAAGTTTGTTTCTGGGCGGAATCGAGCTAAAAGCCGGATTTGCCAAGAAAAAAACCCCATGCTTGTCGTGCCTGCAGAAATTGGATAGCAAGCGAAAGGAGGTTTAATTGAAAGGTACAATTTGTTTCTTTACTTGCTATCCAAATTTCTACAGGCATTCTAAAGCCCCCTCCAAACTGGCACAAAAGCAACGCGCCGGAGGACGTTTAACCCGTTTGGGCTGTCTGCAGATTTATGTGCGGTTATTTATATGTTTTTCAAAGTATCAAGCCGATTTTAGACTAAACATATCAGATTATCACAATTTTAAAATATTGTCAAGGTCTAAATATTTAATAATGTAAAAAACCGCTTGTTTGAGCGATTTTATTTTATTTTATTATCTTGCTTAGCAAGATTTTTTTGTTTTTGAATTTAAGTTTTTTTATTGTTAAATAATTTTAACCAATTTATTTTTAGAAGTCAAACCCTTTATTATTTCAATTTTAGATTTAGAAATATTATATTTTTCAGCCAATAATTTAATTAATTCTTCATTAGCCTTGCCCTTAATCGGCCTTGATTTTAATTTTATCTTTAAACAATTATTACTTTCCTCGACTATTTCGGTTCTTTTGGCATTGGTAATAACCTTGATGTTTATAAACATATGATTAATTTTGAATTTTAGATATTCTTCAGGAACTTTATAAGCTGATTGTGAATTTTGCCATTTGAAGCAACCATGTCTTTTGAATTCAGATTCCATTCTTCTCCTATAAAATTAGTAACCTTGCCGCCCGACTCTCGAACCAATAAAACTCCGGCGCCGACATCCCAGGGATTTGCTCCGGGAATAATAATGCAGTCGGTTCGGCCGGCTGCAACAAATCCAAGTTCCAAAGCCGCCGATCCAAGCTGGCGAGAATCAAGCCCCTGAAATTTTATTTTGTTATAAATTTTCATCGCCCGCTTGATATCATTATTTGTACTGCCATGGCAAAAAGTCAAAAAAGACTTATTTAAAGCTGTCTTGCTTGAAACATGTATTTTTATATTGTTTAAAAAAGCACCTTTTCTATTTTCAGCATAATAAAGTTCATCCATTGCCGGCGCATAAGCCACACCTAGAATCGGTTTACTTCTAAAAAACAGCGATATACATACGGCAAAAAGCGGACTGCCAATCGAATAATTAGTTGTACCGTCAATTGGGTCAATTGTCCAAAGATAGTCGGAACTGATTTTATTTTTTCCCGACTCTTCGCTTAAAATTCCATGGTTTGGAAATTTCTTTTTTATGGCGGCAACGATTAATTTATCTGCAATTAAATCACCTTGAGTGACTATTTGCGATTTTGTCTTTATTTTGACAATGTGATCGCGGTTAAAACGTTTTTTTATTTCCGTGCCGGCCTGTTTTGCGAGTTTTATTGCAAAATTTTTCATAAATAAAATTTATCAATTAATTCAATGTAATTATTATACGATGAATAAGAATAATATTCAAAGTTATTGGTAATTTTGTGCTTTTCAGGATTACACCAGATATATTCAAGATGGTTTTCAAAATCAATGTCGTTTCGGATATAATGGTCATAAAATGATTTTTGCCATTGGAATTTCGGGAATTGAAATTGGGTTTGACCGTATTTTTTTATAAATTGATTTTTAAATAATTTAATTTTATTATCATGTTTATATATTATATTCATAAAATTTTCATAATCACCACCCCGACGATGCGATTGGCCAATCGCATCTTCGGGAAATAAAATATAATTTATATTTCTGGAAAAATGCCTTTTTATAAATTGCATTATTTTTGAAATATTATATTTATCCCCCGGTTCAATTAACAAATGGATGTGGTCGGGCATAATAACAAATCCATATAATGAAAATTGCTTTAATATTTTGCCTAATTTTAGTTTTTCGACAAATAAATCACAAAATATCTATTCGAAAAAAAACGGGAATCTGTCTTGAGCACAAACGGTGACAAACTATATCGCCTCTGAAAAAATTATTCTATTTTGACGATGATGCAAAAACATAGCGCAAAATTGGCGCTACGTCGATTATATTATACTCTGTTTTAAATTTTTTCTAATAAAATTAATTTTGCTTTGTCGGTTGCGGTATCATAGACGGCAAATGTCGCTTTATTAAACATGCCGGCAAGCGTTCCCGGATTCAAAAGCCGGGTTTTGCCTATATATTTTTCCCAGGGCTTATGGTCATGGCCGTAAAAAATCAAATCATATTTTGCGGTTTTGGCTAATTCTTCCGCCTGATTCGGATAGTGGCAAAAAGCGATCCGCCTTCGCTTCGCTTCGGCGGACTTATTTTTTTTGCCGCCAATTTCCAGTTCGCCTTGATCGCCATAGCAGGTAACATTTTTATATTTTTTGGCCAATTTTTCATTCATTTCCCGGTCAGCGACATTACCATGGATAAAATGAATTTGCCCTTTAAATTTCGGCTCCAGCTCATTAATCAGAATTGACGGTGCCGCTAAATCCCCGCAGTGAATCATCATTTCAATATTGTTTTTATTAACCCAATCAAGCATTTTTTCAATATTCGGAATATTATCGTGAGAATCGGAAATAATTGCAATTTTCATAAATTTGTTTGTTATGATTAAGCAAAATATTCGATATTACCTATTCAACCATTATTGATTTTAAATAATCCACTGTTTTTTTAGAAGCAATGACATTTTTCAGATAATTTTTATATGCTGGAGTTTTAATTTTTTGCTCAGCTTGCAGATCATCCGGATAAGACAAAAGAATATTTTTAATTTCATCTTCCACTTCCTGATCTGTTGCCTTGATGTTTTGTTGCTTTTCAACCTCTCTTAAAACCAAAGCGCCTTTGGCGCGCTTAAGTGCTTGGGGTGAAAAATCTAAAAGCAAATCATCCCTGGTTTTTTTAAGGTGAACAAGATAATCTTCAAATTTCAAGCCCTCTTTCGAAATATTATATTCAAGTTCTTCAATCATCCGCTTAGCCTCATTATCAACTAAAAAATCCGGAATTTCATCGAAGCTGGTTTGACTTACTATTTTTTCAACCAATTCTTCCTCAATCCTCTGTTCTTCTTTAGCTGAAGCTTCTTTTTCCAAATTGTCTTTAATTTGGTTTTCCAATTCCTTAATTGTTTCAAAGTTTCCAAGACTTTTGGCGAAATCATCGTCGCCTTTGGGCAATTCGAGTTCAAAAACCGAATTGATTTTAACTTTGAAATCCGCTTTTCGGCCGGCAAGATTTTTTTGATGATAATTTTTGGGAAATTCCAGCTCAAATTCTTTGACATCGGCCTTATTTAAGCCGGTTATCTGTTCTTCAAAACCGGGGATAAAGCTTCCTTCGCCTAATATAATCGGAAAATTCTGCTGCTTGCCGTGTTCAATCGGAATATTATCCAAAAAAGTTTCAAAATCAATTTCAACTTTGTCGCCCTTTTTTGATTTTCTATTAACTAAGATCTCCTTGGCCCGCATTTTTCGAAGGGCATTTATTGTTTCTCTGACTTTTTCTTCTTTTACAACAACTGCTTTTTTGGCTATCTTAATTTTTGAATAATCTCCCAATTTTACTTGCGGAAAAATATTTATTTTAGCTTTGTATATCACGGGATTTCCCGGTGCAAGCTTGACAATATCAATTTGTGGCGACCCAATAGTTACAAGCTTTTGCTCATCTATCGCCTTTAAAAAAGTTTTTTGCATTGCCGACTCGATTGCCTCCTGCCAAATTTGGCCTTCACCGACCTTCTGCTTTACTGTTTCAAAATCGGCTTTACCCGGACGGAATCCCGGAATTTTGATATGCCCAGAAATTTCTTTTGCCGCCTGTTCTAAAAACGGCTGATATTCTTTAACAGTCAATTCAATGACAAGTTCCGCCTGGCCGCGCGGCAGTTTATTTAATTCGGTTTTCATAAGGTTAGATTTTAGCTGATAGCTGGATTAATCAGAAAATTTTATTTAATTATTCTTTTTCTTTTTTCTCTTTCTTTTCTTTCTTCTCTTTGGCCGGCTTTTCTTTTTTCGGTTCTTCTACACCTTCTTTATCGGATAACATCTTTTTTGATTTTTTAGCCTTGATTTTTTTTGCTTCTTTTTCTTCAGCCCTTGGTTTTTGTTCTTCTGCTGATTCTTCTTCAGTTGTCTTTTCTTCAGACTCTATTGATTTTTCGTTTTCCTCTTCCTTATTATCCTTTGATGATATATCTATTTTCCAGCCGGTTAATTTGGCGGCAAGCCTGACATTTTGTCCGGATCTGCCAATTGCCAATGACAGCTGGTCTTCGCTGACTTTTGCTATTGCCATTCTTGTTTCTTCGTTGATTTTAATCTCCAAAATTTTTGCCGGACTTAAAGCATTGCTTATATATTCAGCCGGATCTTCGCTATATTTAACAATATCAACTTTTTCGCCTTTTAGTTCGGAAATTATTGTTTGAATTCTTGCACCCCGCTGGCCGATACAAGAACCTATTGGATCAATATTTTTTTGATCTGTCCATACGGCAATTTTTGATCTAGATCCCGCTTCTCGGGCTACCGATTTAATTTCAACCACACCGCTAGAAATTTCCGGAATTTCCAAAAGGAATAATTTTTTGATTATTTCCGGATGGGCGCGAGAAACAATAACTTCAGGGCCCTTTGTCGTTGTGTTTGCCGAAATAACATAAACTTTCATATGGGCTCCCGGAGCATAGCTTTCATTTTTTATCTGCTCTTCGGGTGGAAGCAATGCGGTCAGCCTGCCCAAGTCAATTAAAACCAGGCTACCTTCTTTTCTTTGGACTGTACCGACTAAAATTTCTCCCTCTTGCTTTTTAAATTCTTCATACAAAGTTTCCCTTTCAGTTTCTCTGAGTTTTTGAATTATAACCTGTTTGGCAGTCTGTGCTGCCATCCGGCCGAAGTCGCCCGGTATGCTTAATTCGGTTTTAATGATATCGCCTATTTCATAGCTTTTTTTAATCACTTTCGCTTCACTGATTTGAATTTGGGTTTTTGGATTAAAGCGCCTTACCTCCTCTTCCGGTTCAGCCGGCTGATCGATCTTGTTTTCTAATTCCGATTTTTTCTTTTTTTCAACTTCTTTGCTTTCTTCTTCAACGTCGACGATTTCTTCTTCCGGCATGTCTTCAACAACTTCTTTAACGTCAAACACTTTGGTCTTGCCACTTTCCAGATCAAATTCCGCTTTAATGTTTTGATTTTTTTCGCCGAAATCCTTGCGATAGGCCGCAGCTAATGCCGCTTCAATGGTTTCTATTACTGAAGCTAAAGGTATTCCTTTTTCGTCGCAGATTTGTTTTACTGCGTCACTAATTGATGATTTGTCCATATTTTTTAAGGATTAAGAATTAAGTCCAGATAAATCTAGATAAGATTAATTTAATTTTGCTTTGTGGATTTGAATCCAACGATAAAGCATTTTTCCAACTTCTTCACTTAGTGAAAAGGTTTCATTAAACAAATTTTCGTTTATTATTTTTAAGTCTTTGCTGAGAATAAGTTGATATTTTAGCTCTTCTAAAGAACCGTCTGATATATTGTAAAAATTTAAACTATCTTTTAAGGATTTTCTTCTAAAACCCTCAACGATATTTCATGCTATAGAAACAGCCGCTCTTCTCAGTTGACTTGTTAGACCAAATTTTTCCTCACTGGGAAAATTTTTAGTAACTTGATAAATGGCTAAAACTAATTGATGAGCTTTTTGCCATAATTTTAAATCTTGAAAAGTTCTTATTTGCGCCATATTTGAATAGTTAATAATTAAATGGCGCTATATTGATTAACTTATTACTTATCTGGACTTAATCCTTATCTCGACTTAATAAAAGTGGCCGCCAGTGGCGACCAGATACAGCAGAATCAGAAGTATTTTGATTATAGTTTAGTTTGTGTTTTGTGTCAAGCTTCAAGAATTCTTGAAAAAATCTAAAATAAATTACAAATTTCAAATCTCAAAAGTTCAAGTAAAAAGTCAAAAGTTTTATTTTTATCTATGTATGCTTCTGTGCCAAGACTGGCATTTGCGTGATTTGCTGGGATATCCGAGAGATTTTTCCGAAAAAATACCACAAGAGCAGAAATAAACTGCTTTTTTTAATTAACATTTTCAAAGAGTTCTATTTTTACTGCTTTGTTTCTTTCAATAATTATTCCGATTATATCGATCTGCCATTCCGCTTTGCTATTAATTTGCTCAAGGTATTTTTGGGCGCAGCAGGAAATTTTTTCAATCTTTTCTTCAGTGACTGCTTCCTCCGGCCAACCGAAGGCATTGCTGATTCTAGTTTTTACTTCGACAAAATGAATCACTTCGCTTTTTTTGCAAACCAAATCAAGCTCGCCTTGGCGGGTATAGTAATTTTTAGCTAGGATTTTATAGCCTTTATTTAGTAGGTGTTTAGCGGCAATTTCTTCGCCAAATTTTCCGAGTTCTATTTTTTGGTTGGGCATTTTTAGTAAAGTCTTTCTTTGTCATTCTGAGGCCGAAAGCCGAAGAATCTCGAGATTCTTCGGTCGCTTTTGGCGACCTCAGAATGACAAGATTAATCATACCAACCTTCGCTTAAATCATTCCAATTTGAATTATAAATTTCAATTAATTTAATCTTCTTACCTCTTAACCAGCCCTTTATTTCTTTTTCTCTATAAATTGTATCATTAATATAATCAAATTCTTCGAAATAAACCAGCTTATTGATATTATATTTTTTTGTGAAACCATTGTTTAACTTATTTTTATGTTCATAAACTCAGCGTTCTAAATTATTAGTAACACCGGTGTAAATGACCGTATTAAATTTATTCGTCATTATATAAACATAGTATTCTCTTTCTTGCATAATAATTGTGTAAGATTTCTCGACTCCTCCTCACCTCGCTTTAAAATTATTTTTGACGAGTCTAAGCGGGCTTTCTCTCGACTCACTTAAAGTCGTCGTCGCTCGAAATGACTAAGTGGAAAGGCAAATTTACTAAACAAAAAAGCGCATTGCTGCGCTATGTTGACACTAACAATTAACAACTATCTGCTATCCTGCCGGCCTACGGAATATATCTTTCGAAATCTCTTTTGCGGTCGATTTCCTTTCTGATTTTTGGAACCTCAAAAAATAAATATTTTAATGCATAAAAAAGCCAAACTAACAAAGAAAAAAACCAAATTAAAAGCCAAAATCTTGCAGATAATAAAGCGGCGCCTTGCCAGGCAAAGAAAAGATAGACGAATCCGATTATTCCCATTGTTAAAAATAAATTTACCAGCCGGCGTAAGCCCTTTACTTTAAGACCGTCCTTGGTTTTTTTGCTCAAAATTTTTGCTATAACTCCGCAAATTAAAAGCAGACCAAAAAATACCGCCAGAATTATTATCGCTCGATTTTCCATCGGAAGCGGTCTTATGCTGAAAATGTGGCTTAGGTTAAAAAAATACTTCAAGTAGTCAATCATATTATTTTTCAAATGTCAGGCCAAAATGATGATTTCCAGCCTCATACTCTTCAATTAATTTTAAATTAAAACTTATAACTATTTTTTTGATTTCTTCTTTTTTTATCCGATTCGCCAAAGCCGGACCAAAAGAAGACGCTTTGTCATTCCAGTCGATTATTGCCAGTTTTCCCCCGTCTTTTAAAAGCCTTACTGATTCCTTGATTATTTCTTTCTGCTTTTTTGACTGGAATAAGGTGTTAAACAAAAAACAGAAATCCAGGCTTTTCTCTTCAATATTTGTTGCGCCATATATTTCCAAATCCGACCAGATTCCCTTGATATTATTTATCCCCATCATCCTTGCCTTGGTGATGACATTTTTTAAAACCGGCTTCATAATATCAACTGCATAAGCGGTTGTTTCGGCGCCGACAAGCTTTGCCGCCGGAATAATAAAATGGCCTGATCCGCCACAGCCCAAATCAGCAACTTTTGATTTTGGCATTATTTTTAGTTTAGCAAAAATCTTATTTGGGTCAAGTAGTTCGTTTCCGCCTGAAAAAAAATCCATAATATTTTGCATTTAAAATCTATTAATATTATACAATAAGTCAATTATTAAGGAAATGCTTCATCGGCTCCCAAGTTTTGCGGTGCAAATCGCATATCCCGTGTTCATTTAACATATGAAAATGATGGGTTGTACCATAGCCTTTGTGGTGTTTAAAGCCGTATTGCGGGTATTTTTCATCAAACTCGTCCATCATCTGATCTCTGAGTACTTTCGCAATAATTGATGCGGCAGCAATAGTCATTACTTTATAGTCACCATCTATTATAGATAAAGACGGAATATCCTGATAATTTAGCTTAACTGCGTCAATCATTATAAAATCTGGTTTGGGTGAAATCTTTTCCAAAGCCCTTTTCATTGCCAGCTTGTTTGCCTTGTCAATTCCCAGCTTGTCAATTTCAACATTTGACGCCATACCAACTGACCAGGCAACCGCTTTTTTGATAATTTCTTCATAAGCTTTTTTCCGAGCAGGCAGGCGCAAAAGCTTTGAATCTTTAATTCCGGGTATCTTTTCTCTTAAATCTAAAATTACAACAGCGGCAAAAACCGGACCGGCCCAAGAGCCTTTGCCGGCTTCGTCTATTCCCGCAATATACTTAAAGCCCTTTCTTATTAATTTCTTTTCGTTTCTAAAATTAGGATAATATCCCATATTGGGTTTACGTGGTGATTAAACTGTGGAAAATGGGTTAAAAACTGTGATTAATAAGTTAATAAAGTCAAAAAAATTAAATAATCAAAAAAAACATACTATTATCAATATTTTTCGGCTAAAATTAGATAAATAATTATCATTGACAATTATGCTAAAAATAAATAAATTTATTAATGCTACTTAATAATCTAAACATTATGACTAACGACTTTAGCCAACCGGCTCAAGAAGCGCTGGCAGCCGAAATAAAGCTTCAAGACTGCTACCGAAAAATCGCATCTGAAAGTTCAAACCCAAAGGTCAAGGCAGTGGTTCATGACTTATTACTAATGGAAGAGATGAATGAAGTTTTATTGCGTTCGCTTAATCAGAGTCTGGGCTTTTAAAATTAAAAAACAAATTATTAAAAAACTTTGATAAAAAGAAGTGTTTAGTTTTTTAAAAACGGCAAAAAAGCCGGTTTTTTTATATATTGGAATTCAAGTATTCATTAAGCCCCTTTTGCAGTATGGCCATCGCCTCTTTAAGTTCTTTTACATTCAAAACATAAGCAATCCTAATTTCATCTTTAGCTATTTTTTTGGTGATATAAAATTCCGCGGCCGGGGTAACCAGTACTGTTTTGCCATTGTCGTTAAATTCCGTAAGCATAAATTTAATAAAATCTTCAGCGTTTTTTACCGGCAGCTTTGCCATAATATAGAAAGCGCCCTTGGGTTTTTTACATTCAACTCCCGGCATTTTGCTTAAGGCATTAAAAACTATATCACATCGTTTTTTGTATTCAATAACCAATTTTTTTGTGTATGGTTTGGAATTTTTTAATATCGGAACCAAGCCGTATTGTTCCAGTGTCGGAACGGAAAGCCGAATCATGGCCAATTTTAAAATTGCCCAGGATATATCTTTATTAAGGCTGATCATGCAGCCAACTCTGGCACCCGGCATAGAAAATCTTTTTGAGGCGGAGTCAAGGACGATTAAATGATTTTTAATTTTTGGATATTTCAATAAGCTTGTGGGTTTCCCTTCAAAAATAATTTCCCGATAAGTTTCATCGGAAATCAAAAAAAGATTATGTTTTAGGGCAACTTTTATAATTGTCTTAATTTCTTTTTCAGCCAAGACGGTACCGGTCGGATTATTCGGATTAATTACAAGGATTGCTTTGGTTTTTTTTGTAATTTTTTTCTCAATTTCATTTTGCGAAGGAATATAAAAATTATTTTCCACTTTTAATGTTATTGGCACCAGCTTGACATTGGAAATTTCAGCAAAGCCTTTATAGCTGGTATAAAGCGGTTCAAAAACCAAAATTTCATCGCCGGGATTGGCAACGGTAATTAAGGCCAAAAGCATGGCTTCGGCGCAGCCGACTGTGGGAGTGATATTTTCCGGCTTTATTTTGACGCCGAAAGTGGCATAGTATTTTACCCAGGCATCAACATGCTCGGTAATGCCCGGCGAAGGTGCATAGCTGATATTCGGTTTTTTATATTTTTTTATCTCCGCAATAAAAGAAGCCGGCGGCTTGATGTCCGGATCGCCGACATTCAGCTTATATACTTTAATTCCTTTTTTTTCCGCTTCTTTCACTAAAGGAAGGAACTTGCGGATTGGCGAAGCCATTAATTTTTGGGTGCGAATTGATGTTTGAGGCATAGGGTAGTTTAAAAAATTTATAAAATAAAAGTAAATTAGAAGCAGGTAAAAGTAAATTAAGGAGAAAAGTTAATAAGCCTTCTTTTAATTAACTTTTTATACACTTTTACTTACTATTATTAACTTTTCAAAACTTGCTTTTATAAGCTTTATTATAACTAATTTTAAAAATAAAAAAAAGGAACAATTTTGTTCCTTTATAAATTAGACACGGTAGATTATTGATGCTGTACCAAATTCATCACCATTGTCGTTCTGTGAGTCTGTCAAGACCAAAGTCGGCTTGCCTAAATCTTTGGACAAAGAGACAATGAATTCTGAATCTCTAATTGAAGAGGCGGGTGCATCAATGCCGTGATAGTCAAGCGCTTTAGTTTGAATTCCTAAAGCAATCGCCTCTTGGCAAACTATTGGTTTACGGCCTTGATCTTTGATTATTTCCATTTCAACTTCCGGCGCAGTTTCATTTTCTGTAAATTGACTTCCGTCCTCAACATCTATACACCACCAGGCACAATCATTTGGCATTTCCATTAAGTTAATGACTTCTTCTTCAATTTTATTTGCGCCGCCACCCAGAAGGCATATTTGGATATTAATTTTTAGATACCTGCTGTTTATTACGGCAAGGAGAGGAAGATTTGATTTGGCAATCGGCTTATTTTTTATTCTGGCAATTGCAAAAGGAAGTTTACTTTTAAGGCAGTTTATAATTCTATTAACCTTTTGGCGTGAAATCATTCCTTTATCAGCAGTTTGGGTAAGTTTTTTGAATAGAATTTTCATCTGACCCTGAGCAATCTCTTCAAGCTGATGAGCCGAGTAAGTGGTATAATTTTCCGCTAGCATTTTTCTTGCCATCATAACTATCTTATTGATCCTGGAAGGATTTACATTGACCAAAGCACTATAAATTATTTTGGCAATCGTGTTATTTTCCATATGGCTTTCCTTAATAAATTTGTCAAAATCATACCCTGGTTTTGCATGAAGCAGTATGACAGGCAACATGACGAAAATCAGGAAAATCAATATCCAGCATGCATTTTCCACCTGTAATACCAGACCATAAAAACGGCGCAAGGTTTTCCCCTGCATATTTTGAATCGCCTGCACAGAGACTATGGCTTTTCAAAGTATCGGTAAAAACTCCCAAGGCTATTATTTCAGGCGTAAGCAAGCACAGCCTTTGCTGCTTTTTAATTTCACTAACTTCCGTTCTTGGCGAAGGGCTGGTTTTTCTAAATTGCCTGCCGTTTTCCACATCAATTATCCACCACGACGGAAATCCTTTGAATAATCCCATGTCTTCATGAATTTTTTTGGCAATGATGATATTTTGTCCTCCCAAAATTTTCATTTGGTCTTCAAGACCGACTGAAGTAATGTTAATCACAGGAATAATCGGAAAATTACCTGCTGCTATCGGCTGACAGGCAATTTGAGAAATCGCCTCACAACGCTTCTGATTTAGGCATTCGAATATTCGAATAATTGTCTTTTCAAAACGCTTGCCTTTGCTTTCGGAAAGAGAAACAAGTTTGCCATACATCAGCGCAAGTTGTTTTTTTGTTAATCCCTTCAAAAACCTTTCTGTATAAACCCTCTCTTTGGTCATTTTTTCTCTCCTTTTTCAATGAACACTATTACCACTTTTTGTAACTGAATTTTACCATTTATAATTCAAACGGTAATACTGGAGTTTATTATATTTTTTTTGGTTTGTCAATTGTATTTAGGAAGTTGGAGGTAGATTGGTAGTAGTATATAGTAGTTAGGTGTTTAGATATTAGGTTTTAGGCGCTAGGCGTTAGGTTTCGGCTTATAGCTTCCAGCTGTTAGCTTTTATTAATTGGGAAGCGGGCATTTTTTCTTAGTTATCTCGACTGATGAAACTTATTTACTCTTGTTATTCTGAGGCCATAGGCCGAAGAATCTCGAAATTCTTCGTCAGTCGCTTTTGCGACTTCCTCAAAATGACAAAAATGACGTTTTCTATCCAATACCTTGGCAACACTTTGTTAAGATTTGGGCGGGCGTTTT
>CAZHUO010000027.1:0-15354 GCA_964535715.1 uncultured Gammaproteobacteria bacterium | reverse complement strand
ATTAACGCCAAATGAGGCTTTAGTCAAAGTGCAAAATGTGTGTTCCTAAAACAAAACGTAATTAAACCCTTTTTGTCAGATAGCCATATTTACCAAAAGCCAATTCCGCCTTGCGTTTATTTTGGTTTGCTTTTTCCGTGTCACCCATCTCTCTATAAACCTTGCTAAAAGCTTCCAAAGCCATTACCTCCAAGTTTGAAATTTTCTTTAAAGTCGAATAATTATATGCCGCTTTAATCAGCTCCAAGGCAATACCTAGATTATTGTCTCGTTCTGATTGCTGTTTTAATCCTTCTTGGCGCCTGGCCAATTCAATGCGGGCAAAAGCCTCATCAACGCGCGCTTTCATGGCATCATAATTATGGTCAAGCGCCTCCATACCGGCAATAACATTTTCAAATCCCAAAATTTTATCTTTCGGCTTCAAATTTTTGGTATAAGTTAAGCCGTATTTTATTTTTTGTATAAGCTTAGAGTCATTGGCGGCTTTTGCCGCTTCAAGCGCTCTTTTATTATAATCCAAAGACTCTTGCGGATTATTTTCTTCCGTAGTTTTCCAGGCGGCAATATTATGAAGAGCTGCCGCAATTATTGATTTGTTTTCCAGCTTTTCTTCATTTTCAAAAATTATCGCAGCCAGCCGATTAAGCAGGATTTTATCCCGCTTATGGAAGGCAACGTCAAGATATTCAATTAAAATTTGTTCGGGCAGATTATATTCATGAATAAAATCAATTATCTCTTTTCCATTTCGCTGATAAATGTCGGCTAATCCGAATTTTTCTTCAAGCAATGTGGAAAAGCTACTTTCCAACAGACTATGGCTTGCACTGTTTTGTCCCCGGCGCTGTATTAAGCTTCTTAAATTTTCCGGATCCTGTAAAACTTTTTGAACAGCATCAACATCCTTGGATTTTAATGCTTCTTCAAGAGAAGAGACAATCTCCAGGGTTTGCTCTGGATTTTCATGAATTTTCCAGTTAAACTCTGCGTTTTGTTTTTCCATATTTTTCATATCTTAATTTTAGCAATAATAAAACAAATATACAAAATAATCAATACTAAATCTGCCAAAAAACTAAAATACAAAAAACTTTCAGGAAGTAACTTTACCAGCCAAAAAATTCAACACCAATCTCTAATACCTTTAACCGTTTTGCCGAGAAAGCAGCAATATCGCTTTCTCGGTTATTTGTATACCAACAGTACATTATCCTATCACAACAAAGGACGAATGTGCACATACGAATAATTTGTTACACCCCTGTGCATGACGCGCAGAAATGCGATAATTTAATTTTGAATTTAAACAATTTTTATTTATTTAATTTTCAATCAACTATTTTTTTTTGAAAATTTCAAATTGAAAATTCAATAAACCTGACTGCCGGCAGGCAGAAATTGTAAATTAAAAATTGTTAATTGATATAAATTTCAGCCATTAGTACGAGGTTGTTTTTTTGGCCTTAAAAAGGTAAGATATTATTAGCTTATTTAATACTATCTACTAACTGCTACCCACTATCTACTAATAAAAATGACCAAACAAAAAGACGAAAAAAGCCGAATAATCGATCCCAAAGAACTCAAAAACGAGGATAATTTTGATTTGACTTTGCGGCCGAAAAATCTCAAAGAATTCATCGGCCAAGAAAAAATTAAAAACAATCTGCACATTTTTATGCAGGCGGCCAAAAACCGCAAAGAGCCGATTGAACACGTTTTGCTTTATGGCCCCCCGGGCTTGGGCAAAACCACATTAGCCCATATCATTGCCCAAGAAATGAGCGTAAATATCCGCGTAACTTCCGGACCGGCTTTGGAACGAAGCGGGGACTTGGCGGCTATTTTAACCAACCTTGAAGACGGCGATATTTTGTTTATTGATGAAATCCACCGCTTAAATAAAGTAATAGAAGAAATTTTATACCCGGCAATGGAAGACTATGCCCTAGATATCGTAATCGGCAAAGGGCCGTCAGCTCGGACTTTGAGGCTTGACCTGCCCCGCTTTACGATAGTCGGAGCAACAACAAAAGTCAGCATGCTTTCTTCCCCTTTGCGCGACCGCTTCGGCAATATTTACCATTTGAATTTTTATGAAAATAATGAAATCGGGGAAATACTCAAACGCTCGGCAAAAATTTTAGAAATCGAAGCCGAAATTTCCGCCCTGAAAAAAATAGCCGACCGCGCCAGAAAAACTCCAAGAATAGCCAACCGCCTGCTTAAGCGCGTCAGAGACTTTGCCCAAGTAAAAGGCAAGGGTAAAGTTGACCATGAATCGACTCAAATGGCGCTGGACATGCTTGATATTGATAAGCTTGGCCTTGATGAAACTGATCGGCAGATAATGGAAACAATTATTAATAAATTCAACGGCGGGCCGGTTGGACTTAATACAATTGCCGCTGCAACCGGCGAAGAAATGGCAACAATTGAAGACGTCTATGAGCCTTTTTTGATACAAATTGGAATGTTAAAGCGCACTCCCAAAGGCCGGATGGCAACGGAAAGCGGTTTTGAGCACTTCAACTCCAAAAATCCAAAAAAAACCGACTCTTTATTTTAAAAAAATCAAGCTTTATCAGCCTAACACAAACTGCTATACTTAAAATATGGAAATATCAATGTCAATTTTTTACTTTATCTATCTGATATTTGTTTTATTTTTTATTATTTTTACTTTTTTTAACGCTTATCATCTGGTTAAATTCGGCTTTTTAACTTTCAGCAATATCATTATTATCAGCTTCTATATTATTGTATCGGTTTTGATTCTTTTAATTTCATTTAATTATATTAATCAAATTGACTGGAAACAAACAATGAGCTTTGATCTTAATATGCCTTATTAATATGCTGGATTTTTATATTCCCCACCGCCAAAAAAATGAGAAGATAATCCTGCTTTTGAGAAGGCACGTTATTTTAATTTTGGCAAAAATAATTTTTTGGGCAATTGTGGCAATAATGCCTTTTTTACTTTATTTGATTCTTGGAAAAATCTTGCTTGAAATGTTTAATAGCGAACTTATGAATGCAATTTTAATCTTATTTGTAAGCGTTTATTATCTATTTGTTTGGCTTTTTGCTTTTCATAGTTTTGTTGATTACTATCTTGATGTTTGGATCATTACTAATCGACGAATTATTAATATGGAACAAAACGGACTTTTTTCAAGAACCGTATCAGAACAAAAGCTTTATCGTATTCAAGACGTCACTTCAAAGCTAATAGGATTTTATTCAACAATATTCGATTATGGAGATGTCCATGTCCAAACTGCAGGTGAAGAGCAGAGATTTATTTTCAAACAAGTGCCAAAGCCATTTCAGGTTGCCAAAAAAATCAATCAGCTGGCCGAAGAAAACAAAAAGTTCGAAAGCGTAATTTCCGGAGAAGACAAAGTACATCTTGATTAATTTTTGTTTTTGTTTTTAATAATTATAAAAATGCGCTATAATTCCAGTATAATGACTATTTAAATTTATGAAAAAAACATTTTTTTTAACGACAATAATTACTCTGGCTGTTTTTTTATCAGGCTGTTCATATCAATTATCAATCACTAAAAAAGAAAGTACAAAAAAACAAACCGGCAAGATTGAAACCGAACAAGAATATGGCGTTTATAAAAAACCAGCTATCTATCTTTACCCCAAAGAAAGACAAAAAACTCAAATTAAACTTATTATTAAAGGTAACCTAACTGTTTCTGATCCTAAATACGATATTAATAATGGTTGGCAAGTGATTGCATATCCTGACGGAAAAATAATTAATATTGATGACGGCAAAGAATACAATTATTTATTCTGGGAAGGGATAGATAAAGATGCAAATTTTGATCTTTCAAACGGATTTATAGTTGAAGGTTCAAATACTGCCGATTTTTTGCAAGAAAAGTTATCATTTATGGGTCTAGCCCCAAAAGAATATAATGAATTTATTATGTATTGGTTGCCAAGAATGCAAAATAATAAATATAATTTTATACATTTCGCCACAAAAGAAGAGTATCAGAATCGAGCAATTTTGGAAATAAATCCAAAACCTGATTCAGTCCTTCGTGTATTTATGGTATTTAAAAAAATTGACAATACTAATCTAAAAATAAACCCTCAGCAACTGCCGTCTTTTAACAGAAACGGTTTTGCTGTTATTGAGTGGGGCGGAACTGAAATTAAATAATAGCTTAGGAATGATTTAAGAATATTAAAACTGAAGGAATTCAATACAAAAAAAATATGGCGCAAAATTGGCCATATTTTTGTTTTTGTTTTCAATAATCTGAAATTTAATTGTACCTCCTAAAAAGAACTTTTTATTTGTTGCCCTGATTTCAAAGCCGCTTTTAATATTAAGCTGGCAAAAAGGCAAATAATTATAATATTAATTTACTAATTGACTTATTTAGCTTAAAATTATCTTTTTGATTATAAAAAAGAGTATTGTTCCAACTCTCTAAAGTCAGTATAGCACAACTAAATTTTTTTGTCAATTAAGGTTGAAAAAATAGCCAAAATTTGCTAAGATAAACTTATTAAAACTATTTGTTTTTGTGTTTAGGTCGCCAAAAGCGACCGTATGATTTATTGTTTTATTGAACCAACAACTATGTCTGAAATAAAAAAAATCGCCCACAACACTGCCATTCAAGTTTTTGGCAAAGGAATAAGTATTGCAATTGCTTTAATCAGTTTTGGCTTGATGACCCGATACCTTGGCCAAACCGGTTATGGTTATTTTTCAACGGTTTATGCTTTTTTGATGATTTTCGGAATTTTAGTTGACTTGGGTCTTCAGATGACCACAACAAAATTAATTTCCGACCCAAAAGAAGATGAGGGCAGGATTTTAAGCAACGCGCTGACTATTCGATTTATCACCTCGGTTTTATTTTTGGGATTAGCTTCGGTCTTTGTTTTATTTTTTCCCTATCCGACCGTTGTAAAAATCGGCGTAAGCTTGGCCGCTTTCGGCTTTGTGGCAAATAACATGCTGACTACTCTGACCAGCCTTTTCCAAAAACACCTGATTATACACAAAACCGTTATTGCCGAAGTGGCCGGAAAAATACTACAGCTGATAATTTTAACTGCTGTAATTTATTATGACAAAGGCCTGCTTGGAGTAATTTTCGCTGTTGCCATTGACAATATCTTCGCCTTGCTTATTGCCTTTTATCTCGCCTTAAAACATATAAGGCTAAGGCCGAGTTTTCAAAAAGAAGTTTGGAAAAAAATATTTATTAATGCCTGGCCGATTGCCTTGACCATTGCCTTAAATCTGGTCTATTTCAAAGGCGATATTTTTATAATGTCTATAATCAGAACACCTCAGGAAGTCGGCATTTACTCGGCACCGTATCGGATGCTGGAAGTGCTGATTAATATCAGCTATCTTTTTATGGGTTTGATTCTGCCGATTATGTCAACTGCTGTTGCGATAAAAGATATTGAAAAATTAAAAATTGTAATCCAGTCGACTTTTGATTTTTTGATAATAATGACTATTCCGATGATCGTGGGCGGTTATTTTTTAGGCCGGCAGATAATGGTTTTGATGGCCGGACCGGACTTTTTAATTTCCGGCGATATTTTAAGAATTCTGCTCTTGGCAACCGGCCTGATTTTCATTGCCGGAAGTTTCGGCTATGTCGTAGTCGCTTTGGACAAGCAAAAACAAATGATAAAATTTTACGCCCTAAACGCCGTACTTTCGATTGTCGGCTATCTAATTTTTATTCCCCTCTACGGCTATTGGGGCGCAGCCTGGATGACGGTATTTACAGAGGCTTTCATTTTTGTTACCGCCAGCTGGATAATGTATAGAAATTTAAAATTTTTTCCCAAACTGAATATTTTTGGCAAGGCGATTTTGGCAAGCTTCACAATGGCTCTTTTTCTTTACCTTTTTCCAAATTTATACTTTGTATTTTCTTTAGGCATTGCCACGGTTATTTATTTTGTGTCGCTATATCTACTGAAAGGCTTTGACGAAAAAATAGTTTTAGAAATGGTTAAATCTAAAAAAAATGAAACCACTGATAATCAATCATAAAATTTACGGCAGTCATAAAATCATTGAACCAGTTTTAATTGAGTTGATAAAATCGCCGGCATTAAAGCGTTTAAAAAAAATCAGCCAACTTGGCGCCCATGATCTTCATTATAAAAATCCCGGGAAATTAAGCCGATTCCAGCATTCAATAGGGGTTATGCTCCTTTTAAAAAAATTCGATGCCCCACCTGAAGAACAAATTGCCGGACTATTGCATGACGTGTCACATACTGCTTTTTCCCATGTCGCCGACTTTGTATATAATTCCCATACCACGCAGGACTACCAAGACAAAAAAATGGCCAAAGCATTTTTACTCCAAGGAATAAACAAGATTTTAAAAAAGCATAAAATTAGCCCAGCAAAAATATTAGATGAAAGTTGCTATCCGCTACTGGAAAAAAATCTGCCGGATATTTGTGCTGACCGCCTTGATTATACTTTTCAAGATCCAATACTAAAAAAGCTTAAAGGATATGATTCCAAATACTTTTTAGAAAATCTCATAGTCTACCGAGGACAATCCGTTTTTAAAAACTACAAAGCTGCAAAAAAATTCAGCTTTCTTTATTTAAAAATAAACCAGCTGCTTTGGTGCAATCCTTTGGAAGCCGCCCTTTACCAGATACTGGCTAATATAATAAAATCCGGAATGCAAAGCGGCTTAATAACAAAAAAAGACCTTTTTTCAACTGACAAAGAAGTTTTAGATATTTTAAAAAAAGACAAAAAGTTAGCTGCTCAAATTAAACTTCTTGGCAGGATCAAAATAAAAACTGTCGAAAAAAAACAAGCTGACTTTCATACTAAATCAAAAATCCGCATCGTTGATCCGTATTTTATCAAAAACGGCAAACCTATCCGTCTAACTAGTGTAAATAAAATTTATAAAAGACAAGTCAACAAATGGTCAAAGCAAGCTAAAAAAGGCTTTTATATAAAAATAATCAACTGAAAACTATGAAGAAAACGATTTTAGTTTTATTAGTCAGTATAGCTTTACTTTCAAGCGGCTGCCTAAAAAAAGAAACTAAAGACAATCAAGATATAAATTCCGATACTAATTCAACTATTGTCTGTGAAACAATGCAATGTTTTGAAGAAAATTTCAAAAACTGCCAGGCGGCCAGCTTTATATTTTTTAACAAAGAAGATTTTTGGAAAATTAAATATGAAATAATAAAAAATGACGGCAATTTTTGTCAAATTAAAACAACTGTTTTAGAAAATAATGAATTTCCAAAATGGAACAATAAAAGTATGATTTGTAAATATGATAATTCGCTTGAATTCTTTAATGGTGCAGAATATAAAATTAAAATTGATACTTGCCAAGGAGAATTGTTTAAATCAATGTATCCAAATATAAAAAAAGTGACACTTAGGGGAATATTGGAAATGGAAAAAAGTTTTATTTTAAACGGAGTATTTATGCCCGAATTTGATTTCTATATCAGAAGTCAAAATCAAGACCCACAAACTTATCTTGGCAAAAACATGGAAATTATTGGCTACACATATGACCATCCTTGCGGCGAAACTGAACAATGTTATAATGGCCAATACTTAACCGATATAGAATCAGTAAAAATCCTAGATAATGATTAAATTAGTATTTCCTACCTACTAAAACTGCCAAAAAAGCTTCTACATTAAAATCTAGTTAAATGTTAACTGTTAACTGTTAACTGTTAATTATATGTTCCTCTTCGACTTCCACTGGCAAATTCAAAATATTTTAAACCAATTCTTTTACCAGATAAATTTTTTTCTTTTGGTTGTTTTGGTTATCTTGGGATATTTAGCTTACAAAAAACCGATATATGCCGTTGGACTTACAATAATTTTATTACCGACATACCTGTTCCGCTCCAAAATCTGGTTTCTGCCTTTTACTTATTTGGAACTCTGCATCTGGACGGTATTTTTGGTAACTTTTATAAAATCCCTTGCAACTAAAAGCTATAAGCTAACAGCTAACAGCTATCAGTTGAAATGGCCAATCCTGGGAATACTCCTCGCCTCCACAATCTCCGTATTTGTCTCGCCAAATCTAACTGCGGCCGCCGGAATTTGGAAAGCTTATTTTGTTGAGCCGATTTTATTTTATTTAATACTCGTTAATGTTTTAAAAACGCCAAAAGACAAAGAAGTCATTTTATGGTCATTGGGTATTTCAACATTGGTAATTTCGTTTCTGGCAATTTATCAAAAATTCACCGGCTTTGCCATTGCCGAGCCGGGCTGGACAGGCGAAGCTCACCGGCGCGTCACTTCAATTTTTACTTCGCCAAATGCCATTGGCCTTTACTTGGGGCCGATTGTAATTATTTATCTTGGCTGGCTTGTTGATACTTTCCAGAAGGTTCAATTGGCCAATCGAACCTTCTGGGCAAAAATAATAATAAAAATTTTAATTTTAATTTTGGCAATTTTGGCCGTCATATTCACTGTTTCCCAAGGCACCTGGCTAGGACTATTGGGCGGACTTGGATTTTTTGCTTTCTTTTTCAAGCCAAATGATAAAAAATTCGCCTGGAATAAAAAACTGATAATTATTGCTTGCGTAATTTTAATAATTTCTTCACTGGCTTTACCAATTTTAAAAGAAAAAATCTGGCCGATAATTACTTTTCAGGATTCTTCCGGCCAAAACCGCCTTGTTCTTTGGCAGATGAGCTCAGATTATCTTTTGTCTTCACCAAAAAACTTTGTCTTTGGCGCCGGGCTGGCTGGCTTTGCCGAAATTCAAAACCGGCTCCGCAAACCTTTAGAAATGGAAGCTTTACTTTATCCGCACAACCTATTTTTAAACTTCTGGCTGGAAATCGGCTTATTTGGACTAATCGGCTTTATTTGCGTATTAATGAAATTCTTCAAGAATGGTTTTGTCATCCCCCGAAGGTTCGATTGGCCAATCGAACCTTCGGGGATAATAACTCTTGGTATTCTCTCCGCCATGTCCTGCCTCATCATCCACGGCCTGATTGATGTCCCCTATTTCAAAAATGACTTGGCGGTTTTATTTTGGATTTTAATTGCTTTGATATAATAAACAAAAAAAGACCCTGACTATGCTCGGCAAGGTCTTTTTTATTTTATCAACTTATTTTTTACTTATTTTATCAATTATCTCTTTAGCTTTGTCTTTGCCTCCCAAACCAAAAGCAATTCCGCCGGCCAAAGTGAACATAAGAACCAAGCCGGTAAAAAGAATTAAAATCATTTCTTTGGCCACGCCAAGCTGGATTAAAGCGGCCATGAAAGTAAAAAACAAAATCGCCCATTTTGCCGCGTTTGAGAGAAACTCGGCAGAAGACAAATTGGCGGCATTCGATGTTTCCGAAACCAATGTCTTGATAAAATTGCTTATGATAAATCCGACAATCAAAATTACAACTGTAATGATCACATTAGGAATATACATTAATACCGCCTGCAAAAAATCGGATATCTGATTTAAGCCTAAAATATCAGCTGTTGCAACCAGCACAACAACATATAAAAACCAAGTGATCATCAGTCCCAGAAGCCGGCTTACTTCCATTTTAAAGCCGATTCTTAGCAATATCTTTTTCATTCCGGTAGTTTCAATCGCGCGGTCAAGATATATTTTTTTAGTAACTTTTGTAACTGCTTTTCCCAGCATGTCGGAAATAAATAAGCCGGCGATAAAAATAATCACTGCGCCAATTATATTTGGCACCAAATCAATAAACCTAAACCATATTTCTTTAAATGAATCAGCCAAAATCGATCCCCAATTTGTTAATGTTGGCATATTTTTCTCCTTTGCAATACAACAGGTGCTAAATATTAATTTGCCCTTGCGCCTGTTGCAATAATTAATTGAGTAATGACAAATGAACTAATGGCATATGAAATAAAAATTATCACCAAGCCGATAATGCCGGCGGAAATTATCTTTTTTGCCTGCCTGATTTTATCCTCGCTGCCGCCTGAAATCAACCAGGTAAAGCCACCATAAAGCATTATGATAATTGCCAAAACGCCTAAAAAGCCGAACATTACTTGGACTATGGACATAATTCCTTCACGCAAATCTGTTGTGCCAAGCCCTGTGTAGGTTCCAAAACTTAATCCGACATCCAAAGCCAGTACAAAACTTGGCAAAAAATTAATTGCCAATATAGCAATAAAAACTATCAACATTAAAAATTTTTTTCTCATTACTTGTTTTTTTTGCTATCAAATCTGATTTTAGCATACCACAAAATTACTAATCGGCAAATAGCAAATGGTTTACAAAATATCAAAAACGTGCTAAAATAATATTAGAGAATAAATTTATGATAATATCAAGTTTCTCAAAAAAAATAAAAACAAAAATAACTAAAAAATATCGGAAAAAAATAGGCCGGGCAATCTTGGCTCTTTTTATTTTTTCCCTAATTTTACCCATATTACCTGCCTCTGCAAGAACTTTTAATCCCAATGATATAATTACCGATTCCGAACTGACTGATAAGAATTCTTTGAGCAAAGCGGCAATCCAAAAATTTTTAGAAAGAGAGAACAGTGTCTTAAGCCAATATACCCAAACGGTTGACGGAGTAGACAAAAAAGCATCGGAAATAATTTGGGAAATCGGCCAAAAATATTCAATAAGCCCTAAATTTTTATTGACAAATCTGGAAAAAGAACAAGGCTTGATCAATAAAAGCACGGCTACCGAAAAAGCGCTAAACTGGGCAACCGGCTATAGCTGCTTTGGCGGAAGCTGCAATGAAAAATACAAAGGATTCTATAATCAAGTTGATGCTGCCGCCGCAACGCAGGAAATTTATCTGAGAAAAGCTTCGCAATTTTCCTTTAAAGTCGGCCAGACAACCAAAACTTTTGACGGCTACAATGTTACACCGGCAAACCAAGCGACAGCCAACCTTTATATCTACACTCCGTATGTCGGTAATGCCCCTGAGCTTGGAATTAATTTTCAATTCGGCGCCAATAAACTTTTTTGGCGGATTTGGCATCGCTTTTTTTCAGAACAAAAATTTCTTGACGGACAAATAATCACTTACAACGGCCAATACTGGCTGATAAAAAATAATAAAAAATACAAATTTACTTCCAAAGAACTATTTTTAAACGATTATAAAGAAAACGATGCAATATCGGCTTCAAATGAAGCCGTTTCAGCCTACCCCGACGGGCCGGAAATTTATTTTTCCAATAATTCAATAGTAAAGGAAGCCGCATCAGGACAAATATATTTGATATCTGACGGCTTTAAAAGACCGATTATCGATTCTTCGGCATTGGCTCTTTTAACCGATTTGCGGATTGCCTCAATTGCGCCTGAACAAATAAAAGAAGTTCCTGCAAACCAATTGCTGTCATATGACAACGGCGTAAATATTTACGGTTCTTCAATATACCCTCAGGGAAAATTATTCCAAGATGAAAAAGGGCAAATTTGGCAAGTCAAAGATAATGCCAAGCGTGAAGTCGATCAAATAGTCTGGCAAAAAGTATTTAATTCCCAAAATCCTGAACCAATTACCTCAAGCGAATTGGAAAAATATATAAAAGGATCGCCGATAAAATTAAAGGACGGCACTTTTGTTGAAAACAACGGCAGCTATTATCTTATTTCTGAAGGTAAAAGAATGAAAATTCAGGATGTTGAAATTTTCAACCGCACTTTTGGTGTTGATAAGAAAAACAGCGCCGCACGAATTTCCACCGCACTTTTGGAAATTCATAGTGCCGGAGAGATAATTGACTATATTGACGAAACTGTCTTGGATTCGGAATCAACAGCTCAAACAAATAATGCCAACACCAGCTACCAGGCAAGCTTTGAACTGATAAATCCAAAACAGCTGGTAATAATGTCCGGCTCCAAGCAAACTATTGTAGTCCAATTTAAAAATACCGGAAATGTCAGCTGGCAAAAAGGCAATGTCTGGCTACAAATGGCTGATAAAGAAAAAGAATCAAGCAGTTTCAGCGTATTAGAAAAAATTAATTTAGACCAGGATAATATATCTTCTGGCCAAAGTGCGACTTTTACTTTTGATATAACCGCACCGACTAATCAAACCGGTCTTTTGCTGCAAGATTTCAGCCTGTATCATAATAGTAACGGCCAGCCAACAAAAATCACCTCGGCCGGAAAAGCCATAGTTGTTAAAAACGGAATATCTGCCGAAATTATCGAGCATAATATTCCGCTTGCCGTTAAAAACACCTGGAAGCCGATTTCAATTACAATGAAAATTAAAAATACCAGCGCCGATATTACATGGCTGGCTAAAAAAACCGCCTTAGAAATCTACAATCAGGACGGTTCAACCAGCTATTTCTATGATGCCAACGACTGGGTTAGAGAAAAAGTTGCGGCCGTGCCGGTTGGCAAAACTTATATTAAACCGGGTGAAATTGGCGAATTTAAATTCACCTTAGACCCGCGAAATATCAAAAGAAACACCTACATTATGAAATTTAAACTAGTGCTTTTAGATAAAGGTAAAGAGGTCTATCTAAACGGCCTGCTTGAATGGCCCAGACAAATCAGGGTAGATTAAGTTTAAGAAATCAAGAAATCAATAAAACAAGGGAGCATAATTGCTTCCCTGTTTTTTATTCTTATTACTTATCTAGACTTATTTCTTATTTCTTAATTTGATACATTCCTCCATGCCCCGGAACAACATAATCAGCCAGTTCTAAAATTTTCTTGCGGCTTTGGGCTAACTTATCTTTATCACTGGCATAAGGATCATCTTTTGGGTAATCTTTTTTCCAGAATACGTCGCCAACAATTGCTACTTCTCCCAAATCAGTTTTAACAAGCAAGCTTAGACCGTCGTAATTATGGCCTGGCGTTTCAATAATTTTTATGCCATCACTAAACTGCTCATTTCGATCCAAAACTTTTTGGCCGTCCCAAATTCCGTAATATTCAACGGTTTTAGCTTTTAAAAACATGCCGATATTGCGGTAATGATCCAGGTGCGAATGGGTAATGAAAACATGAGTAATATCAGGCACTTGCAAATTTTCTTTGGCCAAGGCATCAACTAAAATTTGCTGGCTTTCCAAAACACCCGGGTCAACAACCATAATGATATCTTTGTCTTTAACCAAAGTAATCGTCGGGCAAGTTTTTTCTTCCCCGTTTTCACTGCCGGTAAAACCTTGGATTAAAATTTTTACGGAAGCCATGATTAGGTATTAGGTTTTAGGTGTTAGGTTTTAGAAAGTTAAGAGGTTAGGAAGTTAGTTATTTACCTAAAAATTTAAAGTGTGGAACTTTCTTGCCATTAACCGCCACTTTATCCAAAAAAATCTTCTTTGGCCTCACCTATAATTTGGAAACTTTATTGTCATATAAAGTTTTGTAGACAACAAGATCTTCTAAAGTTTCGCTATGTTTGGCAACGCCAATAACCCGATAATTTTTACCTTTATAATGCCGATAGATTCCCGGCTTTATTTTTGCCATATTGATAATCTATATCTACCGCCTACAACCTAAAAGCTACAAGCTAAAACTATCTCACGACTTTAAGTCCCATATAATAACCCTGCGGCTTTTGGCAAAGCGGACATTTTTTTGGAGCTGTTTTGCCTTTGTGAATATACCCGCAATTCAAACATTTCCACTCAATTTCTTCCTCACTCTTATATAATTCATCTTTTTCCAGTTTATCAGCTAGAATATGATAGCGTTCGGCATGCTTTTCTTCAACTTCGCTGATTTCCTGAAAAAGATGGGCAATTTCTTTTTCGCCTTCTTCTTCGGCTGTTTTTTTAAAATCCGGATACATTGTGCCGAATTCATATTCTTCACCGGCGGCGGCATTTTTTAAGTTTTCCAAAGTTGTGCCTAAAGGATGGATGTCATAAGTATTGGTCATGCTGACGGGTTCTTTCAGTTTTTCCAATTCTTCTTGGGCATGGGCTCTTTCATTGTCTGCGGTTTCTTCAAAAACTTTAGCAATCCATAGCAGACCTTCTTTTGTAGCGATTTCGGCGTAATAAGTGTATTTATTTCTGGCCATTGATTCGCCGGCAATGGCTTTAAGCAGATTTTCGTGGGTTTTTTTGTTCATATTTTTTTATTAATTATTAAACTTAGATTATTAAAAGACAATTTTTAATTTACATTTAATTTTTAATTTTCAAACTCCCAAAACTGTAAAATTGAAAATTTCCCTCTGATTTATCCTAATTCCCAAAATCCAGCTGATAGGAGGGAATACCCTGCTCTAAGCCGTAATCAATAGCCGCCTGATAGCCATCCGGTTGGCTTAAGTCAACCATAAAAACCTGAAGGTAAAAAATTATATAATGAGTTGAATCATTTTTAAAGTCAGCATACCAGGCATGTTCGGCATCCAATACTTCGCTTATTCTTTGGGCGTAAAACTCCGCCCAGTCTTCAGGAATAACTAATTTTAACATTGTCCACTGCTTAAGCCAAGGCGTATTATGCTTTTCTGTAACTGGTTCAACTTCTGTTTCAATTATTTTTAAATCATCTAAAATACTGGGGTCAGCCAGGCTTTCTTTTATAATTGTGCCGGTGAAGTCCATAGGTTAGGATATGGTTGTTAGGTTGTAGGTTTTAGGTTATAGGTGATTTAATATTAAGTGGTGTACCTGATTTTCTAAACAGCAGTGCTGAAATTAGAAAAAAAGCGGAAAAAAATGAATTCAAAACTAACACGCCAATAACGCCTGCGTTGCCCCAAAAAACCTCAGATGAAATAATAAGAGCCGCCAAGGGAACCAAAAATTGAACAAGCGCCACTTAAGATTAACAAATACTACGAAACAATTTGCGCGCAATGAGCGCAACGTTTCGCTTCAACTGGAATTTCACTTAAACACTCTTTGCATTTTTTGGTTGTTGGGTCTGCTGGTGGTTCTTTTCTTGAGCGAGCAATAAGCATATTCATTGGCTTAACTACAAAGAAAAATATGGCTACGGCTACAAGAATAAATGAAATGAGGGCGTTAATGAAATGCCCGATCATGAATTTGCTACCGTTTATCGTAAAAACAAGACCGCTAAAGTCTGGCACTTTGGCAATTGCCGCTATAAGCGGGGTAAGCAAGTCAGAAACCAGCGCGGATACGATTGTCCCAAACGCCGCGCCGATTACAACGCCGACTGCCAAGTCCACTACATTCCCTCTTAATAAAAATGTTTTGAATTCTTTCAGCATAATTTTTTTGATTATTATTTAAAAATATAGTTTGAGTCCAGAATCTAACGCAACATATTTGGCGCTAAGCGCCAATGATGATAC
>CAZHUO010000026.1:0-15410 GCA_964535715.1 uncultured Gammaproteobacteria bacterium | reverse complement strand
TTAGGTCAGCCTTCGATACTATTGTGTTCTGGCAGGGGGTGTAGGAATCGAACCCACGCGTGCGCTTTTGGAGAGCGCCGTACTACCACTATACGAACCCCCCATAATGTCATCCCGAACTCGGTTCGGGATCTCAAATTAACGTTAGAGATTCTGAAACAAGCCTGCCTGCCGGCAGGCAGGTTCAGAATGACAAAAAAACTATTTCGTTTCCTTATGAAGAGTGTGTTTTCTACAATGACGGCAGAATTTTTTTAATTCCAGCCTGTCTTTAAGAGTCTTTTTATTCTTTTTGGAAAAATAATTTACTCTTCTGCATTCTTTACACTCCATTTTTATCATGTTGTCCTGTGACATAAATTTATCTTTTAATAATTATTTTTTCATATCCATTGCTTAGTAAGCAATCATTATAGTACAAATAAAAATCATTATTATTGCTAATTTTTTTTAGAGTAGAATCATAACAATGTCTTCTGATTTGATCCGGCCTCAATTCATACCAATAAAACAAAAAACTGAATAGCGAGACACTTATAACCAGAATTAGCAAAATGATTAACCAGTATTGTTTTAGCTTTTCCATACTATTTATTCTCAAATTTTTCTGAGCCGGGGAGAGGAATCTCCGCCGAAGGCGCTTGTCCGCCTATGGCGGGGATACGCCTCTGGCGTAGAACCCCCAACTAACAGTTTATCCCGATTTTTAGACAAATTTTTCTAAGCCGGGGAGAGGAATCGAACCCCCAACCAACAGTTTACAAAACTGCTGCTCTACCATTGAGCTACCCCGGCACATTATAACAGTTAACATTTAACAGTTAACAGTTAACTACAATTGATCAATTTTTATGGTGGGTGGAGTAGGATTCGAACCTACGTAGGCTAAGCCAGCTGATTTACAGTCAGCCCTCGTTGACCGCTTGAGTATCCACCCATGGTTTTACTTATTTTAAAATATCATCTAAATACATTCTGCCTTGACCTGATTTTAAAAATTTCTCTCTCCTCATTGCTTCCGCTCTAGATAAAAATTCTTCTTGATAAATTAATATCCATGGCCTTCTTCCTTTTGTGTATCTGCATTTTCCTTTATTGTGTTCATCTAGTCTCTTAATAACATTATCGGTACTACCCATATATCTAGTCAAATATTTTATACTCTTTATAACGTAGACATAATACATAACACCATCTGAAAAAATCATTTTTAGGACGGATTCCTCGCCGTAGGCGAGTGCGCCTATGGCGCAGAACCTACGTAGGCATAGCCAGCTGATTTACAGTCAGCCCTCGTTGACCGCTTGAGTATCCACCCGTAATTCTATCTATTTTAAAATATCATCTAAACACATTCTGCCTTGGCCTGATTTTAAAAATTTCTCTCTCTTCATAGCTTGAGCTCTAGATAAAAATTCTTCTTGATGAATCAATATCCATGGCCTTCTTCCTTTTGTGTATCTGCATTTTCCTTTATTATGCTCATCTAGTCTCTTAATAACATTATCGGTACTACCTATATATCTATTTAAATATTTTACACTTTTTATAACGTAGACATAATACATAGCATAATCTGAAAAAATCATTTCTTAGGACGGATTCCTCGCCGTAGGCGAGTGCGCCTATGGCGCAGAACCTACGTAGGCATAGCCAGCTGATTTATGATGCCGAAGGCACATCCGCCTCCGGCGGACAGTCAGCCCTCGTTGACCACTTGAGTATCCACCCATAATATAACAGTTGACAGTTAACATTTAACAGTTAACATTTTGCAAAAACCACCTAATTGCTTTGCGATGTTTTCACAATCAATTGTTAATTTTTCAAAAACTTCCTTGCTTATTAATGTATTATCCTTCATTACATCCAAACAAGCGCATACCTCATTTACTGAACCTAAAGCAATTTGTAAAAATCTATAAAATTCCCTATCTGATTCTTTAGCCGAACCTTCAGCAATATTTAAGACGATTGACAAAGAAGCTCTTCTTATTTGATCTTTCAGACTAAAATCTTTCAACTGATTTGAAACCAAAACTATACTTTTGTAAAATTTCTTAGCATCAATATAAACTTTAAAATCTAAAAAACGAAAAGTTTTAAATGTTTTCATAGCACAAAAATTAATTCATTAATGCGCTATGTTGACCTAGAGTTAACAGCTAAATGTTACTGGTTAATTGTTAACATGGAGCCGTTGTGCGGACTTTTCCCGACTCATTAATTTATTAATTAAATAATGTTGTCGGGATCCCGATTTTTTAGGATATATTTTAGTTATCGGGAAACCGTCGACCTACTCCTTACCCCGCCTTCGCTTAAGCATCAAATTTTAAAAAGCTACGGCGGGCAGGCATGGAGTTAGTTATTTGTCCCGCCGCCTAAGCCGTTGGACGGACTTGAACCGTCGACCTACTCCTTACCCCGCCTTCGCTTAAGCATCAAATTTTAAAAAGCTACGGCGGGCAGGTATGGAGTTAGTTATTTATCCCGCCGCCTAAGCCGTTGGACGGACTTGAACCGTCGACCTACTCCTTACCATGGAGTTGCTCTACCAACTGAGCTACAACGGCTTAGGCGGCGTGACGACTGAGTCCCAAATTCACCCCATTGGCTAACATCGGGACTACAATAGAATAATTTAACAAATAACAATTAGCAGTAAATATGGCTATTAGCTCGAAACTTCCGGTAAATTGTCAATTTCCTGCTTTAAATCAGCCAATTTCTGATTTTCCGGATCAGCTTCCATTAAACTATTAAAGACCTGCAGAGCCAGGTTTTTATTCTTTAATATTATACTGATTTTCAATAATAAGTCAAGGAATCTGGGATTATTAGGTTCCAGCTCTGATGCTTTTTGGTAATTGGTTAAAGCATAGTTATTTCGATCTTCAAGCTGATATATCCAACCCAAATCGGCATAACAATTCGCCAAACGGTGATTGTCTACCTTTTCTTTATCCGCTTTAAGCAATAATTTTGAAAGATAACGGCAAGTTTCCCTAGCTTTCTTATAGTCTTTACTTTCGGTATATATCTCACATAAAATTTCGTAAGCATCCAGATTTTTATCATCTATTTCTAAAATTGATATGCATTTTTCTTCAGCTTTTAAAAACTCGCGCTCAACCAAAAGCTGTTTTGTCTCACTAACCATTTCCTTAATATCCTGCGTTAGATCCAATTGCTTTAGCGGTGCTGATTGCTTTAATGTCTTTTTTTCCAAATCAACCGTTATATTATAAAGTATTTCAAAATTTTGCTTAATAATTTTTCCAAGCGGTATAAAATATTTTGACAAAAATTTTTTCAAAAAGTTATATTTTCTAGCCAGCCTATCCAATATGAGCCGATTTATCACCTTGCTTTCTTTTTCCTCGGAAATAGTTTCGATATTAATATTTGCCAGGCTCGGAAATTTTTTAATTATAATAAAAAGAATTATTAAAAAACTTACAACAATGATAGTAAATGGAATAATATAAAAAATCATAAAATAACAGGCCGAATCGGCCGCATTAAATTAAATTATCCGATATTTTTTACTAATGAAATAAATCCTTCGGCTTTAAGGCTTGCACCTCCAACCAAAACTCCGCTGGTATTTTCCAATTCAACAAATTTTCTAACATTACCGGAATCGACGCTTCCGCCATAAATAATCCTGAAATTATTTTCAACCATCAATGATGGAAAAATATCAAACAAGGACTGGCGAATAACTTGATGAGTATCTTCAGCTTCTGACGGCTTTATCGCCTGACCCGAACCGATAACCCAGACCGGTTCATAGGCAATAATTATTTTTTGATCTAAATTCAAATCTATACCCTCTAAAGCTTTGGTAGTCTGCTGGATTAGGATGTAATCCTTTGCACCTTCCTGTCGCTGCAAAAAAGTTTCACCGACGCAGATAATTGGAATAAGGCGGGCAGAAAGCGCCATTTTAACTTTTTGATGAATCATTTCATCGGTCTCGTTAAGATATTGCCGCCTTTCCGAATGACCCAAAATCACAAATTCGCAGCCTAATTCCTTAAGTTGTTTTGCGGAAACTTCGCCTGTGTATGCGCCATCGCTTTCCCAGAAACAATCCTGCGCGCCCAATTTAATTTCATTATTATTTAAAATTTTTCCGGTTTCGCTAAGGCTTGTAAAAGAAGGGCAAAGTACCACTTCAGCTTTTAAAAATTTTTCTTTGCTTATTTTTTTTGCCAATTCAATACTTTCAGAAACTCCCAGCTTCATCTTCCAATTGGCAATAATTATCGGCTTATTTTCAATCATATATAATATCAGATTATGAATAAAAAAGCTATTATATTATACAATAAATTAAGAAAATAAGAAATGAAGAGTATCGACTCCAAAGCAAGTCGCCGACGCTTTAAAGCCGAAACAAACCAAGCTTTGGCGACGGAGCGCTGCGGAGTATTCTTCTTGTTTCACCCTCTCAAAAATACAAAAATTTCATTTTTACATTTTACTCGCTTCATTCGACAATAAAAAATTAAACTCTAAATATTACTATATTTTCTTAATTTTTTATACTAAGGCCACTCATAATTTCTAAATACCCATTCAATCAAACCCTTTGCTTCCTGCCACCTGTCTTCGATATTTTCCGCTCCCAGCAAAGCCAGGGTAATGCTTGATCCGTCAACTTTTCTTACCTGCAAAATTAGGCAATAGCCGGCTTCATCAAGATAACCGGTTTTTGCCCCAATAATTTCATAATTATTGTAATTTAAAAAACTGCCCAAAAGCTGATTGGTAGTATATGCTTTTACCAGCCTTTTTGTATTTACAATCCTAAACTCATAATTATCACTCTTTAAAGCATCAGTGATTTCCTTTCTACTGAAAGCCTCCTTGGCCAGCTTTGATAAATCAAAAGCCGTAGAAACATTCAGCGGTTCAATTCCACTTGGATCAAAAAAATAAGTGTCATTCATTCCAAGTTCTTTTGCCTTATTATTCATGGCCGAAATAAAATCATCAATGCCGGAATTTCTAGCCAGAACAACCGCCGCTTCATTTGATGAAGCCGTAAGCATCAGATTGAATAAATCTTTTATTTTTATTTCATCTCCGGGCAAAAGATAAATAATTCCGCCCTCTCTTTTGTCTTCGTTTAAAAATGTGGCTTTACTTTCCCAATCTAAATTACTGTCTAAAATTACTAGAGCGGTCATTAATTTTGTAATACTGGCAATCGGCACTATTTCCTCCGAATTCTTGCCATATAAGTCAGATCCGCTCTTGTCATCAATTATTAAAATATTTTTTGCAGTCGTTTTAATGCCCAAACTGTTGCCAGTAATCCTTTGCGGATAAAAATTTTCTTGCGTTATATTATAAGAATTATTAACTGCTTTTAAAGCTAAAAAATTAAGGCCTGTCGGTATTAACAGGCTGGCAATAATTAGGCTGGAAATAAAATTAAGCATAATTTGCTTACTTATAAATATCTTAACCTATCTCTTTTCCTCTAAATGTTCTCTGCTATCTGAGCTTAAAATCTTTTCTAAGCTTTCACTGGAATTTAACTTTTCATAATCCGGCAAATCCGACTGCTGATTGATTCCCAAAAACTTCAGGAAGTCAAAAGTAATATTATATATTATCTGCATTTTCTTTTTATCTTCCTTGGCTTCAACCAAGCCACGCATCAAAAGGTTTCGCAGAATAATTGCACAGTTTACTCCCCTAATCTGCTCAATTTCGGCTCGGCTGATCGGTCCGCGATAGGCAATTATTGTCAACGTTTCAAGCGACGGACGGCTTAATTCTCCTGTTGTTTCTTCTTTGATATAATCTTTAACCAGCTTGGCGTTGTCGGTGGACGTTACCATTTGAACCTTGTCGCCGATATTTTGAATTGATATGCCTTTATCTTCTTGATTATACTCGGCAATTAATTCCTTAATCGCTTGTTCAACTTTATCTTTTTCCGCCTTAGTTAAATCAGTCAACTTTTTTAAAGTAAATGGTTGGTTAGAAATAAAAAGTAGGCTTTCAATTTTGGATTTTATCGCTGCCATATTTTATAAAAAAATAAGAAATCATAAGTGTTATTTTTTGCCAATAACTTAACGATTGAGCAATTTAGCAATTTTGTTTATCTTACTGTTCAATTGTAACATTGTTTAATTGTTAATTTTTTAATTTCATAATTCTGTCATTCCTCGCTAAAATTATACCAAAAAAAATTGACTTTATCAAGGCTAATCTGTTAAAATCCAACCAGCAAAACTAAAGAAAGGAGGATAGCTCTTTGGCAAGAATAATTAATCTTGTAACCCACGGAAATAAAGAAAAAGGCCCAAACCCTTCCCTTTCCATGATTGGAGTATCCCAATTATCCCAACTAAATGGCCATCTGCCAAGCAATCCCAAAAAGATCGTAGTCTGCGGCACCGGTAAAAGACATTTGGAAACAGCAGAACTTTTAATGCTTGAACCGACACGCTATTCAACCATTGTCGGCGGGCCCGAATCAAAAAACCGTGAAAAAAATACCGTTATTTTAGCTTGCGGAACAGAAATAGAATATGAACTGTATAGTTCGGTTAATGATCGGGCAGTTGCTTTTGCCAGCCTGATAAATAATCTGCCTTCCGGAACAATTGTCATTACCAGCCGGCCGATGATAAGCCTGCTTAAAAAAGGAATATCTCCCAAAGAAGCCGCTATTTATCAGTACCGGCCAGATTCTGGATATTTAACAGAATTGTACGCCGCATCAAATGAAACCGAAAAAAAGGGAGTCTAGCTCGAACAAAATTTCGGGCTTTTTTTATATTCTAATTTGTAAAAAAACAAACTTGCTTCTTAGTTTATTTTATGGCAAATAAGTTATACTTACTTTTTTATTGGCGACGTAGGGCAAGAGAAACAAGCTGTAATTATCCAGCTTTAGAGCGACGGCGACTTGTCCCGATTAATCCTTCGCCTTTGGCGGAGTGAAAAATCAAAGATCCCGTCTTATTCATATTTAATTATAAAGCGGGACTTGCGCGGTTTAATATCCTTTATTTTATTAAATTACTTTAGCCGCTCAATTTCTATATCTTCAAAAATACTTACTTGTTTCACAATTATCACTTTCTGTTTCATCAATTCCAACACGGCCAAAAAACTGACAATAACTTCAGTTTTATCTTTGGCTTCTTTCAAAATTTCAGAAAAGTTTGTTGTTGCCTGCCTGAAAATCTTTTCCCGAATTTGAGCAATTTTTTCCTGGATATTAATGGTTTTTTTGACAACATCAACAGGCAGGCTTAAAAAAGGATCGAGACTTTTAATTATATCGTTAAAAGTATTTTTTAATTTATCCTTGGTTAATTTTGGCGGCGGAGCAAAACCGATTTCTTCAAAAGTCAAAAGTTTTTGGCGCGAATATGCAAAACGCTTTTTGGAAATCATCCCAGAAATAACTTTCATTGCTTCAAGATATTCTTTATAAATTTTTAATTGCCTAGTAAGATCTTCACCTTCGTCTTCATCTTGTCCCCAGTCCAAAAATGGCAAAAGCGCCCGAGACTTGATTAAAAGAAGCCTGGCAGCAATAACCAAAAAATCAGCCAGTTCTGATGTGGCGATATTTTCTTTAGCTGATTTATTCAATATTTGAATATATTGTTCAGTCACTGAGGCCAGTGAAACTTTGGTAATTTCCAGCTTATTTTCTTCGATTAATTGCAATAATAAATCAAGCGGCCCTTCGAATTGTTCGGTCTTTATTTTGTACATTTACAGTAAATCCAGTTGGCCAGTAAATCCAGTTGGCCAGTCGGCCTGATGGATTCACTGGTTATCTTAATAACTTATTTCTTAATATCCTCCCCTTCTTCCTGATGAAAAATTAATTCTATTTTTATACCGCCTATTACCGGCGCCAACCAATTATATATTAACCCAAAAATTACACCAAAAAATGCACCAACAAGAACTCCAATTAATGGAATGGCTAAAAGATAAATTACTGCAAATAAAGCAGAACTGGATCTAAAGTAGCTGGAGCTAAAAATTTCAATAATAGCAATGACTAAAACAAAGAGAGTTGGCAATAAACATAGCAACCCCCCTAAAATTGCCGAGAAACGCACCAGGCTAGTTAAATTGATTTTTTTTATTTCATACATATTTTTAAGCTTCCTGCTTATGGCTTATCTTTTTTTGAATAAATATAATCAATAGCGAAAAAATTAAAGCCAAGGCGATTAAAATTATATAAACCGCGGCATTTTTATATTTAACCACGACAAAATAACCGGTTTCAATAATTAGGCGCAAAATCATCCAAATGGCAAAAGCGATATAGCCGCCGACTACAACTTTATAATGGCTTTTCTCATTTTTCAGATATACCAAATAATAAAACAAAAATGTTAATAAAAACATCGGTATTATAAATGCGGAGTGAAGCAAAATTTTATAAAGCAAATAATCATCCTGTCTTGATTGTGGATAATAAACCCTGGCTTCCGATAAAGCCGATTTTTCAGAAACATAATTGCTTTTATATATACTGCCTCCACTACTTGAATTGCCAATATATACTTGGTCAATCACCGGGTTAGCCACTCGATTAATGTCAAAAATCACTCTTTCGCCAAGCAGAATTAAAACAATCGCCAAAATTACAGCCAAAAGGATCGCCATGGCTGAAACTTTATTTTTCTTTTTTTGTGTCGGCACCGTCACTTGAGGCACCGTTGCTTTTAAAATGTCTTGGGCCATAAAATTTTTATTATTTTTTAATTATTAGCCAAATCAATAAAATTAATAATACCACAGTAATAATTCCGCCGAACGAAAGAATTATTGTCAAAGCGATGCCGGAATTTAAAATATTTTCCGGGGCATTCACCGAATCATCATTATCCGCCTGCTTAAAGAATAAATCGCTGGTCATTTCAGAAGTCGACATTTGGCGCTGAAGTTTTGTCAAATAGTATTTTTCCCCGCTTAATTTTTTCCAAGGCTGGCCATTATCCGTAAAAGCCAAATTTTCAATCTCATCTTTAGTAAGCCAGCTGGCATAAAGGGTTTGGAAATTCGGCACTTCTTGCTTATGGTCAGCAAAAACATAGATTAGAAGATTAACGCTTTCCGGCGGTGAAGGATAAGCAATTTTTTTAGAAACAACCGCTGTTCTGCTTGATTGAGTATTTCCATCAATCATTATTTCGGCTTGATTTTGATTGAGCGGTTCCTGATAACTTGTATTTACCGAAGAAATTTTAAGCGGATAAACTATTTTATTAGAAGAAAAAGTCAGCTTCAAGGGAATCGCATGGCCACTCCTGAGCTGTTCGTTGAGATTATTCGACAAATATTTTGAATCAACTTTAACGGCGGTAAAATACCAATTCATATCAATATAATTATCTAAAATATAGGTGGCACTTTGGGGAAATTTATAGCCATGGCTATTAAGCCATTTATACAGATCATTTGATTCTGTCGCCGCTAAAACGGTAATATCATAATAATCAATCTGCTTTGTTTCAATCACTTCAACTCCCTGTTTGACTGAACCGGTATCGCCAAGTCCTAAATACATTGGCTGCGGCTGTTCATAATTATAGTTAACCCTTGTCAAATCAGCTAATGAAGAAAAAAGGCTGTCAAAAGACTTGCTTACTTTCGGACGAGCCGGTGTTGGGATAATCCAGGCAAAATCTTTGGCATTACCACTGACTTGAATTGAAATAATTAAATCTTCAATACCTTTTTCATAAAAAATAACCGCTTTCTGTTCGGTTTCGTACATATAGTAGTTTGGCGGCGACACAATCATTCCATCAGCTAAAGTCAGAGAAGGAAAAAATAGGCAGACAAGCGCAAATAATACAAAAAAATTGGCTTTTTTCATAAATATGCTTTATTAATATTAAATTATTTTTTCTTCTTGATTGATTTTTTAGCTGCTTTCTTAATGGCCGGCTTTTTGACTTTTGGCTTTTTCTTTGGAACCTGCAGCTTGTATCCCCCGCTTTTGGCAAAATCAGCAAGTTTGGCTTTCTCCAATTCAATAAAATCATTGGTTTTCATTCTTACTGAATCGGTAAAACTGCCAGCCGATAAAATCACTTCTTTAACTTTCAAAAGGCTTTTGTCAACTACCACTTCCGCTTTATGCAAACCACCAAAGGCTGTCATTGAACCCGGCTTCACTTTAAAAATTTTTACCATTATCTTCTCGTTTGGGATAGATACTTTTTTTGCTTTTAATATTTTTTTTAATTTACCCAAGTCAATTCTCATATGGGATGGGACAACAGCAATAATATAAGCCTTGTCAGATGCAATTAAAAGGCTTTTGCCAATCTCTTTCATTTCCTTACGCAGGGTTTGAGCCAAATCATATGCCGTATAAACTGTTTTATGGGCCAGCTCGTCGTATTTAGCCATTTTTTTATCCAGATATTGCTTGGTTTTTTTAGGTATAGGCATAAGTTTATGTGTTAGTAATTAGGCATTAGTAATTTATTGTACCGACGCTTCAATTGGCATAGGAGCAGCTTCACCCTTTATAGTTGAATAATCAACCGCCACTGATTTAAAACATTGATAGCCGGCTTGATGATATGACCAATCCTTATTGCCGCCGTAGTTGTATTCTGACCGGTTCGGATTATAAGCCAAAGAAAAAGTCGCGCAAAGCTCATATTCTTTTTCACCGGTTATTTTATAATCATAAACTTTGTTGGTTTCAGGATCTTGATATTGAGAAAATTTTTCCGCTGACAAATCTTGGGGCAATTTTTTATTTTGAGAATAATAATCATTTATCATGCCTTCAAGATTGTATAAATCATTTGTCCGCTGCTGATCAAATTTAACCGCCCGAGCAGTAGCCGGAGAATCAATAATCATGAATCCGCCAATAACAGAAGCTAAAGCGATAATAATTACCAAAGTCATTGACACTTTAGAAATTAGGCTCTTTTGACTAAAATCTTTTCTCATCAAATCATAAAGATAATAGCCAAAAATTCCGCCGGCAATAACCAGCATAACCAGTGTTTTCAAAATCACTGCAATCGCATAATCACCGTCTAAAAATCGAAAGAGCTGATAAATCAGTCGACCTATTACAGTCAGAGCAGAAACTAAAAGCATTAAATAGGTAAGCCACTTATGGATGCCGCTTTGATGATTAAGTTTTCCAGTTTTATAATAACGATGAAGCAGGCCGGAAACCGCCAAAAATATCGGCGTCAAAATTATTGCCGAAGCAATGCCGAACTTAAGCGGACCCTGAGAAAACATGGCAACATAATCAATAGCCTTGGTGGCAAAAAACTTATTTATAATCTGAAATAAAATCATGCCAAGGGCTATCGACATCCAGCCGACCGTAATTAAGCTTAAAAGATTAAAAAAGGCATCGAGTGCACCACGACCCTTGGATTGATCAAAACCAGACTCATAGTTTTGTTTTTCCATAAGATTTGAATTAAGAAGTAAGAATTAAGAATCAAGGAAGATTGCCCTTAATTCATAACTCTTGATTCATAATTCTTATATGTAAACAAGCTAAAACATTATATATCAAAAAAACCAAACATTCGTAATCTTACTTATTACTTTTAAATGGCAGCTTTTGCTGAATGCCAAACAAATCTCTGGCAACTTTAACCCCCTTCGGCGTTAACTTAACCTGCCTGATAAACCATTTGTGCGGAGTTTTCCAGCCATAACCGATAACTAATTCCTTTTTAATCAGCCGTTCAACGCTTTTAGTGATGATATTAGTCAAATCTTTTGGTTTTTTCTTAGCGCTATTATAAAACTTTTCCAAAACTGATTTTGAAATCATTTTTTCTTTACTTTGGATGCATTGCTTAAGAATAAATTTTTGGAGAGCTGAAAGTTTCATAATTACTACGAATACGAATTGGTACAAATATACTAATATACGAATTTTATATATTCACTATCCGTTTATATCTGATCCCGGTAGAAGTAAAATTCGCTAAAATTCCTAAGTCTAAATTTGTTGCTTTTAAATAACAATAGATCTGCCGGATATTTCCAATTGAGAAATGATCGCCTCTTTTAATTTCCAGGATTATTTTTTCTTCAATTAAGAAATCCAGGAAGTATCTGCCAATATTTTTACCCTGAAATTCCAGCGGCACCAATACTTGTTCCTTAAAAGAAATGCCACTATTTTTCAGCGCTTGAGCAACTGCCCTTTGATAATACTTCTCTTGATAATCGCAACCTAATTCGTTATACACTGCAAATAGCAGACCAACAATTTGGTAGGAAAGTTTGGGATGTAAAATTTTTTTGTTCAACATAGCAAAATAATGGCGCCATGTTGAAATTATTAATTAATTATTTCCAATTCGTATATTTGTAAATATTCGTATTAGTGGTTACAAAAGCTTAAACTTGTTGATTTCTAAACTAAACTTGTAACCTAAATATTCCGCGGCCAAACGACAAAAAGCCATTCTTTCGGTAAAAATTTCAAAATATTCCAAAGGGGCGGAAAATTTAGCATCAAGATTTAATTTTAGAGTAATCAGCTTTTTACCTTTATCAACAAGCAAATTATTATCAATGATTGCATAATTAACCCTGTCATGAATATCCTTGTTTAGATTGCTGCCACCGGCATTTTTAACCCGGGAACGGTGGACATCAGATTTGTCGGCTAAAATTAAAACCGCAGTCACTTTATTTACAATTTTTAAATCATCTTTGTCGTGACTTACAATCGCCTGAATAATTGTTGAAACATCGTTTGGATTATCAGCTTCATTTAAAAATACTTGCGAAAACAAAAGCGCCGCCCAATAATGGTGCTGGGTGCGGCCTAAAAAATTTCCCATATCATGGCAGTATGCGGCAATTGCTGAAAGTTCCTGGTCGCGTTCTGATAAGCCCAATTTTTTTGCAATACTTCTGGCTCTGTCAGCAATAATATTTATGTGCCTGGTACCGTGGTCAGTATAGCCCAAAGCATCAAGATATCTATCCGTTTGCTTGATAAAATCTATAATTTTTGGATTTTTCTTAACTAAATCTAAAGTCAGTTGCATACTTTTTTATTTAATAAATTCGAAAGATGAAATTATCTGATTAGTGACACCAATTTCTTCGGCTTTTTTGGCCGAAGAAGTTATCGAATATACTACACCTTCCTTGTATAAATAAATTGTTGTCCAATTTCCATAAGGCCCAGAAAATTCATCTTTAGTACCTGAAATGCCATCAACTACCACCGGCTGGCTCGATAATAATTTAATACTTGGATCTTTTAAATACTCTTCCCTATTATTATCCTGATAACCAACATTTAAGCTATATACACCGTCTTTTATGCCTTCGGATTCGGGAATAAAAAAGTCTTTATAGTCTGAACGATTCCAAAAAACAACCTTATTGCCTTTGATGTCGTCGGCGCCGGTCATTTCATTAATTCTAATTGCCACCCAGCCGGACGGCAGCTCTAATTCAAAACCAAGCTCCTGATTTTTATAAACCTTATTTTGATTATTTAAATTGCCTGAAACACATTCCCCTCTAAAAAAAGCCCACTCTTCACACTCTGAACCGTCATTAAACTTGCAAATTCCGGATTGGCTGCCATCAGTGGCAGTGATAATTTCGACTGTTCCGCCTTTTTCTTCGCAATTAACCGAAGCGGGATTAGCCATACCAATCGGCTCGTCTTCAATAATTTCAATTTCTGCCGGCTGATTATTGTTTTCAGTGGCCTCTTTTTGAATTAGACTGCAACCAGCAAAAACAAAAGAAATAACCAAAATAAATAAAAGGGAAATTTTTTTCATAAATATATTATTAACTGTTAAATGTCAACTGTTAACTGTTAATCCGCCATCGCCGTATCAAAACCTTCTTCGACATTAATCCCCTTTTCCAGCTGGATATGCACATCTTTTAAAGTCTTTTTGGAAACAACATTTGGCGCATCCATTAATAAATCGCGGTTGTCACCGGTTTTAGGAAAAGCAATTACATCGCGGATGCTTTCCTCATTTTGCAAAATGGACACAATTCGATCAAGTCCGGCGGCAATCCCGCCATGAGGCGGGGCGCCGTATTCAAAAGCTTCCAACATATGACCGAAACGATTTTTAATTTCCTCTTTGTTTAATCCCAATATTTCAAAAATTTTCTTTTGAATGTCCTGGCGATGAATCCTGACCGAACCGCCCCAAATTTCCGTACCGTTTAGTATTAAATCAAAACCGATAGACCGCCATTTTTCCGGATTGTCTGGATATTTTTCATAATCCTCAAGGCTTGGCATTGTAAACGGATGATGGGTGGCTACCAGCTTTTTTTCCGATTCCGATCTTTTAAAAGCCGGTGGATCAATCATCCAGTGAAAAGCCAGCTCGTTTGGATCGTTTTTGTCTTTTCTTAAATCGGCCTTGTCGGATTTATATTCTTTCATTAAATCATCGTATTTCAAACGCGGGAAAGGAATGGTTGTAATTTTCTTTTGCGGATAAAGTTCTTTTATTATTTTAACCATCAGATCCTCGGTGATTTTTATTATGTCTTCCTGTTCAATAAAACTCATTTCGACGTCAATTTGGGTAAACTCACCCTGGCGGTCGCCTCTTTGGTCTTCATCGCGAAAGCAGCGAGCAATCTGAAAATATTTTTCAACTCCACCAACCATTAGAAGCTGCTTAAACTGCTGCGGCGACTGGGGCAAAACATAAAATTTTCCCGGCCAAAGCCTGGCGGGAACGATAAATTCCCTTGCACCTTCAGGTGTGCCTTTAGTCAGTGCCGGAGTTTCAATTTCTAAAAAATCAAATTCATCATAATAGTCGCGGACTAATTTCACAATTTTATGGCGCATGATTATATTATTTTTCATCCGTTCACGCCGAATATCCAAATAGCGATATTTCATTCTGATTTCTTCACCCGGCTCCTTGGGATTATCGATTTCAAAAGGCGGAGTTTTTGCCTCATTTAAAATTTCCAAAACTTCACCGGTCATTTCAACTGTTCCGGTTGGTATTTTCTCATTAATCATTTTTTCCGGCCTTTTATTAACCATTCCCTGAATAGAAATGACAAATTCCGACCTGAGGCTTGTTGCTAATTTATAAGCCTCTTCAAATTTAGGCTGAAAAACAACCTGAAGGATTCCGCTTCGATCCCGCAGATCAATAAAAATTATTTTGCCATGATCGCGCCTGGTATGAACCCAGCCGGTCACTTTTACTTTTTGTCCCGCCTTGTTTATCACTTCCGCAATAGCTGTTCTCTGCATAAATTAAATAAAAAATTAGAAATTAACATATTTATAATACAATTTTTTCGGTTTTTTAACAAGACCGTTTTCTATCCAATACCTTGGCAACACTTTGTTAAGATTTGGGCGGGCGTTT
>CAZHUO010000025.1:0-18403 GCA_964535715.1 uncultured Gammaproteobacteria bacterium | reverse complement strand
GTGTTATTAGTATAATAAATGGGTTTTTGTCTAGGTAGTAGAATATTCAAAGCCTATTTTTTATTATTTAAAACTGCTATAATTAGGTTATGAATGCAATAATAAAAAAAAGAAGTTTAGGGCAATTTTTTACTAAAAATAGTTTTTGGCAAAAAGATCATGTTTTAGAGTTTATAAAAAAAATTGATGCAAAAATTGCTTTTGATCCATTTGCCGGAAATGGTGATTTGCTCATAGCCGCAAAAAAAATTGGATTCAAAAAAATTAAAGGCTTTGATATTGATGATAATTTAAATTGGGAAATAAATGATAGTCTTTTAAACATTCCCAGAATTAAAGATTCTATCACAATAACTAATCCGCCTTACTTATCCAATTATAGTGCAAAGAGAAAAGGAATTTATCAAAATGTAAAAAAATATTTTGATATCTGTAATTATGATGATATTTATCAGTTGGCAGTTGAAAAATGCTTGGTTAATGATTTTGGGGTTATGATTATTCCAGAAACATTTTTAAATTCAAAATTTCCTAAAAATCGCTTAGTCAGTATTACAATAATTGAAGATCAGCTTTTTAATGATACTGAAAACCCGATTTGTGTAATATGTTTTGATAATATGCAAAAGGCTTATGATCAAATTGATGTATATAAAAATGATCAATTGATTGGCAAGCTAGGATATTTTGAAAAAATGCGCAGGACGCCGCACAAAAGTATTTATATGAAATTTAATGCCCCGAAAGGACAGATTGCTTTGCGGGCGGTGGATACGACAAATCCAAAAAAACCGATTTCATTTATGAGACCTGAAGAAATTAATTATGATTTAGCTAATATTAAAAATAGCTCAAGATTAATAACCGTAATAGAAGTGCGAGCCGATGATCAAGCAATTGACAAAATAATTAAATATAGCAATCAAATGCTATTTGATTTTAGAAAAAAAACTTGTGATGTTCTTTTGTCTCCTTTTAAGGGAAATAAGAAAAATGGAGAAAGAAGGAGGAGGCTTGATTATATGACCGCTAGGGCTTTTTTGGAGGATGCATACGAGCTTGCTTATCCAAATACAAAATTGAAATTATCTTAATCTATGAAGAAGGTAAATAATATTAAATTATTGAATATTTCGCTTAAAAGTCCAGAGCCAATTATTGATGAATTTTATATTAAAAGTGGTAATATTATTATTTCTAATAATCCTAAAAATCCGACAGAGCTAATGAAGAAAAATAATGCTTTACTTGAAAGCATATCAGCATATAATTTTGCAAAAAATAACAAAAATAAGGCAATGATTGAAAAGGCTACTGAAAAAATATTAGAAATTGTAAAAAATAAAAATATTAATTATTCAGAGTTTGTTTCATTTTGGCCGGTTGTAGATATTTCTTATAGCCTTTTTAGCAAGTTAAATAATAAAGATCAGTTTGAAATAATAAGAAATATTGCTGATAAATATATTGAATTAAGACACTGTATTTATTTATCTTATGGATATTCACCTACGACGCTTCAAGTTGGAAAAGATGCAAAGGCTCATAAAGAAAGCGGAAGTCTAGGACTCAATAAAGTTGCAAAAATTCTTGATCAGGCGGGATACCAAAAAGCTAATCATTTTTTGTTAGAAGATTTTATTTGTCAGGGAAGTAAAAAATATATTGAATCTGATAAAAAAGGTAAGAGGCTTTTTAAAGATTTGTTAAAATGCTACAAAATAAAATTTTCTTGGAGCAAAAGTAAAGAGCAAAAAATGCCTGATTTTTTAATTAGAAGTGGTAAGGATATTTTTATTGTTGAACATAAACACATGAAAGAAGGCGGAGGTGGACAAGACAAGCAAATCAATGAGGTAATATCATTTATCAGTTTTTCCGAGAATAATCCAAATATGCATTATGTTTCATTTCTTGACGGGATATATTTTAATTTATTTACAAATAAAAAATATTTAATAAAAGGTAAAATATTTAATCAACTGAATAATATAACAAAAAATCTTAAACAAAACCCACAAAATTATTTTGTTAATACAAAAGGTTTTATGGAATTGATTAAAAATATTAATTAAGGTGTATAATATTTCACTTTCAGCATTCATATTTTAATTTTTTGTTAATTTTATATAATTTAAGCATGATTTTCAGAAAAAAAAAGAAAAAGAAATTAATTATTTGGACAATTATAATACTTACAATATTATTGTGTTTTTTTTGGCTTTTTATTAAAGATTTCAGCAGTAAAAATAAAATTATTTATGGAGTAACATTCAGCAAAAAATACGCAATAGACCTCGAGCTTGATTGGAAAGAAGCATACATGGCAATTTTAAATGAGCTTAACGTAAGCAATATCCGCCTTGTTGCCTATTGGGATGAAATTGAAGCAGTTCAGGATAGTTTTAATTTTGAAGATTTAGATTGGCAGCTTGATCAGGCAAAAATTAGCAACGTGGATGTTATTTTAGCGCTGGGCAGGCGTGCACCTCGCTGGCCGGAATGTCATGACCCAAAATGGATTAAAGATTTGGCGCCTTTGGTAATAAAAGACCAGCAGCTTGAATTTATTAGGGAAACGATTATGCGCTACCGAAATAATGAGGCAATTAAAAGCTGGCAGGTTGAAAATGAGCCTTTGTTCGCCTGGTTTGGCGAATGCCCTAAACCCAGCAAGGAATTTTTAATTGAAGAAATAAATTTAGTCAAGTCTCTCAGTGTAGACAAACCGATAATAGTAACTGACAGCGGCGAGCTTAGCCACTGGCAAAATGCGGCTTCGGTTGCCGACATTTTAGGGATAACAATGTATCGGGTCGTTTGGAATGAAAAATACGGATTTTGGGACTATTTTTTCGTTCCTCCTTCAATATACCGGCTAAAAGCCGACTTTACCAAATTTTTTAATAAAAATTTAAAGGAGATTATAATTACCGAATTACAAATGGAACCCTGGACAATGAATCGCCGAATGGTAGAACTAAGTTTAGATGAGCAGCAAATGTCATTTAATTTTGAAAGATTTAAAAATAATCTTAATTATGCCAAAAAAGCCGGTTTTACCGAAACTTATCTTTGGGGAGCTGAATATTGGTATTGGCTTAAAAAAACCGGTTATCCGGAAATTTGGAAGCAGGCAATAAAGATTTGGCAGTAAAATCAAAAGTCGGCAACAAAAGCTTTTTTTGCCGATTTTTTATAACATTCTTTATAATTTTAACTTGCAGAAACTTATCATTATTGGTAGAATATATAAATGGCAAGTGTTAAAAATAGTCAATTCAAGTGGCCGGTTATCGGTCACTCAAATATTGTTAATTATCTCCAAAAAAGCCTTTATAATTTGAATTTTAACCATGCCTATTTGTTTAGCGGGCCAAGTAATATCGGAAAAACATTGGTTGCTCAGTATTTTGCTGATTCATTGATATGCGATAATTTAGGAAAAAGCAGCGGAAATATTCCTTGTTTTGAATGCCGGCCATGCAAGCAGGCAATAAATAAAATCCATCCCGATGTTTTCTGGCTAAAAAGGGTTAATGATGAAAAAACCGGCAAACTGAAAAAAAACATCAGCATCGGCCAGATTCGCGAACTGCAAGCAAAATTAAGCTTGCATTCGTTTATGGATTCCCATAAAGTTGCAGTAATAATGGAATCTGAAAAATTAAGCCAGGAAGCCGCTAATTCGCTTTTAAAAACTCTTGAAGAGCCGACTAAAAAAACAGTTATTATTTTAGTGACAAGTAAAATAAATTCATTGCCTAAAACGATCTTGTCACGCTGCCAAATTCTGAATTTTTTGCCAGCCAGCAAGAAAGAAATTTTTGATTATCTTATAGACCAGAAACTTGAGCGCAAAAAAGCCAAATTAATTTCCGAAATTTCAGGCGGGAAGCCCGGACTGGCAATTGAATATTTTAAGGACGATGAAATCTATTTAGAGTTTCAGGATCAGTCAAAACAGTTTATTTTTTTATTAAAAAACAATAATTTGGGTGAAAAATTTAAAATTATAGATGATATAGCCAAAGCCAATGATGTTAATTCAATAAAAAAGCATCTTGATGTCTGGACAAAAGTAATGCGCGATTTGGTTTTGGCAAAATATGCCGGACAAAATTTGGTCAGCAATTCCAAGATTTATCCGGAATTAAGCCAGCTTTCAGGTTTGTATTCAAAACAAAAATTGCTTGAAATAATAAAAGGCGTAAAATCAGTCAAGTATTATTTGGATGCTAATGTTAATCCAAGACTGGCGCTGGAAAATTTTATCTTAAATTTTTAAAATAGAAAAATTATGAAAAAGCTAATCGTTTTTTTATTAGCATTATCGGTTTTAACCAGCGGCTGTATAATTAAATTTAATTCAAATAAGGACGCTGCCGGTGTAGCCGGGGTTTTTAAATCATTTGACAAAGGCGACAATTGGGTTCAGAAGAATTTATTTTTGCATTCAGGCGGAGTTGGCAGTATTGCCAATGTCAATGTGGTTAATTTAAATTTTGACCCGTCTGACAACAGGGCGATTTATCTCTGCTCTGAAGCCAATGGCCTTTTTTACAGCTATGATAGCGCGGACAGCTGGCAAAAAATCAGGCAGATAGGCGACGGTCGGCTGAATACGGTTGCCATTGATTCAATAAATAAATGCGTAATTTATGCAAGTTTTGCCAATACTATTTTAAAAACCGTGGATTGCGGCCGGACTTGGTCTGAAATATATATTGATACCAGAATAGACAAGACAATTACCGCCTTGGCAGTTGACAGCTATGATAATTTAATAGTTTATGCCGGAAATACCGCAGGCGATATTTTAAAAAGCGTAAACGGCGGCGGCGAATGGCAGGTAGTGGCAAGATTTGAAAGCGTCATAAAAAAAATAATGATTGATCCGACCGACACTAAAATTATATATGTTCCAACTCAGAAAAAAGGAATAATCAAGACAACAAACGGCGGCTCGGAATGGAAAGAAATAAATGACGGTCTTAAACAATACTCAGGCTCGTTTGAATATAAAAATTTGATTTTCGATAAAAGCACAAAAGACAGCCTGCTTTTGGTTGCCAAGTACGGTTTGCTTAAAACAACTGATGGCGGTGATACGTGGGAACCAATACCTCTGATTACGCCGCCGGCAACAACTGATATTTATTCAGTAGCAATGAATCCGAAAAATAATTTGGAAATTTATTATACGACAAAATCAACTTTTTATAAGACTACAGACGGCGGCAAGACCTGGATTACAAAAAAATTGCCAAGTTCGGCCAGTCCCGCTTATATGGAAGTTGATCCACAAAATGAAAATGTAGTCTACTTGGGATTTTTTAACCCGCCTAAAAAATAATCAATTTATTTATGGATCAAATCATTGAAATTCATAAGATTGAATTCGAAAGGATTATAGAAAATTTAAAGTCAGAATTGGCTACTTTAAGGATAGGTAGAGCCAATCCTTTGATGGTTGAAAATATTCTGGTTGAAGCCTACGGAACCAGAACCGCATTGAAACAGATGGCATCAATCAGCGTGCCGGAGGCAAGGACAATTTTAATTCAGCCCTGGGATAAGGCGATAATTAAAGACATTGAAAAATCGATAATTTCCGCTAATATCGGAATTAATCCGGTAAACGAAGGCTCGCAAATTCGTTTGACTATCCCGCCACTAACCGAAGAAAGCCGAAAAGAGCTGGTTAAATCAGTCGGCGAAAAAATGGAAAAATCGCGGATCATTATCCGTCAAATCAGAGATAAGGTAAAAGATGAAATCACAAAAAAACAGAAAGCTTCGGATATTACTGAAGATGATAAGTACGATTTGCAGAAAAAATTAGATGAGTTGGTTAAAAGCCATAATGAAAAAATAAAAGAAATAGGAGATAAAAAAGAACAAGAAATAATGACAATATAAATTATGTTAATGACCTTAGTAGTATTTTTTGCCGTTTTAGGCATTTTAGTTTTGGTTCATGAAGCCGGCCATTTTGGCGTTGCCAGGAAATTTGGAGTAAAAGTCGATGAATTCGGACTCGGCCTGCCGCCAAGAATTTTCGGCTTTTATAAAGATGAAGCGGGCAAATGGAAAAGAGTCGGCTTTAAAGCAAGCGAAAATAAAACAACAATTTGGTCGCTTAATTGGATTCCCTTGGGCGGCTTTGTAAAAATAAAAGGAGAGGAAGGGGAAAATAGGGAGGATGAAGACAGTTTCGCCAAAAAAAGCGTCGGCAAAAGAATGGCGATAATTTCAGCCGGAGTATCAATGAATTTGATTTTAGCCGCATTTATTTTTTCAATTGCCTTTATATTCGGCTCCCCGCAGGTCGTTGAAGACAATCAGCTTCTGCCTTTGGCAAAAGTCAAAGAGTCGCAAGTCAGAGTAATGAGAGTTTTGCCAAATTCCCCGGCAGCCGAAGCGGGAATCGAAATTGGTGATTCGATAATCTCAATTGACGGCCAGCCGATTTCAAAAATCAATCAAGTTCAGGATTATTTAGTCGAGAAATTGGACGAAAGCGTGAGTTTTGATATTCAAAGAGAAAAAGAAATTTTAAAAAAGGAAGCAACTCCTAGATTAATAGCCGAAAATCAGAAGCCTGGGCTGGGAATAGCTTTGATTGAAACCGGGATTGTTTCTTACCCCTGGTATGTCGCGCCTTTTTATGGCACTTGGCAGACGCTAAAAATGGCTTACGAAATAGTGGCCGGTTTTTATCTGATTTTACAGAGTTTAATTGTGGAACACAGCATGATCGGCGAAGTTTATGGCCCGGTTGGAATTGCCAGTCTTGTCGGCGACGCTGCCAGGCTTGGCATTATTTATCTGCTTCAGCTTACAGCAACTTTATCTGTAATTATCGCCGTCATAAATTTTCTGCCTTTTCCGGCTCTTGATGGCGGCCGGGTGTTTTTTCTTTTGATTGAAGCGATCCGCAGGAAGCCGGTGAATCAAAAATTTGAAAATTTGATGCATAATATGGGTTTTGCCTTGTTAATGCTGTTAATTCTAATTGTGACATTCAATGATATTGCCAGAGTTTCATCCGGTTGGTGGGATAAGCTGTCCGGACTTTTTTAGCTGTTAGTTTTTAAGCCTGCCTTCCGGCAAAGAGGCTTATAATATTAGAAAATTATTAACGGCTAAATTAGAGATGAAAATACAATTGCCTTATAATTTTAATGAAAATCTTGGAAATTTAATGCGCCGGTCGGGGTATGCAGTTTTTAATGATCCAAATACCGGCCAAACCAGCTATACTAAAAGGCTTAGCCGAGATTTTTATCCGCGTTTTCATGTTTATATTGAAACAAATAAGGATAATTTTCAGTTTATCAATCTACACTTGGATCAAAAAAAGCCGTCTTATGCCGGAGCTCATGCCCATAATGCCGATTATGATGGGGACAGGGTAGAGCAGGAAGCAAATCTACTGCAAGGTATGATTAAAAATCAGCAGGATAATGAAAGCCAAAAAAAGCCGCTTGAAAGCAAAAAACATTGGTTTGACATATTTAATAAGTAATTATTTTTTTATGAAAAAAATCAATTATTTTTATTGGCGACGTAAGGCGAGAGAAACAAAAAGTCAGCAACTTTTTGTTTCCGAGCCGAGGAGTCATCAAAGGGTTAATACCCTTTACTCAGTCGTAATTTTTAGTTTAATTTTTTCTCCGCTTTTTGCATTTGCTGCCACTGATGGTAAATTCTTTTTAGCCACATCTCTTGACTTAGGATCGAGTACTACGATTGATGAGGTAAAAACTTATGTAGCAGGCGATATAATTGACTTGCCAAAATACGGTTTTAGCCTGACAATGCCGCAAGGATTTGAGGCAAAATTTGACGATGACCAGGCTTTGGATTTTACCGACTTGTCCGACGAAAATAGCAGTTTTGCAATTGTCTTTTTTGAAGTACCGCAAAAATGGAATACTTTGCAGGTGGCAACCTATTTTAATAAAATGTTTTATTATATATATTCTTCCTTTTACTACGCTTTTGGTGGAAGCTCGGATAAGCTAAAAAGTGTTTTGGCTGAAATTAATGATTTGGATTATGAAGACAGTACAATTCTTGGAAGAACCGCAGTTTCCACAAATGTTCCGGATTTTTCGGAAGTTTCAGGCGACAAATCTGAAATTATCTATAGCCATTTTTTGGCGGAAAACGGAATTGTTTTGGCTTTTCTTGAAACCGGCCAGAAAACTTATGAAAAATTTACTCCGTATATCAGTTGGAATACTAAGCCTTTGACAACTGAAAACTATACCGCCAAGGTGAGCGTTGAAGCGGTTGGTGATTTTTTTATTGATATAAAATCGCCCTGGATTCATTTTGATGATAGTTTGCTCGGCAGCAGTCTTAAAGACGTTGATATGATTGTAAACGATAAGGATCCCGGATCTTATTTGGTATATGCCGAATCGGATCCTTATGAAAAGTCTTATGAAGGAATGCTTTCTTCTGGTGATCTTTTTCAAAATATTAAAACCAAAGATTATGTAATTGAAAAAAATGGACAAATTGCAAAAGAAATAAGCTACGAATTTGTCGGAAATAAAATTATTACCCGCTATATCAGCAAGCCAAAAATCATCGCTGATGCTTTGGATAAAGATTTCTCAATTTCGTTAATAATGGTTGGATTATCTGAGGCAGAAGAACAAACGGCAATAAGTGATTATAATTTGGCAATGAATAATATAATTTTTGAGCCTGCCAATACTGATGAGCTGTTAAAAAAACAACAAAGTGAATATGATGCAAAAATTGTTGCTGATATTAAACAAATTCAGACTGCTTTGGAGCTTTATTTTAATGACCATGGAGCATACCCACTTACTAGCACAACAATAGCTCTCGGATCGGGAAATTATTCATGCTTAGGCGATGACGGTTTTACTTTGGCAAGCTGTCTGCCGCCTTATTATATGCGTAATTTACCCTCGTCTCCCAATTCAAGTAATCCCTATTATTATCACGGCTTAAAAAATCAGTATTACATGGATTTTACCTTGTCTGCTGCTGTTGGAAACCTTCCGGCCGGTCCTAATTGCGCCACTGAAAATGGTATTATTGGTGGCGTGTGTGTCAAAGAATCCGAATCTGATATTATTGTTTCGCGTCCCGTGAGAACGGATTATATTAACAGTGAAAAATCATTAGTCAGCCAGGCAAGTGAGTCTTTAATAGAAAGTTTAAAAGGCCGTATCCTCCTTCAAGTTCAAGAACACGGTGAAGCCTGGTATGTTGATCCGGCTTCAAGCAAGAAATATTATTTACAAGACGGAGTTTCAGCCTATGATGCCTTAAGAAAGTTCGGATTAGGCATTACCAATGAAAACTTAGCCAAAATTCCAATTGGTATTGAAGATCGCTTTGAAGATATTGATTCTGATAATGACGGCTTGCCTGACAAGCTTGAAGAAGCAATTACCACTTCTTCCCATGATGCTGATACTGACGACGACGGTTTTAACGACGGGGTGGAAGTCAAAAGCGGCTATAATCCTTTAGGCACAGGAAAAATCAAACTTGATTTGAATTTAGCCAATAGCTTAAAAGGCAAAATATTGCTTCAAGTCCAATCCAAAGGCGAAGCCTGGTACGTGAATCCTGCTGATGGCAAAAGATACTATATGAAAGACGGGGATTCGGCTTACCAAATAATGAGATTTTTAAGCCTTGGTATTACCAATGAGAATTTAAGAAAAATTCCGGTTGGGGATTTGTAATTTACCCCTATAAGCACCAAATTCCAAATTACAAATAACAAATAAATATAAAATAAAAAATTCCAAAACAGCCATGCTTAAGGGTTTGGAATTTAAGATTTTAAATTTGTAATTTACATTTTATGCTTCAATCAAAACTATTCGGAAAAACCCAAAAAGAGCCACCAAAAGATGAGGTGAGTCTTAATGCCGTCTTTTTAACACGCGGCGGCTTTGTTGATAAGTTAACTGCCGGAGTTTATACTTATTTGCCTTTGGGCTTAAGAGTTTTAAATAAAATAAAACAAATTGTCAGAGAAGAGATGAATGCAATCGACGGCCAGGAAATTTTAATGCCGGCAATTCATCCAAAGGAAGTTTGGGAAAAAACCAATCGCTGGACTGACCCGGGGACGGAAGTAATGTTTCAGTTTAAAGGCAGAAGCGGAAAAGAATACGGGCTGGGCTGGACCCATGAAGAAATAATTACTCCGCTTGTCAGGAAATTTGTTAATTCTTATAAAGACTTGCCGATTTATTTATATCAGATTCAAGATAAATTTAGAAATGAGCCGCGCGCCAAATCCGGACTTTTGCGCGGCATTGAATTTTCAATGAAAGATTTATACAGCTTTCATAAGGATGAAAAAGATTTGGATGATTATTATCAAAAAGCATTGATTGCCTATCAAAAAGTTTTTATTCGCTGCGGATTGGATTCGTTAGTCACTGAAGCCTCCGGCGGCAGCTTTTCAAAATATTCGCATGAGTTTCAGGTGCTGACCGAATACGGCGAGGATTTGATTTATTACTGTAAAAAATGCCATTACGCCCAAAACAAGGAAATTGCTGAAATTAAAGCGGGAGATATTTGTCCTAAGTGTAAAAACGAAATTGCCGAAGGCAAAGCGATTGAAGTGGGTAATATTTTTCAGCTTAAGACCAAGTATTCTGAACCTTTTAATTTAGAGTATGTTGATGAAGCGGGTAAAAGAAAACCGGTGATAATGGGTTGTTATGGGATTGGACCGAGCCGCGTAATGGGCTCAGTTGTTGAAATTCATCATGACAAAAACGGGATTGTTTGGCCGAAAAGCATTGCACCTTTTTTTGTTCATCTTATCCAGCTTGGCCAAGAAAATGAAGTTGCTAAAAGTGCGGAAAAGGTGTACAATAAACTCCTTGACAAAAACGTGGAAGTTTTGTTTGACAATAGGGCTGATTTATCAGCCGGCCAGAAATTTGCCGAGGCTGATTTGATCGGAATCCCTTACCGCTTGGTAATTTCAAAAAAAACCGGGACTAAAATTGAGCTTAAAAAAAGAAATGAAGATAAGACAAAATTAATTGGGATATCAGAGCTTGCAGATATTAAGTAATTATAAGCACTAACGAAAAAAGACCGGCAGGGAAAATACCCATACCGGTCTTATATTGGCTTTATTGAAAGCTAGATCGCAACCATGAGATTGCGGCCGTCGCTAATATGAAAAGCCAAGATGGTTTTTTTGCCGTTGCAAAAAGCGGAAGCGATAGGATCGCCATTGACTCCTTGCGGAACAGGCACTCCGCACACTATGCGGTGCGGCTGAATTTCAAAAGTTTCCTCATCGGGAAGATCATTTTTCATTGACTTGATTTCCCGGTCGAGCCGACCTTCGGGCCATTTGTCCCAAGCCCGTCCTTTTTCGGCTGCTTTTCCGCCACGTTTGTTTCGGAAAATTTTAACTTTTCCGCCTTGCAGAACGATGAATCTGCGTTTCATTTGGTACTCTCCTTTTTTTTCCTATTTCCAGTTAAACAGCTAACGAAGTATCATACCATATTATATATATTTTGTCAATAATATTTGTTAATAAATTACTAAAATTAGCAAAAATAATCTATAATTAAATAAAAAAACAAAATTTGACCACTTATCTTGACTTATCTGGCCTTATTTCTTACTTTGATTTGCTTCGACTAAAATATGTTCAATAATTTATTTAAAAAATTCTCAAAAGATGTTGCCATTGATTTAGGTACTTCCAATACCCTGATTTATGTTAAAGATAGGGGAATTGTTGTCAAGGAATCATCAATTGTGGCTTTAAATAACCGCAACGATCAGATTTTAGCTGTTGGCCAGGAAGCCCAAAAAATGCTTGGCAAAACTCCGCCGCATATTACAATTACCAGGCCATTAGTTGACGGGATAATTTCTGATTTTGAGGTAACCGAAAAAATGCTTAAATATTTTATTGACCGAATTTCTCGTGATAACTTCGGCTTATCGGCCAGGCCGAGGGTGGTAATCGGCGTGCCTTTGGAGGTTACTGAAGTTGAAAAAAAAGCGGTTGAAGATGTTGTTCTTTCCGCCGGCGCCCGCCAGGTTTATTTGGTGGAAAATGTTATCGCAACGGCAATCGGCGCCAGACTGCCGATTCAGGATCCTTCAGGAAATATGGTAGTTGATTTGGGCGGCGGAGTCACTGAAGTTGCTGTTATTTCTCTTTCCGGCGTTGTTGCTTGGAAATCTTTAAGGACTGCCGGCAGAAAACTTGATTTGGATGTCATTCAATTTGCCAAAAATGAATTTAATTTGTTAATAGGCGAAAGGATAGCCGAGGATATAAAAATAAGAGCGGGAAGGTTTACTGATTCTGATGAGCCGATTGAGCTTAAAATGCGCGGCCGTGATTTATTAACCGGCCTGCCCAGGGAAGTAATAATCACCTCTGATCAGGTCAAGCAGTCAATGCAGCGCTCAATTTCGGCGATTATTGATGGAATAAAAAGCACATTGGAAATCACTCCGCCCGAGCTTGTTGCCGATATTTATCAAAGGGGTATGATTTTAGCCGGAGGTGGTGCGATGCTTTCCGATCTTGACTTAATGATTTCAAAAGCGACAAAAATTCCGGTAAAAGTCATCGAAGACTCGCTTACTTGCGCCGTCAGAGGCATGGGCTTAATTTTAGAAGACGATAATTTATTAAGAGAAGTTGCCATTCCGTATTCGTCAATTGATGAAAAAGCAAACCGTTAAATTTTAATCATATATGTATAGATTAGACAAAATAAAAAGACTTCCGCTTATTATATTAGCAGTTTTGATCCTGCTAATTTTTTTGCATTATGTTGGAATTTTAAATCCGATTGAGTCGTTTGCAGTTAAGGTTTTTTCTCCATTTCAGCACCAAACATACGTTTTTGGTTCAAAAATAAACAATTTTTATACAAACATCACAAGCAAAAAAGATTTGATCAGATCAAACGAGGAGCTTAATAATGAAGTTAAAAGATTGGTTGTGGAAAATGCCCAGCTTAGATCGGAAATATATGAATGCAAAGAAATAAGTTTGCAAACGGATTTTTTGAAATCCCAGGGTTTTAATGCCGTTATTGCCAAAGTGATCGGCCGAAATCCCCAGCCCGGCAGGCAAGCGATAATTTTAAATAAGGGCAAAAAAGACGGCATACAAAAAGATATGCCGGTAATTACCGCAGGCGGAATAATTATCGGAAAAATTTTTGAATCTTATATTAGCAGCTGCCAGGTAATTTTAATCAATGATTCGCAAAGCCGCACGGCGGCGCTTATTGAAAATGATCACCAAAGCAACGGCGTTATCAGCGGCGAGCACGGAATCGGCTTAAAAATGGAACTTATTCCGCAAAATGAACTGGCGCAAGAAGGCCAAACCGTTGTCACGTCAGGTCTTGAAAATTCAATACCCAGGGGGTTAGTTGTTGGAAAAATCAGCCGTATTATAAATGAGCCAAATAGTTTTTTTCAAACTGCCCTGATTCAGCCGCTTGTTAAAATTGATAATTTAACCATAGTTTCCGTTTTAGTCGGCCAGGATTATGTTAAAGATACTAATTAATTTTTTTACTTTAATTGTTTTAGGCATTATCCAGGTTAGCTTTTTAAGCACCTGGCTTTTTCCAATAAACAGCTTGAATCTGATTTTAAGCCTGGTTATTTTTGTCACCGTCATAATAAGCTTTAACAAAGGACTTTGGTGGGCTTTTGGTTTAGGAATTTTTTTACAATTATACAGCTCATTACCCTTCGGGCTTGAGACCTTAAGCTTAATTTTTGTAGTTTTTGTCGTAAATTTTTTATTTACCAATATTTTTACCAACCGCTCTCTTTATTCCTTGCTTATTTTGGGTTTAATCGGAACCATTTGTTATAATCTGTTTATTATTGCCGGCTATTTTTTGCTGATTTTTTTGAATTTTAACGTATTGGCTTTTAAATTTGATCTATGGCTATTATTTTTTTGGCAGACGATTTTAAATCTGATAATTTTGACAATAGTATTTTTTGCCTATTATATTTTTACCAGCCGGCTGAAAAATTCTTTTATCACTCATTAAGATAAAATATGAAATCAAAGATCAATTCAAATCCATTCGAAGTTGATTCCAAGAGACAGCAAAACCACCAGGTCAAAAGCCGCCATAGCGGTCGATGGTTTGAAATTGATTCTTTTTCTAAACACTCCGGTAGGCAGGATAATAATTCAAGCCAGCCGGGCGCAGATGATAAGATTATAAATTTATGGCTTTTGGTTGTAATTTTTGGCATATTTGTTTTGCTGGGTAGAACGGCATATTTACAGATGGTGGTGGGTGAAAAATATCGAGATATTGCCGAGGGAAATCGTATCCGCATTTTAGACATTAAATCAAGCCGTGGAGTAATTTATGACCGCAATATGAATCTGATGACGGAAAATATTCCTAATTTTTCTATAGCACTAGTCCCGGCGGATTTGCCAAAAGTTGAAGAAAAGATCAGCGAACTGGCAGTGGAAATTTCAAAAATTTCGGAAAAATCCGTTGAAGAAGTAAAAGAGATTATTAAGCAGCAGTCGCCTTATTCATATCAGGCGGTTGTGATTAAAGATAATTTAAATCATAATCAGGCAATATTAACCAAAATTTTATCGGGAAATTTTTCTGGAGTTGTCCTCAAAATAAACAGTGTCAGGCACTATCTCAATTCGGATTTAAACCAAAGCATTTCTCATGTTTTGGGCTATCAGGGAAAAATCAATCCAGATCAGCTTGATGATTATTTAAGCAAGGGCTACATATTTGACGATTATTTGGGAAAAACCGGCCTTGAGCTTTATTATGAAAAAGCGCTTCGCGGAGAATACGGAAAACAGCAGGTTGAAGTCGATGCCCGGGGTGAGACTAAGGAAATTTTAGCTTTTCAAAAGCCGCTTTCCGGCAGCAACCTATTGCTTACAATCGATTTGCAGCTGCAGCAAAAGGTAGAAGAAAGCTTAAAAAAAATTCTTAGCAAGTATAATAAAAATCGCGGAGTAGTCATTGTCATGGATCCTAATAGCGGAGAAATTTTAGCCATGGTAAGCCTGCCAAGCTTTGACAATAATCTTTTCAGCCGGGGAGTCACTCAGGATGATTTTTCCAAGCTGATTAATGACTCAGACCAGCCGATGTTTATGCGGGCAATTTCCGGAGAATATCCCTCAGGTTCGACTTTTAAAATGATAGTGGGAGCTGCCGCTTTGCAGGAAGGAATAATAAACGAAAATACCGGTGTAAACAGCACCGGCGGGATAAGGGTAAGCAGCTGGTTTTTTCCGGACTGGAAGGCCGGAGGCCACGGCTGGACTAATATTTACAAGGCGTTGGCAGAATCAGTCAATACATTTTTTTATTTAATTGGCGGCGGACACGAAGATTATAAGAATTTCGGTTATTTGGGAATTGAAAAGATGAAAGAGTACGCTGAAAAATTCGGGCTAAACAAGCCCTTGGGCGTTGATTTGCCAAGTGAAGCTGCCGGCTTTTTTCCAAGTATCGAATGGAAAAATGAAACTAAGGGCGAAAAGTGGTATATCGGCGACACTTATCATGCATCTATCGGCCAGGGCGATATTTTGGTCACTCCATTGCAAGTTGCCGCGTACACTTCGGTTTTTGCCAATGGAGGCGCGCTATACCGGCCATATGTGGTTAAAAGCGTTTTGGATTCAGAAAATAATGTCATTTCGGAAACCGAGCCGAAAATTTTAAGCAAGGATTTTATTAGTTTAGCAAATATAAGTATAATCAAGCGCGGCTTGCGACAAGGCGTAACATCGGGCAGCTCGCGAGGCTTATTGGGTTTGCCGATAGCTGTTGCCGCAAAAACCGGTACTGCCGAGTGGTCCTCGACTAAGCCGCCGCACGCTTGGATGACGGCTTTTGCGCCATATGAAAATCCCCAGATTGTTGTGACGGTTTTAATTGAAGAAGGCGAAGAAGGCAGCCGGGTTGCCTTGCCGGTTGTTTCAGAAATAATAAAATGGTGGGCGGAAAACCGGTAACAATTTAGTAATTGTTTTCTTGTTCTATTGTTCCATCGTCCCGTCCTGTCATTGCGAGTCGGCGCAACGCGACGACGAAGCAATTTAGAATTATCCCGCCCGCAAAGTCTTGATGTTAGCCTTTCTTCGGCAGGCAGGCTGTCAATTGTTTCCGCCATGGGCGGATCAGCCTTTGGCTGAAACTGTTATTTCATTGACTTTTATCATGCGTCTTGTTAATGTGAAAAAAGATAAGATAATTTAGGTTATAATTTATCTAAAATTAGCAAAAAAATGATAAATAAATATATAAAAAGCAATAAATTGCCACGCGGGCAATTTTATTTTAGCTAAATTTATGATGGACTGGAAAAATATTATTTTACTTATTGTGGCGGGGCTTAATTTGGGCTCAGCTATAATGGTATATTTTCTAAATCCAAAGCATCGGATAAATATTTATTATTCCATTATGGGTTTTTTGTGTTCAATTTGGATTTTTGGCTTGGTAACTTTTCGTTGGATGCAGACGGAAACTGCTGTACGTTTATTGGTTTTTATTTATTATGTCGCCGCCGGATTGATTCCGGTATTTTTTTATCTTTTTTCGATTTATTTTCCTTATCAAAAAAGGATATTAGAAATCAAAACAATAATATTAATTTTGTTTGGGACATTGGTTATGATTATAGATGTTTTGCCATGGTTTTTAATTAATGATTTTATAATTTCGCCTCCTGATAATATTCTAATGCTCAATTTGCCGGCAAATATTATTTATACCGTTATATTTTTGGCTTTTATTGCCCTCGGCTATAAAAATTTAATTGAAAAATACAGAATAAGCGGTGGTTTTCACAGGATACAATTAAAATGCTTAATATACGGAACTGCCATTGCTTTTATTTTTGGAATGATTTTTGATTTATTTTATCCACTTTTTGGAAATTATAAAATGATTTGGCTGGGTCCTTACTTTACGGTAATTCTCCTCATGTTTATAAGTTACTTGTTATTTTTTCATAAATTAAAAAGATAAAAAAGAGGCAGCAGAAGCTACCTCAAAAGCGATAGGTCAATCCGGCGGAAACTACATTAACAGTAGTTTTGTAGTCACCTGGCGAAAGAAAGCCATGGAAATTTTCAACTTTCCGTTCAGTCCAGGCATACAAGTATGCCAGATCGATTGACCAGTTATCCATTTTGTAGCTACAGCCGATCCCAAAACAATAGCCATCGCCATCCGGAATAATCGGATTTGCGGTTTCTTTTGGAACTGCGCTGTTCATCCAGGCAATACCGCTTCGCAACATAAAATTATCGGTAATTTTTTGCTCGGCACCTAAATGGACACTCCAGTTATTTTCCCATTGTAGTTTCTGCCGAATAAGCGGCAATAGCTTAAAGTCAAAATCAATGGAGTCGGTTTGGCTAAAATCGTAGTAATTTACGTCAAACGCCAAAACTAAATTATCGTTTGGCCGAAAAGCGATGCCACTGCCAAAACGTGCCGGAAATGATACTCTGGCGTTAAATTTATCAGTGCCAAGTTCGAGGCCAAATAATGAGAAATCGGTTTTTCCAGTCAAATGGATTTTCATCGGCGAAGAATAACTTAGACCCAAAGAAAACTTCTTATCTGGCTGCCATAGTATTCCGGCGCGAAATCCCAGACCAAAGCCGTTGGCATCGGTTTTTAAAAATGCCGGTTTGAAAACGATATCGCCGATTTGATGAAGCGCTGAATTATACTTTAGCTGGCCAAAGCCCAAATCACCGGCGATGCCAACTGAAAGAGTGTCGCTTAGCTGATAGCTTAATGCGATTGTGTTATTAACAACAGCTAAAAAGCTTTTTTGAAACGATCCGCCACTATAGGTTGCGCCAAGTCCGTATGGTGTATAGATGCCGCAGCCCAAAACCATTTTTTGCGAAAGCCTGATTCCACAAGTGATTTCCGGCATCAAAAACTTGCCCAGTTGTGACTGCTCTGATTCGTATTTGAACTTCGGGAAGATCAGATCAGCGTTAAGCTGGACGAAATTTTCTTCTGCCTGGGCTAAGCCGGCAACATTGTGGTAAAGCGCTGCGCCGTCATTGGCAATTGCGTTTTGGGCGCCGGCCATGCCTAAACCCCGCGGGCTTAATGTTGCGCCTGGACGTATCACCCCGCCGGCAAATGCCAGTGAGCCAAACAATACAACCGATATTAATAACGTCAAATTCAACATTTTCATGGATAAACCCTCCTAGTTTGTAGTGTGCTATTTTGCTGGAAATCAGCCTAAGATATTACCATATTTAGTAAAAAATGTCAATTTGTACGTAATGGGCCAATAGCTTGGCAACACCTAAGGTATAATAACC
>CAZHUO010000024.1:0-18958 GCA_964535715.1 uncultured Gammaproteobacteria bacterium | reverse complement strand
AGTCATATGGTTATTATACCTTAGGTGTTGCCAAGCTATTGGCCCATTACGAAATACTTGACAAGGTTTTTATAATATGTTATAATAGAAAGTTTTGTAAGTAGTTCTTTGATATTTGTAATATTAGCCAATTAGTTAAGAAATTTTCGTCATTTCCCGCGACTCGTTTCATAGTGAAGTGAGTTGCAAAAAACAGCCTATTCGGCTAAAACTCAAAAGAAGGATAGAAGAATGAAAAAGTATATTGTTGTGACTCTGACTCTAATGGCTTTTGTCTTAACTGGATGTTTTGAATTGCTTCCTCTGGAAGTCGAGGAGTCAGTCGAATCAGAACTGGGCGAGGTTGAGGAATCTCTGCCCTCTACAGAAGGCGAGGTGGAGGAAGCCGGCTGCGGTCCATACAGCACACAGGATGAGGTACTTGCAGAAATTGAGCAAGAAGTATATCTTCTGATTAATCAGGAGCGCGTTGCCAACGGGCTCCCCGAGCTTTTCATGGACGAATGCGTTCGGGAAGCATCAAGGCGCCACTGTTGGGATATGGTGGAGAACGACTTTTTCGCCCATGCCAGCGCCAATGGAGACAGTCCGGGTGAAAGATTGGATAACCTGAATATACCCTGGATGCAGTATGGTGAGAATTTGGCTTACAATTATGCCTACTCGGATCCAGCGACCATCGCTGTTGAAGGGTGGATGGACAGCCCGGGGCATCGCGCCAACATCTTAAGTAGCAGGGTTACCCACACTGGAGTGGGTGTTGCCCAAGATAGCAAGGGCGCCTTTTACCTCACCCAAGACTTTGTCGCTTACTGATCCCGCCATGGTTCATTAAGCCAGTTTGTTCATTATTCCGCACTTGCGTCAAATAAGATGTGAGTGCGGTTTTTCATAAAAAAATACTTTCCTCCTTAAAAAATAGAAATTAAAAAAAACGCCTTTAGGGCGATTTTTATCAGGGTAACTTATGGTATCTATTATGTTTCTATGTCTTTTTCTTGATATGCTACTCCGCCGTCAATATATGCTTTGAGGCAAAAGAGTATAATTATGGCGATCAATTCAATATTAATAGGAAGGAATTTTAGAAACATCAATATAAAGATTCCAGGGTTAACAAAAATAATCAAAGCGACCAAATTGATACCCAGGGATATGCCCTTGTCAATATAGGATTGTTTTTTATTATTATATTTATATTTATTAATTGATAGGTAAGCCATTTTTGTGGCTAGATATATTCCTACGGCCAACCATACGGCTTTATTCTGTAAAATATCAAATATTGATATTGGATTGCTTTTAATAAAACTGAAAGTTAAGAAGGCAAAAACTCCAAAGAATGATATAAATACTAGGCCGCCAATAAATGCCCGAATAATTATTCTAAATTTACTCCCTTTGTAAGCGGCCATTTTTTGCACATCTTCTTTTTCTGTTAATGATAAGCCAAGAATATAACTAAAATGGTCAATTATTAGTTCAATATAAAATATTAGAAAGACATAAAAATATCCTAAGCTTCCGTTGATAACCAGTCCCAGGGTGATTAAATGAGGGAACAAAGCGTAATAAAATTTTGGTGAGGTTAACAAAAGTTTTAGAGGAATTGTTTTTTTGTTTTTATTTATGGTTTTTTTCATACTTTAATTATAACAAAAAAATTTTTTTAATAAATAACAGTTAACAATTAACTAAAAAAATATTGTTGGGGGGGGCGATTTTAGCTAATGGCAGTTTAATAAAAGAAGAGGTATAATATTATTGTTGTATAAAAAAAACCGAGCATAATGCCCGGTTTTTGTTTTAATGATTTTTGTATTTACTTTTTACTACCAAAATTTGTACCCAAGGCCGCAAGACCCTGCATAATTTCAACCGGCAGGGCAAAAACCACAGTCTTTGAAGGATCAGGATTAATCGCTTCAATAGTTTTTAGGGTGCGCAGGGATAAGCCGCCGGGAGCGGTGGCTAATTTTTGGGCAGCCGCGGCGAGATTTTGCGAGGCTTTAAGTTCGCCTTCTGCGCGGATGATTACGGCGCGGCGTTCGCGTTCACTTTCCGCTTGTTTGGCCATTACTCGTTTCATGTCGGCCGGAAGCTCAATATCCTGGATTTTTATGCTGGAAACATTGACGCCCCAGGCACTGACAGCTGTAGTCACGATTTTTTCAATTTCTTCAGCAATTTTGTCGCGCTCGGTAAGCAAAGCATCTAGTTCAACTGAACCGATGACATCGCGCAAAGCAGCTTGGGCATACTGACTGACTGCCATTTTGTAGTTTTGGATTTCTAATACCACCATTTCGGCTTTTTCGACGCGGAAATAAACCACGCCGTTGATGCCGACCGGCACATTGTCTTTGGTGATTGCTTCCTGTTGTGGAATATCAACTGTTAAAATTCTCATGTCAACTTTTGTCATTTTTTGGATGACGGGGATAATCCATCTTAATCCTGGATTGCGGGTGCTGGTGTACTTTCCTAAAGTCAAAACCACGCCCCGTTCATATTGGTTGATGATTCGGATTCCCGGTATGACGACAAAGAAAAGCAAAAATCCGCCGACAAAAAGCATGATTGTAAAGAATGCAATTTCCATAGAGTTTAATGATTATTAGTTATTAGTAAATATATTAATCGAATTGTAAACAATTCGTTTGTATTTATTTTATTTCTTTTAAAAAGTTTTCAGCGAGAATGGAAACGCCGCCGCTGGTTTGAAAATCTTTCCAGACAACAACAATATTTGCTCCATTGAAAATTGCGCTTTGGATTTCTTTTGGCGTATCGCCTCCGGCAACCGACACAATAAGATTATAATTGCCTTTTATTTGATTGATTTGATAGTAAGGAATCATTTTGCCTTTGGCACTTTCGGTTTCATCAACACCGCGATGCAAAATCACAACATCTGGCAAGGCTGGCAATTTTTTCAGCACAAAAAGAGAACTCGGCACATTCATCATGTCAATCATCGAATCAAGATTATTAGTCTTGCAGGTTGAAATAAATTCCGTCAAGGTTTCTAGCGGTGCAACCCCCAAGGCGGTGGCGGCATTAGCGCCGGCTTGTTTGAATGTTTCAACTTCTCTTGAGGCTAAATCGGCGATTTTAATATCCGCGACAATGTAAGAATTAGGCAATAATTGGCGCAGGGTTTTGACTGCCTGGGCGCCGTGAATTTTTATGAGCGGTGTGCCCGCTTCTATAATAATTTTTTCCGAACGGGGTAATTTTTCAACAATTGAAATCGCCTCGTCAAGCGTGCCGTTCAAAGCTATTTGAAGGTACTTCTTTTTTTTTGACAATCGCATGCCGTTATTTCCGGCTGACAATGAATTTATAATTATAGCTGCCAATTGATTAAATGAAGCGGGTTGCGATGAAATAGCATTAGTTGATGTTTCGAGGCTGTTTGGTTGAGAAAGTTTTTCATCTTGAACGGCAATTTGATCAATTACTTGGCCGATTATTTCAGCCGGTGTTTGGAGTTTTGCTGGGTTTGATTGATTTATGGCAGTTGAGGCCGAGCCGATTTGATTTTTAGTATTTTGTTTTGGGATTGCTAATTCGATCCAAGATTTTTTATTTTTTATATTTTTATAGATTGAAAAAATAACAACCCCGAATATAATTATATTTATCAACGACTCAAGATTAAATCCAGCTTTAAGCGCATTAATAAAATATAATAATCCAAAAATAAATATAATCGCATATGCTTTCTTGATACCTTTTTTTTTGTTATTTTCGTCCATAACCTTTTATTGAGGTTAAAAATTTTTCCGCCAAAAGTCCAACTGACTGGGGATTTTCAAAAAATTCTTTCCAGACTACGGCGACATTGGCGCCGTTAAAAAAAGCCCGCTGAGCATCCCTTAAACTTTCGCCGCCGGCTACGGAAATTATTATGTTGTATGATCCTTTTATGCGGGTAATATCATGGTAAGGAATTGCCTTTGTTGAATTTAAAGCCTCGTCAACTCCGCGATGCAAAACTACAATATTGGGGCGCTTTTTCAGCTGCTGCAATATTTCGAACGGAAATTGGACATTCATCATGTCAACCATTGAATCAATTTCCAAATCAGCGCAAGTTTTTATAAAAGCATCAATGGTTTCAACGGGCGCTAAGCCCAGACATGTTGCCGCCTTGGCGCCGGCGTTTTTTACGGCTTGCACTTCAGTAAAGCCTCTATCCATACATTTTAAATCAGCGACCACATATCCTTGGCCGCTGGTTATTTCCTGCCATAATTTGACTATTCGTCCAACCCCGATTGTACCGTATTGTTTGATAAAAGGCGTGCCGGCTTCAATTATTATCCTGTCCGAAGACGGGAGCTGCCTTATCATTTGCTCAACTTCATTAATTGAACGGTTAAAAGCGATTTGCAAATATTTAAGATGGGGATTAAGAAGCATATTATATTTGTTGTTTATTATTATTATTAATTATACTATATAATATTGGAAATTAAAAATTCAAAAAATTCCGCCTAACCTCATTGCCATTTAGGCAGGTGAAATTTAGGTGGAATTTTTTGTCGGGGTAGCCAACGGGAATCCCCATTCAAGTCCGAAAGGGTTATATTTTTATAAATATTTTGAATCGCGGAAACGCCTTCCTCTTACTTTATTTATAGTTATAATTTTTCTAAAGACTCGAAGCGAGGCAGACAAATCGGTGATGAGAGTGCCACCCCGGCCAGCTTCGCGAGCCATTTTTGTTTGAAAAAGATGTTATAAGATAATATAAAAGCCCAATGGGGTGGCTAGAGGGAATCGAACCCTCAACGAGAGTGCCACAAACTCTAGTGATAACCATTTCACCATAGCCACCCCATTGGGCTCTATAATACAAAATTTAACAATTTACATTTAACAATTAATTTTATTCTGTAGTTAACTGTCAACTGTTAAATGTTAACTGTTTTTTTATTGCGCCCAGCAGGACTTGAACCTGCAACCCCCAGCTCCGGAAGCTGATGCTCTATCCAGTTGAGCTATAGGCGCTTAGCAACCAGAATAAATAATAATTTTTCACTGCCGGGATTTACCCCCCCCTTATCACTCGCCCCCGCGTGGAATCGGACCACGATCTAAGGCTTAGAAGGCCCTCGTTCTATCCGTTGAACTACAGGGGCAGAAAATTCGCTTTTAAAATAGGGCGAGTGATAAGGGGGGCAAGTCAGATACAATATATTAAAAATCTGAATTTCAAATTTCAAATCAATTTTAAATAATTTAATTTTTAATGTTTCAAAATTCTGATTAAAAAAATTTATTCAAAATTATAAGAATAGACTGATTCTAGCAGAAAATTGTCTTAAAGTCAATCCCTTTTCTTGCGTTGATGGAATGTTTTATATACTTCCCGAAGCTGCTGATTAGTTATATGAGTATATATTTGGGTTGTCGTAATGGAAGAGTGGCCAAGCATCGCCTGGACCGAGCGGATATCAGCGCCATTAATAAGCAAATCAGTGGCAAAGCTGTGGCGCATGGTGTGTGGGCTGACTTTTTTGGTAATGCCGGCGGCTTTTGAATATTTTTTTATCAGCCTTTGAATACTTCGGGGGGTGAGATTTTCTGGATCCTTTTTGCCTTTGGCGCGGTCATGGCGGACGAATAGATAAGGGGAAAGATCGCGTCTGTCTTCTAAATATTGTTTTAACCAATATTTTGTTTGATTGGACAAAAACACAACCCTAAGTTTGTCTCCTTTACCCCGGACTGTAAATTCATCTTTATTCAAATTAATCTGATCTTTTTTTAAGTTGGCAATTTCCGATACACGAAGGCCGGTAGAAAAAAGCATTTCCAAAATTGCCTTGTCGCGCAGCTGGATTATTTTTACCTCGTTTGTTTTTAGTGGCGCTTCCAAAATCCTTTCCAAGTCATCGCCTTCCAGAAATTCCACTTGCCGTTCCGGCATTTTTGCCAGCTCAATTTTTTCCGCTGCCAAAGTTTTAATATCTTGTTTGGCGAGGTATTTCAAAAAAGATCTCAAAGCTATCAAATGATAATTTTGGGTGGATTTTTTCAGCGGCCGGCCGAATTTATCAGCTTGGCGGTTTAGCCAGAGCCGGTAGTTACGGATCACGTCAGAGGTGATCTGTCCGGCTGAAGAAATATTTGCCCAATTAAAAAAGCGTTCGAGGTAGAAGCTGTAATTTTGGATGGTATTTAAACTTCGGCCGCGTTCAACTTCCAGGTATTCAAGAAATTGTCTAATTAGTTTTTGCATATTTAATTATTTATTTTTTTTACCAAATAAGTCATGCCAGCTGATCCAACCCGGATATCGATCGGGATGAGACGGCCAAGTTGGATGATTTTTTTTGGCTCGTCGGTATTGATCCGGGGTATCAACTCCCGCATCCTGAACTTCAATTTTTAGGGCTGCCAAATTAAGAAGTGATTTTTTTTCTCGGCCAAAAAAATCTGGCCAGCTTTTCCATTCCGGATAAAATGATTGTGGGTTAGATGGCCACTTAGGATGGTTTTTTTGTTCTTCCTGGTATTCAGTATAGGTTCTCACGCCAGCTGTTTCAGCTTTTTTTTGAAGGGTTTCTAAGTCAATAAATTCGTGTTTCTCACGGCCAAAAAAATCTGGCCAGCTTTTCTATTCTGGATATTCTCTCTCGGGGTGTAGTGGCCAATTAGGGTGTTGTTTTTGAAGTTCTTTGAAATTTTGGCTACTGGTTATGCCAGCTTTTTTAACTTCAGCTATAAAGGTTTGAAAATCAACTTTTTTGATACCCAATACTTCGTCCCAATCCGTCCAGTCGTCTTTGTAATGTTTCTCTGGGTGGTAAGGCCAATCGGAGTGCTGTTTTTGGAGTATTGTATACTGGTATTTATTTTTTACTCCGGCAGCTCTAATTTCAGCCTTAAAAGTTTGGAAGTCAAGGAATTGTTTTTTTTCCCGACCGAAAAAATCAGAAAAATTAGTCCATTCTTTTTTGTAGTGATCATAAGGGGCGCTCGGCCAATCGGGATGTTTTTTTTGTTCTAATCGATACTCTATTTGGTTTGAAATCCCAGCTACTCTAACTTCCATCTTAAGAGTCTCAAAATCGAGGTATTTTGAACTACGTTTTTTTCTTTCTTCGAGAATCGGTGGTTTTTCCCGACCAAATATATCATACCAATTTACCCATTTATCACCATAGTGTCGGGCAGGTGTTGACGGCCAACCGGGATGGTTGTTTCTTTCTTCTTGATATTTGGATGTAGTATCAATCCCGGCGGCCCTAACCTCGGCTTTTAAGGTTTCAAGGTCAACCAGATTTGGCCTTTCTCGAGAGCTGATTTGTATTTGCTCGCGAATAGTCTGGATAAATTCTTTCCAATTAATGATTTTGCCGCTGATTGGTGATTCTTTGGTAATTGCTTCAAAAATTTGTTCTTCCCACTCTTTTTGATTTGTCCAATTAATTTGATCAACCAATTCATTCATGACTTTTAGTTCTGATTTTTTCAAAGAGTAAATTTTTTTTATATTATCAGTATCAGCAGCCAGCTGATGAAGGATAAAAGTAGCATTGCCTTCTTCATCGCAAACAAATACCATCTTATCTATTTTTGGCAACAGAAACATTTTATAACTTTGCTGGCGTACAGTATCCGGATTGTTTCTGCCGCTAATTATTATATATTCATTAGATTCAATACCGTATTCTTTAAGCATTTTTATCAGCATGTTGGTCCTGGGAATAGTTTTTGGCGGTTCATATTCAGTTATACCAGGTTTTAATTTAGGTTCATCATCTGTTGGTAAAATCATATCCTCTATTTCAACCATAGTAGGCATATCTTCATCGGCAATTTCAATTTCATCATAAAGAGTTTCATCTTTTTTACCCGTTGAAGCTTCAGCTGAAAAAGGAATAAGCACATCCAAAATTTCTTTTGTTGTTAGTATTTTTGTTTCCCATTCTTTCAGAGTTTCTTTATTGTAGCCATTATCTTTAAGCAATTCCAAAATAAAATCACGGTCAACAAAACCATGAGCGAGTAATTCTTTAACTAACTGTCTTTTGTTTTGCTTATCTTCGGCGATATCAGAATTGCGGGCTGCTTCAATTAAAGATTTTAAAGCGCTTTTATCTGCATTAAAGTTTTCTTTTTCATCAGCTTGATAAGCGCCTACTTCAAATTGTCGTTTCATATGTATATTGTACGACACATAAAAGATTTTGCCAAGTACAAAGCATTGACAATGCGTTTATAATATAGTAAGTTGGTTTGTTGGTTCTTTAAAGTTTTGTTCTTTAAATTTCAAGAAGGGTTTAAACATGAAAAATATACAAAGTAAATTAAAAAAACAAATAACTTCCCGAAAAAAAAAGAATAAGCTTATTTGGCCGATTATTATTTTTTTGGTTACATTTTTCTTTGTTGTAATCGCTTTAGTAATTGCTTTTTTTACCAGACAAAAAAATGATATTTTGCAGGCCAAAAATTTGTTTGTCATGCGAGCCGAAAAAACTGATTTACTGAATCCGCTATATTCAAAAGTGGAAATCCATAATTTTTGGGAAAAGAATTTTCAGACGTTGATGGTTGACAAGTTGTTGGCAGGAAAATATGCAATTTCGGAAATCAACGAACGGATTAGTCTTTTAACTGAAAGCATTTTAAAGCGCTATCAGAAAAAAATCTGCGTTGATTTATCCGAGCGTTATTTGACTGCAGTTGATCAGGGCAGGTATGCCGTATGTGCAAGCCAAGTTACCAAAGACGGCGTACCCGAAGTGATAATCAGCGTTCCGGCATTAATGTCGGTAGTTGCTGAAATCAAAATTACTAACCCCAAAGACTGGCAAAAAAGAATTGAAATAACTTTGATTATTGGGTACATTCACGAGCTTGATCATTTGGCATTCGTCAAGAATCTACCGGATAAAAAATCAGTTTCAGTCAAGGGGTTGATTGGCGAGGAAATAGACGTTTGGCCGCAGACCTGCGAAAAAACAATCAGGGTTTTGGCTGAAAAATATAATTGTCCAGTTTCCGAATCTGATTTGGCATATTTCAAGCAATGGATCGCTTGCGGGCAAAACAAAGAAAGTCCGCTTTGGAATGAATTTTTTTGGTATTCACACGCCAATTTCTACCAAAAAGATTTAGAAGACTAGAGAATATTCTAGTCTTTTTTCTATTGACAGGTCGATATAATTTTGATATAGTTGAGTATGAATTAATATTAATGACGTTTTCTCGGCTTTGCCAAAATTACAGACAAAGCTTGGAAAATCGTTTAGGAAAGGCCAAGCTAAAATGTTAAACAAGAAGAAAAAAGAGAAAATTATTGAAAAGTATAAAACTCATGGCAGTGACACTGGTTCCTCACAGGTTCAAATTGCCATATTAACCGAGGAAATCAAAGAATTAACCAAGCATTTAAAAACCCATAAAAAAGATTTTTCTTCCCGCCGCGGACTGTTAAAGAAAGTAGCAGAAAGACGGCGGCTTTTAAATTATTTAAGAAGAGAAGATGAAAAAGCTTATCAGGATTTGACCAAGTCGCTTAAGCTGAAAGCTATTATTTTTGCTGAGGATGAAAAGAAGGCAATTTTAGATGACGATGTTGAAGCTGCCGAAGTTGTTGAAGAAGAAATTGCAGAATAATTTTTTTAAATCAAATAACAAATAAAAATAAAAATTATAATTTTATGATTAAACATAAAGATCAGCGTGTTGGAGTTTTTGTTGATGTTGCCAACATGTATCATTCCGCAAAAAATTTATACGGATCAAAGGTGAATTTCAAAGAAGTTTTAAAGACCGCAGTGGCCGGAAGAAAGCTGATTCGGGCGATTACTTATGTAATTAGATCCGAATCCGGAGAGGAGAGAGGTTTTCTGGGTGCTTTGGAATTGCAGGGATTTGAAGTCAAAGCAAAAGATTTACAGGTTTTTGCCGGCGGCGCTAAAAAAGCCGACTGGGATGTCGGCATTGCAATGGATGCGATTAAAATGGCTGATAAGCTTGATAGCATTATTTTGGTTTCTGGCGACGGCGATTACATACCTTTAGTCACTTATTTGAAAGAAAATAAAGGCTGTCAAATTGAAGTAATCGCTTTTGGTAAAACAACGTCAGCTAAATTAATTGAAGCTGTTGATGATTACATTGATTTAGGGCAGGATACGAGAAAATATCTTATTAAAGACAGTAAGGGAATAAGCCTGATTCCGGGCTTAAAAAAATTAACCCAAAGAAAATAATTAATTAATAAGCCGTTTTGTTTAAACGTTGTTAGTAGCTATTTGTGCCGATTTGTATCGGACTAGATAATTACTAGTGACGTGTAAAATGACAACTTGGCTTGAAAGGATTTTTATGAGCAAAAAAAAGTTTGAAACTGATTTTGCCGGAAAAAAATTAACAGTTGAAACAGGCGAGCTGGCTTTACAAGCCAACGGCTCTTGTACCGTGTCTTATGGAGGCACGGTTGTTTTAGCAACGGCAGTTATGGGCGGTATTCGCGAAGGAGTCGATTATTTTCCGCTTTCAGTTGATTATGAAGAAAGGCTGTATGCGGCCGGAAAAATCAAAGGCAGCCGCTGGATAAAGCGGGAAGGCCGGCCATCTGACGAGGCGATTTTAACGTCTCGCTTGGTTGACCGGGCGATTCGGCCATTGTTTCCCAAAGAAATTAAAAACGAAGTTCAAGTGGTTTTAACCGTTTTGTCATTTGATCAGGAAAATGACTCTGACGCAATCGGATTAATTGCTGCTTCAATTGCCCTTTCAATTTCCAATATTCCCTGGAATGGGCCGTTGGCTGGATTGAGGATCGGCCGAATAGATGGCGAATGGGTTTTAAATCCGTCTTTTGAAGCCAGATTAAAAAGCGAAATGGATTTTATTGTTGCTGGAATTGACAATAAGCTTTTAATGCTTGAATGCGAAGGGCATGAAGTAAACGAGGAGGTTGCTTATGATGCAATTGAATTTTCCTTAAAACATATCAGCAAATTGACAAAATTCATTGAAGAAGTGGCAAAAGAAATTGGAATAGAAAAAATCAGCCCGGAAATCAAATCAGCCGAAATCGAAGAAAGTGAGAATTCCCAGACAGACGCCGAATTAATCAAAAAAGCCGAAAATTGGATTGGAGAAAATATTCCTAAAATTTTATTTGATAAAAAATTAACCACTAAGTCAGAAAGGAAAAAGGCTTTAGTAAAAGGCAAAGAGGATCTAGACAAATTTTTGGAATCAGAAGGAGTCGGCAAAGACCGGCGGAAAAAAGTTTTGCCTTTGGTTGAAGAATATATCGAAAAAGAAGTTACCCGGGCGATTTTAGATGAAGACAAAAGAGTTGACGGCAGAAAACTTGATGAAATCAGGCAATTGAGCATGAAAGTCAGCATTTTGCCGCGAACTCACGGTTCCGCCTTATTTAATCGCGGTGAAACTCAAGTTTTATCAGTTGTAACATTGGGCGCGCCTGGCGATGAACAGTTTTTGGAAGGCTTGGAAGAAAGCGGCAAAAAAAGATTTATGCATCATTATAATTTTCCGCCATATTCAGTCGGTGAAACCGGCAGGATATTTGGACCAAGCAGGCGCGACATCGGCCATGGTGCTTTAGCGGAAAAAGCGGTTCGCTTGATGTTGCCGGAAAAAGAGGATTTTCCATATACGGTCAGAGTGGTTTCGGAAGTTTTAGGTTCAAACGGATCTTCTTCAATGGCTTCAACTTGCGGCACAAGCTTGGCTTTAATGGATGCGGGCGTGCCGCTTAAAAAAGCGGTTGCCGGAATCGCCATGGGACTGGCATCAGACGAAAAAAATAATAAATATAAAGTGCTGACTGATTTGCAGGATTTGGAAGACGGCAATGGAGGAATGGACTTTAAGATAGCCGGAACCAAAGACGGAATTACTGCAATTCAGCTTGATACAAAAACAAACGGATTGCCTTTGGATGTTGTTAAAGAGACATTAAAGCAGGGCTTGAAGGCTCGGCTTGAAGTAATTAAGGAAATGGATAAAATAATTTCCCAATACAATCCTGAACTTTCAGAATATGCCCCAAGAATTATTTCATTCAAAATCAATCCGGATAAAATCCGCGAAGTAATCGGTCCCGGTGGAAAGATTATTAATAAGATTATTGAAGAAACTGGAGTCCAGATTGACATTGAGCCGGACGGGCTGGTTATGGTTACTGCCGTAAGCGGTTCCGACAAAGACAAGGCTGTTGAATGGATTAAAAATATTGTCCGCGAGGTGGAAGTGGGAGAAACTTTTGAAGGAAAGGTAAGCCGACTTTTCGATTTCGGCGCGATGGTTGAAATTTTGCCAGGTCAGGAAGGCCTGATTCATATTTCCGAATTTGACTGGCAAAGAGTAAATAATGTTAAAGACGTTGTTAACATCGGCGATACGGTAAAAGTAAAAGTCATAAGCATTGATGAAAAAGGCAGAATAAATCTTTCAATGAAAGCGTTAAAACCAAGGCCGGAAAATCAAAGCGGCTCAAGCAGCGCAAGCTTTAGAAATGACAGCCGAAACGATAGTCGAAATGACAGCAAAAAAAGTGGTGGCTTTTTCAACCGCCATAAAAAATAATAATCCTTAGATACAAATGGAAGATCCCTTAAAAAATTCAGTTTCTTTTTCAAGTCCAAAAAAGACAAAAAATTTGAAATCGAAATTGATTTTTTGGGGGATCTTTTTAGTATTATTTATAATTGTTTTTTTATCGGTTTTTTTGTTGTATTTTTGGAATAAAAACAAGCAAGACGATATAATTAAATTTGTTCCGCTTGATTCGGTATTATATGCCACGGCCAGAAATTCAATTTTTGGAAAATCAAAAATAATTGATCTGCCTTTTAGTAATTTTGTAAATGATTTTTCTAAAGCAGATTTTTTAAACGGCAATGACCTTTCATTAATACTGAATAATTCAAAAAGATTTAGCATTGCCTTATTCTCAGTTGAGGGAAATGAATTGGCTTATGCCTATATTTTTGAATTTGCAAATAAGGATGCCTTTAAACCGTTAAACGGCTTTGAAATTTCCAAAAATATTTTTGTTTTTTCTGAAAATAAAAAAGTGTTCGAGAAAATGAAAGAAGTTACAGCTAATAATATTTTTTCTTTGGCAAGCCAGGTTGATTTAAAATTTATTGAAAGCAATTTATTCAGCTTTTATTTCAATCCTTTTAACCTGAAATTTTATTTGTCGGAAAAAAATATCATATTAGATAATATTTTTCTGAAAATGATTGATGAAAACATGTATTTTGGCCTGAATAAAAAAAGTGATCACTACGATTTCAGGTTAAAAACCTCGTCTGGAAATTATGAAATTTCGAAAACGAAGGCGATAACTGCAATAAGCTTTCTGCCGGAAAATTTCAGAGTTTATATTGGCGGCCTAAATTTTTACTATCTGTTTGACCAATTGAAAAAGATTGAACCAAATATTTCTGAATCATTCGGTCAGACAAAAAATGACTTAGGACTTATTTACAAAAATGATTTGAGCAGCTGGGTTTTAGATTTTTTTAGGCACGATTTTGACCTATTGATTTTTGAACCAACCAATAATTCGGTTTTTGGCTTTGAATACGTTTTAGCCAGCGGTGATTTTAATCAGATTGATGAAGAAAATTTAAAAAGCTTAATAAAAATATTTTTGGCGCAAAAATATCCCAAGGAATCCGAATATACTTTGCCCGATGGCACAAAAGTTACGGAATTTTTAGTCGACGTTGACAAGTGGCAATGGCAGATTGATAAATTGGAAAATAATTTAGAGATTAGTTACCTGCTAGTTCCGGAATTAGACTCCGAAGTCGCCTATGCGATTAAAGACGATGTGCTGTTTTTGGCAAGTTCAGTAAAATTGCTGAATAATTATTTTAATGTGGCTAAGGTGGAGGTTTCGGAAATATTTTCTTCCTGCGGTCAGGGCAAATTTTATGGCAGGGGAATCATAATCAATCCTTTTGGATCATTTTTTGTTCCAGAAGAATATGCCTTGGACGGCTTGGTGGTTGGTGAAAGCAAAGGTAATAGTTTTTCAGGCTGTATTTTAGAGAAGTAGTTGTTGTGGATAAAGTGTTAATATCATATTTTTTAATAAAATAATTTTTTATTCATTTGTAAAGATAATATTATTGCTAATTTAAAGCAATTTTTTTATTAATGTATAGTCAAAGTTGACATAAATATTTATATATGATATAGTAATAATGTAACTGCTATCTTTGATAATTTACAGAAAAGTTTCCCTAATTAAGGATTTGGAGAAACTTTTTTCTTCTCTACTACTCTTAAATTCATTTCTGAGACATGAAGCTGACTATGTCTCGCTAAAACAAAAACAAAAAATAGCGGTTGAAGGACCCATAAAGAGAGTCCTAACCAAGGAGAGGTAGAGGAGTGCTTTAGTCAGTGAAAGCATATGAAGGCTTAGACGGCGATTCGTCAGGTATTCAGCAGAGAGAAAATCAAATTTGGTTTTCTGCCTACTGAATGCTTGGCGCTCCATCTAAGATTTTGGTGCGGGGCGCCACAAATTAATTTTTGCGGGACGTAACCCCGCACCTTTTTTTATCCGCTGGCTTTATATAGCCATCATTGACACATTTCCTTGTTGAGATATAATTAATATAATAACTACCCAGCCTCAGGCTGGGTCTAAATAAATAATATTGAAAAAATATGGACAAAAAAATTCTATCAGAAATAAAAAATAATTTAGAAGAGGAAAAAAAACGTTTGGAAAAAGAATTGGGAAGTTTTACAACTAAAGATTCAGTAATTAAAGACAACTATAATTCTGATTTTCCGGAGTTTGGCAATGATGAAGATGAAAATGCAAACGAGGTTGCCGAATACAGTGACCGGCTTTCTTTGGAGCATACTTTGGAAAAGCAGCTGCAAGACGTTAATAAGGCTTTGGAAAGCATTAATAAAAATCAATACGGAATTTGCAAGCATTGCGGAAATCCGATTGACGAGCAAAGGCTGAAAATCAGGCCGACCTCAACCTCATGTGTTGAGTGCAAAAAAAAGTTAAAAGGCGAGTAATTTTATTACGGATGACGCGAATGACGCGAATTATGCGAATACAATATTTCATTATTAATTTAGCCGCTTTGACAATATTTATTGTTGATAGGGCATTCAAATATTATTTTTTAAAAAATCCCGCCGAAATTTTTGGCGGCGATTTTTTTAATTTAGTCAGTTTAAGGTTCGCCAAAAATTTCGGCGTGGCTTTCGGGATAATGTTTAATCAAAAATTCCTTTTGGTTTTGGTTGTTATACTGATTTTTATTCTTTTTTGGTTTTTGATCAAGTCATACCGCCAAAGAAATATCTGGGAAATTTTCGGTTTAACATTAGTTGTTGCTGGCGCCGTTTCCAATTTTATTGACCGGCTCCGTTTTGGTTTTGTCATTGACTATATTGACGTGCCTTTTTTTACAGTTTTAAATTTGGCTGACTGCATGATAACTGTTGGTGTTGGAATTTTACTGCTTAGTTTTTGGCTTCAGTCAAAGGCGGACAAAATTAAATCAAGATAATTCAGTAAACCAAATGATTTATATTGCACTTCTTAGAGTGCTTTTTGTTTGACATTACAGACAACCTCGGCTAAGATATTAAAACGTTCTTTTAGTAAATGTAATAGGCCTTAACAATAGGAGATACTGAAATGAAAGTTGGGAAAGTGGTAATTGTCGGCGGATCCGGCATGGTTGGACAAGAAATTATGCAAGTGATGAAAGACCACTGCATAAATTTATCCGAGCTGATTATTGTCGGTTCAAAAACAGTCGGAGAGAAAAAGAAAACCCCGTATGGCAATTTGGTTGTTACCGAATTAAATGAATGGGCATTCGGCGGAAGTGAATTTGTTTTTTTTGCCGCCGGCGCTGACGTAAGCAATGAATGGATTCCAAAAATCAGAAATCAAGGGTTTCGGATAATTGACTTAAGCTCGGCTTTTCGCCAAGATCCGCAAGTGCCGCTGATAATTCCAAGCATTAATGCGGATGCAATTGGTGATTCTGATTTGATTGCCTGCCCCAACTGCACCACTTCCATTGCCTTGATGGTTTTGGCGCCGATTCATGAAGCTTTTCAAATAAACAGAGTAAGCCTAGTTTCTTATCAGGCCGCATCCGGTGCCGGAAAGAAAGCTTTGGATGATTTGGAAAAACAGATTGAATCCTGGGCAAAAAATAGCAGTCCGCAAATTGAAGGCAAGACTGCTAAAACTCCTTTGCCTTTGGCTGGCAATTTGATTCCGCGGATTGACAGCCTTAATCCGATTTGGCAGGGCTTTACCAGAGAGGAAATGAAAACCCATTGGGAAGCCAATAAAATTTTGTTTCGGCAAAACGGCAACCGTACAGTTTATATCAATTCAACCTGCGTTCGGGTGCCAGTTCGGCGCTGCCATAGCGAAGTACTTTCGATTCAAACCGAAAGAGCAATGAATAGAAAGGATGTATTGTTTTTTTTAAGAAATGCTTTCGGAGTAACTATTTTCGATACGCCGGAAAACTGGATAATTCCTACTCCGCTTAATATGGAAGGCAAAGAAGAAGTCGGCGTTGGTCGAATCAGAATTTTACCAGACAGCCGGGGCAAGGAAGTTTTACTTTGGGTCTGTGGCGACCAGCTTTTGCGGGGTGCTGCCTTGACAGCAGTGGAAATTCTGGAGTATTGTAAAGGTAAAGAATTTTAATTAGAAAAGTTCAACATAGCGCAAGCCTTTTTAGGCGATGCGCTTTTTTATTTGAATTAAGAACAATGAATTAAGAATTAAGGAAAGTTTACCTTGATTCATAATTCTTAATTCTTAATTCTTAAAATATGTCCAGCAAAGTACTTTCTGCCGCTGTAGTCGGCCTTAACTGCGAGTTGGTCGAAGTAGAAGCCGACACTTCGCGCTCTCAGCCGAAGTTTTTTATCGTCGGTTTGCCTGACAAAGCGGTTGACGAATCGAAAGAGCGCGTCCGCTCGGCAATTAAAAATTCGGGCTTTGAAATGCCTCGGGGAAGAATAACAGTTAACTTAGCCCCGGCTGATTTAAAAAAAGAAGGACCGTCTTATGATTTGTCAATTGCTATTAGTATTCTTCTTACTTCCAAACAATTGTTTTTGCCAAATAGCTTTAAAGATCAACTGTTTATCGGCGAGCTGGCGCTGGATGGGCAGCTTCGGCCGGTGAACGGCGTGCTTTCAATTTGCCTTGAAATAAAAAAGAAAGGAATAAAGTATATATTTTTGCCAAAAGAAAATGCTGCTGAAGCCAGCCTGGTTTCTGATTTAATAATATTTCCCTGCCAAAATTTAAATGAAATAACCAACCATCTGCGGGGCAAGGCATTAATTAAGCAGTATACTTCCAAGAGAGATTTTTTTTCGGAAAAACCGCAAGACTTAGTCTATGATATGTCTTATGTCAAAGGCCAGCAGCATGTCAAAAGAGCGCTGGAAATTGCTTGTGCCGGAGCCCACAACATTCTTATGTCGGGCGTGCCGGGGTCGGGTAAAACATTACTGGCCAAAACCATGACAACAATTCTGCCGCAAATGACAATGAATGAATCTTTGGAAGTGACTCGGATTTATAGTGTGTCAGGGCTTTTGCCGAATAATCAGCCATTGATTACCAGACGGCCTTTTCGCTTTCCGCATCATACAGCTTCCGGCGTGGCACTGGTCGGCGGCGGTGCCTGGCCAAAGCCCGGTGAAATTTCCTTGGCTCATCGGGGGATTCTATTTTTGGATGAATTTGCCGAATTTCCAAGACAGGTTTTGGAAAATCTGCGCCAGCCTTTGGAAGACGGAATAATTTCGGTTTCCCGCGCATCAGGCACATTGCAGTTTCCCGCCAAATTTATTTTAGTTGCGGCAATGAATCCCTGCCCCTGCGGCTACCTGAATGATCCGGATCGCAATTGCACCTGTCTGCCCGGCCAGATTATTAATTACCAAAGGAAAATTTCCGGTCCGCTTTTAGATAGAATTGATTTGCATATTGATGTGCCAAAAGTTAAATTTGAAAAATTAACATCTGAAAATTCCGGCGAGACATCGGATCAGATCAGAAAAAGAGTAGAAAGCGCAAGGGAGATTCAGTATCAAAGGTTTAAAGATTTAAATATAATATCTAACTCAGAAATGTCTTCGCGGCAGGCCAATCAGTTTTGTGAGGCTGATCAAAATACGATAAATTTGCTGCGCCAGGCGGTTAATCAGTTGGGGCTTTCCGCCAGGTCATATTTTAGGATTTTGAAGCTTGGCCGGACGATTGCTGATTTGGAGGGAGTTGAAAATATCAAACTTGAGCATATTGCCGAGGCCTTGCAGTATCGGCCGAAGGCTGAATGAAGAAATATCAAAGATTTTCGCTTTTGTCATTCTGAGGTCGCTGAAAGCGACCGAAGAATCTCGAGATTCTTCGGCCTATGGTCTCAGAATGACAAAGTAAAATATTTTTAACTTTTGAGATTTTTATTTATTATTAATGCCATTAAAAAAGAACATTTCCGAAATAATGCATGATTTGAAAAGTTATACGGCTCAAGAAATAAATAAAATTAAAAGACGAGGCATCCTTGCCTCGTCGACAATAAATGAACCAGGTGAGGCTGGAAGCCTCACCTGTAAATATTGGTTTGATTTGCCGCCGATTTGGCAAAAAAGTTTTCATTATCATATCATTAATGGTGATTTTGATTTTGAAAACCATTATAATTACATAATTTACAATCCGGTAAAACATAATTATGCCGATAATTCCGATGCCTGGCCGTATTTATGGGATGATTTTTAAGCCATGGCCTTTCGATTAAATCCTTAAAATTTAAATAAATCAAATAACCCAAAAGGCCAGACTTGGTGTTTTAGGAACACACATTTTGCACTTTGACTAAAGCCTCATTTGGCGTTAATC
>CAZHUO010000023.1:0-19910 GCA_964535715.1 uncultured Gammaproteobacteria bacterium | reverse complement strand
GCAATTCTACAATTTTGAAAGGCTGCATGAGACGCTGAATGGTCTGACACCACAAAAAAAACTACTCCAAAGTGTTACCCTTGACTGTTAACTGTACAGTCTTGATATATGATACCTATCTACAAATCAATACGAATCTACAAATATATAATGCCAATCTACGAATATTACCGATACTAATGAATGCAAATAAATGCGAATTATACCAATAGTTATTTGTATCATTCGTATCCAATAGTAGATTAGCATCGGTAATATTCGCATGAGCACATTCGTAGCAGGCCATGGTTAGCTTTGGAACAAAAAAAGACCTGCCACGCCTTGAATGATCAAGACTTGCAGGCCAAAATAATTTCACTAAAATTCAGAAATATTAGTACTCTTTGAAAGCTGCAAAATACGGACAGCTGCCAAATACGCGCATTCATCAAAAAAAGTGCAAATTTGAAGATGATCGTTACTCCAGCCATACCCCAAAGTGTGTCTTAACAAACCCACGAATTTTTTGTATTTGTAAATAACTGAATAAAATAGCTATTTCAGCTTCTTTACGGATCGTACCGTCTGCTTGAAATATTTTTCGCCAATTAATTTCACCCAGCCCCGCAGCTGATTTATTAAAAATGCTGTGCAAATAATCAGTTGCTTCTTTACTTAGCATTACTATCTCTTTCTCTGAGGCCATAAACATCGTCCATGCCATAGATTCCCGGTTCTTGACCATTAATTATCCATTTAATCGCACAAACAGCACCATCGGCAAATATTCCCCTACTAAGGGCTTCATGCTCATAAGTGCAAACTTCATTAGGACCAAAAAATAACACCACATGCTTACCAAATACTGTTCCGGCGCGGGCTGAATGAATGAAAATTTCCTGTCTTTGCCGTGGCCTATTTAACCTGCCTTTTGACCGCCCAGTTTTCACGAATTTTTCCGAATCTAAATCTCTGGCAAGACAAATCTGTTTGGCCAATTTTATGGCTGTTCCACTTGGACAATCAAGCTTTCCTTCATGATGGTATTCAATGATTTCAACAGACCAATCTGCCGGCAGAATCTTTGCCGCTTCCCTGACTTGTCTGGCAAATAATGCAATACCCAAGCTGAAATTATCAGCAATAATGATCGGGACTCGGTCAGAAATACTTTTCAAATACGATATATTTGAATGGGAAAGACCGGTAGTTGCAACGATTATGGGAACGTCGTTTTTTGCCGCAACTTCTGCTTGAGTTACAACTTCATTAGGGTTATTGTGGGAAATAAACAAAATTTCCGATTTTGCCAGGGCTTTTTCAATATCTTTTGGTAAATAAAATTTCACTCCGGGAAGCTCTCTGTCATTCAAATCAACTGCGCAAATATTAAAAACTGATTTGCAGCCAACTTCCATTCCGAGCCTACCAAATCCGCTAATACATAGATTAATCGCCATTTCAGTTCTCCTTAGTTGTTGTAAAGGTCAAAATTTGCCTTAATAGGCAAATCCAGCTTAATTAATTATCACCACAATGTCAAGTTTAAAAAAATATGCTAATATATCGTTATGATCAGTATTTTTAAGAAAAAATTAGAAGATAGCCGCATTTCAATTAAGATTATTTTGGATATTTGGACAATACTTACAATATTTTTATTTATTTTTGATTTTTTATCAGGCAATAAATTTGACAGCTCGGTAAGCGCTATCGGCGTAATATACCTGGCAATTTTAGGAATTTATACCGGCGAAAAAGAATATGACCGCTGGAAAACCAGATTTATTTCTCGCTTTTCCGGAGAGTTATATGTAGTGATTTGGACAATAATAATGGTGATTTTCGCTATCTTGGCGCCTTTTAGCAACGACTATTATAAAATTCCCGCTGAATTTGCCTTGGTTTATACCAGTGTTGTCGGTGTTTTTGCCATTACCCGCCATTCCAGGGATCTTCACGAAAAAAAACACAGACTCTTGCCAAAAATAAAATAAAATGCTAGGATACATTAATAAATAATACCAATCTATATTTGTAGATTAGGATAATTCACCAGATTAGCATTATATTTATGAAAAAAAATACCCATCCAAAATATTACCCGGATGCCAAAGTTACCTGCGCCTGCGGCAACAGCTTCAGCGTCGGCTCAACAATGCCAGAAATCCATATTGAAATATGTTCAATGTGCCATCCTTTTTATACCGGAAAGCAAAAATTGGTTGACTCGGCACGAAGGGTTGAAAAATTCAAAGAAAGAGCTGCGAAGCAGGAAAAAGCCGCATCTTCCCGAAAAGGCAAAAAAGCCAAAAAGGAAAAGAAAACAACTTCAAAAACTACAAAAGCAGAAAAAAAAGAAAAATAACCAAATAAAACTAAAACTCCCTTTTGCGGGAGTTTTTGTTTTAAAAAAAATATGGAAAAAAAATTTGAAGAAATAAAAAAACGATATAAAAATCTTGAAAGCGACTTGAGCAATCCGGAAATTGTTAAAAATCCCCAAAATTTAAAGGAACTTTCAAAGGAGTTCAATACTTTAAGCCAAACTGTAAAAAAAATTGATGAGCTTGAAAAAACAGAAAATCAGCTGATTTCGGCTAAAAATTCACTTACTGAAGAGCTTGATGAAGAATTAGTAGCAATTGCCCAGGAAGAAGTCCTAAGCTTGTCTGAACTTAAAGAAAGTCTACAAAAAGAAATAGCTGAAGATTTGTCAGTAAAAGATCCTTTTGACCAAAAAAATATTATTATGGAAATTCGTGCCGGCACCGGCGGAGATGAGGCTGCTTTATTTGCAGCTGAGCTTTTTCGGATGTATTCCCGCTTTGCCGAAGACAAAGGCTGGAAAACAAAAATTTTGAATTCCAGCCGCATCGGAATTGGCGGATTTAAAGAAGTAATATTTGAAATATCAGGAAACAACGTTTACAGCAATATGAAATATGAAAGCGGCGTCCACCGCGTCCAGAGAGTGCCGGAAACAGAAAAAAGCGGCAGAGTTCACACGTCAGCATCAACCGTGGCTGTTTTACCAGAGGCTGAAGAAGTTGATATTGAGCTTAAACCTGAGGAGCTGAGAATTGATGTATTTAGATCCGGCGGACATGGCGGGCAAAGCGTAAATACCACCGATTCAGCCGTCAGGATTACCCATATACCGACAAATACCGTTGTCAGCTGCCAGGATGAAAAATCGCAAATTAAAAATAAAAATAAGGCAATACAAATTCTGCGTTCCCGCCTGCTTTTAGCCGAGCAGGAACGTTTAGCCAAAGAACGCGGCGACGCCAGAAAATCGCAAATCGGATCAGGCGACCGCTCGGAAAAAATCAGAACATATAATTTCCCCCAGGATCGAGTTACTGATCATAGGATTAAGCAAAATTTTAGCCAAATAGAATCTATAATGAACGGCAATATCCAACCAATTATTAATTCCTTAAAAGAAGCGGATAGTAATTAATAGCTGTTAGCTTATAGGTAATAGAACATCAACTATAAGCAATAAGCTATAAGCTAAATGACCATAAAACAAGCCTTAATCTTGGCTACAAATAAACTGAATAAACCCTCCCCTAGCCCCTCTCTAGATGCAGAGGTTTTATTGTGTTTTGTTTTAAAAAAATCAAAGGAATTTTTACACACCCACCCGGAAAGTAAACTAACTGCTGCGCAGCTGAAAAAATTTAGTGATTATATAAAAAGACGCGCCAAAAATGAACCGATTGCATATATTATAAAAACAAAGGAATTTTACGGCCTTGATTTTTATGTTGATAAACGAGTGCTAATACCCCGCCCAGAAACGGAATTATTGGTTGACACTATTTTGTCATTGCAAACCCCATATAGTGACAAATGTATAATAGCCGATATTGGGACTGGTTCCGGATGCATTGCCGTCACCTTGGCTAAACAACTTCCAAAGGCAGAAATAATGGCAACTGACATTTCAAAAAAAACTTTGCTTGTGGCCAAAAAAAATGCTAAAAAGCATAAAGTTAAAATAAAATTTTACCACGGCGACCTTATTGCGCCGCTGAAAAACAAAAAAATTAACATAATTGCGGCTAATCTCCCCTATCTTGATAACTATTACAAAACTTCAACTAACCCCGGCCTGAAATACGAGCCAAAAACCGCTTTGGAGGGTTTTCAGCATGGAATTGCAGTTTATGAAAAACTTTTTAGGCAAATAGACAACCGAAAACAAAAGCCAAAGTTCATAATTTGCGAAATCGGCTATAATCAGGCAAAAAAAATGGAAAAATTGATAAAAAAATATTTACCAAAATCAGGGATAATAATAAAAAAAGATTTAGCCGGGCTAAATCGCTTAGCAATAATAAATAACTGAATTAATCAACGATTGTTATTTTTAATCACGTTTTCCACCGCCGCCCAGTTACTGTCGCTTTCCTTAGGAATAATAATTACTACTTCATCTCCAGGCTGGCCATGAAAATAAGTGACTGATGCAGTCAATAGTTTCCATTTTTTGCCGCTTTCAAGGGCAAACCATTCTCCGGTCTTCTCATTATTTGCCAATGCCGCGACAAGCTGCCTTCTTTCCACCGGACCGATTTGCTTGTAAATAAAAGAACCATCCCTGTTGATGGTTAATTTTAATATATCACCTTCGATTAATTTTGATTTTGATGCGTAGTTTGCCGGGATATTGTATTCAATCCCGTCTCCGCTGACCATTTTTTCGCCATTAAATACTCCTTCGATAATTCTTTCACTGCCATTGCCTTCAATATTGGCGCCGTTTGTAACAATAAATCCGGCGCTGGCTTCTTTTGCCCTCTGCAGGCTGTCAAGCAATGAACCTGAATCAAGTTCGTTTTTACTTATAAGATTAAGGGCTTTTTTAATATTTGCCTGAGTATTTTCCAATACATCTTTAAGCAATTCCAAATGACGCGCGGCTTCCTCCTCGTTTATTTTTTCAAAATCGTTATTTTGTTTTTTCTTTTTGCCAAGCATTTTATTTTAAATTTTTTTATTTTTACAATATTTAGACCGCAGATTTTATCCAACTAATACGTTTTCTTATCTGCGATAAAGATAAATTTTTGTTTCGTTTTCACTTGGCTTGTCGGCTATTTCCGGCTTTAAACCCGGAATACTGAAAGCGTACGACACTATCCGACAGCCCGGTTTTGCCTCTTTTTCCAATTTTGGTTTTAGTTTTAGCATTGCCTGCGGAGTCAAAAAGGCGCAAATTACGTCAGCTTGACTTAAATCCTGATGAAAAAAATTCTTATATCTAAGCTTAATTTTACCCCGCAAACCCAATAAAGTAATTTTAATATAGGCAAGAAAAAATGGCAAGACGGCAATTTCATATCCAATTGCTTTTGCTTTGAATTCTTTGGCGGCAATTATCAGCATTCGGCCGTCGCCCGCTCCAAGATCATAAAGCAATTCACCCGGTTTTAAATCAGCCAATTTCATCATCCGCCTGATATCTTTTTTCCATAAAGGCACCCAAGGTGCCGCTAAAATTCCGCCCCAAGCCATTGTTCCTAAAATTATCAGAACAATTACTATAAAGATGAACGGAAAAATATAAGATATAATTTCGAGCATTATTTTTTTTAGTAATTAGAAATTATTCACCAGAGTCGAATCTACGCCACTGGCAGGCAAGCGCCTATGGCGGAGATATTAGTCATTAGACTATATCTTTAGCTTAAATTACAGGGTTCTTTCAAGCGGCGGCTGAATTTCACTGCTTTTGGCAATACCAAGGCGGCTGCGCTCTAAAATTTCGGCTTCGACTTTACGCCGGTCTGCTCCGTATTTCCAGCGAGAATATTCTTTAATTTCATTAACCACGGATTTGTCTCCCTGAATCGGCGGAAAAGTATGGATGTTAAAAGCTTTAGTCGGCTGATTATCGACTAAAAGTCTGGCATAAGCATTAAATTTTTCAATATTAATCAAGTCATATTCGCCCACAACGGGATCCATTTGCTTGGCAATTTCTTCGGCATCATCTGAACCAATCCGGTAAGCCAGTATTGTACCAACGTTGCCGAAAATCGAATCCTTAACTTTATTGCCATGGCTTTTGCCTTCCGGACCTGAACCTTCAGTCAGCTGACCGATATACTGATGAGCCAAAGTTAAATTAAGCTTGTATTTTCTGGCTTCAGCCAAAATTGTTGCTATACTGTCGGTAATAAAATTTTGAAATTCATCAATATAAAGATAAAAATCTTTTCTCTGGCTTTCAGGCATATCGCCTCGGCTTAAAGCCGCCATCTGAAGCTTGGCGACGATGATTAAGCCAAGCAGATTGCTGTTTATTTCACCGACCTTGCCTTTATTCAAATTAACCAAAAGAATTTTTCCGCTATCCATTATTTCTCGAAAATTAAAGCCGGATTTCGGCTGGCCAATGATATTTCTGATCATCTGATTTTCAATAAAGCGGCCGACTTTGGAAATCAAATAGCCGAGCATTTCCGACTTGTGAAAATCGGAAGTTTTTGCCATTTCCTGTTCCCAAAAGGATCTAACCATCGGATCGGTGACATTGGCAATTTTATATTTTTGGAAATCTTTATCGGTAAAAATCCTTGGAATTTCCGCAATTGTTCCCGGATCTTTGGTATCAGCCATTAAAGTCAGCATGGCATTTCTCATATTATGCTCAAACATTGGGCCAATCATCGACGGGTCGGTCACCAGTTTATAAAATATAGAGATCATTTCCTGAATGGCAAAATCCTGCTGCTCAATTGATTCAGCTTCAAGCATATTTAAGCCGATTGGGCGCTCCATGTCGGCAGGATTAAAATAAACCACTTCATCAATTCTTTCTTTGGGGATATTGGGCAATATGTCTTCAACCAGGCTCCCATGAGGATCAATAACACAGACGCCAAAACCGTTTCTAATGTCTTGAATGGCCAAATTCGACATTAAAACCGATTTTCCGGTGCCAGTCATCCCAATTACATACATATGACGTCTGCGGTCGGCCGTTTGCAAATAGACGTTGGTTTTTACTCCTCGGTAGATATTTTCGCCCAAAAGCAATCCGTCGCGAGGCAATTCCGGCGGCGGCGGCAATTTTTTTGCCAAAAGCCATTGAATGTTGGGCGTATCCAAAAAAGGTGTTGGAAAATGATAAATGCTTGCAAGCTCCTCCGTATTTAAAATCATTTTTTGATTTTCACAATAATTCCGATAGATAAAATCATTTATCAGCTTTTTTGATGCCTGCTTTATGATCTTAAAGCTGTTTCCGTATTCATAAAAATTATACTGGGAAAAAGAATCAATAATGATATCTAAATATTTTTGGGCGGTATTTTTGTCTTTTGCCGAAGTGATAATTCTGATATTGCAGTCAAGGCCGGCTCTGGAGGTCTTTTCTTGAAGCCCTTTGGCTAATTCCTGCTCCATCGGCGAAAGCGTTCTGGGCGCTTTGGTTTTTTCTTCGGCAATTATTTGCGGACTTTTTATGCTTAAAATGTTAAACGGCTTTAAAAAACCGAACAAGCCGGAATCGGAAATAGCCTGATTTACTGATTTTCCCTTCTGCATTTCAACCGCAACCCTTGATCCCTTTATATGCCAGCCTTTTTTTGCCGACCGGGCAATTATTTGGATTGCCGCACTGTCATTTCTGTCAATTTTTGTTAAAGAACCAGCAATTGAATTTAGCGGATCGGAGTTTAATTTTTGGTAGGTTTTAATCGGAAAAATATAGCTTCTTTTGAATTTTAAATATCCGCAGGCAATAAAGCTTCTTGGCGAAAAAATATTGTAATCAACAACTTCACTTAAATTTGATTCGGGATATTGGGCGGAAATTTGCTGCTCCATATAATCCTTCATATAGCGGGGAACGGCAACATAAAAAGAAATAAGGCTTTTCCAGACGACTATTTCAAAAGAAAAATGATCGGTTCTTCCAAAAAGCCAGGCGCGCAGTCCTCTTTGGGCTCTAAGCCCGCCCAGCGTCGAAAAAAGGCTTTCGGCCAGGGCGATTTGGCTTTTAACCATTTCCAAGTTCTCGTTTTGATCGGCAATATCCGAAGACTCTTTTGGAACAGTGACAAGCAGTACTACTTTTCTGGATGCTCCTGAAATAAAACTTGCTGCCCGCAAAAGTGATTTTATCAAAAACAATAAAATAATAAATAAAAAAAGCAGGAATACTGCATAAATCAAAACAAACAAATAAAAATCACCTGTCGATACATTCAGCGATAAATCTGCCACCTGATAATTTGGCCTTGGAACCGTAGTTATTTGCCAAAAATTAAAAATCATCGGTTTTTGTCTTTTAATTTCATTATATTTTCAGCTTTAATCATCGCTTCCTGCCTGATAAAAAATTTATTGATTCCGGGAATCAAATTAAGCCATTTCAAAATAAGCTTAAAGACTTTTTTGGTTGTATCTTTGGTTTTACTTAGCAAATATTCTATTTTTTTTGCCGTTTTTTCACCTTGAAGCTGAAAAATTTTTCGATCTTTTTCAGCCATTTGAAAATAAACATCCGCTAAATCCTGCTCCATTATTTTTTCAACCGCAACCAAAGTTGGGCTTTTAGCCGGCTTAATATGCGATAAAGCTATATGACTTTGAGGTGACTTTTTTGTTTTAACTGATTTTTCAGGGTAAAACGACTCTTTTGCTTCTTTTTCAGGCGCCACTTCTTTCTCGTGTGCAGGTAAAAATTCGCCCGATTCAAATGCCGGCTTAGCTTCTGAGGATTGTTCCTCACTTGAAACTAAAAGATCATCATACTCTGATTTAGCTGATTTCTTTATTGGATTTAAGCTCATATGAATTATATTATACCACAAATCGTATTTTTTTAAAAAAAATTTACCTTATATAATGTTTATGCTATAATTTAATAAACAAACAAAAATATATGTCAAACACAAAAAAAATTGAATTCCCTAACTTTTATTGGCTTGATATTGAAAAACCAAATGAAAAAGACATCAACGAACTGGGTGAAAAATATAAGTTCCATCCTCTTGATATTTCCGACTGTCTAACTTTAAGTCATCGTTCAAAAATCGATTCCTACCAAAAATATATTTTTTTAGTTTTGCTTTTTCCGATTTACAACCGCACGGAACGCAGTATTAAGGCCGCTGAATTTAACATTTTTGTCGGCGATAAATATCTGATTACTATGCATAAAGGGCAAATTCAGATATTCAATGATTTTTTTGATCTTTTTCGGATTAGCACGGATCTAAGAAATAAATACTCCGATAAATCACCGGAAAAGCTTGTTTATGAAATAATAAACAAGCTATTTCTATATTGTTTTCCGATAATTGATCACTTAAGCGAAGACTGCGACAATATTGAAAAAGCGATATTTTCCGGCCAGGAAAAACATATGGTTTCCGAAATTCTGATAATTAGGAGAAATATCACTGATGTACGGAAAATAATGCAGGTTCATAAGGAAGTAATTAAAAAAACAATAACACATCTGAAGCAAAACTCTATATATGTAATGAAAAAAACTGATGTTTATTTTGAAAGCTTAATTGATTCGGCCAAGGAAATCTGGTTAAACTTGGAGAATTTAAAAGAAAGAATTGAAGCGCTGCAGGAAACGAACGAATCGCAAATTTCTTTTAAGCTTTCCGACATAATGAGAATTCTTACTATTATATCCGTTACGACTTTTCCTATAACTCTTTTGGCGACTATTTTCGGCATGAATACAATTAACGCTATGCCGTTTACTCAAAATCCATTCGGTTTTTGGTTCGTTATCGGGATCATGGTAATAATTGTTTCTTTAATGCTTACAATTTTCAAAAAGAAGGACTGGATGTAGATTTAAAAAAGATAAAGGATAAAAAGCAAGTAATAATAAATTAAGTAATCTTAATTTACTTTTTATTAACTTTTACTCGCTTTTACATGCTATCCTAAAACTTTCTTAATTTGTTTTACATCATCAACCAAAACCAGTTTGCTTCTCAAGTCGGCGGCGCCGGGAAAACCTTTTACATAATATGCCAGATGCTTTCTGGTCTCAACTATCCCCCACTTGCCTTTGGAACTTTCAGCAAGCTTGGCGTGCAAAAGCGCCACTTTTTTTATATCATTAAATTCAAACTCTTTGTATTTTCCTTTCTTTAAATAATCTTTAACCTGCTTAAAAAGCCAAGGCCTGCCGTAAAGTCCCCTGGCAAGCCCAACTCCGTCTGCGCCAGTTAATTCAAGCATTTTTTTGGCATCTTGCGGGGTATTGATTCCGCCGTTTCCTAAAACTATTCCGATAAAATTTTCTTTTACTTTCTTGATAATTTCATAATCAATCGGCGCTGAATAAGGATTTTTAAAAGGCCGACCGTGCACCATAATTGCTGAAATCGGCAAATCATTGATTGCCAAAACAAAATCCAAAGCCGTAATCTTATCAATGCCCGAGCGAATTTTAACAGAAACCGGCAAGCGTGTGCATCCCAAAACAGTTTCAATCAGCTTGCGGCAATGTTTTAGGTCACGCATCATTGTCACGCCGCCACTATGAGCAACGACTTTTTTTGCCGGGCAGCCGAAATTAAGGTCTACTCCGTCAAATCCGGCTTTCTCCACCATTTTTGCCGCCTTGGCAAACATTTCCGGCCGCTTACCGAAAAGCTGGCAGACTATGGGCTTTTCCGATTTTTCAAATTTTAAAAGTTCCAAAGTTTTCTTTGAATCGTAATGCAAGGCATCGGCACTGACCATTTCGGTGTAAACAACATCCGCACCAAAGCTTTTGCAAAGCTGGCGGAAGGCCGAGTCAGAAACACCCGCCATTGGAGCGAGTGCAATTATCGGTAATTTCAATTTTTGCCAGAAATTTTTCATGCTCTTTTTGTCACCCTGAACTCGTTTCAGGGTCTCTATATTCTTTTGTAATCCTGGATTCTGAAATAAATTCAGAATGACAAAGTAAAAAAATTAATTTTTAAAATTTACTTAATATTACTCATAACAAAATCCGCCAGGGCTTCAGCCGAATTCGGCTTGCCTATTGTTGCGGCACTTTTTTTCATTGCCGCCACTTTTTGCGGATTTTTAATCAGCTCGTCAATTGCCGCAATTATCTCTTCGGTGTTATTGGCTTTTACCGCCGCATTATGGCTAACGAGATATTCAACATTGTCTTCTTCCTGCCCGGGAATAACCTTATTAATTACCATCGGCAAACCTTTGGCCATGCATTCGGAAACCGTCAGCCCGCCGGCTTTGGAAAATATAATATCAGAAACCGACATCAATTCATGCATATAATCTATAAACCCGAAGATTTTGACATTAGAAAAGCGCTTGTTTAAGTCCGCCTTATCCAGGGCATCTTTTAAATAGTGATCACGGCCGGCCACAACCAAAAAATGAACTCGGCCGTCATGCTTGTCAATAATGCTGTTTATAATATTTTTAAGCGTATCTATGCCGAATTGTCCGCCAACGATTAAAATGGTAAATGCATCGCTTTTTAGGCCATATTTTTTTTGCAGTTCCTCTTTATTAAAAACTACGGTAAATTTTTCTTCGATTGGAATGCCGGTTATGGCAATCTGTTCTTTTTTTGCACCATAACCGCACAAACAGGTACCGACACTTTCCACCGCACCGAAATAGTAGTTTACTTCTTTATCCACCCAGAAACTATGGCAACCGTAATCGGTGCAGACCATAGAAGACAGTATGTCAATTACATCATTGGCTTTAGAGTAAGAAACTATCAGCATCGGCAGAGGATGGGTGGAAATTATGAAATCCGGCTTAAACTCCCGAATAAACGGAATAAATCTTTTAGCAATACAAACCCGCGAAAGCCAGCTGGGAAAGCCTTGGCGTGACTTGGAATTAAAGGTTTGGTAAAGCCAACCCCAAAGCCGAGGCAGTTTAGCACTGACAAAATTATAACCATGAACAAAAACCGCCCTGTAAGATTTATTGGCAAAATCAATGACATTGACGTTTTTGACTTCAATATCTGGATATTTACGCTTAAACGCCTGCTCAATGGCCTTGGCGGCCATGACGTGGCCCATTCCGCCGGAAGCATAGACAATTAGGACTTTTTTAGGCATTTTTCAAGAATTAAGAATTAAGAATTAAGAATTAAGGAAAGCTGGCCTTGATTCATAATTCTTGATTCCTGATTCACTTTTTAGCTTTAATCACATAGCTATCTACTGCATCTTCTACTAAATAGCCAAGCTGGTCAATTTTTTTCCTAAGTTCATCTGATTTCTGCCAGTCTTTGGAATTTCTGGCTTTTTGCCTTTCGTCTGCAAACTGAATAACTTCTTTTGGAATATCTAAGATATCATTTAGACTTAGGCCAAGCACTTTATCAAAATCTAAAATTGTTTTTAGCTTATCTTGAGGCTCTTCTTTGCTTTTCAATAAATCCCAAATTAGCGCCAAAGCTTTTGGCATATTCAAATCATCATTGATAACCTTATTAAATTCCTCTTGGTATGGCTTAATTATCTTTCCTTTGCCTGAAAGCGGCCTGACTTGATTCCTTAATTCAATTAAAGCGTTTTGCGCCGCCTGCAAAGCTTCATAAGAAAAAGTCAATTTCTGCCGCCAGTGCGTCTGCAAGCATAAATAACGGTAAGCCAAAGGGTTAAAGCCTTTTTCAATCAGAGTTTGTAAAGTAATAAAATTGCCAACTGATTTACCCATCCGGCCGGAATCTAAAATTAAAAATTCACCGTGCAGCCAAAAATTAACAGACTTTTTTCCGGTTGCGCCCTCGTTTTGGGCGATTTCATTTGAATGATGAACGGCGATATGATCAATGCCACCGGCATGTATGTCAAAATGTTCACCAAGATATTTAATAGACATGGCACTGCATTCAATATGCCAGCCGGGAAATCCCATCCCCCAGGGTGAAGGCCAAACCATTACATGATTTTTGTTTTCACTAACCGCCTTGATCCACAAGACAAAATCTGTTGATTTTTTTTTGCTGCCCAAATCAACTCTGGCACCGGCTTTTAATTCGACGTTTTGCAGATTTGCCAGCTTGCCGTAATCGGCAATTTTTGTCGTGTCAAAATAAAGGCCGTCTTCGGTTTCATAGGTATAGCCATTTTTTTCAATTCTTTTAATTAATTCTACCATTTCCTTAATATGGCCAGTTGCCTTTACCCATTTAGTCGGTTCTGAAATATTCAAGGCATTAATGTCTTTTCTAAACGCTTCGGTGTATATTTCGGCCAGCTTTAAAAGGCTTTCTTTGTTCGGCTTCAACCCTTCCCTATTAATAGCTTTCATCATCTTGTCTTCGCCTTCGTCGGCATCAGAAGCCAAATGGCCGACATCAGTGATATTTTCAATATGCTTGACTTTGTAGCCATTATAAACCAGGACTCTTTTCAAAATATCTTCAAAAATGTATGTCCTCAAATTGCCAATATGGGCAAAATCATAAACTGTCGGTCCGCATGCATAAAAGCCAACCTTATTTCTTTTGATTGGCTTAAATTCCTCTTTTTTCCTTGATAATGTGTTATAGAGATATAATTTTTCCATGGTTAAATTTTAACCAATTTTGCGGTTTTAGGCAAGAAAAAAGCCGCTGTATTAAACAACGGCGTATAAATCATGTAAATTCGCTTGGCCAGCTGAAATGGCGCTTGAAGTTTAATATTACGCTGGATAGCGCAAAACCAAAGCCAATATAGGCAATCTTTAGTGCCCAACCTTCCCAGGCCGGCCAAATCGCAATAATAATTGCAAGGCTATAGCAAGTCATTGAAAATTTGCCAATGATATTTTCCGGCACCTCGGCTCCTTGCTGAAAATACTTGTAAACCGCAGATACTACCACAATTACCATGCCAATGACTGACAAAACCACTAGGGTCTGGTCAAGATGCCAAAATTCAGCTACACCCAAGGGTAGAATCAAAAATTTGTCGACAATTTTGTCGTAGACAGAACCTGTTTTTGAATCTTTTCCCAATGCTCGAGCGACTGGACCGTCAAAAAAATCAGTCAAACAAGCCACTATCACTAAAGCGGCAAACAAACTGTTATTCTGATAGACTGTTAACCCACCGAAAAGCAACCAACAAATTAAAATTACTGCAATCAAACCCCGCAAACCAGTAAGAAGGTTTGGCGAAATCCACCTTGGCCAATGATGGCGAATAAAAGGACTTAGAATGTTTTCCTTTTTTTTGCCCAAACAATCAAGGGTATTTTCAATTTTGCTTTCAAAAAACGAGGCTGTAATAATCAGCCAATTCAATCCTTTTGGTGCTTTCATTAATTGACCCTTACTGTTAAGTTTACATAAAAAGAGCGTTTAGAGATTACCCCATATATTAACAGGTTTATTGATTTTGTCAACCGCTTTACTTTGTCATTTCAAATCACGCTCTTTCTTTTTTTGTCATTCTTAGGCCGTAGGCCGAAGAATCTCTAGATTCTTCGGTCGTCTTCGACGACCTCAGAATGACAAAGCATTTGATAAACAAGTATTGGTCACTAATAGCGCTTATTTAAGTTATTTGTTAAAATATATCTAGTCATCTAATATACCTTGTGTGCTATGTTAATATATATTTCAGCTAATATTATATAAAAATCAACAGCTTTAACTAAACGAAGTTAGTCTCGCATTGATTTATTCGTAATGCTAAAACTTTATGAGAAACGAAACAAATCCACAAATACTCGATAATTATTCAGAAATATCAAACTCAAGAAAAGAATCTGAGTTAATAAATGCTATTAATCGTGAAATAGCCGCATCAAGAGGACATCAGCATCCCGAATATTATAATAATGCCTTAGATATCAGAACATTAGCTTATTATTTGGCAAGAGCCGAAGGCGGAACTTGGGAAGAAAGAGTTGATGAGGCGTGCAGGCATATTTTTGTTAATGCTAAAGAAGGAACAGAATTACAACAACGACTTGACCAGGCTAAAGCAATCATCTTGAAAGCAGTTGAAAATATTAACTGGCAAAAATAAATTAACGGCAGCTAGTATGGGCTAGCCTGTTTGCACTTCTAAATAAAATAATTTATTAACCTTACAACTATGAAAAAAACAATCTTAATTTCTATGGCCGGATTAGCTTTGTTTCTCGCCGGCTGCACCCAACAAGCACCAAACGCAAATCAAAACCTTAATCAACCGGCGGCCAACGTCAACCAAAATACAAATCAACCAGTCGCAAATGTTAACCAAGATGTAAATATTAATACCAATCAACCAACCGATCCAACAGCCAACTGGCTGACTTTCACAAATGATAAATTTGAATATACTATAAAATATCCTCAAAAATTTAGTGTCAAAGAATGGGCGGAGATATTAAAGGCTGGCGATCCAAAAGGAGTGAATGACTGGTTGTTTAGCGAAGTGGCTTTTGGGAAAAATACGAATCCAGGAGACTGGCAAATCAGCATTAATGTTTCTTCACGAAGCCTAAATGAAGAAGAAGAATTGGTAAAAATATCTGTTGCCAATGCCTGGAAAAATCAAGAAGAAGTCTTAATAGATGGTATTAAGTCTACCAAATATACCGGGGATGGCGGTGAAGGTATTACCGGCAGGATTATTAAAATTCTTATTCCCTATGATAATAAAGTTTATAGCTTAACTTACTCGGAAGCTAATGACAAAAATGATAATTTAGATATTTATAATCAAATGGTTTCAACTTTTCAGTTTACGAAATAAAATCAGCACAACAAACTGCAATTGTAAAACCTTACTTTTACCCTTTTGTGATAATAATGTTGTATAGTAGGTAAATGTTATATGAATTACTAACAAATATATGCCAGAAAAACCAAAACTTGCAGAGTCAGACATTATGTCGGCGGAAATATCAGGAGACGGAGACAGAAAAAAAAGAGAACGAAGGGCTAATCTCGGCCCATCAAAAGGAGTTGTTAAATTTATAGAAAACTACCGTGAAGAGTTTCATCCAGGTGACGAGGTACTAGAGCTTGGTGTTGGAGAAGGCCGAAATTTAGAAGCATTCCAAGGCCTTGATCTGAAACTTCATGGAATCGAAATAGATCCGCAAGGCGTAGAAATCTGCCGGCAAAATCTAGCAGATAAAAATATTGAAGCTGATATCAGAGAAGGCAGTTTTACCGATTTGTCGGCTTTTAATAATGAATCAATGCGTGCGGTTTTAAGCCAATATGCAGTACAGAATGCTAAAACGTGGGAAGATATAAAGCAAGTCTTTGCCGAAGTCCGCCGAGTTCTAAAGCCATCTGGACTATATCTTTTTCGCGAACAAAAAAAGCCTCTTATTGAAGATGCTGACAGGCAAAGACGAGTCGCCTATTTTACCGAAGAAGAAATGCAGCAATTAACCAAACAGTTCGGCTTGGAAATTGTAGAAGATGAAGCACCGGTTGAAACCAATGATGATCCAAGGCGTGTAGGCGGAAAACAGATTGTCTGGAATCTGGTACTGCGGAAAAAACAAGAGTCAGAATAATTGACTGCTTAAAATTATTTTATTGAACATTATGTTTTTAAATATTTCTGATGTAGCTAAAAATCCAAGCCTGCTTACCTATAAGGTTTCTTTGCCTGATATTGGAACAGCTGCTTTCAGACCTCTTCAATCTCAAGATGTAAAAGCACTTGCTCGGTTTTTTAAAGATTTATCCACCAAAACACGCGAACATTATATCCTTGAAAGCTACGATAAAAAAATGGCTCAAGAATTATGCACGGCAATCAATCGTTATGACAAACTCCGTATTGTCATAGTGAATGATGTCTCAAAAAAAATAATTGCCTTTTTTGAATTTAGTTTTGATATTCCAAAAACCGACAAGCAAAGATTCTTAAAATATAATATTAAGCTAAACTCCTCAACAGATTGCAGAATGGGGCCTTGTATAGCAGACGAATACCAAAACCAAGGCATAGGCTCAATAACCTTTCCCTATTTAATTGATATAGCAAAAAAATTTAACAAAAAACGCATGATTTTATGGGGCGGAGTATTTACAGAAAATAAACTAGCTGTTAATTTTTATGAGAAAAACGGCTTTAAAAAATTGGGCAAATTTATAAGCGACAACGGCAAAGAATCTTGGGATATGATGCTAAATATTTAAATGAATCAAAGAAAAGACAATTCGAACAATCACATAACACAAGCCGGCCAATTTGCACTTTCCATATAAAATAATTTAATCTTTATTGCTATGATATATTTAATCGGCGGACCGCCAAAATGCGGAAAAACAACCCTTGCAAAAAAATTGTCCAGGCAGTTTCATATTCCTTGGGTTTCAACAGATACGCTGCAATCTGTGGCACGTGCATATCTAAGTAAAAACGAACAAAAATATAGACTTCCTTTGAAGCAGGCCACGTGGAGAACAAACGATGAAAAATATAGCCACTGGTCAACAAAAAAAATAGTTAATGAATACCGAACGAAGTCCAAGGGCGTTTATCCTGCTATAGAAATGTTTTGTATCAGTGAAATTAAAGATGGCAATGACTATATTGTAGAGGGTTACCATGTAACTCCGCAGATTGCAGCTTCTTTAATGAAAAAATACGGATCTAAAAATTTTATGGTTATCTTTCTTATTAGGACTGATAATCAAAGATTTGTTTCTGACATAAAGAAAAGCAAAACGCCTAACGACTGGATTTTGGCACGGACAAAAAATAAAGAAACTTTTACTAAAATTTCAGATATGGTTATTTATTATGGACAATTTTTTCGCAAAGAGGGAAAAAAATATAAGTTTCGGGTATTAGAGATGGATGATTTCAAAATTAATCTTTCTAGGGCAGCAAAACATTTAATGAAAGGTTAAAATAAAACTATGGAAAAATCGGAACAAATCCAGCCTGATCTGGAAAAATTAAATAATATCGCAGACGAATTGGATGAGCTGCAAAAACTAGAAAACAACGGCCGCGGGGTAAGCTGCGTCCAATCTGCAATTTCTTTTTTAAGAATGGGTCGGCTTGATGAGGCCAAAAATATATGCAACTGGGATCATGACAAAATAATTAATTACCCAAAACTTGTTGAATATATCAAAGAAAATTTATTCAAGGGCGAAGAATATCCCTGGTCGGTGTTAGAAAGACTAAAAAATAACCATTAATATGCCAAAATACTGCATAGAAAATAACCAAGGGTTTAAAGAACCTGGCGTCCAACCAAAGGATCTTAAAGCGATGAAAATAGAGCATATTGAAAGTGCTTTTGAAGATACGGAAAAAGATTTTGATAATCTTTTGGAGCAACTGGCAGCAGGAATAAAAGAAGGCCGGTGGAATTCAATACTTGGCGATGATGTATCCGCCCGCTTACCGGCACTTGTTGTCGGAAAAATTGCTACCCGCTACGCCAAAGAGCATGAAATGAAAATCCCAAAGCAAATATTTTTTTCGGGCGGAAGCGCAGATTATGACGATAAGGAATTAGATGATGTTGAAAATATTTCTGAAAAAAGGCAGGAAAATTTGAAAGATTACATTGAAAACCAGGCAAAAAACTTGGGAGAAAGGACTTTGATTATCACTGAACATATCGTCAAAGGCCAGACGGTTAAGCGGATTGCTGAAGCTTTAAGCGAAGCGGGAATAAATTTTGATGTTGCCACTTTGTGGACCGTAAGAGATGAGCAGGACTGCCTTTTAAATTTTAAGGATTCGAAACAGTTTAAAAATACAAAATTTTTTATCGGCAAAGAAAATGCCGGCTGTTCCGGACCTTTTGGCAGCCAAGCTGGTGGGCTTGATTATGATTTAGGCGTGCCTTTGAACGAAGCGGCAGGAATAAAAAAATCCGGTCTAAAGCCGGTTGTAAAACTTAATAAGGAAGCAGACAGGGATTTGGTTGTATTGGCTAGGCAAAAAGCAACCGAGCTGGCTGATAAATTATATGAGAAACATTTTGGCAACAGTTAATTTTAAAAATCAACCCCGCACTTACTTTTATTTTCAGTGCGGGGTTATTGCAGGTGGCCATTTTTTGTGGAAATGGCCAAAACCCTATGTAGGCGCCGGCGGCGCCGCTAATTTAATGAAATGTACAACGACCTCTCAATAACATTTTTGCTTCCTTTCTGTAACCTATACAGATCCTTCATGGCGCATACCGTTTCCTCCTTACTTATAGCGCCTGAAAGAACCTGCTAATTGGCATTTGAAAAGACCTATAGTTTCTACAAATACTGGTTCGCAATGCGAGCCAGTTCATCTTCGCTCGGTATTTTCGAGTACTTGTAGTTGCACTCGACTTGGCTCCACGGTCCGTATTTTCGACGTTTGAAAACGATCACTTCGTAGTGATCGCCAACCTGGACGGCATAAGCACATCCTTCGTGGTATCTCCCGGCCGCAAGGCCTAGAAGAGTAATTATTAACAAAAATAAAGGAATTCCAATCGGCCCAAAAACAAACATAAACACCAAGCATATCAGACAAGATACACTTATGTATATGCAGTACATGCTGTCAAATAACATATTTTTTCTCCTTTCATGTTTTACTGACACACTTCTTGAGTGCGGTTGAATTGGGCGAAAACCGCTGCCGGCAAACGGTGGCCGACCTTCAGATCCCTTTCTACAGGATTAAATTTATAGACCATGCTTTCAATCTCACCTTCATGGTCAGGCTTGATCCTTTTAATCCGTTTGACTAATCTGGACCCATTGTCATAATCCACCCTGTAAATCTGGTGATTTTTTGACACACGGTAACCCGCCGCACGGTCATAGAACTCCAGAGGCTTTTCCTCTGAGGGATCATGATCAACCAGCACCAAAGCACACTGGTCCGGCAAGTCGCTCGGTACTTTGGTTTTAACCCTGCGACGATTTGCAAGCGGAACAAAAGAGTGCCTCTAAACGAAAGATGCGTGATTATTCCCACCAGATCATC
>CAZHUO010000022.1:0-21643 GCA_964535715.1 uncultured Gammaproteobacteria bacterium | reverse complement strand
ATTAGTCATATGGTTATTATACCTTAGGTGTTGCCAAGCTATTGGCCCATTACGGATGTATTGACAAAAATAGTAAGCTATGCTATAATGAAGAATTATTAAATTAATAAAAAATATGAATTTATTTATGAACAAAAAATTACTAAATTTAGCCAAAAAATTAATTAACTACCAATTAATAATCATAGTATTGGCAATGATTTTTTCGCCTATTTCAGCTATTTTTGCTTATGAGCCACTGTCAATTGCTAATATTAAAATAACAAACACAGACAGAACCGCCACAGTTTCTTGGACAACTAGTAGATCTGCCGAAGCTTTGGTTGAATATGGCACATCCCATAATAATTATAATCGGATTATCAAAATTCCTGTTAAACAAAGCAATAATTCGGTTACTTTAACGGGACTTTTGCCAGAAACGGTCTATTATCTCAAAATAACCGCATCAGATGGCTTGGTTGAGGTTTCTTCTTTTGAACATGCTTTTGAAACAAGTAAGTTGCAAAACACTCAGGCGCCTAAAATATCTGATGTTAGGGTGGTTTATACTACCGGCACTACCGCTACGATTCAGTGGATTACCGATAAGCCGTCAAATAGTGAAATTGAATATGGTAAAACAAATTCCTATGGAATCAAATATAGCGATGGTACAAGGGTTTTAATGCATGATGTTACTTTATCCGACTTAAATCCGGCCACTGTTTATCATTTTAAAGTCAGGTCAAAAGATGAAGATAATAATACATCAGTTTGGTATGATATGACTTTTAGAACTGACATAACTAACCGTGCTGACAATGATACTTTGTTAATTTATGATGTAATACCGACTTCTGAAAATGATGCGAATGTGACTGAAAAATCAGCAATAATTTCTTGGAGAACAAATAAGCTTAGCAGTGCTACTGTTAAGTACGGCGTAAGCCCGACTTCTTTAAGTAAAACAATAAATACAGATTCTCCCAGAGATTTTCAAAAAAGCATTGTCTTAAACGGTCTTGCTGCCAATACAACCTATTATTTTCAGATTGAGGCCAAAGATGTTTTTAACAGCACAGCAAAAGCGGTTGGCTATTCTTTCACTACTAAATCGGCATATTCTTCAAATCAGCAAAATAATAGCAATAATAGCAATGGTGTCCAAGCTGATGTTTTAGGAGTTAAAATTGGCGATATAGATTTTGAAAATGATTTTGGTTTCTATGGGATGTATTATAATTTAACAACTGATCATCCTGATGTAGAATCGACAATTGGTCCTAATCCAATAGTTGGTGGAAATAATGATTGGTATAGTTCAAAATATTTCAGTTTTAGCCGGGTTGACTTAAATATTAATTTTGGTGATAGGTTCTTTCCAATTGATGAATCAAAACCTGGTGATCCTTATCACTTTGCAATCCACTGGAGAGCGGTAATTGATGTAGAAACTACTGCCACATATAATTATTCAGTTACTTGTGATGATGATTGCTGGGTGTTTATTGATGGCAATATGACCAGTGATTTAAACGGTACTCATATAGCGAGGACTAATAAAAAAGATATTAATCTTACTGCCGGATATCATAAATTAGAAATTTGGTATGCAGAAAGACATAAAAATGGTTCAACTTTTTCTTTTGTCCCTGATGCACGGCTTAAATTTCATCCGTTGCCAATTGGCTATGAAATCTCAGACATTGTAAATTATAGAATTTCTACCGAATCCGGTTCAAGTTCTAGTTCTGGCTCTGCCGTCGGAGGTTCTGAACCAATTGAACCGCAGGTTTTGGGAGTTAAGATAGATTCAGTGGTACAGACAAAATATGTTTGTAATCCTAATCTAGGATATTCTAAGTTTGTAGCCTTGTATAAAAGCGCTGATTCCCCGGATGTTTGGGCGATTTTGGAAAATGGCCTTAAACACTACATTAGCAGTCCGCAGGCTTTTGCCAAATATCAGTGCAGCTGGTCCGATGTAAAAATAGTTTCTCAAAGCGTCTTGGATAAATATCCTAGTGCAAAGTTAGTCAGAACTCCCGTTGATTCAAGAATTTATCATCTTTTTCAGAGAGATGAAGTTAAATGGCTGAAAATTGATCTTCCTTCACCTACGGTTTTCGTTAGTTATGAAAATAATTATTGGGGAAATGTTGCAAGAGTTGACGCCTTGGATGTAGAATCATACCCTTCAGTTAAACTTGTCAAAACTAAAAATAGCTCAAGCGTTTATTTGCTTGAAGGTTCAAAAAGAAGGTTAATCAAATCAGCTCAGGTTTTTGAAGCCAATAATTTTGAATGGGCGGAAGTAGTAGAATTAAACCAAATTCACATAGATTATTACGAAGATGGACCAATACTTCAATAAATAAATTATTTTAATAAAAACAGGGGGAGTAAAATCCCTCTGTTTTTAAAATGCTTGTGACCGAAAGATTTAATTGACTAATTTGAAAATTTAGGTTATCATAATTTAGTTAGAATAAGGTCAAATCAGGTCTAGACGCAAAAATTAACAGTTAACAAATAACCGTTAACCATCAGACCAAGTGTTAATAGTTAAATGTTAACTGTTAATTGTTATTTAAGGCCCGTTCGTCTAGTGGTTAGGACACCAGGTTTTCATCCTGGCAACGGGGGTTCGATTCCCCCACGGGTCACCAAGTATAGTTACTATAGAAATAAAGTCGAATTTCTACTAACTATCACAAACTAATTCACATTATTTCTATCACAATTATGCAAGGAACAATCAAAAAATTGACTGATAAGAATTTCGGCTTTATTGCGCAAGACGGCGGAGAAAAAGATTTATTTTTTCATGCTAGCGAATTGGTCGGAGTTGAATTCAGCGAACTTAGCGAAGGCGACAAAGTCAGCTTTGAGCTAAGCGAGACTCAAAAGGGTCCGGCTGCAGTAAAAGTCACAAAAATTTAACTTTTTCATAGAAAAAGAAGTTATCAAGAAATCGCCAAGCCGGCGATTTTTTGGTATAATAATTTAAAGAAATAAATTAATTTAATTTTATTTATATGGCTGAAAATAAACCAATACCGATTAACGAGGGTGTTTTAATTGAGAGGGATAAAGTTTTAATAATGCGCGAAAGAATGGAAAAATTAAGCGAACGTTTAGATGCGATGGAAAGGGATTATATAGCACAGTAGAGAAGGCTTGCAATGATGGTCAAGGGCAATAAGGGTAATATTGACGGTGCCATTGATGAAAATTTGGTGTTAACTGATAAAATTACCAAAGTAAGGCAGCTAAAAGAAAATCTTCATAATTTAATTATTGAATCTTTTACTAAAGAAGAGGAATTAATTGAAAAATTTTTTGAATTTGAGAGAAGAATGCAAGAGCTGGATGAATAGTTTTTAAAAACGCGATAAATTTATATGAAACAACTGGCAATTATCAATCTTAATAATGTTTTACCAAAAGATACCAAAGGCTGGAAAATCCGCCGGGCGGTTCGGGCGGTGATTTTTGATAAAGAAAAAAAGATTGCTTTATTGCATGTTGGTAAGCATAATTATCATAAATTGCCGGGGGGAGGCATTGAAAAAGGTGAAGACAAGATTACCGCATTAAAACGTGAATGCCTGGAAGAAGCCGGCTGCCAGATAGAAATTAGCGACGAAGTTGGCTCAATTTTGGAATATAAAGATAAATGGGAAATGAAGCAAGAATCATTTTGCTATTTGGCAGAAGTGATTGGAAAAAAATTGTTGCCGGAATTTACCGAAGAAGAATTAGGCGATGAATTTAAACTGCTTTGGGTTAATTTAGATGTGGCAATTAATCTAATTAAGACGGACAAACCAGAAAATTATGAAGGTAAATTTATTAATGCCAGAGATCTAACTTTTCTTTTGGAAATCCAAAAAATATTAAACTTATGAAAATATCCTTTCACGGCGCCTGCCAAGAAGTGACCGGTTCCTGCATCTTAATAGAAACACAAAGCTTAAAATTTCTGGTTGACTGCGGAATTTTTCAGGGACAGCATTTCGCTTCCAAACGCAATTTGGAAAAATTTTCTTTTGACCCAAAAACAATTGATTTTGTTTTGCTGACCCACGCCCACCTTGACCACTGCGGCCGCCTGCCAAAGCTTTTTAAAGAAGGCTTTTTGGGAAAAATTTATTGCACTGAACCGACTGCCGATTTTGCCGAAATAATGCTAGCGGATTCGGCTCGAGTAATTTTAGAAGAAGCAAAAAGAAATAATATTCAGCCGCTCTACCGCGAATCTGACGTGTTGGAAATGATCAGGCATTTTGAGCCTTTGCCATACCGGGAAATAAAAAAAATTGCAGACAGCATAAAAATAAAAATGATTGATGCCGGCCATATTTTGGGTTCGGCAATTTTTGAAGTTTGGATTACCGAAAAAGGCAAAGAAAAAAAATTGGTATTTTCCGGCGACTTGGGCAACCCGCCGGCTCCAATTGTCAGGGATACGGAATTTATTAATGATGCCGATTTGGTTTTTGTTGAATCCACTTATGGCGGAAAAATTCATGAGAAAAGTTCGGAAAGGCTGAAGCTATTACACCAGGCGATTATTGATTCTGTCGGCTCTGGCGGCGTTTTAATGATTCCGGCATTTGCTTTGGAAAGGACACAGGAAGTTCTTTATGAGTTAAACTACCTGGCGGAAAACAAAAAAATTCCTTATGTTCCGATTTTTGTTGATAGTCCATTGGCAATAAAAGCAACAGCCGTTTATAAAAAATATGTTGATATGTATGATCAGCAGTCACAAGAGCTGATAATGAAAGGAGATGATTTGTTTAATTTTCCTGGCTTAAAATATACGGCTTCAACCCAAGAATCAAAAAGCATCAATACTACCCCGCCGCCAAAAGTAATTTTGGCTGGTTCAGGTATGTGCGTTGGCGGGCGGATGCCGCATCATCTAAAATTCAACCTTGCCAATCCAAAAAACCATCTGCTGATTGTTTCCTATCAGGCTGAAGGATCCTTAGGCAGGGAACTTTTGAATGGCGCCAAGCTGGTGATTATTGATGAAGAAAAAATAAAAGTAAAAGCAAAAGTTTCCGCCATTGGCGGCTATTCCTCGCATGCTGATCATCCAAAACTGCTTAATTGGCTTGGCAAAATTACTAGCCCAAAGCCAAGCAAAATCTTTATTGTTCATGGCGAAGAAGCGGGAAATGAAGCACTGGCAAGTGATATAAAAAACAAATTAAAGATTGCATCGCAAATACCGGAGTATGGGCAAGTTTATCAGTTTTAGTAAATGTATTAAAACGCCTTGTCATCCTGAACCCCGTTATTCAACGGGGCAAACTTGGTTCAAGATTCAGGAAAGTTTTTAGACTCTGAAATAAATTCCAAATCCAAAATCTCAAGATCCAAACAAATTACAAGTATCAATTTACAAACAGCTAGACTCAGAGTTTGAAATTTGAGTTTTGTGATTTGATATTTGTTTGGGATTTGAAATTTGTAATTTGGTGTTTATATTTATTAATTTTATTATTAACAGAAAATTTTATAAACAAACTAGTCTTTACCTCATTATTATTATTTTTCTTGGCTGGCTGCCAGCTTAATAATATTACCCAGCCACCAACTAACCAGCCGACTGCCTGCACTATGGAGGCAAAACTCTGCCCTGACGGAAGCGCTGTTGGCCGAAGCGGGCCAAACTGCGAATTTGCTCCTTGCCCGGGCAAACAAAATCCAGCAGAACCGCAAAATACTTCCTCTGGTCTTCAAGAACCAATCAAGGATTTTCAAAGCCGCATTACTAAAAAATTCTTCGGTGCTTATATTACGCCTGAAAATTCATTAATTCAGCCTGAACGGTTTACCGGCTACCACACCGGGGCTGATGTGGAATACGAAGATGCTACAGAAGACGTGCCGGTTTGGGCGATTGCCGGCGGAGAAGTTATGTATTCCTCTTGGACTTCCGGCTATGGCGGAACTGTGGTTATTAGCCATTTGATTAATGGTGAAATGGTTTTAGCAATTTACGGCCACCTTAATCCCGACTCAATGATAAAAAAAGGGGAGAAAATCAAAGCCGGCCAGCAAATCGGCACATTGGGCCAGGGCAATACCAAACAAACTGATTATGAGCGGAAGCATCTTCATTTTGCTTTGTATCGTGGAACTGACATCAATTTGCGCGGTTATGTTTCAGACGAAAAGTTGCTTGAGCAATGGCTTGATCCGCTTTTAATTTTGCCCGTTGAATAATGACACTTTATAATTATTATGCTATATTTTAATGACTATGAATAAAATATTGCTTCTAATACCAATTTTGGTAATAATAACAACAGGCTGTATTAAAATACCGGCTGAAATTAATCAAAATCAAAGCAATACCAACATTAATTCGAATAATTCTGCTATTGCTGTACCCACTAAAAATAAGCTTGATTTAAGCAACCAGGGCTTAACAAAAGTTTCTCAAGATGTTTTTAAAATGACCGGTCTGGAAGAGCTAAACGTTTCAAACAATAAATTAACAGGAGCATTGCCGGCAGAAATTAGATTATTGAAAAATTTGCGGATACTTAACGCTTCAAACAACCTTATGACCGGCGTTCCGGCCGAAGTAGGCCAGCTGCAAAATTTAGAAATTCTTAATTTGTCCAACAACGAGCTTACCGGCCTGCCGTACGAACTGGGCAACTTAAAAAATTTGGAAGTTCTGAATTTATCGGGCAACCAATATTCAAAGCAAGATTTAGAAATCATCCGACAGGGATTGCCAAAAGACGTCAATATTATTGAATAAAATTTTTTTTATTTATTGTTTTCAAATTGCTAAAAAGGCAATTTTTGTTATACTAAGATTATATGGGGGAAAATAAAAAAATTACTTTTATTACTATGGTGTTAAAAGGAATTTTTGGAACGCTTTTTATTTTGCTGTTTAATTTTATTTTAGCCGGTCGCATCAATTACTGGCAAGGCTGGATTTTTGGTTTGGCCATGGCAATGATTACATTGATAACCATGATTTTATTCCGTGATAAAATGGATTTAGCCAAAGAAAGGATGCATCCGGGTCCCGGCGTGAAATGGTGGGATAAAATTTTATTTACTGGCTTTACTACCATGACCTTAGCTGCTTGGGCAATTGGTGTTTTAGACACCGGCCGATTTGGCTGGAGTCCAGCTTTTCCAGTTTGGGGTTATGTTCTAAATTATATTCTTTTCTTCTTTGCTATCTTTATGTTTACCTGGCCGATGCTGATAAATAAATGGTTTTCCAGTATGGTGAGGATACAGAAAGACCGAGGACAGCAAGTTGTCCAAAGCGGTCCATATCAATATGTCCGCCATCCAGGATATGTCGGCGGAATTTTAATGGCTATAAGCTTTGGCCTGGTTTTCGGTTCGCTTTGGTCTTTAATCCCTTCTGGCATTACTGCTGTTATTTTGATTTTACGGACTTATCTGGAAGACAATATGCTGAAAAAAGAATTACCAGGTTATTTGGAGTATACAAAAAAAGTAAAATACCGCCTGATTCCCGGCGCTTGGTAAATTAAAAATTCTTTTTTTAATCATCTCGACCGACGACTCCGTTTGATTTATCAGGGGAGTGGAGAAAACAGAGCATAAATGAAATAAAGTAATAAAAAGACAATCCAATTTAATTAAAAAATAATTTAAAATCGGCTTATTGATTATACAAATTAGTCAACCAAATAGTCGGCTTTTTTGTTGACTTTTAAGTATAAAAAGCGGAAAATTAAATTGATGAAAATTTACTATTAAATAATATAAATTTCAAATCTATGACTGCGGAAAAAATACCACATATTGAAAAAATTACCCTTCCGGACAGTGATATGCCCGGTTGGATTGAAGTCTTTAGAAACAGCGATATGAAGCCGGAAGAAATTGATTTTGTTTTATCCCAGCTTAATCAGACATATGCCGAAAAAAAAGGAATAGTTAATGTTGACGCAGAACTGAAAAAAATAGAAAGCCGTTTATTAAAAGAGCATGGCCGAATGCTTACCGATGAGCAAAGGGAATACATGAAACAGTCAATACTTAGCAGGTCAAATCAAGAACAGGATTAGAATTAAAGGCAAAATTAATTTAGAGTTAGATAAAAAATAATTTTTATGAAAAACAAATTATTTTTAATACTGATTACCATAATGCTGGTTGCTACCGGCTGTTTTGGCAAAAAAAATCAAACAGAAGAGCAAACAATTAATCCGTCGGAAATTAGCGATTTGCAAATTAAAAAAATAGTTGAATCAATAAAACCAAAAGAGCCTTACCAGGAAACCAGCGCTGATAAAATTATTAATGCGGAAACCGAAGGCAAAATCAGCCAGGAACAAAGCTTGATTTATCAAGTTATTGGCTTAAGCGACCAGACAAAATTGCCCCAAGAATTTCAAGGAGCAAAAGTTACAACCGACGATGCCTATCTATTTGGCTTAATCAATGAAAAATGGGATTCATTATCCCAAGAAACCAAAGATGCTTTACTGCCATTTCTGTTGCCGCCGGATGATCCAAAAAGCTATTACAATCCCGCCATATCCGCTGAAGAAGAAAAAAATCTTTTGGATAAAATCCTATTAATCAAGCCGGCCGGTGCCGCCACGCCGACAGTTTGGGTTGAATCCAAGCCGATTGACCGCGTCAGCGTTTACTATGATAAATCGCGCGAACAGCAAGATTATCATAATTCAGTTTGGGCAGGCATCGGGGCGGTTGATTCCGTGCCAAAATTTTCTTCCCTGCTTGGCATTGATATGACCGACAAAAAAATCAATATCTATATAAATAGCAGAGGGCTTTCCGGCTATGGCGAGGCTTCTTTAAATCCAATCTCAAACAAAACCTGCGTGGTCAGAATTAAAGCCGGCATGGATGAAAAAATGACCAAAGCGACAGTTGCCCATGAAACTTTCCATTGTTTTCAATTTTTTTACGGCTTCAAATATGAATTGGATATGAAATGGCTGATGGAGGCAACCGCCACCTGGGCCGAAGATTTTATATATCACGACTATAATACCGAGCACGAATATGACACTAATTTTTTCAGCCGGACAGATTGGAATTTGACAAGCACTCAGGGCAATCACCACTACGGCTCTTATCTTTGGTTTTATTATTTGACTGAAAAAGCCTCTGGCGGCGCTCAAGATATTGCTTTGGCTTTAGCTAAGGTGAAACAAACTAATCTTGTCAGCCAGGCTTTAAAATCCCGGCCGGACTTTGATGATGAATTCAAGGAATTTTCTTTTTGGAATTGGAATCAAGAGCCGTTTTTATACCACAACGACTCGCCGAAATTTCCCGAGATTACCCCAACAGGAAGTTCGCTTAAATTGGTTGCCTTAAAGTCAATTGGCGAAAAAACAGAAGCGGTAAGCTTAAAAAAAGCCGCGGCCAAATATTTTTTTTATTATATAAGCAATGACGATATTAAAAAGCTGACTTTTGATATTTCGGCCTTTGGCATAGATGAAAATAATAAAAAGGGATTGCAGGCCTTAATGAAAATCGGTGAAAGCTGGTATTACGAAGACTGGTCGACTTTGAAAGAAAAAACCTTTTGCCGCAATTTGGATAGTGAAAATGTCACCGCTTTGGTATTAATTACCACTAATTCCGATGTTATAAATACCGCCAACGGCAGCCTAAAAGTCAAAGCCGAAAAAAAATGCGGCCTCGGCTGGACTGGCAGTGTTCGGGTTGCTTGGCAGGGAGCATATAAAGATTACGGAAAAGCTTCCGGTGATGTAATAACTTCCGGTTCTTATTTTATTCATGAAGAACTTGAGTATAATCCGGACGATGATGAACTATTGGTAAAAAAGCATAGCTTTACCTTTAAAGAAAAATATAATAAAACCTATAAAGGTGGTCGCGACGGTTGTGGTATAATTTTTGATAATTCGCGGAGCACTACAAGCGGCAACGGCAATTACACTTATGACCTAAAAAATGAAGACCAGCAACATAGCAGGATTTACGGTACCGGTCATGCTGAAGATATAACGGTAAAAATTGGCGGAACTTATGAAATTGGTTTTGATATTAAGCCAGATCCAAATTTGGCCACAGCCGAAAAACAATTCAAAACCTCCAAATACTGGCAATATCTGGAAAACAACTGCTCATTCATTCTGCCGCTGCAAAACGCCTGGGGCGGATATCAAGAAAGCAGTGAAACTGAATATTCCGGTAGCTATTCTTATGCTCCAAACTCCATTGAAATTACCATTAACCCAAATGACAAAATTATAAAAGGCCACGCCACTTATGATCCGGGTGATAATATCAAAGGAACGATTGACTGGGAGTATCAGAGGCTGGATTAGGTTAGTTAATAAGTTTAGAAGTTAGCTAGTTGCTAAGTTTAATAAACAGAAAAATAAAACAAAAGAATGGTCGCTCACAATATCGATAGGCGATTTTTTGTTTGACAATATTTTCAAAAGGAGTAAAATATAATCAGAAAATTTAATTTTATAACATAGCGCCTTTTTGGGCGTTTTTTAAATTTAACTTCAAGATATTATTGAATATAAAAATATAACAAACTTTATTGAATGGACCAAAATAAAAATCAGACTCCACTTCAAAAAAAGAAACAACAAATTATATTTTAAAGAACGAGAAATCTGGTGGGCTAGTCTGGGTGTGAATATCGGGTTTGAAACGGACGGCAAACATGATAAATTTGAAAGGCCAATTCTAATTATCAAAGTGTTTAACAGTTATACATTATGGATATTACCCTTAACATCACGTGATAAAAATGGCAAATATTACTACCAAATGGATTTTGAGGGGAAAAGAAGCACCATTATCTTATCCCAATTACGTTTAATTAGCAGTAAAAGATTACTTAGAAAAATCGGCATGCTATCAGATAATAGTTTTAGGGCAGTAAAGAATCAAGTAAAAAGTTTCATATAAAAAACGAAACCCTGCTAGTTAGCAGGGAATCTCGGAGGCCGAAGCCATTTATGCTTAAATAATATACCAATAAAAATATTTGTCAAGAGTATGTAATGACACTCGTAATAAGTTTTGCTATAATAAAGCCGTTATTCTTAACTTAGAAACCTATGAAAAAAAAGTTAATTTTAGGGCTAATTCTCTTAATTGTCATCGCCGCCGGAGCCGGGCTTTATTTGTTTTTACCTAAAGGCGAAAATAGCAAAAAAGCTGAATCTGATGAATTTAGCAACCCGCGCTATAGCACTGAACCAACCGGAATTGATTTCATTCAAAAAGATTTGGATGAAGGAAAAATTGATTTGGATGCCGCCTTGATTAATAAAGTAAAATTTTTGTTTAATGACCCAACCCTGCCTAAAGAATACTCTAGTGTTAACGGGCCTTTTGAAGATGGTGGAACTTTTGGTGAAATTCAGGAAAACTGGGACAAGCTTTCCGCAGAAACCAAAAAAACTTTAGAGCCGTATTTTTTACGACCCGATAATCCGGAAAGTGCTATTAGTAAAATAATGAATGGCGAAATTAAAGCGCCACAGACCAGCTGGCTTAAACTGATTGATCAAGCCAATGCCTTTGACCGGCCGCTTTCGTATAAATCTGACGATACTTTGGTTACAGCCGACGGCAAAATAAAAGTTTGGTATTTAGAAAAAAAAGAAATTGTCGGCGATGAAGAAAAAATCACCAAACTTTATTATAATGTGGCCCAAAAAATCGTTTCTAACTTAAACACCGACGGAGCCTATGCCCAGCTTGTCGGCCTACTTGGAAAAACTCCCCCTTCTGATGGAACATTGGGCGGAGACAATAAAACTGATATTTTCATAGCAACCGGCGCTCATGTTCACTTGGCTGATTCAAACGGCGGCACTCCTTCTCAAGGTGTAAACGTGCCGGATAATGGCACAGGCAAAAGCAGCTATATTATCCTCCGAGAAAATTTAAATGACAGATACCTAAAAACCACAACTGTCCATGAATTATTCCACGCTTTCCAGCGCGCTTTTGATTGTGTGCTAACGACTAAAAACTGGTGGTGGATTGAAGGGACGGCTACTTGGTCAGAAGACTTCATCTATCCTAAAGAAAATACCGAGCAAGGCTATGCCGAAGATTTTATGCCAAAACCTCAGCAGAGCTTAAACAGCAGGGGCAGCAATTTTGAGTATGGCGCATACGTTTTCCCTTTTTATCTATCCAATACTTATGACCGGATGATAATTACCAAAATCTTTGAGGGCTGCAAAACTGCCGGTGACCCGTTAAATAGTGTGGAAAATAATATTGATGGCGGATTCAAAAAAAATTGGAAAGAATTTACTCTTTGGAATTTCAATAAAAAACCAATTGAAAATTACAAAAATGCCGACCAAAGCAAAAAATTTCCCGCCCTTTCTTCACAAAGCGGCAGCAACGCCGATATGACCTTCCTCGCACCGGGAGAAAATACTATCCCGACTAAAGAATTAAAACCTTTAACCTCTCAAGTGGTTGAAACTTTTTTTAGTGAATCACAAGGTGTACGAAAGACAGTCTTCAAAGATTTGAAAAATTTTACCGGCAAAAGCGGCAACGCAGCAATCAAGGCGATAATTTATCCAAAAAATAATGGCCAGCCATATACTGAAGACTGGACAGACAAAGAAAGCCGCAGTTTTTGCTTTGATAAGGCCGATGAAGACTTTGATAAAATTATTTTAATTTTCAGCAATGCCGAATTAAAGAATAAAATAGATGCAAGCAGCATTAAAGTAAAAACCCAAGAGTCGTGTTTTGAAATTAATCAAGGCGAGACTATGGTTTCTAAACCCATCTTTGCCGTTAGTCCAAATTATACCGGTATTGTCAGATATCAGGCTGAAGGCGAATTAGTTAAAGACTCGGTACCGCCTAATGCCAAGTATGCCTACTTGGGCAAATGGAAAGTCAAAGTCACTTATCGGGAAGATTGGCCCAGCCAAACTGCTTTGTTTATCACCTCAAGTGCAATGTATTTTACTTATGATCATTATTTAGAATTTGATTTAAGCGCTGAATCGGTAATGAAAGACGGCACTTTTGAAGCCGTAACCAAAGAAGGTAAATTCGAGACTCCGGGCTTCACGATTCATAATGAAATTTCCGGTGAAAGCGCTACTGTCCCACAAAATAACACTTCTTGGGATGTGCCGAAAAAAGGAACCATTTCTGAAATGACAGAAAACGGCTGCAAAATAAGCCTGCCGGATTTTGTCTTGTATAATTCCGGCGGCTATCGCGATTTGCCTCACCCGATAATTTTTGAGATTAAAAAAGACTAAATAATTCAAAAATCGCCTTAAAAGAATTAGCTTAAAAAGGCGGTTTTTGTTATACTTAATTAATAAAATTATATATATTGAAATATAAATATGGAAAAAATTTTTGCTGTCTATAAACCAAAAGGTCCGACTTCTCACGATATCATAAGTATAGTTCGCCGACAGACCGGCGAAAAAAAAGTCGGGCATGCCGGCACACTCGATCCTTTGGCTGAAGGTGTTTTGGTAGTTGGTGTTGGCAAACAGTCAGTAAAAAAACTCTCAGAAATTGTTCAAAAGGAAAAAGAATATATCGCCAAAATCAAGCTTGGGCAAACAAGCACAACTGATGATGAGGAAGGGCAGAAAACCGATATCGAAATTGAAAAAAAACCTACTGAATCAGAAATTAAAGAAGTCTTAAAAAATTTTTCAGGAAAGATACAACAAGTGCCGCCATCATACAGCGCCGTAAAAATGAAAGGCCAAAAAGCCTATGTTATGGCGCGTAAAGGCAAACCGCTTGTGCTTGTCCCAAAAGAAGTTGAAATAAAAAATATTGAATTTATAAGCTATAGCTGGCCGATTCTGGAAATAAGAATTATAACCGGTCCCGGGGTATATATTCGATCACTGGCTCGCGATATCGGCCGAATGATTAAAACCGGTGGCTACTTGGCCGGATTAATCAGGACTCGGGTCGGCCAATTTTCTCAAAATGACGCGGAAAGAATGTAACTATTAACTTTTGCGTCAAAATTAGCTATAATTAATATTGCCATTAAATAATAATATAATTAAATTAAATTTATGAAAAAAATTATCAATTTTAAATTTGTGGTTTTGGCTATTGCTTTTGTTTTTATATTGTCCGGCTGCTCATTTAATCTACCCTGGCAAAAGACGAAAGTACAGCCGCCAACCGATAATATTGGACCAAAAACATATAAATCAATTGAAGAATCGCTTGCCGCCCAAAGCAAAATTAAAAAATTTGAAAGTGCTGATGAACTTAGAACATTTTTAGAAGAAAATCAAACAGGCTCTTCTCAAGGAAATAATGTAATGGAAGAAAGTGTCAGAACTCTTGCGGCGCCAAGCGCTGGTTTAGATGCCGGATTGGATTATGGCACTTATACTGGCCTTGGAGAAGCCCAGGATGTGGCTTTGAAAGCGCCCGGTTCTGATGATTATTCCCAAACAAATGTTCAAGTTGAAGGAGTTGATGAAGCTGATATTGTCAAAACTGATGGAAAAAATGTCTATGCGGTCGTTAATAATAGCTTATATATCGTAGGTGCTTATCCAGCGGAAAATTCAGAAGTTTTAAGTAAAATCGAATTTGAAGATCGGCCGCAGGAAATCTATATTGAAGGAAATCGGCTGGTGGTTTTTGGCCAAAACAACATGATTTACAAAACTTCGCTGTATGAGTCTTTCAGAAGGAGAGGCAATTATACTTTTTTTAAGCTTTTTGACATATCCGATCCGAAAAATCCTAAGCAGCTTCGTGATTTGGATTTTGAAGGAAGCTATTCCAATTCAAGGATGATTGGGGACTATGTTTATTTTGTTACCAATAATTATAATTATTATTACATTGATGACGAGCCGGTTATTCCAAGAATAATTGAAGATGGAGTGGCAATGAATAATGATTGTACAGGCACCAAATGTTTTGTACCCGGGATTTATTATTTTGATATTCCCTACAATGACTACAACATGACAACAATTACGGCAATCAACATCAAAGACGAAAAGGCAGAGATAAAAGGTGATGTCTATTTAATGTCATACGGGCAAAATATGTATGTTTCACAAAACAATATTTATATCACGTATACAAAATATGTAAGTGAATACCAGCTGGCCATGCAGGTACTTAAAGAAATATTATTTCCCAGACTTTCTGCAAATGATCAGGAAAAAATCAGTAAAATTGAGGCAACAGAAAATTTTATTTTAAGCCAGGAAGAAAAAATGCAGAAAATCGGAATGATTATTGAGCGGTTTAGAAGTTCTTTAACAGATGAAGAGGCAAAAAAAATAGAGGATGAACTTCAAAAGGCGATGGAAAAAAAATATCAGGATCTTTCAAAGGAGCTGGAAAAAACGGTAATTCATAAAATTGCCATAGATAAAAATAGCATGGAGTATAAGGCAGCCGGTGAAGTTACAGGCTCGGTTTTAAACCAATTCTCAATGGATGAGAATAAAGGTTATTTTAGGATTGCCACTACTAAAAATCAAACTTGGTCGCAATTTACGGAAGATGAATTAGAGTCATACAATAACCTTTATGTTTTAGATGATAATTTGAAAGTTGTCGGATTTTTGGAAAATTTGGCTGAAGGTGAAAGAATTTATTCAGTCAGGTTCATGCAAAATCGCGCCTATTTGGTGACTTTCAAACAAATGGATCCGCTATTTGCAATCGATCTTTCTGATCCGAAAAATCCGAAAGTTTTAGGCAAGCTTAAAATACCAGGATTTTCAAATTACCTTCATCCGTATAACGACAATCTTTTAATCGGCATCGGAAAAGACACGCAGGAAAATGAATTTGGCGGAGTTCAGACAAAAGGCTTAAAGCTTTCCTTGTTTGATGTGTCAAATGTTGGTGATCCAAAGGAAGTAGATGTGTATTTAATGGGCGATGCGGGAAGCGATTCAATCGCTTTGCAGGATCACAAAGCGTTTCTTTTTTCTAAAGACAAAAATCTTTTGGTAATCCCGGTTTCTATCAGGGAGTCAGACGGGGATCGATACTATGGTAAATTAACATTTTCTGGCGCGGCAGTATTTAGCATTAATGAGAAGGGCTTTGAGCTTAAAGGAAAAATTGATCACTCTGACGGAGGGAAAGCATCAGCTGAAGATTACTGGGGCGGTTATAACTATTATGACAATACCGTTAAAAGGAGCCTATATATTGAAAATAACCTGTATACCTTCTCAAATAAATATTTAAAGATAAATAAAATTTCTGATTTGGGTGCGGTAAAAAATGTTGAGTTAAAAAAGGATAAGTCGGAAGATGGAAGTGATTTTGAAGTAATCAATTAAAGATAAATAGCAGTAAATTAAAAGCAGGCAATATATGAATCAAAGCCTGCTTTTAATTTGCTTTTATAAGCTTATTAAAATTTTAAACCGAATTTTATTTTGCGTAAATAATAATACCTGGTATAATATAAAATGCTCTTTAAAAAAATTTACCAAAAAAATTAACCAAAAGTAAGGAAGAAATAGAGATGAAAGAATACGAGCAAATTTATGAGTGGAATGCATTGAGAAAAATTTGGCACCTTTTTGGCTGCCTTAGCATCATCGTCGCTTTTTATTTGTGGCTTGATCTGCCAGAAATTTTCGGACAAAAAATCGACGGAATTTTAGTTTTTGTTGTTTTTGCCTGGACAGAAACTTTTTTAAGTGCCAGCATTGATTTACTTCGGCTCAATTATCCCTATTACCAAAAAATTATAAAAAAATTGCCGTTTTTCGGCAGTCAGATGAGAACACACGAGGAGACAAAATTCAATGCCTCGACCTATTATTTGTTTGCCTCGGCTATTTTAATTACGTCTTTTTATTTCGGCAAATGCAGCGAAAGCGGGCTGGTGACGGCAATTATGGTTTTAGGCTTGGCTGACCCCGCCGCCGCCTGGGTGCGCTTTCAGCTTTGTAAGAGAAAAATCGGTCAAGAAAGGACTTTTGGCCTGCTGGCTTTTGTTTTGATGAGCGCCCTGGTAATGTATTTTACAAGCTGGTTTTTAAAAAGCAATCTAAGCTTAAACTGTATTATTTGTGTAAGCATTTTGGTCGCCATAATTGAAACCTATACGAAAAATAGCTTAAATGCAATTCAGCCGCTTATTGTCCGAATTCAAAAATTCATTAAAGGAAATTTCAGTTCATATATAAGCCAGCAACTTTTGCGGTTTTATCTGGATGACAATTTAGTCATCCCTTTGGTTTGTGCCTTTTTGGTGACGAATTTATCTTATTTGATTTAGTTAGCCAGGCAAACGGTCTGGCTTTTTTTATTTTCTGAATAATAATAAAATAATTAAAGACGTAAAAAAATGCAAAAAGGAAATAACAACGGCATAAAAAAATATTGAGGTAAATATGGAGAAAAATTTTAGAGCATTTAATATATATTTTGTAAAATCAATTTGCAGAATTATGGCAAAAAAATTGCACAATAATAAAATAGAAACAATAAATATTAGTCCATGCAGGATTCCTTTTTTGTCCTGACTGCTTGGGCTCATGTGGCTTGCAATGCAAAAAGAAACATATAAAAAAAGCCAAAATTCAAATTTTTTTATATTACCAATTTCAAACATTTTTTTGAAAATTGATAAGCCCGATTTTAAAAATGCTTCAATAGAATATTCTGGCACGGTCAAAGAGGCAAAAATTTCTCTTCCATTAGGCACAAGAAAATAAAGAAAACAGCTTAATATAATTGAGCCAAAAATCATCGGAGCCAAACCAATAAAAAAATTGCCAATGTTTTGAAAAATGCTTTTTTCGTTCCATCGGTGGCTGACTTGACCCAGCTCGCCGCTTAAAAAATTTGGCTGAAATAATTTTATGCCAGTAATTTTATGAAAAAACATTTTGGCGGCAAGGGCGTGGCTGAGTTCATGAATTGGCGTGCCAAGCCAAGCAGTCCATAAAATTCCTTTTACGCCGACACTTCTATGATAATTTTTTTGAGTCCATTTCTGCAATTTTGATAAAATCGTGCCAAAAATAAAAAGCCCGCCAAAAATTATGGCAATTTGCCATAAAGTAAGCCAAATAATTTTAAAAATAAAATCACTCATAAATACATTATAGCGGATTATTAATATAATTGAAAAAAATTCTATTTTAAGCTAATATTACATCATGATAATTTTTTGATATTAAGTCTTCATGTGACGCCGCCCCAATTCTGCGATAATATTTATTGGCGACGTAAGGCGAGGAAAACAAAAAATATTAAATTTTTTGTTTTCGAGCCGAGGAGTCATCAAAGGGTCAATACCCGAAAGTGCTCCGTCGCCAAAGCTGCACTTATCCAGCTTTAAAGCGTCGGCGACTTGCTGCAAACGAAGTGGGCGGAGCGCATCGTCGTCAAAGCGGCTTTGACGCGTCGGCGACTTGTCACGATTAATCCTTCGCCTTTGGCGGAGTGAAAAATCTTAGATCCCGTCTTATTCATATTTAATTATAAAGCGGGACTCCGCGGTTAATACCCTTTATTTAAAATCAATTTAAAAAGCGCGTGAATCCCGCCTGACGGCTTGTAATATTATCAAACCAAGCTTGAAGATTGAATTGAGGCGGGGTGAGATGAAGCGCTGATTAATTTTATATGAGTAAGAAAAATAATATTATTATTTTGGGTATTGAGTCTTCCTGTGACGAAACAGCAGCTGCCTTAGTTGAAAAACAAGGAAGCGCTTTTAAAATACTTTCCAATGTGGTTTCTTCACAAATTGAAATTCATAAGAAATACGGCGGAGTAGTTCCTGAAATTGCTGCCAGAAATCATATTATTAACATGATTCCGGTAATAGATGAAGCTTTGAAAAAAGCAAAAATTAAGCCGGCGGAAATTAACCGAATTTCCGTTACCACCGGGCCGGGGCTTATTACCTCGCTTTTAGTAGGTGTTGAAACGGCAAAAATCCTTGCCTACACTTGGAAAAAGCCAATATATAGCATTAATCACCTAAAAGCTCATTTGTACGCCAACTGGTTGCAAAATAAAAAAATTAAATTTCCCGCAGTTGCTTTAATAGTTTCCGGCGGCCATACCGAACTGATACTGCTTAAAAAATATGGTGGTAAAATTACTCTCAAAAAAATCGGGCAGACTTTGGATGATGCCGCCGGTGAAGCTTTTGACAAAGTCGCCCAGCTGCTTGAGATAGGCTATCCCGGCGGTCCGATTATTTCAAAACTGGCATTGGAAGGAAATCCCAGAGCTTTTAAATTTGCCCGCCCGATGATTGCAAGCAATGATTTTAATTTCAGTTTTTCCGGACTGAAAACTTCAGTGTTATATACTGTTCAAAAGCTGCCGGCGCTAAAAGCTAAAAGCTATAAGCTAAAAGCTGACATCTGCGCATCCTTTCAGCAAGCTACTGTTGATGTTTTGGTTGCCAAAACTTTCAAAGCAGCTGAGTATTATAAGGCAAAAACCGTAATGCTTTCCGGCGGAGTGGCAGCCAATAAACTGCTTCGAGAAAACTATAAGTTAAAAGCTAAAAGCTATCAGCTAGATTTTTTATTGCCCGATTTCTCCCTTTGTACTGATAATGCCGCCATGATTGCCGTTGCATCCGTATTTGAAAAACCGACTCCTTGGCAAAAGTTAAAAGTTGACCCAAACTTAGAAATATAAATATTTTTGTCATTGCGAGGTCGCAATTAGTGACCGAAGCAATCTAGATTGCTTCACCCCGACTTTGTCGGGGTTTGCAATGACAATAATAATATGCAAAAGATAATTACCAAATCCGAAAAGCAAACCTTAAACCTTGGCAAAAAACTTGCCAAAATTCTGAAAGGCGGGGAAGTTTTAGCTTTGACTGGAAATTTAGGTGCCGGCAAAACTGTTTTAATCAAAGGAATTGCTGCTGGTTTAGGTATAAAAAAAATAATCACCAGCCCAACCTTTGTATTAATGAAAGTTTATCAACTAAAAGCTAAAAGCTATAAGCTAGCAGTTAATAAATTAATACACATTGACTGCTACCGGACTTCCAATCTGCAGGAAATGGCAGACATCGGTGCCACGGAATATTTTGGCCGGTTCGATTCAATTACAGTGATTGAGTGGGCGGAAAAAATTAAAAAAATTCTGCCCGCTAGACAAACAATAAAAATTGAGATAAAGTTAAAAAAAGAAAATATTAGAGAAATAATTATAAAATAATTATGCTATTAAAAGAAAATTTTGAATTACTAAAAGAGGAAAATTTTGAACCGGAAAGTTCAGCAGCCTTAGAAAGGATTAATCAAGAAATTTCAGAAAGGCAACTTAAAACTGAAAGTGATATCAAAGATGTTATTTTTAAAGAGATGATTATTAATGAACTAGTAAGCCAATTTATTAACGAACTTAAGGAAATCGGGTTTAGTGATGATGAATTAGAAAAATTAGCTGTTATGTTTTATGATCAAAAAGAAGATTATTTATCTGAGATTTTAGCCATACCCTACGAACAGCGCCAATTATTTTATAGCCAGATGAAAGACAAGGATAAAACCGCTGCGTTTTTTTTCAATAAAATAAAAAGTGTTCGTGATGCTTTGAAGGAAATATCAGATATTGGACAGGCACCAATTTTAGGGTTCCATAACAGCCCAAAAAATATCAAACCAGTAAAAGAAAAAAGGTCAGGCAAAGAAATAAGTACTTGGGAAGTATTAGGCACTGAAAATAGCGACCTTTCTCCTCATGGCGTAAAGATTGCCTATGCTTATGATAATTATCATGGGAAATACACTGAAGGTGAATTTAATTATGTTTATGTTGTGCGAATTAAAGAATTGCAAAAAAAATTTCGGGAAAAAGAAGGGCATTATTGGGAAATGTCATATCCAATTGTGGCCAAAATAAAAAAAGATCCTTTATTTGATAATGTTGAAACGCTTTATCGCAAGCTAAATTATTTACCTCAGACTGCTTAAATAAAATTATTTTAAAAATAAGGGGCTGATCGTTAAAACGACTAGCCCCTTTTTGCAATCGAAATCATAGCTGGAAATTGAGAACCTTTCTTTTCCCAAATTTCCATTACAATTTGTCCAAACCGCTGGTTGGACTCAAAAAGTTTATTGAGGATTTGCCTAATTTCCTCTTCGGAAACTGGCGGTGGTGGCATTTTTTTCATAAGTAGCTGAAGAATAATTGCTTCTTTAGTATCAATGCCTGTTTGGGAAAACTGACTAACATTAGTTCTTGTAATCAGCTTGGCCAATTCACTAATTTTGGCCTGTTCCATTATTTACTCCTTTTTGTTAAACAGCCTCAATTCCCGAAAAATAATAAAAGAGCGCCAAACTAGGCACTTCCATAATTTGTTGGCCTCGTGCCCTTTTTTTATTCAATATCTTTTGATTTTCCTCCTCTATTTTTTTTTGACAAACAACACATCGGTCAGTATTGATTTTTTCAATCCTTTCTTGGGGAATTATCCCGCCACAAATCACGCAAGTCATATTATCTCCTTTAGTTCTATAATTGCGACTCAAAAATTCCATTATTTGGAATTTATTATACTAACATATATTTATATTATTGTCAATAGTCCGTTCTCTTTCATGTCAAATGCGACATAGTAAATTCCTTCGGTGTTTTCATCCCT
>CAZHUO010000021.1:0-25171 GCA_964535715.1 uncultured Gammaproteobacteria bacterium | reverse complement strand
GTCATATGGTTATTATACCTTAGGTGTTGCCAAGCTATTGGCCCATTACGAATATCTTGACACTAATAAGGTTTTATGATATACTTAAAATGTTTAAAGTAAAAAATCACTAATTTTTACTTAAATTTTGCTTAAATTAAACAAATTTTTATAAAATTTTCAAATTATAAATATGATTAATCAAAACTCAATTCTTGACAAAATAATCGAAAGTCAGGAAAAACAACAGGCGGCTTCATTTAATCCGAATGAATTAATTTCCATCCTGTTAAAAAACTTATCAAATAAGGAAAGCGACATTTTAAGCCGCAGATTTGGCTTGGCCGGAAAGAAAAAGGAAACTCTAGAGCAAATCGGCCAATTTTATAATATTACCAGGGAAAGAATCCGCCAAATTGAAACTGCAACCATAAAAAAGCTTAAAGATCTTAAAGAATTCAAGCGCGAAATTGAAACCGCCGAACAGCACGTCAACCATCTTTTAGAAAATCACGGCGGAGTTATGGAAGAAAGCACACTATTGGATCAAATTAATTTATCTTCAATAAACGACGAGCTTAACCGGCAGGCTTCGCAATTTATTTTATCAAATCTTTTAAATGAAAAGATTGAAAAAATTAAGCCTGATTCGGACTTATTAAGCGGCTGGAAGCTTCCGATTGTTTCTTTAGACTTAGTAAAAGATATTGTAAATGAGCTTGTGAATATAATTGAAAATGAAAACCAACTCCTTGAAAAAAAACAAATTATGAATAAATTCCAAAATGGAAATTTCTATCAGGATAAAAAAAATCAAATAATGACTTTGCGGCTTGGGATCAATGACGAGCTGAATAGCGATGAGATTGAAAAATTAATCAATTCCCATTTAAAAATCAGCAAAAAAATCGATGAAAATATCATAGGTGAATTGGGTCTGTCAAAATGGAACACAATTACTCCAAAAAGAATGAGCGATAAAGTATATCTGGTCTTAAGAAAAAACAAAAAGCCTCTTCATTTTACCGAGATTACCGATTTGATAAATCAATCTTCTTTTGATAAAAAAATTGCATATCCGGCGACTATTCACAATGAATTGATTTTAGATGAACGTTATGTATTGGTCGGCCGGGGAATTTATGCCTTAAAAGAATGGGGCTACCAGCCTGGTACTGTTTTAGACATAATCTTAGATATACTAAAAAAATCGGAAATTCCAATGACCAAAGATGAAATTATCGATGCGGTAATGGAACAAAGAATTGTCAGAAAAAGCACAATATATTTGGCACTGACAAACAAAGAAAAAATCAAAAAATTACCTGACGGCAAATACACAATTGCCGATAATACCCAATTTTAAAAAAATTTGGTAAAATTAAAGCAGGCTAATTTATAATAAAAATTAAAATAAACACTAATATCCAAAAATAAAAAGCTATGGAAATTGTTATTGATTTATCTGCAATTCCAATAAACTCTCCTTTTGCGTTTGCATGGTGGTTTTTCAAAAATATTGGCTGGATTTTTCCAGTTTTTTTATTTATTTACGCTTTATTTTTAGGCTGGCAGCAGCATATAAGAAATGATTACAGAAAGACAAGAAAATATATTCTGCTGGCTATTGATGTGCCTAAAAACCTTGAACAAGGACCAAAAACTGTTGAAAATATTTTTAACCAATTAGCCGGCGCCCATCAAAAATTAGGATTGCACGAAAATTGGTGGACCGGTGAAATTCCTGACAGCTTTTCGTTTGAAATTATAAGTATTGGCGGATATATTCAATTTATAGTTCACATGGAAAGCAAATATCGTGATTTAATTGAGGCAATTGTTTATGCTCAATATCCGGATGCGGAAATTGTCGAAATCGAAGATTACACCAGCGATTGGAATATTAAATTTCCAAATGAAAAATATGACATTTGGGGAACTGAATTAAAATTGGCAAAATCTGAATATTATCCGATTAGAACGTATCCTGAATTTGAACATGTGGTTGACGGTTATAGGGATTCAATGGCCGGCTTGCTTGAAGCTCTGACTCGAATTGGACCCGGTGAGCAGATTTGGACCCAAATTGTGGTTACTCCAGCAAACAATGACTGGGGTGATGGATCTAATGCTTTAATCAATAAATTAAGCGGCGGAAAAAGCTCTGGTAAAGGCACAAATAATAATATATTAGATTATGCTTATAAAATTCCAAACGGGGTATGGGAAACTGTAAGCAGCACCATTATACCACCTTCAGAAGGCTCTTCTAGCAGCACCAGAGATGAACCGACAAATTTGATGCAATATCTGACATCGGGCCAAAAAGATGAAATATCGGCAATTGAAAAAAAAGTGGCAAAACTGGGATTTCATTGTAAAATTAGAATTATTTATCTTGCAGAGAAAGAGAAATTCAACAAGGCAAAATCCAAGATAATTTATGGAGCATTCAAGCAATTTAACACCTTGGATTTAAACAGTTTGAAGCCGGACAGCAAAATTACGACCGGCGGGGTAGTATGGTTAAAAAATGAACGCCTAAAAGCCAGAAAAAACAAAATTCTATATAACTATCGCTGGCGCGGCCACTGGCTTCAACCAGGACGTTTAGGCAATTACGGCAAGATATTAAACAGCGAGGAACTAGCCAGCCTTTGGCATTTCCCGGTTTTAACCGTCAAAGCGCCGCTGGTTAAAAAGACTGAGGCCAAAAAAGCTGAACCGCCGATGAGTCTGCCAATAGAAGATATGTCGGGAATCGTAAAAAAAGAGCCATCTACTAAAAAGGAGTCCGCTCCGCCAAATATACCAATAAACGAATAACTATGGAAGAAGAAAACAAAACCGAAGAAGAGATAAAACATAAAAAAAACAATCAAATAAATTTTTTTGCTGAAACCAACTTTCGCAATCAGCGTGTTAAATTTGGCATAAAAAAAGACGACCGCCGACGCCATGTCTACTTAATCGGTAAAACCGGCATGGGAAAATCAACAGCAATGGAAAACATGATAATCCAAGACATAGCCAATGGCGAAGGAGTAGCACTGGTTGATCCTCATGGAGATTTTGCGGAAAAAATAATTAATTTTATTCCAAACGAAAGAATAAATGATGTTATTTATCTTGATCCTTCGGATATCCAGTATCCTATTGCATTCAATGTCATGGAAGCGGTTTCCCAGGAACATAAGCATCTTGTTGCTTCCGGCTTAATCGGGGTATTTAAAAAACTTTGGGCAGATTCGTGGGGGCCAAGACTTGAATATCTATTAAGAAATGCTATTTTAGCATTGCTGGATTATCCCGGCAGCACTCTTTTGGGAGTAATGAGAATTTTAGTTGATAAGACATATCGAAATAAGGTTATTACCAAAATTAAAGACCCGGTAGTCAAAGCGTTCTGGGTGGAAGAATATTCTAAATATCCCCAACAATTTCAGGTTGAAGCAATTGCCCCTATCCAAAATAAAGTCGGTGCATTCCTTTCGACTGCCATGATCAGAAACGTAATCGGCCAAGTTAAGTCAACTATTGATATCCGCCAAATAATGGATGAGCAAAAAATTCTAATAATGAATCTTTCTAAAGGAAGAATCGGCGAAGATTCTTCAGCCATGCTTGGGGCAATGATGATTACAAAAATTCAGTTAGCAGCAATGAGCAGAATTGACACTCCGGAAGATCAAAGAAAAGATTTTTATTTATACGTTGACGAATTTCAAAATTTTGCAACAGAATCATTTGCAAACATTCTGTCGGAAGCGAGAAAGTATCGTCTTAACTTAATTATTGGTCATCAATATGTTGAACAGCTAGATGAATTGGTTCGAGCAGCAGTTTTCGGCAACGTCGGAACATTAATGTGTTTTCGGGTGGGAGCGGCTGATGCTGAATTTTTAGCAACAGAATTTGCTCCGTATTTTATCGAAGAAGATTTGGTAAATTTAACCAAATATGACGTTTATATGAAACTGATGATTGATGGTGTGTCATCGAATCCATTTTCAGCTACGACGCTGCCCCCAATTGGTGGTAATTATTCAACAAATAACAAAGAAAAAGTCATAAAGGTATCGAGGGAAAGATACGCCAAACCAAGAGAAATTGTTGAAGATAAAATAAGCCGCTGGAGCGGAGTTAATGACGAAGATGAAGAAAACAATGATTTGAATGAAAAAAATCAAAAATTTTCAAAAAAAGTTGAAAAAGCAGACATTGGCAATGCAAAAATTAAACCTCAACTTAAAAAAAATTTATTTGATACTTCTAAAAAAGACAAGCCGACCCAAAAGCCAAAGTTTACTGCAACCTGCTATGAATGCGGAAAGTCGACTGAAATTAATTTTAAACCAGACGGAGTAAGACCAATTTATTGTAATATTTGTTTTCAAAAAATAAAAAATAAAATAATCGAAGGAAATAATGATGGTGGTATTGAGGTTAAGGAAACAAATATCGAAAATCAATCCGAAATTTCACTTCAGGAGGCCTTAAGCAGGGGACCCTTGCCTTTTGAAGAAAAAAAATCAAAAGAATATTTATTGAATTTAAATAAGCAGCCCCAGCCGCAAAAAAAACCAAGCATTTACGAGCTAATTGAACAAAAGAAACAGAATTCAAAAAATGATTTTAATAAGCAAGTTAAAACCGTTAAGCCTGGAGAAGTAATAAAATTTTAATTTGACAAAAATCAGACAAAAGCTGTAATATTAAACATTAAGTTACGTCTAAATTATCATATTAAACAATTAAGTTAAGCTTGATTTTTTTATTGCCAAACGTAGCCAGTAAAATACAAAAAATCAATTTTTTAATTTCTTGCGAGTGAGACAAAAAATAATACTTTGCAGTGATCTGTCGCCAAAGCTGTACTTATCCCGCTTTAAAGCGTCGGCGAATTGCTGTGATGTTAATAATCTTAATTACTACTATGAAAATTGCATTTATTGGAGCCGGTTATGTCGGTCTTACCACAGGGGCTTGCATGGCTGATTTAGGCCACCAGGTTATCTGCGTCGATAATAACAAGGAAAAATTAGAGATGCTTAAAAACGGAAAATCGCCGATTTTCGAACCCGGATTGGAAGAATTAATCATAAAAAATAAAAATTCAAATAATCTTATTTTCAGCGATGATATTGCCTATGCCACAAAGGAATCGGAAATAATTTTTATTTGTGTGAATACACCGCCAAAAGAAGACGGGCGGGCGGATTTGAAATACGTTGAAAAAGTTGCCCGAGAAATTGCCCAGGCAATCAATGGCGACTATAAAGTAATTGTCGATAAAAGTACTGTACCGGTAAAAACCGCGGAAAAAGTTAAAGAAACAATACTTCGCTACAGTATCAATCAAGCCAATTTTGACGTTGTTTCAAATCCGGAATTTTTAAAAGAGGGGACGGCAATTAAAGATACAATTAATCCTGATAGGATAGTGATTGGTGCAGACTCAGAAAAAGCCAAGGAAAAAATGCTCGAACTATACAAACCGCTGGTTAAAAAAAACAACACGCCGATTAAGATCACATCTGTTAGAAGCGCCGAACTTATTAAACACGGAGCCAATACATTTTTGGCTACAAAAATTTCATTTGCCAATTTAATTGCTGAAACTTGCGAAGAGTCTGGCGCCGATGCCATTGAGGTTTTAGAATCAATCGGTCTTGACGAAAGAATCGGAAAACACTTTTTAAACCCCGGAATCGGTTTTGGTGGAAGCTGCTTTCCCAAAGACATAGCAGCATACAAAAAAACTCTTGAAACACTGGGAATTGACAATTCACTTGTTGATTCTGTGGAAAAAATCAATAAAAACGCACTGGAGAGATTCGTCCATAAAATCGAAAAGGAACTTTGGGTAATTGACAACAAAGAAATTGCCGTACTGGGTCTCGCTTTTAAGCCAAATACCGATGATATTAGAAATTCTCCGGCTTTAAAATTGATAAATAAACTGAAAGCAGACGGTGCTAATATCCAGGCTTATGATCCGCAGGCAATAAAAAATGCAAAAAAAGAAATCCCTGACATTAAATATTTTGATAATCCTTACGATGCCTGCAAAAATACCGAGGCTTTAGTAATCTGCACCGATTGGGAAGAAATTAAAAATATTGATTTGGCTAAAATAAAAAATTTAATGATTACGCCAATAATTTTCGACGGCCGCAATATTTTTGATCCACAAAAGATTAAAGAGGCTGGTTTTAAATATTTTGGAATAGGCAGATAAAAAATATAGCACTTCAAATCAAAAATAGGTGACAAGCCACCTATTTTTTGATATAATAAAAATATGAAACAATATCTTGCAGCACTTGCAACATTTTCCGGAACTATCATTGGTGTTGGCCTATTCGGACTGCCATATGTAACTTTAAAAGCTGGAATATTGCCAGTCTTGTTTTATTTTACAATAATTACATTAATTTCAATAATAAGCCATCTTATCTTCGGCGAAATTTGTCTAAGGACGAAAGAACAATGCCGCCTGCCCGGCTATACTGAAATTTATCTGGGAAAAAAATATAAATTTATACCGGTAATAAGCAATTCGATCGGTCTTTTCGGCGCAAATATTGCATATATTATTATTGGCGGCGGTTTTTTAGCTAATTTGCTTATCCCTATATTTGGCGGAAATGAATTGTCATATATCTTAATTTTCTTTATTAGCGGAGCTTTCATAATTTATCTTGGAAGTAAGGCGATTGCAAGATCAGAACTTTTAAGCTTGATTATTTTTTTTGGCGTTTTTGCAATTATTTTTTTAAAAGGCCTACCCTATGTGGATATTCAAAATTTTGAATTTTTTTCAAAAAATTTTAATGATCTTTTTTTACCATATGGCGTAATTTTGTTTTCTCTTTCGGGCATGTCTGTCATTCCCGAAGCAAGAGAAATTTTAGGCAAAGATGGAGGCAAACTGAAAAACTTAATTTTAACCGGAACTTTAATTCCATCTATTTTTTATTTGCTATTTATTTTCCTCGTTTTAGGAGCCTGCGGGCAAATGACAAGCAATGATGCGTTATCTGGCCTAAAAAATATTTTTGGTCCGACTGTAATGATATTTGGCTTTATTTTTGGCATAATCACCACATTTACTTCATACATATCGATTGGTCTAACTTTAAAAAAAATCTTTTGGTATGACCTTAAATGGCGCCATTTTGAATCATGGGTTATAGCCACTTTTGTTCCGATAATTCTCTATTTCATCGGCATAAAGGATTTTATTAAAATCATAAGCTTCACCGGAGCGGTGACAATGGGAGTTGACATGACCTTGGTGTATTTAATTCACTATAAAGCCAAACAAAAAGGCAAAATAAATCCTGAGTACAAAATAAAAATTCCAATGCCGATACTTTATATTTTAATATCTCTATTTTTAGCCGGGATTGCGGCTGAATTTTTATTATAATTTAATAATAAAAAATTTACGCCCATACAAAACAGCCTCTTTTTCGAGGCTGCGTTGCGTAAAAATTAAATTTAAATTTTACTCTTCTGACTCTTCTGATTCATCTTTCAAATCATCTTCAGGCATTGCATTTTCAGACGACTCTTCATCATCAATAGTAGTAGTTACCATATCATCATCAAAAAACATTTTAATTTTCTCCTTTTGTTTCCAATTAATCATTTCCGCACAAAATAATCCAAGATAATTAATTGAAGCATTAGTTTATTAAATTATTTCATTTTAATTTTACCAATACATAAAGAATGTGTCAATTAAATTTTTGTTAAATTTATATTTATCTTGTATAGTATTAGTATGGCAAAAAATAAAATAGTAAAAAAAAATATTAAGGTCTGCATTGCAATGTCCGGAGGGATAGATTCTTCGGTTGCAGCCGCTTTGCTAAAAAAACAAGGCTATAACTGTATTGGAATATTTATGAGATTTTGGAAAGAAGCTGATTCAAAAATTCAAAATAAGTGCTGCAGCGCTGATGCCTATAATGATGCAAGAATTGTTGCCAATCGGCTTGGATTTAATCTTTACGCCTTTAATTTTAAAGACCAGTTTAAAAAAGAAGTTGTTGATAAATGGCTGATTGAGCATAAAAAAGGAAATACGCCAAATCCTTGTATAAACTGCAACAAATTTATTAAGTTCGGTTATCTTTTGAGTAAGGCTAAAAAACTTGGCTGCAATTATTTAGCCACCGGTCATTATGTAAAAAAAATTGAAAAAAAAGAAAATAATAAAATTATTTATGGTCTTGCGTGCGGTAATGATAAAAATAAAGATCAATCATACTTTTTATATAATTTAAAGCAACAAGAGCTAAAACATTTGATTTTTCCGCTCGGCAATTATTTAAAATCGGAAACAATACGGCTGGCAAAAAAATTTAATTTGCCGGTTTATCAAAAACCGGAAAGCCAGGAAATCTGTTTTATTCCCGAAAAAACTCATTATCCTTTCTTAAAAAGACATCTAAAATTAAAGCCGGGTCAAATCAAAAATTCAGCCGGAAAAGTTATTGGTCGGCATCCAGGCCTGCCTCTGTACACCCTTGGCCAGCGGGAAGGAATCGGCATCGGCGGAATTGGTCCGTTCTATGTTGTCGGGTTGAATTATAAGACTAATACTTTATTTGTTTCAAATAAACATAATGATAAATTGCTTTATTCGAATAAATTTAAGATTAAAAATATTAACTGGATAAGAGGTCAAGCGCCTAAAAATTCGGAAATAATCGGAGTTAGAATCCGCTACCAGGCAAAAACTATTCCTGCCAAAATTAAAAAAAACATCGTTATATTAAAATACCCGGTTCGTGCCGTTATGCCGGGGCAGTCAGCTGTTTTTTATAAAGGCCGAAAACTTATAGGCGGCGGAGTAATTCAAAATTGACAAATCAAAATATAACGAATAAAATTTAGATAAGTTTTAAATAGACAAAATTTCTTTTTTTTATTACTATTTATACTATGTTAGATGCAAAAAAACTTAAATATCAATATTTAAAATTTTTTGAATCCAAAGGACATAAGATAATCCCTTCGTCATCCCTAATCCCGGAAAATGATCCGACGGTTTTATTTACCACTGCCGGCATGCACCCTTTGGTTCCTTATCTTTTAGGAGAAAAACATCCGGCCGGAAAAAGGCTTGCTGATGTCCAAAAATGCATCCGTACTGGAGATATTGATGAGGTAGGCGATAACTCCCACCTGACTTTTTTTGAGATGTTGGGAAATTGGTCTTTAGGTGATTACTTTAAGAAAGAAGCGATTGAATGGAGCTTTGAATTTTTAACTAAAGAATTATGTATTCCGCTTGAAAAACTGGCGGCTTCTTGCTTTACGGGCGAAATGAAAAACAACATACCGAAAGACGATCAGTCAGCCAAAATTTGGGAATCATTGGGTCTACCAAAAGAAAGGATTGCTTTTTTAGGCAGGGAAGAAAATTGGTGGGGTCCGGCTGGGTCAACCGGCCCCTGCGGACCGGATACTGAAATATATTATTGGACCGGAAAAGAAAAGCCGCCAAAACATTTTGACGTCAAAAATAAAAAATGGCTGGAAATCTGGAATAACGTTTTTATGCAATACAATAAAACCGCTGAAGGCAAATATATCGAATTGGTCGAAAAAAATGTTGATACCGGCATGGGCGTGGAAAGAACATTAGCGGTTTTGAATGGCTTTGACAATGTATTTGAGACTGAATTATTTGCGCCGATTATCAAAAAAATAAGGCAGCTGGCAAAAACAGAAAATGAAAGATCCGTTAGAATAATTGCTGATCACTTGCGCAGTGCCACTTTTATTTTAGGCGATGAAAAGGGGATAGCGCCGTCAAACTTAGATCAGGGGTATATTCTGCGCCGACTTATCAGGCGGGCGATTAGGCATGGAAAAATTATTGGCATTAACAGGTCTTTTACCTTTGAAATTGCCAATATTGTCATTGAGAAATATAAAAGTGATTACCCCGAACTGGAAATTAACAAAATTTTTATCAATGAACAATTGGTTCTAGAAGAAAATAAATTTTACCAAACTTTAGAAAAAGGCTTAAAACAATTTGATAAAATGTCTAAAGATGGCATATCCGGCCAGGAAGCTTTTATTTTATTTTCCACATACGGTTTTCCGTTCGAAATAACTTCGGAATTAGCAGCGGAAAAGGGAATCAAAATCGATGAATCCAGCTTTAATGAAGAATTTAAAAAACACCAGGGAATCTCCAGAACAGCAACCGAAGGCCGATTTAAAGGCGGTTTGGCCGACAATTCTGAAATTACCGCCAGAATGCATACCGCAACACACCTAATGCTTGCCGCTTTAAGACAAGTTTTAGGAAACCACGTATTTCAAAAAGGCTCAAATATCACTTCTGAAAGAATTCGCTTTGATTTTTCCCACCCGGAAAAATTATCCAAAGATCAGATTAACATGGTTGAAAATATTGTTAATGAACAAATACAAAAAAATTTGCCGGTTAAATGCGTTGAAATCAGCCTGAATGAGGCCAAAAAAATGGGGGCAATGGGCGTTTTTGATCATAAATACGGAGATAAAGTTAAAGTCTATCAAATTGAAAATTTTTCATCTGAAATTTGCGGCGGTCCGCATGCGGACAACACCGGTGAATTAAAGCATTTTAAAATAAAAAAAGAAGAATCCAGTAGCGCCGGGATCAGGAGAATAAAAGCAATTTTAGAGTAAATTTGAAAAAAAAATATTTTATCAACTTGACACTATTTTAAATATAAGCTAATATAAATATTGACTTTTTATTATAATTCAGTTAAATTCAATATATTATAAAAACTGAAAAAGTTAAAAAATTCAAGCATAGGGTGCGCTAAAAATGAAATTCTAGTAAGCACTGGCTTATATAGAATTTTATTTTTTTGCTAAATTATGACAAAAAAAGAAAACTCAACACCAAGCAAAGATTTTATTGAAATGGACGGGGAAATATTGGAATTATTGCCTGCCACTACATTTAGAGTTAAATTAAGCAATAATCATGAAATTCTTGCCCATTTATCAGGAAAAATGAGAATGTTCAGGATTAGAATACTGCCTGGGGATAAAGTTAAAGTACAAATAACTCCCTATGATTTAAGCAAGGGGAGAATCACTTATCGTTATTAATTAAATCGATTACTTATTTTTATGAAAGTAAGAGCGTCAGTTAAAAAAATCTGCAAAGATTGCCAAGTTATTCGCCGCAAGAAAAGAGTTCATATTATTTGTAAAAACCCTAAACATCGCCAACGTCAAGGGTAATTTATTATTAATAAATTGATCATTTATGGCAAGAATTGCCGGAGTAACATTACCAAACGACAAAAGAGTGGAAATAGGCCTAACCTATATTTTTGGAATTGGAAAAAATCTATCAAATAAAATATTAAGCGAAGCAAAAATCAATCCTGATGTAAGGATTAAGGATTTAAAAGAAAATGAAGTAAACTTTCTTCGTGAAATTATTGAAAAAAAATATAGAGTCGAAGGAGACTTAAAAAGAGAAATACTGTTAAATATAAAGCGTCTTAAAGAAATTAACAGCTACCGCGGTTCAAGGCACACTAAAAGACTGCCATCTAGAGGTCAAAAAACCAAAAATAACACCAGGACAGTAAGAGGAAACGTGAGAAAAACAATGGCTTCTGGTAAAAAGCCAACTTCTCAAAAGACTTAATATAAAAATTAGAAATTTTTGCTTATCAATATGGAACAAACAAAAGATATAGAATCAAAAAAATCAGAAAATCCGAAACCGGAAGTTAAATTAAATAAAAATCGATCAAAAAAAAATATTAAGCGCCAGGTCAGTTCCGGCAAAGCTTATATTAAAGCAACGTATAACAACACTATTGTCACTTTCACCGACTTAAATGGTGATTCTTTGGGTCAATCTTCAGCCGGACAAGTCGGCTTTCGCGGGCCTAAAAAATCCACTCCGTACGCTGCCGGCGTGATAATTCAAAAAGCAGTGGAAAAAATTAAACCTTATGGACTGAAAGAGGTCAGCGTTTTCGTTAAAGGAATTGGCGGCGGCAGGGAGGCGGCAATTAGAGCACTTAACGCAAACGGAATCCAGGTTTTAAGTATAAAAGATATAACTCCTATTCCTCATAACGGCTGCCGGCCGAAAAAACCGAGGAGAGTGTAATTAATGATTATCATATAAATTTGTGGCAAAAGATATAGATCCAAAATGCAAAAAATGCAGAAGAGAGGGAATTAAGCTTTTTTTAAAGGGAGAAAAGTGTTTTTCGGCTAAATGTCCGATTTTAAGAAGAAACTATCCGCCCGGAGTCCATGGACCGAAAAGAAAATCAAGACCGACCGAATACGGACAGCAACTTCGCGAAAAGCAGAAAGCCAAAAAAATTTACGGCATTTTGGAAAGGCAATTTAGAAATTACTACTCTAAAGCGATGGCGGAAAAAGGTGATACCGGAGAACTTCTTCAACAGCTTTTAGAATTGCGTTTTGATAATGTTATTTACCGCGCCGGTCTGGCAAAATCAAGGAGACAGGCTCGCCAGATGGTTTCCCACGGCTTATTTTCAATTAATGGCAAAAATGTTAATATTCCGTCATACCAGCTTAAGCCAAAAGATGAAATTTCAATAAAAAATTCAAAGGAAAAATTGAAATTATTCAATGAAATAGAAAAGGTTTTTGAAAAGCAAATTTCTTCAAGCTGGCTCAGCTTAAACCCAAAAAATAAAAGCATAAAAATATTAAACAAGCCGAAAGCCGAGGAAATAGAACAAACCTTTAGTCCGAGGCTGATAGTTGAATTTTATTCAAGATAATTAATATCCCAAAAAAGGGAAAAAAATATGGAAAAAATACCATTGCCTCAAAAAATTGAGATTAAATCATTAGACAAGGAAAACGAATCAATCGTCAGCATTCAACCTTGTTATCCTGGTTATGGTACAACTTTAGGAAATGCCTTACGAAGAGTTCTTCTCTCGTCTCTGCCTGGAGCAGCAGTGACTTCATTTAAAATCAAAGGCGTAAATCATGAATTTTCAGCAATTCCAAACGTATTGGAAGATGTTGTTGAAATATCTTTAAATTTAAAACAATTGAGATTAAAAATATTTTCAGATGAACCGGTAAGGCTAAAATTAAAAGCCAGCGGTGAAAAAAAAGTAACGGCCAAAGATATTGAAAAAAATAGCGATGTAGAAATTATTAATCAAGACATGCTGATAGCTACTCTTACTGGTAAAACTGCTGAATTTGAAATGGAATTGATTGTAAATCAAGGCCGCGGCTATATTCCGACGGAAGTAAGGGAAAAAGAAAGCTTGGAAACTGGAATGATTGCAATTGACTCAATATATACTCCGATAAAGAATGTCGGTTTTAAAATCGAAAATGTCAGAATAGGACAGATGACCAATTATGAAAATCTGCTTTTAACAATTGAAACTGACGGTACAATCAGTCCAAAAGACGCTTTGGCAAAGGCAAACGAGCTTTTGCTTGAACATTTCAATTTTATTGCGGAGAATAATGCTCAAACAGAAGCGAAAAAGAAACCGGCAAAAAAAGAAAAGGAAGAAATTTCTGAAATAGATCAAAAACCGACGAAAAAATCCAAGGAAAGTAAAACTAAAAAATAATTATTTAGCAAAAATATTTAAAATGTTATATGAGACACAGAAATAAAGGAAAAATCCTGGATCGCAAAGCGGCATCTAGAAAAGCGTTGTTAAGGAATTTGGCAACCAGTATTATAATATTTGAAAAAGTTAAGACGACAAAAGCCAAAGCCAAGGCGGTTAAGCCAATAGTTGAAAAACTTATAACTTTGGCTAAAAATAATAACCTGACTACATACCGAAAATTGCAGGAAACTTTATACCACAAAAAAGCAATTAAAAAAGCTTTGGAAGTGCTGGGTCCAAAGTATAAGGAACGAAAAGGCGGCTATACCAGAATAATTAACCTCAAAAAAAGGCAAGGTGACGGAGCGGAGATTGTTCAAATAGAATTTGTATAAATCAAATTTGAAAATATACCTGAATTATTATGAAAAAAATTGATAATAAAAAAACAACGGATAAAAAAAGTAGTTTTTCAAAAAAACCGCAAATAAAAAGGGAAGCTCATAAACTTGATGCTACAGGCTTGGCATTGGGCAGACTAGCTACCAAAATTTCAATTATATTGCGCGGAAAAAATAAGCCCGATTTTCAACCAAATATTGACAACGGCGATATTATATTTGTCACCAACGCATCAAAAATCAAATTCAGCGGAAAAAAATTAGAACAAAAAATATATTACCATTATTCCGGATTTCAGAGCGGGCTGAAAAGAAAAAAAGCAAGTGAAATTTTTGAAAAAAATCCATCGGAAATATTAAAAAGAGCGGTTTGGAATATGCTTCCAAAAAACAAGCTTCGAAATCAGATGTTTAAAAGATTAAAAATCACTAATTAATAAAATATGCCAAGAACAAAAAAAACTGAAGCGGCTGAAAAAAAAATACCTGAAGAATCAACAAAAAAAAGGGTAAGACATACTTATTTATATGCGGTCGGCCGGAGAAAAAAAGCAGTCGCCAGAATCAGACTTTATAAAAAAGGCACTGGAAAAATAGTTATAAATGAAAAAAATTTAGATAAATACTTTCCAACACCTGAATTGCAGGAAACGATCAAGCAACCCTTGCAAGCAGTCGGCAAAATTAATGAATTTGATTTTTCAATCAAGGTACATGGTGGTGGCATAAACGGACAGGCGGGTGCAGTCAGACACGGAATTTCCAGGGCTTTAATTATTTTTGAGGAGAGCTTGCGAAAAACATTAAAGCCACTAGGCTATTTAAAAAGGGACCCAAGAAGAAAAGAACGAAAAAAACCTGGCTTAAAGCGTGCACGGCGAGCGCCTCAATTCAGCAAACGTTAATTTAAGCTAAACTATAAATAAAAAACCTCTATACTTTATAGGGGTTTTTAGATTCTAAAATCTATTGTTATTATTGTTATGGAGCAAACTAATAATCTAACAAGACACATATTCAAAATTATTTATTTATTCCAGCTAAATTTGACATTGTATTAAAAAAATGAGAAAATAAAAATAGCTAATATTTAACCAGGAGGACTATGAAAATAAAAAAACAAAAAACGTTTATTGAAAAGGAAACTTTTTTGCCTTTTTGGCTCATTAGCACGGCAATTATTTCTGTAATAATTCACAATTTTTTCTATGCGTTAACTGGAAAAGAAGAATTGACATTTTTTTTACTGGCTATAATTCTTATTGCCGCTTTCTGTGTTTCAGTAATATATAATATTATTACATTTTTAAATAAAGGAGAGCCAAAAGATATCTGGAAGATGGGTTGGTTGGGAATTTTAGGCGTATTGGCGATTTTTATTCCCGCCATGATCACTTTCTACGGATTTTTTGCGCTTTTTGGTCTAAAAAAAGATAATTAAATTTAATTTTTAAATATCAATAATATATACTTTCAAAAATCGCCAAAAGAGGCGATTTTTGCTATAATACATTAATGGCAAATCCAACCTTAACCAAAAACACCACTTACTATACCGCCGCCTTAACTATCCAGAAAATTCTGGCTTTTATTTATTTTTGGTTCATTTCCAATAGCTTATTTCCAAACCAACTGGGACAATATGTTTTTGCCCTTTCATTTGCTACGATGTTCTCGATTTTTGTTGATCTTGGTTTTTCTCCCGTACTGACCAGGGAAGCGTCTAAAGACCCAAAACAAGCAAATTTATATCTAAAAAACGTTTTAGGATTAAAAATACCGCTGGCGGTAGTTGCTATTATTGCTGTTTATATTTTTATTAATATTAGCGGAAAACCCGCCGATGTTCGACTTTTAGTTTACCTCGCCAGCATAATAATGGTTTTAGACTCTTTTTCTTTAAGTTTTTGGGTAATATTTCGTGCCCGCCAAAACTTGAAATATGAGAGCATTACAACAATTTTTGTTCAGCTTATCATTTTTATCCTTGGTCTTTTGGCTTTAAAAACTACCGGACAAGTTAGCTATTTAATGTGTGCGCTACTGGCTGCAAGTATTTTTAATTTTTTCTTATCTTTCTTTTTACTTAAATCAAGGCTGCATTTTTCACTTAAGCCTTCGTATAATCCGGAAATCGTCAAACATTTTCTAAAGATTATTCCGGCTTTTGCCTTGGCCGGAATTTTTGTAAAAATTTATAATTCTTCCGACTCGGTAATTTTGGGCTACCTTGATTCCGATCAGGCGGTTGGCTTTTTTGCCGTACCGGCAAAAATCGTTTATGCCTTACAACAAATAATTCCGGCGGCATTTTCAGCGGTTATTTTTCCGGCATTCAGTTATTACTATGTTAATTCAAAAGACCTTCTATCCAAAACTTTCTTTAAGGCTTTTTCTTACCTGACAATAATCTCACTGCCGATTTCAGCCGGCCTGATTTCATTGGCTCCGCAAATAATTTCGACGATTTGGCCTGCATATCTTAAAGTTATACCGACATTTGTTATTATGAGTGCGGCAATACCATTTATTTTTTTGGCATTTCCAACTGGCTATTTGCTTAATTCATGCGACAAGCAAAATAAAACAACGCTTAACAGAGGAATTATAACCGCATTAGCAGTATCTCTTAATCTAATATTAATTCCAAAGCTGAGTTTCTTCGGAGCTGGCATTACTTTTTTTATTACTAATTCTATTCTTTTATTTTTGGATTTATTTTGGGTTAAAACCACCATTATTATAGATTATTCGGCAGTAATTAAAATAGTATTCAAATCAACAGCTGCCAGTATTATAATGATTATAGGAATATATTTAATAAAGCCTTACTCTCATATGATAATGCTAATACCTTTTGGGGTAATGTTATATTTTGGAAGCCTATATTTACTTAAGGGATTTAGTTTTGCTGAAGTAAGTGAATTGGCAAAGAAAGGACTTAAATAATAAATTTCTAATTACTAATTTTTAATTACTAATGAACAATGAAATAAAAAAAAGCTTGTTTGTCACCATAGACTTCCCTCCAAACCTCGGCGGGGTGGCGGCTTTTTATTATAATGTCTGCAAAAATTTGCCCGGAGACAAAATCGCCGTTTTAGCGCCCAAACAAGCAGGGGATGACAATTTCGACAAAAGACAAAACTTTCCAATTATCAGGAAAAACCTGCTTAACAAATTTCCCGAAAAACTTTCACCAAAAGGCTTACTGGGAGTGCTAAAAATTGCTTCAACGGTAAAATGGATATCAATAATCAAGCATTTCAATAGTATTGCAAAAAAACACGACATCGAGTTGATTCAAGCCGGCCAAATTCTGCCGATCGGAACTTTGGCTTTGTGGTATAAAAAAAGAAAAAAAATTCCTTACATTTTTTACGCCCACGGATTGGATATAATGCTGCCTCAAAAATTCATGCGCAAAAAAACGATTTTAAAAAAAATAATCAAAGAAGCAAAAGCGATAGTCGCAAACAGCCATTTTACCAAAGATGAGCTTATAAAACTCGGCGCTAATCCTGAAAAAGTGATAGTGGTTCATCCCTGCCCGAATATGAGACCAAATCATATACCGGAATGGCGGCTTCAAGAAATTAAGGAAGAATACGGCTTAGACAATAAAAAAGTGCTTTTAACTGTCGGTAGAATTATAGAAAGAAAAGGCCATGATATGGTGATTAAATCGCTTAAAAAAATAATAAAATATGTGCCAAATCTAACATATTTAATTGTTGGTGCAGGACCTGATGCAGACAGGCTAAAAAAATTGATTAACCAACTTGCCTTGCGTGATTATGTCAAATTTACGGGAGCCGTAGATCAAAATTATCTTTCCGCTTTTTTTAATATATCAGATGCTTTTATAATGCCGGCCAGACAGCTTTCAAACGGCGACGTTGAAGGCTTTGGCATTGTCTATCTTGAAGCAAATCTTTTTGGAAAACCGGTAATCGGCGGCAAAAGTGGGGGAGTACCGGAAGCAATAATTGATGGAAAAACAGGCATTTTAGTAAAGCCGGAAGACACAGATGAAATCGCTGATGCTGCAATAAAATTATTAACTGACAAAGCTTATGCCAATAGACTTGGTATGCAGGGGATGCACCGGGTTATTGATGATTTTGACTGGAAAAAACAAACGGAAAAAATCATGGAAATATTAAAGTAATTTCTAATTTTATTGTTTGAATGGAAAAAATAAGCATCATCATTCCCGTCTACAACGCTCAAAAAACTCTTCAAAATTGCTTGGAGAGTATCTTTAGTCAAACGCACAATAATTTTGAAATAATTGCAGTAAATGACGGATCAACGGATAAAAGCGGTAAAATTTTAAAAAAATATAATAATAAAATCATTATTATTGAACAAAAAAACCAAGGGGCGCCATCTGCTCGCAATGCCGGCGCCAAACTGGCAAATTCGCCTTATATTATTTTTTGCGACGCCGACATTATCATGAAACCAAATATGCTTGAAAATTTATATTCCGCTTTACAAACCAATCCTCAAGCATCATACTCATATTGCAATTTCAAATTTGGTTTTAAAAAATTCAAGCTTTTTTCCTTTGATGCTGAAAAATTAAAAAAAATGCCATATATCCACACAACTTCTTTAATTCGCAAAAAACATTTTCTTGGATTTGATCAAAAATTAAATAAATTCCAGGACTGGGATTTATGGCTTACGATGCTTGAAAATGGCCACAAAGGAGTCTGGATTGATAAAATATTATTTAAAGTAAAGTCAGGCGGCACAATGAGCAGCTGGCTGCCAAGTTTTGCCTATAAGCTGCCTTGGCTAAAGAAAGTAAAAAAATACAAACAAGCTGAAAAAATAATTAAAGAAAAACATAATTTATGACTGAAGATCCGCAAAAATTTAAAATCTCTTTAAAAATACTTTTAAAAAAACGAGCTGGAGAATATTTGATTTTGAAAGCTAATGCTGGCCAACACTTTATGGGCTTTTATGATTTACCAGGCGGAAGAATCAACAAAAATGAAATCAAAATTGATTTTCATAAATTAATTGATCGCGAAATAAAAGAGGAAATGGGAAAAGAAGTAAAATATAAATTAAGGCCTGATCCGGTTTCTTTGAGTAAATACAGATTTCCAAGCGGCAATTGCACTTTTTATATTTTATTTGAAGCAAAATATTTATCTGGAAAAATAATAATATCTGACGAGCATTCGTCATACAAATGGCAAAAATTGGATAAAAATAATATTAAAAATTTATTTCATCCAACTTTAAAGGAATTACTCGTTAATTATTGGAAATGGAATAAATAGTATGATTAGATTGCAGAAATTTTTAGCTGAAGCCGGAATTACCTCCCGCCGAAAGGCCGAGGAGCTGATTTTGGCTGGAAAAATAAAAGTAAACGGAAATATCGAAACTGAATTGGGAACAAAAATTAATGAGGCAGTAGACGAAGTGGAGTACAACGGCAGAAAAGTTTCAATCAATAAAGAAAAAATTTATATTGCCTTAAACAAGCCCATCGGCTACATCAGCAGCACCAGTAATGAACAAGGCAAATCCGTCCTCAAATTAGTAAAAACCAAGGAAAGAATTTTTCCGGTCGGTCGGCTTGATAAAGATTCATGCGGCCTGCTTTTACTTACTAACGACGGCGAATTCGCCAACACAATTACTCATCCTCGCTATGGCGGGCAAAAAGAATATTTTGTCGTCTTAGATCAGGATCTTAAGTTGGAAGATATATACAAAATCAAAAGGGGAATGATTATTGACGGAAAAAAACTTGCCGGGGCAAAAATTCCAATGGCAAAAAACAAATCTGCTATAATTATAATTAAAGAAGGTATAAACCGACAAATCCGAAGAATGCTTGGTAGGCTGGGCTATACGGTTGTTAAATTAAAAAGAGTTAAAGTAGGCAATTTAGAGCTTGGCGATCTGCCTGAAGGAAAATGGAAATATATAAATAAAGAAGAAGTAGTAGATTAGAATAATGAATTATGAATTATGAATCATAATTGAAAAGTTATGCTTCCTAATTCTTAATTCCTAATTCCTAATAAATGCAATCTTCTAAGCTTTCAATCATCATTGTATCCTGGAATGTAGAAAAACTGTTAAGAAAATGTCTTAATTCTATTTTGAAATTTCAAGGTGATCTTGATATAGAAGTAATTGTTGTTGACAACGTTTCATCCGACAATAGCGCTGAGATGGTTAAAGAAGAATTTCCAAAATTCAAGCTTATTGCAAATAAAAAAAACTTAGGCTTTGCCAAAGCAAACAACCAGGGAATTTTGGCAAGCAGCGGAGATTTGATTTTAGCCTTGAATCCGGATACTGAGATAATAGATGGAACACTGCAAAAAATGGTTAACTTTATGCAAAAAAATGAAAACATCGGAATTGCCGGCTGCAAGCATCTTAATCCTGATTTGACTTTTCAGCCGTCAGTCAGGCGTTTTCCAAATCTCTTCATAATACTAATATTGCTGACAAAAATAGCCAAGATCCTTCCAAAAATTTCTTTTCTTTACAAATATTTGGCTAGAGATTTAAATTACAAAATTACCCAGCCGGTTGAACAAGTGGCGGGATCATTTTTTTTAATCAGAAAACAGCTAATTGATCAAATAGGAATTTTTGATGAAAAATTTTTTATCTGGTTTGAAGAAGTTGATATGTGCAAAAGGGCGATAAATGCCGGCTGGCAAGTCTGGTATGTTTCCGACGCTTCAATAATTCATCATGGCGGCCAAAGTTTCAAGCAGCAACTAGCATTAAAAAATCAAAAAATTTTTTTTAATAGTGCCTGGTATTACCTGAAAAAACACGGCTTTAGATAAGTTGACTTTTTTATATAAGTAGTATATTATTTTTTTATACAGCGATAAGCAATTGGGCTTTATCGCAGTGAACCAAAAGGGCCTGCTAGTCATGGAAGAAAACAAATACTATGATGGCCGGGTAAGTTTTGGTCCGGCCCCAGAGAAAGGCGGTGATCCAAAAAATTTCAACTGCTAGCTTTAAAAGAAGTCTAACCCGCTTATTTTAAGAGGCTAGAAATGAAAGGAGGGGAAAACTGCTCAAATCGAAATGGCTGGCTGGCAACCACCAAATATAATAAATTTTCGCCCCTTTTCGGCAAAACCATACCATTAATAAAGGCTGCCGGATTGGGGTTTTTTATTTGTTTTTTTAGCGTCTCTGGGCTAAAATATGTATATGATAGCAAAAATTTTTAAAAATTTTTTTATAATAACCTTTGTTTTTTTGGCATTATTTGAAATTTCGTCATTATTAAGCCATTTACTCCCTGGCTTTGGAAAAATAGCTTTTTTTATAATTATTATTGGTACGATAATTACAGCAATCCATAAGCTGGAATACGGCCTTTACATAATTTTGGCGGAACTTTTTATTGGCGGCCACGGTTATCTTTTTAGTTTTGAAACGAGTGGTATTTCATTATCAATCAGGATGGCACTATTTTTGATTATTTTTTCAATTTGGCTAACAAAAATATTAATCAACAAAAAAGATTCCCTGATACAAAGCAAAAAAATTCTATTTTCTAATTTCTACTTTCTATTTTCTTATTTAGCTTTATTTTTTATCATTCTAATTGGCGCGATCAACGGCTTAATTCGCAATGGATTTAGCAACGCCTTTTTTGATATTAATGGGTGGTTATATTTTGCCTTGCTGCCGATTTTCTTAACTGTCATAAAAAAGAATAATTTTAACATTATACTGCAAATTTTAGTTGCCTCAACAACCTGGCTTAGTTTAAAAACAATAGCAATTTTGTATTTATTTTCCCATGGAATCGTTTTACTGAATGATCCATACTACCGCTGGATTCGCTTAAGCGGTGTAGGGGAAATAACTCATATCTATGAAAAGATATATCGGATATTTTTTCAATCCCATGTTTATTGCCTGATCGGTTTTTTTATCGTTCTGTTTATTTTAATGGCTGAATTCAAAATAAAAGAGTGGACTAAATATTTGCCGTATATTCTATATCTTTTTTTGACATCATCGGCGGTAATTATCAGCCAATCAAGAAGTTTTTGGGTCGGCGCCATAGTAGCCATCTTCTTCTTAATTATTTATGCCTGGTGGATTTTAAATTATCGACTAAAAAAAACTTTTTTTCTGATTATTTTTTTAGGGTCGATTTTAATAAGTAATTTAATTATTGCTCAGCTTATAATCGGCAGTTTTGACTATAATATTATTTTTAGCCGATTTTCTAATTTGGAATCCGAACCGGCCAGTACCAGCCGGCTGAATCAGCTTCAGCCTTTGATTAGTAATATCAGCCAAAAAGCTTTATTTGGCTATGGGTTTGGAAAGCAGATTACTTATCAAAGCAATGACCCAAGAATAATAAATTCTGGCAGTAATGGCATTTACACGACGTATGCTTTTGAATGGGGATACTTGGATATTGCCTTAAAGGTTGGGGTGGTGGGATTATTGATTTATTTGGCCTTAATAGTTCAAATATTTTTTAAGGGACTTTTTAATTTTCAATTTTCAATTTTCAAACCGCTACAGATAGGCTTGATTTTTGGATTAGTAGCGCTATGCGTAACAAACATCTTTTCGCCTTATTTAAACCACCCCTTGGGAATCGGCTATATTATGCTAGTCTCATCGATTTTAAATGAAAAATGTGTCAACAATGTTAAATAAGATTAAAAAATTTATAAGTTAATTTCTCATCATGAAGATGGGGGAGACAATGAATCTGATTTAATTAAAGATGGCGACAGCTTAAGCTATTTAGAAAAGCCCGCTCATATAAAATCAAAATATGTTAAAACTCTTGGTTATGATAAAGTCAAATACAAACTTGATTATATGTATAACAGGATGTCTTCATCAAAAACTAAAAAACTTGCTAAACCCTATTACAAAAAGGCGTTAAAGTCATTAAATAATGTCAATTAAAATTACTTACTTTGTTCACGGTACAACCGTTGATAATGAAAAAAACTTAGCCAGCGGCTGGGCGGACGTAGAGCTTTCAGAGCTGGGCATCAAACAATCAAGGGAACTTGGTAAAATAATCAATGATAAAAAATTTGATCTGATTTTTTGTTCGGATCTAAAAAGAGCTATTGATTCAGCCCGACTGACTTTTGGCGAAGGATATAAAATTATCCATGATGAAAGATTACGGGAAATTAATTACGGCGATTTTACTCAAAAGCCGGATGATTTCAAAATCAGCCTGACTGATTATATTAAAAAGCCTTTCCCTAACGGCGAAAGCTATCTTGATGTGGAAAAAAGAATTAGTTACTTTTTGGAATTTCTTAAAAAAAATCATGACGGTAAAAATATTGCATTAGTTGCCCATCAGGCGCCACAGCTGGCTTTGGAAGTAATTTTACACAGAAAAACTTGGGAGCAAGCGATTGCCACTGACTGGCGAAACAAAAAAGCCTGGCAAGCAGGCTGGAGTTATTTAATAAAAAATTAAGAAATTAACAAATTAAGGTAAAATTATGCTTTAATTTTTTATTTTATTATTTTTTAATTTATTAATTTACTATTTTAAGACTTGCCCAAGCAAATCCTTCTGCCCGCGCAAAAACTCTTTGCCGGGCAGTTCTTTTTTTCCTTCCAACTGAACATTTTCAAGCTTAATTGCGCCCTGGCCGCATTTAACCAGAAGCTCACCGTCTAAACCTAAAAACACTTCTCCGGTACTTAAATTAGCCCCAAAATTACCCCCTATAACGCTTAAATTTACGATTTTAAGGCGTTTTCCGGCTAAATAGGTAAATACTCCGGGCCAAGGAAAAAAAGCCCTAAATTGGCAGAATATTTGTTGGGCATTATTTTGCCAATTAATCTGTCCGTCTTCGCGATTTATAATCTTGGTAAACGTTGCTTTTGACTCATCCTGAATTGACAGCTTAATTTTGTCGGCGAAATAATCGGCTAAAATTTTTACCAGCAATTCCGCACCGGCTTTTGCTAATTTATCATGCAATGTTTGAGCATTGTCAGTAGGCAAAATTTTGACTTCCTTTTGTGCTACAATCGGCCCGGCATCAACAGCTTTAGACAATTTAATAATACTGATGCCTGTTTTTTCTTCACCATCAAGCAATGACGTTTGAATTGGAGAAGAACCGCGATATTTGGGAAGCAAGGAGGGGTGTAAATTTAGAAAACCATATTTAGGCTTATTAATAATCTCATCCGGAATAATCATGCCATAGGCAACCAAAATAGCGACATCAAAAAATTGGCTGCTCAAAATTTCGGCCAATTTTTTTTTATTTTTGGGTTGAATTACTTTTAAACTGTTTGCTAAAGCCATTTCCTTAACCGGCGGGGGAACGAAATTTTGCTTCCGGCCAATTTTTCTATCAGGCTGAGTCACAACTAAGGCCGGCGCCAAATCGTTTTTAATCAACGCCTCCAAAGAAGGCAGTGCAAATTCCGGCGTACCAAGAAAAACTATTTTTGGCTTATTATTTTCATGAAACATACAACATGAAACACATAATATTTTCTAAACCAAATATGTTCCATGTTTCATGTTCTACGTTCCAGGCTCTTAAGCTTTTCTTTGCCTTTAGTAATCTCTTTTACCTTGTCAATAAATAAAACCCCGTCCAAATGGTCAATTTCATGTTGAATCACTCTGGCAAACATGCCAGATGCTCTAAATTTTATTTTTTTCCCGTTCCTATCAAGACCAACTAATGAAATTTTGCTGGATCTCTTAACTAAGCCGAAAATTTCCGGCAAGCTGAGGCAGCCTTCTTCCATAATCTCTTTTTTCCACGATTTTCTCAAAATTTTCGGATTAACTAAAATTATTGAACCATCCTTGCTGTTAATAACTACAACCCTTAAATTTTGGCCTATTTGCGGGGCAGCCAGACCAATTCCGTCTTTTTCGATCATGGTTTTTTCCATATCCAAAAAAAGCTGCTTAATTTCTTTTTTTTGCAACTCTTCCGATAAAAGCGATCTTGATTTTTCACGCAAAATCGGGCAGCCGTATATTTTTATGGGTAATAATTTTGCCATAAAATGACTTTTTTTTATTATAACATAATTTCAGCTTTGTTTAAAGCATCTTTGGTAATGTGCACACACATATTGCACTTTCTGCTAATCTAGTGGCATATGTCAAAA
>CAZHUO010000020.1:0-27742 GCA_964535715.1 uncultured Gammaproteobacteria bacterium | reverse complement strand
ATTAGTCATATGGTTATTATACCTTAGGTGTTGCCAAGCTATTGGCCCATTACGCAAGACTTGACAAAATTTGAATTTTGCACTATTATAAGAGCTTACTAGATACTGTTCCTTAATATAAAGTCCAAACTAAACAAAACGAATGGAGGTGATAATAATGTGTAATGTATTGGACTTGATACAGCGATGTGAAAGAGCAGGGGGAAGCTGTGAGGTTTCTTATGAAGAATTTTTAATCCTTTTAAAAGGAGATGCCAGAATTAATGGCATAAGAAACCTAAATCAGCAAGATGGCAAATTTAAATCTCAATGCCGTATTGAGACACAAAGAGAAGGAGAAACCAATGTATTCTTTTTTACCACTTTTACTGATGCCATCATTGACTGGCAAAATCCCTAATTTTTCACATCCACCACCAAAGCAGGATCTCATAATGAGTAATCCTGCATTTTTTTATAACTGCCTATAATTTGTGCACTAAAGATCACGGTATTCAGACAATGATTATAAAAAAACCGCAGTAATTGAATTCACTGCGGTGAAATTTTATTCCTTAATAAGATACCCGTAACGGCTTTTAACTGCCTCTTCGACAGACATCGGATATCCACAATAGATGCAGCTTAAGCCGCAAGTCGGCCAGTTGTCTTTGCCAACCTCGCCTTTTTTGCCTTCCACTACAAAAACCGGAACAACTGATTTGCTGCGTCTAGTAATACAATTAGGATTAAGGCAGTCAAACGTGCCTTCAATAAAAGGCGGCAAGGGATATTCAACCCGGGTATAACCCTTGGTTGTTTGATCATCAGCCTTTTCACCTCTTTTATCCATATGACTGAGGCGACAGCAAGCCGAAATTACTCCGTGTTTTGCCGCCAAAGCCGGCGGAATTTTATAATCCCAAAGCCATATTGTTCCTTTCAGGCGACCCATTGACGGAGAATCAAGCCGCCGGCCGGGCAAAATTTGTCCGCCGGGCTGGCTATAAACGCCATCTTCAAAAAGAATCTGATCATGGACCATCACAAGAGACGACTCAATCCTGTCTAAGGCAAATCCGTTTTCAATGGCTTGGACAATACCTTGTTTTCCGGCATATCTTCCAACAAGCTCGTTGTGATGATCATCCCACCATTCACGCTTTAAAACCCATTCCATTTGAAAATCAAACGGAGGAATTTCAAATACCGGTCCCTTTTCATGCTGATGCCTGTAGCAATCAATATAAATTGCTTCACGGGTGGGAACACCTATTGCCGAAGCCGTTAAAATTATGGCCTTATCGTGATCTTTCAGGCTATCTGGCACAATCTGATCTTCGGAATCGCGGGGCTGGGCGTGCATAATATAGCCCTTGCAAGATTCAACAAATTCCAATGTTGCATGCAAAGGTTCAATCAGCCTGCGTGCTTCCCTTACGCTCATTATCCCGGGATTAGTCGGAGTACCGGTCAACCTTTCCATTTGAGTTCTTAAAAAATATACATAATCCCAATCTTTAGCATCAGACAAGTTGTCGCTAATCGAAGCATTAACTCCTTTAAGCCACCATGAGGGGGGCTGAAATTCTTTCGGTCCGACAAAAAGAAACTGGATATTGAATACCCTGCCAAACTTTACATGAGAATGCGCCACTCGGCTGTATTTGGCATCGCCGACGAACGCCAGCTTCAAATTATCCAAAATAGAAACTATTTTTTCTTCGAGGTATTTTTCAGCATCAGTACGGAAAAAAATATCTTCCAAAATTTGCGTTTGGTCCATACTGCGAACGCCAAGCTGACAGCATACTATAGCGACAATATCCAGCATTACTTGGGTATTATGATGCAATGTCCCTTCACCGCCGATTACAACCGACATTCCTGGAAAAATCCAATTTTTCGCCACTTCAAGCCGGCGAATTTCCGAAGCCAACCAAAGCCCGACGCCTTCTGTTTTTGTCCTGACAACGACGATATCGGCTAAATTCTGCCGAAGCATTGTCACTGTGTCTTCAAGGGTTTCGTTCTTAAGCAAAGAACTTTCAGTAAATGTGATTCCGGACATTATTTCACAGCCAAGGCGTCTCCCTGCGGTTTCAGAAGACTTTTTAGTCCTGGTGCTTGCTTCTTCAAAAAGAGTTTCAACATAAACCGTTCTATTGGGATCAAGCGGCGGCGGATCGTTGCGTTTGGCATAATAAACTACTTGCCGAAGCGCTTGAATAATAATTCTAATAACCCGACTCCTTGCTTGTTCCCTGGTCATGCCTGGTAAATCAAAACTGATAAAATCTCTATCTGACATAGAAACCTCCTTTTTGGTTTATCCGAAAACAAAAAAATGGCTAATTTAACACAAAAAAAATACGGCCTTGCCGTCTTAATTTTAGGTTGTCAAAGATCTTAACAACCCTCCTTCACAAAAGAATAACAAAAATAAAAATATTAGTCAATATTGATTTTTTAATTAGCCAAAATGAATATTTTTGACAAAAATCTTTCAGTTTTTAATTCGAAATCAAGCTGATTTTTTAAAAAAATATTAAGCTTTATGGGGTTGGAAACAATTTCACTTGGCGGATTTAATCCAAGCAAGTCTAAAAATTTGACCGAAAAAGCGTTTTTAACCAGCTGCCATTCCCTGTCGCTGAAATCATTACTATCAATTGCATCAAGATACCTTTTTAACAAAATAAAAATCCTTCTGTCCGAATTTCCAAGCGTCGTAAGCTTTTCGATCAACTCTAAGCCAAAAGACGCCAATATGACTTTTTTAATCTGTTTTTGAATTTTTTTATAATTATTTGCTAAATATACTCCGGCTATATGATCATAATTTTTTCCCGGTGCAATCATCAAGTCAAGTACGGAAAAATATTGCAGGCTGCAGTTAAGCTTGCTTTGAATTTTTTTTGTTCCCCTCCCTATGGCTAAAATCTTTCCCTTATTTTCCGTATAAATACTAAAAAGCTGATCAGCTTCTCTAAAATCAATTTTTTTAAGAATAATACCCTGAGTTTGATAAGTCATAATGTAAGCTAATAAAAAGTAAATTAGAAGCTAGCAAAAAGTAAATTAAAGTTAGCTTAATTTACTTCTAATTTACTCTTACTCGCTTTTATAAGCTTTTATTAATCCCTTTATCCAAATAGCTTTGTAAAATCAACATTGCCGCCACGGCATCATCATGGCCTTTCTTAACTAAACCTTTGCGCAGGCCATTTGCCATCTTTGTGCTTAAGCGCTCATCTTCAATTTCAAGCGGCAAGTCAATATTTTTTTTAATCCAATCAATAAAAGATAAAATTTCTTTGACTTGCTTATTTTGCATATCAACTTCTCGAAAAAGTGCTTCTTTTTTTTGGCGTGAAAAAGAAATCGGCACGCCGACAATAATTTGACTTATGCTGTGTTTCTGACAAATTTCTTTTATCTTCTCTAAAATTTCCGACTTGCTTAGATTAATAAGAATATCAAAAGGCAAAGCAATTTTGTTTTGTTCGTCAGAAATCGCCAAACCGATTTTTTTGGCACCGTAATCGATACCCAATACTGCCATATAATAAACAAATAAATATTATTTAAACTAATTTACAAGTCTTCTCACCCAGCACTAATTCAATAAAAAACTTTAATATTTAATAGAAGTAAGCCGAAGGAGAATCCGCGCCCAAACAAAAAAATTAAATAAAGGGTATTAACCGCGGAGCAAGTCGCCGACGCGTCAAAGCCGCTTTGGCGACGACGCGCTCCGCCCACTTCTTCCGCAGCAAGTCGCCGACGCTCCAAAGCTGGAAAAAGTGCAGCTTTGGCGACGGAGCGCTTTCGGGTATTGACCCTTTAATGGCTCCTCGGCTCGAAAACAAAAAATTTAATATTTTTTGTTTTCCTCGCCTTACGTCGCCAATAAATCTGAATATCTTGCGGAATTTAGTGCTGGGGCACCGTAATCAATTCCAAGAATAGACATAATTAAATTCTAAATTCTAATTTTTCGCCAGAGGCGCTTATCCGCCTATGGCGGAGATGTACAGTAGATGCGCCTTTGGCGCAGATTTAATTTTTAATGACTTAATTTTCAAAAATTCTAAATTGTAATATTAAATAAATATTCTCCACCAAAGGCGGATGTAGCCAAGGATTCGCCTATGGCGCAAAAATTCAAAATTTTTAAATTAATGTCAAAATTTCGTATCCATTATTAGTTACCGCCACCGTGTGCTCAAAATGAGCTCCAAGACTGCCATCGGCCATGACAACGCTCCATTCATCTTCCATGGTTTTAATAGCATAGTGGCCGGCGCTTACCATCGGTTCAATAGCTAAAACCATCCCCTCTTTTAGTTCTATATCGGTTTCTCTTTTATCAACATAGTTTGGAATTTTAGGATCTTCATGGACTTTATAGCCGACTCCATGGCCTACCAGCTGGCGAATGACTGAAAAATTATTATATTCAGCATAATCCTGAATCGCTTTTGATATGTCGGAAATATGATTTCCGGGCTTTATTTGCATTATGCCCAAATCCAGTGATTTTTTAGTCACTTTAATAAGTTTTTTTGCCAATCGGCTGATATTGCCTATTCCAACGGTTGCTGCCATATCGGTATAAAAACCGTTTTCCGCGGGATATCTCATTCCGATATCAATATTTAAGACATCGCCTTCCTTAAGCATATAATCAGAAGCCGGAACATGAACAATCTCATCATTTACAGAAGTGCAAAGGGTTGTCGGAAAAGCCGGATCTCCTTGCCTGCTTCGATAATTTTTAAAAGAAGGTACTCCGCCCTTCTCAGCTATTAATCTTTCTGCTATTTGATCAAGTTCAATTGTTTTAACTCCGGGCTTTGCGGCTAAAATTACTTGGTTCAAAACTTCGGCAAGAATTTTTCCGCCTTCCCTTAATATTTCTATTTCTTCAGGTTTTTTTATGGTAACCATGGTTGTTAAAAAATTAAAAAAATAATAAAATAAAAAATTAACGTGAAGCTGTACTTTAATTTTTTAATTTATTACTATTAATTATTTCTTCTATCTGCCGATAAACTTCTTCAATGCTTTTTGATCCATCGACTGAAGACAATTTTCCCTTTTCTTGATAACTATCCAAAAGCGGCTTAGTCTCCCGATGATAAATCTCAAGCCTTTTTTTTATCGCTTCAAAATTATCATCTTCCCGCCGAAAAAGCTTTTCTCCACATTTATTACAGACTCCTTCTTTTTTTGGCGGATTAAAATCAACATGATAGCTTAAGCCGCACTTACAGGCAAGTCTTCCTGACAGCCTTTTAATTGCCTCTTCATTGCTTAGATTAATAACAATTGCCAAATCGATTTTTGAAACTTTGTCTAAAAATTCAAGCTGTGATTTATTTCTTGGATAACCATCCAAAACAAATCCCAAGGCACAGTCAGGGCGGCTTATTCTTTCTCTCACTATTTCATTAGTAAGCTCATCAGGCACCAGGCTTCCGTTTTTCATATATTCGTTAGCTTTTTTACCAAGATCGGTTTCGTTCTTTAGATGATAACGAAAAATATCGCCGGTCGATATATATGGCCAGTCATGTCTTCTGGCTATTAATTCGGCTTGCGTTCCCTTTCCTGAACCTTGAGGGCCAAATACGATAATTTTCATAAAAATATTCAAAAAAAATAAGACCTAAATCCTAATTAATTAATTCCAATAAATTTTTTCTATCAATCTCTGATATTTCTCCTTTTTCCCTTAGTTCTCTGACCACTCTTATAATTTCTTCTTTTGTCACTCCTCCGTCGTCAAGCTCTCTGATTAAAGCTTCATAAACACTTGGCTTTTGCCGATAATCCAGGCTTTTTATCCTAAACAATGCATCTTTTATTTGCTGGCTGCTTGTAAAAATTTTTTTCGAAGAGAATAATCCCATATATTAGCTTAGTATTAAGCTTTAAAGAATCTTGAAGATACCAGCTAATTAAAGACCTTCGTAGTCGCGCATTGTCAGCTGAGACTCTATTTGCTTGAATGTCTCAATAACAACAGAAACAACAATCAATAAACTTGTACCGCCGATTGCCAAAGTTGTCACAGTTGGAAAAATTCCCTTTAAAGCCAAGGGCAATACTGCAATAATTCCTAAAAACAAAGCACCGGCCAAAATAATCCTGTTGGTGGTATTTTTTAAATAATCGGCAGTATGGCGGCCGGGTCTAATTCCCGGGATAAACCCACCCTGCTTTTGCAGATTTTCTGAAATCTGATCGGGATGAAAAACGACTTCGGTATAAAAATAAGTAAAACCAAAAACCAAAACAAAATATAATACTCCATAAAAAATTTGGTTTTGGAAAATTTCAATTACCTTTTCTGAAATCGTAACTAAAATTTGGGTCTTTGCCGAAAGAAAAAATTGGGCAATCATCGGCGGAAAAAGTATTATTGAAATCGCAAAAATAATCGGAATTACTCCGGCCATATTAACCCTTAATGGCAGATGCGTATTTGATCCGCCATACATTTTCATTCCCCTGACTCTTTTTGCATAAGAAACCGGAATATTTCTTTGGCCTTCAGTAATAATAACCACGCCAACTATTGTTATAATTGCAATAACGATAAAAAGTCCCAAAGTAAGAAGCTGGTCTTTGTTGAATGTAACTATAGTCTGCTGTAAAGAAGAAGGCAGACGCGAAACAATGCCGGCAAAGATTATTAAGGAGATGCCATTTCCGATATGTTTTTCTGAAATTAGTTCTCCAATCCACATTAAAAAAATAGTGCCGGCGGTTGTAGTCAAAATTATCATAAAAAGCCGCCAGGGACTGAGATCACCAAAAACATTGCCGGCCGAACGGCTTAATAAAGCTATCATTCCATAGCCCTGCATTGCAGCCAAAGGAACTGCAAGCATCCTGGTCCATTGGTTTATTCTTTTTCTACCGGCTTCACCTTCTTTGGAAATTTCTTCAAGTTTTGGAATAATCATCGTTAAAAGCTGAAATATAATTGAAGCCGTAATATAAGGCCCGATTCCCATTGCAACAACGGAAAAATTCTCCATTCCGCTTCCGGACAATATATTCATAATTCCCAATAGCTGGTTGGAACTGAAAAATTGTTTTAGCGCCTGAGTATCAATTCCCGGTATCGGAATATGGGCGGCAACCCTGAAAATAAACAGCATAGATAAAACAAAAAGAATGCTGTTTCGCAAATCCTTTATTTTCCAAATTTGAATTATTTTTTTAAACCACATAATATTAAGTGAATAAGAGAATAAGTCTAGATAAGTCCAGATAAGAAATTATTTTATCTTGACTTATTTCTTATTTTTACTTATTGTCTGGGCTTGGCCGCCTGCTTCTATTATAGCCTTTTTTGCCGATTCTGAAAAACCGTCTGCATAAACAGTCAATTTTTTATTCAACTTGCCATCGCCTAATATTTTTAATCCCGACTTTGCGGATCTGATAATATTTTTAGCTATTAATTTTTTGGCATTAACCAGTTCGCCTTCATTAAAACACGTATCAAGCTTGTCTAAATTTACGGTTACCATTTTTGGCTTTAAACTTTTAAAACCGCCAATTTTCGGCTTGTTTCTCAAAAGATTTATTAAACCCCTGCGTTTTAGACCTCTTTTTCCACCTGAGCGGGATCTTTGGCCCTTAAGACCGCGGCTGCTATAAGTTCCTCTGCCCGATGCATTTCCTCGGCCAACCCGCCTTTTTTTGTGATTAACGTTTTTATTATTTTTTAAATCGTGTAATCTTAATTCCGTCATATTTGACTTATTTAATGTTATTTTTATAAATTAACTATTTATTTTCCTTTATCCCAGCCTTTGACTCTTCTTTTTTACTTTGTCTTGGTTCTATTTTTTTAAGCATTTTTAAGGCTTTAATAGTTGCTTTAACATTGTTAATTTTATTATTGGTGCCTAATATTTTAGCAACGATATCTGATACTCCAGCTAAATCCAAAACAATCCTAACTGCCCCACCGGCAATGATTCCGGTACCTTTTGGAGCGGGCTTAAGCATAATTCTTGCCGCTTTATACTTTACTTTTACGGTATGAGGAATGGTTTGATTAAATAATGGTATATTAACTACTTCTTTTTTCGCTTTTGTAACCGCTTTGTTAACAGCAATTGTCACATCAGCCCCCTTGGCAACAGCGGAACCAACCCTTCCCTTTTTATCGCCAATTACAACGCAAGCGCGAAAACGCATCCTTTTTCCGCCGGCCATGACGCGGGTAACTCTGGCAATGTCAATAATTGACTGTTCAAATTCTTTTTCTTCCTTTTCATAAGAACCTCTCTTAGAAAAGCCGCCTTGTTTTTTCTGTTTATTTGCTGTAATCATAATAAATTAAATTAAAATTTTAAGCCGCCTTTTCTGGCACCTTCGGCAACCGATTTAATTCTGCCGTGATATTTATTGCCTCCTTTATCAAAGACGATTTCATCGATATTCTTTTCCTTTGCAATTTTGGCAACTAATTCTCCGACTTTGAAAGCCAAATCTGACTTTTTACCTTTGGTTTTCAAACCGACATCTTTTGCCGAAACTAAAGTAATACCTTTCTGATCATCAATCAACTGGGCATAAATGTGGTTTAAGCTGCGAAAAACACTGAGTCTGGGTTTTTTGTCCGTGCCAAAAACCTTGGCTTTCACACGGCCTTTTCTTCTTTCTTTCTTTTCTTGTTTAATAATTTCTTTATTCGGCATAAATTTATTGATTATGAACCTTTGGCTGCAGCTTTACCGACCTTCCGAATAATTACTTCTTCAGCATATTTAATTCCCTTGCCTTTATAAGGCTCCGGTTTTCTTAATAATCTGATTTCTGCGGCAATTTGGCCGACTTTTTGCTTATCAGCACCTAAAATGGTTATTATATTTTTTTCAACTTTAATTTCAATGTCTTTGGGAATATCAAATTCAATCGGATGAGAATAACCCAGCTGCAAATCTAAAATATTTCCATTTAAGGCGGCGCGATAACCGACGCCATTTACTTCCAATTTCCTAGAAAAACCTTCAGTTACGCCTTTAACCATATTTAAAATCAGTCTCTGAAAAAGACCCCATAATGATTTTTGCAATTTATCTGACGGATCTTTTACCATTACAACTATTTGATTATCTTTTTTTTCAACCGTAACTTTAGGATGAATTTCTTGAAATAATTCCCCTTTTGGACCCTTAACACTTACTTTATTCTGCTCTATTAAAACATCTACGCCATTTGGTATATTTATAGGTTGTTTTCCGATTCTTGACATAATTTTAATATACTTCGCAAATCACTTCACCGCCCAAATTTTTCTTTTTAGCCTCTTTATTTGTCATCAGACCTTGGGAAGTTGAAATAACGGCAATTCCTAAATTATTTAAAACAATCGGCAAATTTTCTTTAGATGCATATATTCTTCTGCCGGGTTTACTGATTCTTTTTATATTGCTGATTGAAGATTCTTTGCCTAAATATTTAAGATTAATTTTTATTTCAGCAAATTTATTTCCAGCAGTATTGGCTTCTATTTTTTCCGCTTTTTTAATATAGCCGTATTTATGCAAAATTTGCGCAATTTCGAATTTGATTTTAGAAAAAGGCAAAGAAACCTCAGGCTTTCTCACTGCCGAGGCGTTTCGGATTCTGGTTAGCATGTCAGCGATTGGATCGGTCATATATAGTAATAATTATCTGTTAAATGTTATATTTGTATTATCTTTACCAGCTTGATTTCTTAATTCCCGGTATTTGGCCGTTGTTAGCAAGTTCTCGAAAGCAGATGCGGCATAAATTGAAATCCCTCAAATAACCCCTTCTTCTGCCACAACGCCAACAGCGCCTAATAATTCTGGATGAATACTTAGGTTTCTTTTTAGATTTTACGATTTGAGCTTCTGTTGCCATAAATTTATTTTTCCTTTTTAAAAGGAAATCCTATCAGGCGGAAAAGTTCCAGGCCCTCTTCTTTATTTTTAGCGCTTGTCACTATTGTTATCTGAAGACCATGAATTTTTTCAACTTCATCTGATTTTATTTCAGGAAAGCAAATATGCTCTTTAAAACCGATGTTTAAATTTCCTTTTTTATCAATTGATTTTTCGTCTAAACCCCTGAAATCACGAACACGCGGCAAAGTTATATTGATTAATTTATCTAAAAAATCATACATTCTTTTTCCTCTTAAAGTTACCATCATTCCAACAACCAAGCCCTGTCTTATTTTAAAATTTGAAATGGATTTTTTTGCCGTAGTGCTGACCGGTTTTTGGCCGGTAATGCGCTGTAAAGTATTTAAAAAAACTTCATTGTATTTTGCATCCTTAAGCCCGTGTCCGGTACCAATATTAACAACCACTTTTTCAATTTTAGCAACAGCCATGCTGTTATTTATACTAAAGTGTTTTTTTAGGGCTGGCACTATTTCTTTATTATATTTTTCTTTAAGTCTTGTCATAATTAAAAGCTAACTAATTATATCTTTGCATTTTTTACAAATTCTGGTTTTCTTTTTATTTTCTAAAATTTTATAAGCGGCTCTGGTTGTTTTTCCGCACTTTGGACAAACCAATATAACATTGCTTGCCTGAAGCGGCGCCGGAAATTGGATCCTTTGGCCTTTTTCTCCCTGTTTCTTCGGCCGCATGTTCTTAAAAAGCAAATTTGCCCCTTCAACCGATATTTTGTCTCTTTTATTAAAAACTTGCAGGACTTTTCCGGTTTTTCCCCTGTCTTTTCCCGCTAATATTTTTACTTTGTCGCCTTTTTTAATATTCATCCCGTTAGAGGCAGGCTATTCTATACTGTACAGAAACCTGCAATCATTAATTATTTTATTATTCAATTACTAATTATTATTAGTTATTCTTAAATTCCCGTCAAATTACTTTAATAACTACCTCTAACGGGATTCATAAATCAAATTATAATACTTCTGGAGCTAAAGAAATAATTTTATTAAAACCTTCGTTCCTAAGTTCTCTTGCAATCGGGCCGAAAATTCTTGTTCCTTTCGGCTCTTTATTTTTTTTATCAATAATAACAGCGGCATTATCGTCAAATCTTACATAAGAACCGTCTTTTCTTCTTATTTCTTTTCTTGTCCTAACAACTACAGCATGCAAAACCTCGCCCTTTTTTACAGAGCTATGAGGAATTGCCTCTTTCACGCTTACCGTAATAATATCACCAACGCCGGCATACCGCCTTTTTGTTCCGCCCAAAACCTTGATGCATTGAAGCTTTTTTGCACCAGTATTATCGGCAACTTTTAACATTGTTCTCATTTGAATCATAAATTTATGCCTTCTTTTCCTTTTTGCCAAGAACCCGCCATTTTTTATCTTTACTTACCGGCCGGCACTCGATAAAAATGACTTCATCTCCGACTTTGTATTTATTTTCCGGATCATGAACTTTGTATTTTTTAGTTGAAAAATACCTTTTAAAATATTTTGGATGAAGCTTGGTGGAAATCACCGCAACAACAATAGTTTTGTCGCCTTTATCAGAGACTACGGTTCCTTCAAACTTTCTTTTTATTATTTTTTTGCTTTTTTCTTCTGCCATATTTATTTTTTATTATCTTCTGGCTGTTTTAGCTTATCTAAATTGTCTTGTTTTTTTTCAAGCTTATTTTCATTTTCTTTTTTTTCTGTTAAAAGCAATAATACTCTGGCAATGGTTTTTTTTGCCACTCTGATTTCCCTGATATTCTTCAATTGATTTGAAGAAACCTTAAATTTCATGTCACGCAATGAATTTCTAAGCTCGCCTAAAATTTTATTTAATTCATTTGTGGATTTATTTTTTAATTCTTTAAATTTCATAAATATTATCTAACAATAAAACTGGTTTTAATTGGCAATTTATGTGAAGCTAGTCTAAATGCCTCTCTGGCTTTATCTTCCGGAACTCCGTCCATTTCAAACAATATAACCCCCGGTTTTACAACCACGACATAATGATCAACCGGTCCTTTTCCGGAACCCATGGTTGATTGCTCACCTTTCTGTGTCACCGGCTTGTCGGGAAAAACCCGAATCCAAATTTTGCCGCCTCTTTTTATAAAACGGGTCATTGCTCTTCTTGATGCTTCTATCTGTCTGGCGGTCAACCAGCAATTCTCCAATGCCTTTAAGCCATACTTGCCAAAATTAACTCTTGTGCCGGCAGAAGCTTTTCCGCGCAGCACTCCTTTTTGCCATTTTCTATGTTTTACTTTCCTTGGTGATAACATATAAATTATTTCTTATTTTTTGTCTTTATCTTAGGCCCTTCTTTATCTTTATCTTTTTTGAAAACTTCACCTTTATAAATCCAAACCTTTATTCCTATTACGCCATATGTAGTATTGGCAACACCCCTGGAATAGTCAATGTCAGCTCTTAAAGTATGTAAGGGCAAGCTCCCTGAAGTCAAAGTCTCAGAACGTGCAATTTCTGCTCCATTCAGACGGCCGGCAACGATGATCTTAACACCCTTGGCTTCAGTTTTTTCTACTCGGCCAATCGCCTGTTTCATCGCCCTACGAAAAGGAATTCTTTTTTCCAAATCAGCGGCGATTGCCTGAACTATAAGTTCGGCGGAATAATTTGGATTTGCCACCTCCTGAATATTTATATTTAAAGTGGCTTTCTGATCCAAAAATTGTTTTTTAATTTTATTTTTCAAATCCTCAACCCCCTGACCGCCGCGGCCGATGATTACACCCGGTTTTGCCGAATGAATTATAATCGTTACTGTTGTCTGGGAGCGCTCAATTTCAATTAGGGCGATTGAGGCTTCTTTAAGCTTCTTTTTAATAAATTTCTTAATTAAAATATCTTGCTGCAAAAATCTGGCATAATCTTTTTTACGCGAAAACCACTTGGAATTCCAAGTATACAGCTCTCCCATTCTAAATATTTTTGGATGTACTTTTTGTCCCACAAATTTAATTTATAATTAATAATTTATTTATCCCGTTTTTCGCTGAAATACACCCTTTAGAAAGCCTTTTCCTTCTTTTCCGGTACTGCCATTATCAGATTTTTTTCCGGGGGTCTTTAGGGCTTCTTTCTTTATATCCTCTGGCTTTATTACTTTTATTTCACCTTTCTTCTCTTCTTTTTTTACAAATTTTTGTTTTGCACCAAGCCGAACTCCCAAAACTAGTTCAATGTGGCTTGTTTTCTTTCTGATCATTGTCGCCCGGCCGTGAGCTCGAGGGCGCCAGCGTTTAAGCACCGGACCGTCATTTGCAATAATTTTTTTTATGTATAAATCATTTTTATCAATTTGAAAATTATTTTCGGCATTTGCCACTCCGGAATTAATCAACTTAACAACCGGTCTTACTGCCGCTTTATTTAAAAAATTCAATTGATCAAGAGCTTTTTGGACATCTAAACCTCTTAACTGATCAATAACAAGCCTTGTTTTTCTCGGAGAAATCTTTATAAAGCGGGCATTGGCAGTAACTTCAGAAATTACATCTGTACTTTTTTTTGCATCCTTGGCTTTTTCCGAAGAAATTGATTTCTTGGCCGAATTATTATTTAATTTTTTAATTTCTTTCTTTTCCATAGATTATCCTATTTTTTTTCCGCAGAGGCAGAAGCTTTGTTTCTATCTTCGGCCGCTTTGGCTGCTGCTGCTCTTTCCTGATCTTTTGCCATTTTACCGCCATGAATAATAAATTTCCTAGTCGGAGAAAATTCGCCCAATCGATGTCCGACCATATTTTCAACAATCAAAACCGGCACATGAATTCTTCCATTATGTACTCCGATTGTATGGCCGACCATCTCAGGCGTAATCATACATGCTCGATCCCAGGTTTTAACAATAACTTTTCCGCCCGGTTTTAGATCTTTAAGCTTTTTAAGCAGTCGTTCGTTTATATATGGACCTTTTTTTAGACTTCTTGACATAGTTGTTAGGTATTAGTTGTTGGGTATTAGTTATTAGGTTAAGGCATCCTAATTGCCTAAAACCTACAAATTATCTTCTTTTTTTTCTGCGACGCCTAATAATAAATTTATTTGAATATTTCTTCTTCTTTCTGGTAATTACTCCTAAAGCCTTCTTACCCCATAAAGTTTTTGGCGCTTTCATACCGATCGGATTACTTCCTTCTCCGCCGCCATGAGGATGATCAACCGGATTCATTGCCTTGCCTCGAACAGTCGGCCGAATTCCCATATGCCTTTTTCGTCCGGCTTTACCAATTCTTATGTGCATTGCATCGGGATTAGAAACCTGACCGATTGTTGCTGATGCTTTTTTGTCAATCAATCTAATTTCTCCCGACGGGAATCTGATTGTAGTGTAATTTCCTTCAAACGCCATTAGTTTAGCACAAGATCCGGCAGTTCTGACTAATTGTGCTCCTTTTCCGGGAGCAATCTCAATATTATAAATCAGTGATCCCAGCGGAATATATTCCAAAGGCATTCTGTTTCCGGTTTTAATTTCTATCTGATTTTTCGAAGATAAGACCTTATGGCCGACTTCTAAACCTATCGGTGCGATAATATAGCGTTTTTCTCCGTCTTCATAGGCAACCAAGGCAATTCTAGCACGTCGATTCGGATCATATTCAATTGCCAAAACAGTTGCCTGTTGGTCTAACTTATCTCCTTTGTAATCTATCAGCCGATAGTACTGCTTGGCTCCGCCTCCATGATGCCTGACAGTAATTTTTCCCGAAGAATTGCGTCCGCCGGTTTTCTTTTTTATCTTGATTAATTTCTTTTCCGGAACAAATTTTGTAACATCAGAAAAAGTATCAACCGAAGTTTTGCGGCGAGCAGGCGTAGTTGGTTTATAAATTCTTATCGGCATTTTAACTGTTAAGTATTAATCGTTAAATGTTATTTACACTCCCTCGTAAATTTCAATTTTTTCTCCCGGCTTTAAAGTAACTATCGCTTTTTTCCAATTTTTGGTTTTTCCGCTTGTTTTTCCGTAATGAACAGATTTGCCGGAATAATTTAAAATATTTATCTTAATCGGTTCAATATTATATACCGTCCTGATTGCCTTTTTTATTTCAATTTTATTTGCAGTCGGGCTGACAGCAAAAATATATTTCCCATCCGCTCCCATACTACTTGCTTTTTCCGTAATTAAAGGCTTAATTAAAAATTTGTAAGAATGGACGGTTTTTCCCTTAATTTTAGTATCGCTGATTTTTTGAATTGGTTTAGCTTTGGGTTTTTCAGCATTCTCCGTCTTTTTTTCCATCTCTTTTTGCGGCTTGACTAAAGCTTTTTCTTTTGGGGATTCTTTTTTAAATTTATTTAAAAAACTCATACTATTTAGCGGCGTTAACAAATGTTTTTTTAATTATTTCAATCGCTTCAACCGGCATCAGCATATATTGATTTTTTAAAACATCATAAATATTAAGGCTTTGGGCATTAATTATGCTTATTTTTGAAATATTTCTAGCCGATCTTTTAATATTATCATTTTTTTCAGGCAAAATTACTAAAACGCTTTTTTCTTTATCGCCTGTTTTTTTCACATTTGTTTTTTCTTTCTTTTCTTTTTTGGCAATATCTACTTTTTTATTTCTAAGTTTAAGGTTTTCTAAAATTTTGAAAAAATTCTTTGTTTTAGCTTCGTCTAATTCCAGCTGATCAACAAAAATAATTTTTTTAGCAGCCGCTTTGCTTGATAGAGCCATTAACAAAGCTTTTTTCTTTGCTTTTTTATTTATCTTCAATGAAAAATTTCTATTGTTTGTCGGGCCGAAAGTTATTCCGCCTCCCCGCCAAAGAGGTGAACGAATTGATCCATGCCTTGCCCGTCCAGTTCCTTTCTGTTTCCATGGCTTTTTGCCGCCACCCGATACCTCGCCCTTATCTTTTGTCGAGGCTAAAATTTGCCGACTATTCGCCTGATGGGCTATAACTGCCTGATGCACAAGTTCCGGATTTATCGCCACTTCAAAAATTTGGGGATCTAAATCAATCTCTTTTAAATCTTTTCCATCTTTATTGTAAATAATTGCTTTTAACATATTTATTATTTTTCTACAGAATTTTCAACTTTTTCCAATTCAACTTTTTCTTCTACTTGGGCTTCTTTGGGCTTTTCTTCATTCTTTATTTCAGCTTCTTTAGGCTTTTCTAAATCAGCTTCTTCTTTAGCCGGTACGGAAATAATCAAATCTCCCACTCCAGAAATAAAAATTAGATTGCTTTTTGCGCCGGGTAAAGCGCCTTTAATAAATATTTCATTATTATTTTGATCAACGTCAATAATTTCTAAATTTTTAACTGAAACCATTTCTCCTCCCATTCTGCCGCCCATTTTGGTACCTTGAAAAACGTGCTGAGGACCGCCGGCACCAATTGAACCTGGCATCCTAAGTTGATCTTTATGACCGTGCGATGCTGGACTACCATGAAAACCGTGTCTTTTAACAACCCCCTGGAAACCTTTGCCTTTAGAGCTTCCGGAGACCTGAACAATATCGCCCTTTTTAAAAACAGAAGCTTCAATTTTATCACCCACTTTTAATTCCTTGGCCTCGTCTTTATTCAGCCTGAATTCCCTTAAATACCGAAAATTTCCCAATTTCTTCAAATGTCCGCGCAAAGATTTTCTTAATTTCTTTTTAGCGCCAAATCCAAGCTGCACGGCAACGTAACCGTCTTTTTCTGCATCTTTTACCTGAGTAATAACACAAGGACCAGCTACCACTTTAGTAACCGGAACAACCATACCGTCTTCGGTAAATTTTTGGGTCATTTCCCTTTTTTCCGCCAAAATGAATTTAGCCATATTTATTAATAATTATCTTGGTAAATCAATTTCTTATTTAGATTAATTCAGCAAATAGCCGATGCAAATAAAAAAACCTGCCTTAAAAAGCCAGATTTAAATCTTTCTGTTTGTAACCACTTATAGCGGTACTAAGAAATTGTAGGCTTTTTAATAATTTTTTAAAATCTCCTTGAATAATCATTTTGAATTTACAGAGGTTTTTCCTTTAAAGCCAGGAAGCTTTCTCTATACTTTCAAAGATTATTTGCTAGCTTTTAGCTGTAAATCTGCATATATATAAATACAAACTTGCAGCTAAAAGCTGCTACGCCATTTTTATTTCAACATCGACTCCGGCCGGTAAATTCAAACTTTGCAAAGAATCGATTGTTTTAGGGGTCGGATCAAATATATCAAGCAATCGCTTATGGATTCTCATTTCGTATTGTTCGCGAGAATCTTTATGGACAAAAGAAGATCTTAAAACTGTGTATTTCTTCTTTTCTGTCGGCAACGGAATTGGCCCTAAAATTCTAACACCAGTCCGCTGAACGGTTTCCATAATAGTGCGGGTTGATTGATCAATTATTTTATGATCATATGCCCTAATTTTTATTCTTATTTTTTGCTTGCTGTCTTCGGTTTCTTCATCTTTTCTTTTTGTTGAAACCGGAATTTTCTTAATTGCTACCATGTTATTAGGAAAGAACTTATTAACGTTTGTAGGGACAAAATGAAATTTTGCCCCTACAAACTTTTGAATTTATTTAATAATTTTATTAACAACTCCAGCACCAATTGTCCTGCCGCCTTCGCGAATAGCGAATTTATGTTTTTCTTCCAAAGCAACCGGCTTAATCAATTTGATGGTTATATTAACGGTATCTCCAGGCATTACCATTTCGGTTCCTTCCGGCAAAATAACTTCACCGGTGACATCAGCTGTACCAATATAGAACTGTGGCTTATAGCCTTTGAAAAACGGGCTATGTCTTCCGCCTTCATCCTTTGATAATATATAGGTTCCGGCTTGAAATTCAGTATGAGGAGTGATTGAACCCGGTTTAGCTAAAACTTGGCCTCTTTCAATGTCTTCTTTTTTAACACCGCGAAGAAGCAAGCCGGCATTGTCGCCTGCTCTGCCTTCATCCAATGATTTATTAAACATTTCAACTCCGGTGACAACTGTCTTTTTAGTATCTTGCAAGCCGATAATTTCAACTTCTTCATTTAATTTTACAATTCCTCTTTCAATTCTGCCGGTAGCAACTGTTCCTCGTCCTTCAATTGAAAAGATGTCTTCAATCGGCATTAAAAACGGCTTTTCAATATCACGAACAGGCTCGGGAATATATTCATCAACCGCTTTCATTAATTCTTCCAAACATTTTGTGGCTTCCGCGTCTTTTGGATTCTCCAAAGCCTTTAGGGCTGAACCGCGGATAATTGGTATTTCATCGCCTGGAAATTCATATTTTTTAAGTAAGTCTCTCACTTCTTCCTCAACTAAATCAATCAATTCCGGCTCTTTGACTTGATCAACTTTATTTAAAAAGACAACCATAGCCGGAACTCCAACCTGTCTGGCTAGCAAAATATGTTCTCTGGTTTGAGGCATCGGACCGTCAGTTGCAGCAACAACTAAAATTGCCCCGTCCATTTGGGCGGCGCCTGTAACCATGTTTTTTACATAGTCGGCGTGTCCCGGACAATCAATGTGGGCATAATGGCGTTTATCAGTTTCATATTCGACATGGGCGGTGGCAATAGTAATACCGCGCTCTTTTTCTTCCGGAGCGTTGTCAATTTGATCAACTGATTTTTTAGCAGCTTTAAAGCCTTTTTCTGTCAAATAGGTCAGAATAGCTGCTGTCAATGTGGTTTTACCATGGTCGACGTGACCAATAGTTCCGACATTTAAATGAGGTTTTATTCTCTCAAATTTATCTGCCATAATAATTTTTTCCTTCTTTTGCGATCTTTTGTAAGCCAGCCCTGTTGAAGGATAGTCAAGGGCGGATCGCGATTATTTTTTAATATTTATTAATTTACAAATGCACTTTTGAGTATATAACAAATTATCAATATTTGTCAACTGAATTTAAAGTAAAAATTATAGTAATCCAAATTAATCTCTAAATTTAGCTTAAAAAAATAAATATTTCGATAATTTGTGTTACCAATTAGTCAATCGGTTCAAAATAATACTTTTGGTTTAAATCTTCTTTTTTTACCGCTTGATTGGCCGATTTTTTTCCGATTTCTGGAGTATCTAACTGATCAATAAGCGGCCATTGGATTTCTTTTTCCGCTTCTTTCCAGCTGGCAATATCTTCATTTACTTTCTGGTGAACAAAATCATTGTCTTCTTTTCGATTATTAACTAAATTCTGGTAATCAAAAAATGGCATTAAAACATAAACCGGATTTCCTTTTGAATCCAAAATGACTCTGTTATCACCGGTACTTTTTATCAATTCTATTATTTTTTCTAAAGAATCGGGCATAATTTTATTGGCGACGTAAGGCGAGGGAAACAAAAAATATTAGATTTTTTGTTTTCGAGCCGAGGAGCCATCAAAGGGTCAATACCCTTTATTAATTAATTATTACACCCCTCCAAATTATTTACCGCGCTCTCCTTTTATCTGCTCGGCAACATTATTAGGCACTTCAGCGTATCTCTCAAATTCCATACTGTACGAAGCCCGGCCCTGGGTCATTGACCTGAGCTCGGTAGCGTAGCCAAACATTTCAGCCAAAGGCACTTTGGCGTCAATAACTTTTGATTGACCCCGGTCTCTCATTTCTTCAATTTGGCCTCTTTTTGAATTAATATTTCCAATAACGTCTCCCATAAAATTTTCCGGCGTAATTACTTCAACTTTCATTAAAGGCTCAAGCAAAACCGGATTTGCCTTTCTTGTTGCTGCTTGAAAAGCCATTGAAGCGGCGATTTTAAAAGCCGCTTCGGAAGAATCAACTTCATGGAAAGACCCGTCATAAACCGTTGCTAAAATGTCAATTATCGGATAACCGGCAACAACTCCCTTGCCCAAAGCTTCCTTAATTCCTTTTTCAATTGCCGGAATATATTCCCTAGGTATAAGTCCGCCTTTAATATCATCGACAAATTCAAAACCTTCTCCTCTTTGGCGAGGTTCAACTTTTACCCAGCAATGTCCATATTGTCCGCGGCCGCCGGATTGGCGGATATATTTACCTTCAGCTTCAGCAGTTCCTTTAATTGTTTCTTTGTAAGCAACTTGGGGCTTGCCAACATTTGCTTCAACTTTAAATTCACGCTTCATCCGGTCAACAATAACTTCCAAATGGAGTTCGCCCATTCCGCCGATAATTGTCTGCATTGTCTCTTCGTCTCCCCTGACTTGAAAAGTAGGATCTTCTTCGGAAAGTTTTTGCAAGGCAATTCCCATTTTTTCCTGGTCAGCTTTTGTCTTTGGTTCAACAGCAACATGAATAACCGGATCGGGAAAATCAATTGTTTCCAAAACTATCGGATGATTTTCATCGCATAAAGTATTTCCGGTAAAGGTGTCTTTTAATCCAACAGCAGCTGCGATTTCTCCGGAAAAGACTTCTTTTAGCTCCTCCCGGTTATTTGCATGCATTCTAACTATTCGGCCAATTCTTTCTCTTTTTCCGCTGCTTGAATTGTAAATATATGAACCTGATTCTAATTTTCCCGAATAAACTCTGAAAAAACATAACTTTCCGACAAAAGGATCAACTGCTATCTTAAAAGCCAGGGCAGAGAATGGTTCATTGTCGTCTGATTTTCGCTCTTCCTGAATTTCCGGATTTTTTGGATTAAAACCAATAACCGGCGGGACATCTAATGGATTTGGCAAATAATCACAAATCGCATTAAGCAAAAGCTGAATGCCCTTATTTTTCAAGGCTGAACCCACTAATACCGGCATTATTTCATTATTAATTGTCAATCTTCTTAATGTTTTAACTAAATCCTCCAAATCAATTTCTTCACCGGCCAAATATTTATCCATCAAAGCCTCATCGTGCTGAACTATCGCTTCCACAAGCTCGTCATAATATTTAACGACAAGATCATTAAGATCTTTTGGGATTTCCATTTCTTCAATTTCTTTTCCTAAATCATCTTTATAAAAATAGGCTTTTTTTCTTAATAAATCGACTACTCCCAAAAATTTATCTTCAGCGCCGATCGGCAGCTGAATAGGATATGCGTTTTTTGTCAGCCTGTCTCTGATACTTTGCAAATCAGCATAAAAATCAGCTCCGGTTCGGTCCATTTTATTTATAAATCCCATCAAAGGAACTTTGAATTTTTCCGCCTGATGATATACGGTTTCCGACTGAGGCTCAACTCCGGCCACTCCGTCAAAAACAACCACTCCGCCGTCTAAAACTCTAAGCGAACGCTGGACTTCGGCGGTAAAATCAATGTGGCCGGGAGTGTCAATTAAATTGATCCGACATTTTTTATCTTCATCGCCTCTTGGCGCCCAAAAGCAGGTAGTGGCGGCGGACGTAATAGTGATTCCCCTTTCTCTTTCCTGTTCCATCCAGTCCATTTCGGCTCCACCTTCATGAACTTCACCGATTTTATATTTTTTTCCAGTATAAAACAAAATACGCTCGGAAACTGTTGTCTTACCGGCGTCAATGTGGGCAATAATCCCGATATTTCTGGTTCTTTCTAAAGAATATTCTCTGGACATTTTGTTTAGCTTATAGCTGTTAGCCTATAGCTGTTAGCCTACTAAAAGCTAAAAGCTACAAGCTAAAAGCTTTTATTATCTAGCAAAGTGGGCAAAAGCGCGATTAGCTTCGGCCATTTTATATGTATCCTGGCGCTTTTTAATTGCAGCACCTTCTTTATTATATGCGGCGATCATTTCTTCTGCTAATTTTTGGCTCATTGGAGCCCCTTTCTTAGCTCTAGCAGCATTAATAATCCAGCGAAAAGCCAAGGCTGTTTTGCGATTTCCAGTTACGGCAACAGGAATCTGATAATTACCGCCGCCAATTCTGCGGCCTTTTACTTCAACTTCCGGCGAAACATTTTTGATTGCGCCGTCAAAAATCTCTATCGGATCTTTCTTGGTTTTTTCCTTAATAATATCAAAGCAGCCATAAACAACCTTTAGCGCAATTGATTTTTTGCCTCTTTTCATTATTTGGTTAATAAATTTGGAAATATTAACGCTGTTATATTTCGAATCCGGTTTAATAATTCTTTTTGGAGTTTTTCCTCTCATAAATGATTTATTCTATTTAGCTGATTTAGTACCAACATTTTTAGCGCCATAAAGGCTTCGGCCCTGTTTTCTGCCTTCAACGCCGGTAGTATCGTAGACCCCGCGGACAATATGATATCTTACGCCCGGAAGATCTTTTACTCTGCCGCCGCGAATCAACACAACGGAGTGCTCCTGCAAATTATGACCCTCTCCGGGAATATAAGCGGTTACCTCCATGCCGTTTGAAAGTCTGACTCTGGCAATTTTTCTTAAAGCGGAGTTAGGTTTTTTCGGAGTAGTTGTGGTTACTTTTACACAGACTCCCCTTTTAAAGCCTGATCCTTTAGGATTTTCTTTTTTCTTCCTATGTAAGGTATCAGAAACAAGCCTTAAGGCCGGAGTTTTCGGCTTTTTTCCTTGTGATTTGCGTTTTTTTCTAATTAATTGGTTAATTGTAGGCATAAAGAAATAACTTGCCAGTTTCAAAAATTTTACTAACAAGCAAAAAAATAAAAGTCTTAAAAACCTGCCTTAATGGCAGTTTACAATACAAAAATATATTAACTGATATTAATAGAAAAGTCAACACTATTAAAAAATCAAAAAAAATAAAAAGAATTATATACCAAAAAATTTGATAAATAAGCCAAAAATTATAACAAAAATCCGACTAATATATGGCATAAATAAAAATAACAAACCAAGCGAAACTAATAATCCATACCTTGCCATGAACATTGGATTACCGAGAGGAGTTTTCGCCAAAATTTTGGAAATCGGTTCAAAACTTGCAACAAAATTAAATCCGTCAAAACCGGGCAAAGGCAAAGAATTAAATATTGCTAAAACAAGATTAACTTGAAAAAGTATAGTGAAAAAAATAACTCCTAAGTTATTCTCGGCAAAGCCAAAAATTTGAGTGGTAATTTTTAAAACTATTATTGCTAAAATCGCCAGGCATAAATTAGTAAAAATTCCGGCTATCGTCACAATTCTATAAGACATCGGTCTCCTCTTAAGATTATAAGGATTTACCGGAACCGGCTTTGCCCAACCAAACAATAAACCGGACTGAGAAAGCACTAAAAGCAAAGGCACCATTATTGAGCCGACAAAATCAATATGAACCAACGGATTTAAGGAAAGCCGGCCGGAAACTTTGGCTGTCTCGTCTCCAAACAAATTAGCTGCAAAGCCATGGGCAATTTCATGCAAAACAACCGAATAAAGAAAAGCAACAATATAAATTACGATTACAATTATATCCATAATATTAATATCTTAACATAAATATTTGATTTTTAAAAATATATCTGCTACAATTTAACAGTTAACAATTAAAAAACAACCAATAATTATGGCCACATGCGAAATTTGCGGCCGGGAGCCGCTGAAAGGAAACCAAAAAAGCCATTCAAACATCAAAACAATCAGGCGCCAAAAGCTTAATTTGCAAACAAAAAAAGTTAATGGCAAAAAAGTAATTGTTTGCACAAGCTGCATCAGAACAATGGCTAAACCTCCCAAAAAAGCAAAAACCAAAAAAACTAAGTAATAGCCCATATAATCAAGTGGGAGGTTTTACTTAGTTTTTTTTATTACGCTATTTTTTGCTTTTTTTGGCTGTGATTTTCTTAACGGTTTTAATTTTTTTTGGAGCTGATTTATTCTCTTTTGATTTAACTTTGTCGATTTTTTCAACTTTAGCTGGTTTGCCTATGGCTAAAGCCTGTAAAATTTTATCTAATTTGGCGTTTAGTACATTAAATTGCTGGCCAGTCGAACTTTCTGAAATCCTGGGCGAATTGCCGCCTTTGCCAAAACAATCATTGCAATAGACGGGCTTGTCGCTTGATGGCTGAAAAGGCACTTCACAATTTTTTCCGCAATTACTGCAAACCGCCTGATACATTCTTTTATCATCGCATCTCGGCCTATTATAATCCCGATTTTGGCCATAACTTCTCTGATTTTGACTTTTACCCTTGAAACACTCGCTGCAATAAACCGGCTTGTCCCCTGTTGGCTTAAAAGGCACTTCGCAGGTTTTTCCGCATTTGGCGCAAACCGCCTGATGCTTGGGCACACGATCCCGATTATCCCTGTCATTAAAATTCTTTGATTTGTTAAACATTTTCATAAAATTATTTTATTTATTTATCAATAATATTTGATTATTCTAGCTTATTTCAATAAAACTCACCTTATTAATTATCCCCCTTTTTTGCTAAATTGTCAAAAAAAATAATATTGAAGAATAATCATTACCAAATTTAACTGTTTTTTTCTAGATCATATTACATAATTGTTTTAAAATTAATAAGTAAGCCGCTATAAATTTAATTAAAATTTAAAATTTAAAATAAATTTCCACTACCTTTCCTCCACAAAACGATAGAGGGGGGGGGGATAAAAAAATACTCTACGGGTAACCCAGAGTATTTTTGTTAGAGTCTATATTAAATTTTTCCAACTATTCCCCTCTTTGACTAGCCTCAATTTCCCCTTTCAACCCCTCCAACTGCTTCTTCAAATCTTCGCTGGTTGGCTGGCTTTCTGATTCAGACTCGCCTCGCAAGTCAGAACCGCCGGACGAAGATTCCGCATCAAAATTATCTTCGTCTATATTGGAAGCTGATGCATCATTTACCTCACTTCTTTCTTTTGGCTCTTGCTGGGGATCAAAAATTCCTTCATCATCAATATAATATGGATCAATTTCTTCTTTTGATTTATACATTTCGAGCAAATTTATCCCTTGAGTGTAGTCAATATTATCACAGGTAAACTCAAAGTCACCTTCAAAACTTACTCCCGGATTAAGCGCAGGAACTTCGCATCTTTTACTGAAAGAAAATGAATCAGGAGAAATAGACGCGCCGTTTTTCAAAGGCCGACCAGCCAAGCTGAAAGGCAGACAAAAAGTTTTGGCATCTTCCATGCTTATATCTTCCCTTTCATCAGTCAATCCCATAACCGTACCGGTCATTTTTACATCTACATATACCCAATCTTTAACTTTTCTATCAGGCGCTGAAAAAATTGTTTTAGAATAATAATCAATTCTGACTGGTGCTAGATTTTTTTTGTAATATTCGGTAAGGCTGCCGTGTTCTTCTGTCTCAATCGTGCCGCTGCCAGCGGAGTTATCCATTGATCCTTGCCCGCTGTATTTATAATCAATCGTCCGTCCCAAAATATACATTTTTTGATTTTCATTATCTATAACATTTATTTCTTCTGAAGTATAATCAATTTCACCACTTTCATTTCCCATAACTGAATTGGTATAAGTTCCTGTAATTTTTTCTTTGCCGATGCAAAAAGTATAGCGATCTTTGTTTTTCAGCTCATCAAAATAAAGCTGTTCAAGCTTGTCTTTTGTTTCCTGGTCAATCCCCTGCCCGATTTCTTCCTGATTAACCTTCAGGTTTCCCTTATCAGAAAAAGACGAATTATAAACTAACAGTCCGGCTCCAATTGCTCCAACAAAAGCAATTCCTCCTAGACCTAAAAGTAATTTTTTATCCATAATTTTTATCTTATTATAAACCGCAAACCTCGGTCATTGACGGGCAATCAGCTGATTGCTTGATGCATTTGGTTTTTGCTTCATCCCAACCAGCACATTCTTCTAAACAAGAAGCTAACCCTTCCTGAAATAAAGCTTGCGTGGCATTTGGCACCAGTGTCAAACATTGATTTACATAGTTATTACAGGCGGCTTCACACTCGCTTGCCGGTTCTTCTAATTCAGGGTCATTCATTTCCAAAACTTCCGGGATCGATGCATCCACAACTTCAGGAATTACAAAAAATTCCTGGCAGCTTGAGGCTTGACGGATTATATCCATTGTCTTTTCATCCCAGCTTTCACATTCAGAATTACATCTTTCCGAAGACAAAAAAGCCGGACAGATTTCTTCAATTTGAGTGCATAACTTTGAACATTCTGAATCGTTTTCTTGTCCACCTTCAGTATTTACAACTGCGGTTTTTTGGCCGCAGCCGGACAATAAAACAACCAAAGCTAAAATTGGAATTACTAAAATTGATTTTTTCATAAATTTTTTTATTTACTATTTTATAAAATTATATTTTATTATTGCTATATTATGATAACAAATTTAATATTCTTTTTCAATGCCTATAATTTAATTGATTGACTGAATATATTTAAACTTATATAATTAGCAATATCTAATATCATTAATACAAATATGAAAAAGCTTTTAACTCTTTTTTTTATCACAACCGCTTTATTTTTAATAAGCGGCTGCAATAATAAAACGACAAACTATTCAAACTCAAATTTAAAACCGGCTGAAGATAAAACAGATATGTCTACATTACAGATGGAAGTAAAAACCGACAAATCAGTCTATCATTCTTATGAAAAAATTATTTTGAATATTACTTTAAAATCCGACATTGATATAACTGATGCGATAGTTTCAGCCCAAGGTATTAAAGGCAGATTAAATAATCTCTATTTTAATAGAAGCCAAAAAATCAGCCTCCAAAAAGATGTTACCGAGCAATTGGAATTAAGTGAAACTTTGCCTTCCTGCAACAGCTGTTCAGGATTAGCCGCGGGCGACTACATTATAACCGTTTCCGTATTAAATCAAAACAAGCAAATTGTAGTAAAAACTGTCAGTATAACAATTAAACAATAACTTTTGAGGAAAAAACGCCCGATATTGAAAAACTTTTTAAAAAAATATTCGTAATAAATATTATTAGTCGTAGTTTCCTTCTGATTCCGGCTGGTGTATAATTTTTTCAACTTTAATTTTTCTTTCTCCTCCAGGAGTTTTAAGCGAAATCACATCGCCAATCCGATAACCCAAAAGAGCGCAGCCGATAGGTGAAAGAACGGAAATTTTGCCCTGCTTAACGTCAGCCTCTTGCGGAAATACCAGCCAATATTTTAAGTCTGAATTTGACTCGACATCAATAAAATTAACAAGCGAATTCATTGTTATTACATCGGACGGTATATTTTTTGGTTCAATAATCTTTGCTTTCTTTAATTCCAAAAACAAAGCGTTGTCATAATCGTCGTGCGGAAATTTTTTTTCTATTAAATCATTTAATTTTTTGTAATCATTTTTTGTAATGTAAATTGTACTCATATTTTTACTTGGTTAAAAAAGAGCCGGCTTTCTGACCGGCTGCTTTTGTTATTTAGATAACAAACCAACCGGCTAAGTTACGGCTGAATATGTTAAAAAATTATTCTTATTAATATTTTGAACAATCATATATAAATCAATTGTAGCAAAAATTCAGAAAATTTGCAAATAAAATGCTAAATATTAGTGGAATTAAAATTTTTAATCAATAATTTTATTTAAAACAAAACCTCGCACCACTTCTTATCTATAAAAACCTAAACAGCGATAACAGGTCTCTAAAGATTTTGGTCGCGGGGTAGTGGAACTCGAACCCACGACCTCCCGCCTACGCTTTACGGGCTCCGGCGGGCAGGCACGCACCGCTAGAGATTTTGGTCGGGATAGTGGGACTCGAACCCACGACCTCCCGCCTACGCCTTGCGGGCTCCGGAGGGCAGGCACGCACCGCTAGAGATTTTGGTCAGGGTAGTGGGACTCGAACCCACGACCTCCCACCTACGCCCTACGGGCTTTGGCGGGCGGGCACGCACCACTAGAGATTTTGGTCGGGGTAGTGGGACTCGAACCCACGACCTCCCACCTACGCCCTACGGGCTTTGGCGG
>CAZHUO010000019.1:0-28905 GCA_964535715.1 uncultured Gammaproteobacteria bacterium | reverse complement strand
CTTACGAGGTTTTTACTGCAATAATTAGGCAAAGAAGATTAGTTTTTTGCTAAAACTGGATGAGAAAAATCAGCTCAAATAGATAAAAGACCCCAATTTTATCGGGGTTTTTTGTTTTACTAAAATGTAGTATAATAAATATATATGTCGGAGGGAAATAAAAATCAAAAAAAAATGGCAAATTTGTCTTTTTCGGGTCAGAAAAAATCTCTTGATGATAAAATAGATGAGATTAGGTTTTTAGTTGAAAAAAATTTACGCCATACCAATTCTTTAAAAATTAGCGAAGAAAAAAATAAATTAGATATCGAATTGCAGAAAGATTTAAAAAAATTATTGCAGGATAATTTAAAAATTTCAAAAGAGCTTTACATAATGACAAAAAAAATTAAGCGCTGGATAGTCTGGCAGAGGGCTTTTGGAGTAATAAAAATATTAATCATTTTAATCCCGATTATTTTAGGCATAATTTATTTGCCGCCGTTGCTGAAAGATTATGTCAAGCCGATTCAGGAAATGTATAAGCAAATTTTAGATATTGATCAAGTGCCGATTAAGTAATGAAAAAGTTTTCAGACAAAATTTTAAGAGTGATAAATGAAATTCCAAAAGGAAAAGTTACAACTTATAAAATTTTGTCAGAAAAGATCGGTTATAAAAAGGCTTATAGGGCGGCGGGAAATGCGCTGAATAGAAATTCCAATCTGATTAAAATTCCCTGCCACAGAGTAATAAGGTCTAATGGTGCAGTCGGGGGATATAAATTAGGTAAAAAAAAGAAAATAGCTATTTTAAAAAAGGAAGGCATAATGATTAATCGGCAGGGAAGAGTGAAAAATTTTACAAAAATTTTATATAAATTCAATTAAATTTATGGCAAAAAGAACAATAATAATTTTTTCAATTTTCATATCGGTTGCAATGATTACAAGCGCCTTTATTTTTTTATATCGCGGGGCAACAGATAAATTGATAAACAAGTATATTTCCAAAATTACCGTATGCAGCGAAATAACTGAAGAAGATCTGTGTTTTAGCCGGGATTATTGTGTGGGAATATATAAGCCGTCATGCCTCGAATGTAAAGATTTGGTATTTAGTAATTGTGAAAGGATTTCGTTTGGAACCGTTGCTAAAATAGAGAAAGAAAGAGGCTTATGCGAATCAAGCAGCGGGAGATGGTACCGCAATAAATTAGGAAATTTTTGTTTTTGCCAAGCTGGCGATAAATTTGATAAAAAAGTCGGATGTGTAACTAAACAATTATGAAAAAAATAATTGAAAGACTAAAAGAGCTGAATAAAAATATTTCAGCCGCCTGGAGGTTACTTTGACCTTGATCGGTCTAAGTCTGAAATAAATATTTTAGAAAAAGAAATAATAAAGCCTGATTTTTGGCAAGACCAAAATCAGGCTAAATCTGTATTGCAGAAATTAAACAATTTAAAGTCAAATTTTCAAAATTGGGAAGATTTAAAAAAAGGAACTTCTGAAAGCTTGGAACTTGCAAAAGTCGCAGAAAAACAGGGTGATGAAAAATTGGAAAAAGATTTAAAAAAAGAATTGGATAAACTAATTGATAAATACGAAAAGTTGGAAAATATTTTTTTATTTTCCGGCAAATATGACGGTAATGATGCAATATTTTCAATCCATGCCGGAACCGGCGGAGTTGAAGCCCAGGATTGGGCGGAAATGCTTTTACGCATGCTTTTGCGCTATTGCGAAAAAAAAGGATACAGCACCAATATCATTGATGAAGCCAAGGGACAGGAAGCGGGGATAAAAAGCATAACGGTTGAGGTTTTCGGCTATTTGGCATTTGGCAATTTAAAGTCTGAAGCCGGAGTCCACCGCTTAGTCAGAATTTCGCCATTTGACGCTGAAAAAATGCGTCATACCTCTTTTGCTTTAATTGAAGTTATACCAATCCTGGCTGATTCTGAAGGAATTGAAATTATGCCGCAAGATTTAAAAATTGAAGTTTTTCGGGCAGGCGGTCATGGCGGCCAAAGCGTAAATACCACTGACTCGGCGGTAAGAATTACCCACTTGCCTTCAGGCATTGTTGTTAAATGCCAAAATGAGCGCTCACAAGTTCAAAATAAGAAAATTGCATTAAGGCTTTTGCATTCAAAATTAGCCAATTTGCAGCAGCTGGCTGCAGGCAAGGAGCTTGCAAAAATCAGGGGAGAAGTGCTGGCTGCTGAATGGGGAAATCAAATTCGTTCTTATGTATTGCAGCCATATAAGATGGTTAAAGATCACCGAACCGATTTTGAAACAGCTGATCCCCAAGCGGTTTTAGACGGTGAGCTTGACGAATTTGTGGAAAGTTATTTAAGATACTTAAGTAAGGCTAAAAAAGTAAATTAAGTAAATTAAGCGAGATAAGAATTAAGCCGCATAGTTTTGTTTACTTAATCCTTAATTTACTTAATCCTTAATTTACTTAATCATGAAAATCCTTGTCACTGGCGGAGCCGGATTCATCGGCTCGCATCTCTGCAAATATTTATTAGACCAAAAAAACCAGGTTGTCTGTCTGGATAATTTTTTTACCGGGCAAAAAAGAAATATTGAGCCTTTTTTAAATGATGCAAATTTTGAATTATTAAAGCAAGATGTGACAGAACCATTTGAAGTCAAAGTCGATCAGATTTATAATCTGGCTTGTCCGGCTTCGCCGGTCCATTACCAGAAAACCCCGATTGAAACTGTTCGGACAAACGTAATGGGAGCAATCAATTGTTTAGACCTGGCCAAAAAGTTAGGCGGCATAAAAGTTTTACAGGCTTCAACCTCAGAAGTCTATGGCGATCCCACCATTCATCCTCAGCCGGAAAGCTACAACGGCAACGTTAACCCGATCGGGCCGCGGGCCTGCTATGATGAAGGCAAGCGCTGTGCTGAAACTTTATTTTTTGACTATCACCGTGAAGCCAAAATTCCGATCAAAGTCGTGAGGATTTTTAATACCTATGGATCCAACATGTCCTGGGATGACGGCCGGGTGGTTTCTAATTTTATTGTTCAGGCTTTAAAAGGGCAGGATATTACCATATACGGCAGTGGCAATCAGACAAGATCATTTTGTTTTGTGTCAGATTTAGTTTCGGGCTTATATAAAATGATGAATTTTGAAGGCTGGACTGGCCCGGTCAATTTAGGAAATCCAGGCGAATTTACTATAAAAGAACTGGCCGAAAAAATTATCGGTTTGACTGATAGTAATAGCAAAATTGTTTATAAAAAGCTGCCGCAAGATGATCCAAAACAAAGAAAGCCGGATATTAGTTTGGCAAAAGAAAAATTAGATTGGCAGCCGCAAGTACAGTTGAAGGAAGGGCTGGAAAAGACTATTGAATATTTCAGGAAAGTTTTATAGAAGCTTTTTAGGTAGTAGCTTTTTAGCTTATTAAAAAAATAAAAAGCTAAGAAGCTAATAAGCTAATAAGCTAACTTATGAAAACATTAGTCACCGGCGGAGCAGGTTTTATCGGCTCCAATTTAGTAGACGAATTAATCAATCAAGGGAATGAAGTTACAGTTCTTGATAATCTTTCAACTGGCAAAAAAGAAAATTTAAACCCAAAAGCAAAATTCGTCCAAGCTGACATTACCAATTTGGCAGAAATTAAACCGCATTTTGAAGGAATTGAATATGTTTTCCATTTGGCCGCTTTGCCTAGGGTGCAGTGGTCTATTGAAAATCCGATAGAAAGCCACAATGCCAATATCAACGGCACTTTGAATGTTATGGTAGCCGCCCGAGATGCCAAAGTTAAACGGCTGGTATATTCCGCTTCTTCTTCGGCCTATGGCGATTCAAGCGTTCTGCCACTTAAAGAAGATTTGCTGCCAATGCCGATGAGTCCATATGGCTTGCATAAATACGTTGGCGAACATTATGCCCATTTGTTTTATTTGCTTTACGGCTTAGAGACGGTCAGCTTGCGATATTTTAATGCTTATGGTCCGAGAATGGCATTTTCGGGTGCTTATGTAACCGTTATTTCCGTATTTTTGCAACAGAAAAAAGAAGGCAAAAAAATGACAATTACTGGCGATGGCACTCAGACTCGCGATTTCACCTACGTTGCTGATATTGTCAATGCTAATATTTTAGCCAGCCAAAGCAGCAAAGTCGGCAAAGGCGAAGTAATAAATATTGGTGCGGGAAAAAATCAGTCAGTCAATGAAATTGCTAAAATGCTTGGCGGGGAATTTGAACATATTGCCCCGCGGATTGAACCTCATGACACTTTGGCTGATAATTCCAAAGCTAAAAATTTGCTTGACTGGCAGCCAAAGGTAAATATTGAAGAGGGGATTAAAAAAACAGTCGAATGGTTTGAAAGCTTAAATTAAAATAAAATATCAAAAAAGCGCAGCATTCCGCCGCGCTTTTTTTGTATAATATTTTTTATAATGATTGCCAGAATACTGTGCGCTTTAGCGCACAGATGAAGGGCGTTCTAAAATTAATAAGTCGGCGGAGCCGACTTTCTGCATTAAGAACCCGCCCAGATACCCCACTCTTTAGAGTGGGGTCGGGTTCATAAATCTAAATATCGTTCTAATTCCCTTGGCGTAACTTCGGTTTTTTGTTCATCAATTTCAATCTGTTTGGCATTGATAAAGCGGTTTATAGTATGCTGGCTTATTGCCGATTTAACCACTTCGTCTTTTTTTAGTTCAGTTATTGCTTCGGCAAGCGATCCCGGCAGATTGGCAATATTTAGTTTTTGTTTCATGTCGTCATTCAAGTGATAAATATCTTCTTCAACTGCTGCCGGCGGCTTAGTTTGTTTTTCAATGCCGTCCAGGCCGGCGCCAAGAATTGCCGCAAAAGCCAAATACGGATTACATGACGGGTCGGGGGAACGCAGCTCAATTCTGGTTGACTGCTCGCGGCCGGGAGTAAAGCGCGGAATTCTGACCAAAGCTGACCGATTCATCTGAGCCCAGCAGATATTAACCGGCGCTTCGTAGCCGGTAATTAATCTCTTGTAGGAATTAGTAGTCGGATTAGCTAAAGCGGTAAAGCCTTTGCTGTGGGCTAAAATTCCGCCCAAAAACTGATAAGCGATTTCCGAAAGCTTATAGCCATTTTCATCCTTGTAGAATATATTATTGCCATTCAAATCAAATAAGCTTAAGTGAACATGCATGCCCGAGCCGGCAATATTGGCAATCGGCTTTGGCATAAAAGTTGCTTTGACATCATAGCTTTGAGCTATTGCCTTAATAGTTGTTTTTAAAGTGATAATATTATCGGCGGTAGTTAAAGCATTGTTATAGCGGAAATCAATTTCATGCTGGCCGGAAGCGACTTCATGGTGTCCGGCTTCAATTTTTATATTAAGTTCACCGGAAGCCTTGATTACGTCTTCTCGGATTCTTGATGCCACATCAAAAGGGGAAAAATCAAAATAACCGCCATAGTCGTGCGGCACCGGTTTTAAGGTATTATCTTTTTGCAGTAAAAAGAATTCCAATTCGGCGCCGACATTTAGGATAAATCCTTTAGCCTTAGCCTTTTCTGTCATTTGTCGGAGAATAAAGCGAGGGTCGCCAGGAAAGGGTTTTAAATCCGGACCATAGACGTCACAGATGACCCTGGCGGCTTTATTTTCTTTCGAACTCCAAGGCAGGGTGCAGTAAGTTTTTACATCCGGCATTAAAAGCTGGTCGCTTTCGGCAATCCGGGCAAATCCTTCAATTGAGGAGCCGTCAAACCAGATGCCCTTGTCGAGTGCATCGGCTAATTGTTCAGCTGGAATTACTACGTCTTTTGGTATGCCCAAAATATCGGTAAATTGAAGATGAATATATTTTACCGCGTCATTTTTAACTTGTTCTAAAAGATTGGCTTTTTCCATTGAATTTTCTAGTTATTTATGATAAATTTAAAATGCTTTAAATAATTATTAAATTCTAGCAAAATTATATTTTAAAGTCAAAATTATATGGATAGAGAGTATTTAGATTTAAGAATCAGAAAAATTCCCAATTTTCCCAAAGAGGGGATTTTGTTTTATGATGTGACGACGCTTTTTGAAGACGGGGAGTGCTTTAAAAAAATGATTGATGAAATGTGCAAAAAGTATGTTGGTCGAAAAATCGATAAAGTAATTGGTATTGATGCCAGAGGTTTTTTGCTGGCCTCAACCATGGCTTATATACTTAATGCCGGTATTTCCGTTGTCAGGAAAAAAGGCAAACTGCCTTACAAAACCAGATTTGCCACTTATGAAAAGGAGTACGGTTCCGATACAATTGAAATGCATGAAGATACAATCAGGCCGGGTGAAAATGTGGTAATAGTTGACGACTTGCTGGCAACCGGCGGAACAATGCTTGCGACAATTGACCTGGTCAAACAGCTTGGCGGCAAGATTATTGGAATTGATTTTATTATTAATTTGTCATTTCTGCCCGGCTTGGCAAATCTGCAAGACCAGGGTTTTCCGGTACATTATTTGATTGAGTATGATAGCGAAGCAGTCAAATAGAATCAAGAAGTAAGAATCAAGAATCAAGGAAGAGCTAACAAGTATCCTTAATTCATGATTCATGATTCTTAATTTTTTAATATGTCTAACCAACTAAAAATAGGCATCATCGGCGGTTCGGGATTAGATGATCCCAAGCTGCTTGATGATTTTTCAGAAATTGAAGTTGAAACTCCGTTTGGTGCGCCATCTTCAAAATTAACCTGCGGCAAACTGGCTGAACGGGAAGTGATAATAATTGCCCGCCACGGCAAAGACCATTCAATTATGCCGACCAAGGTTAATTTCCGCGCCAATATCTGGGCGCTTAAGGAAGCCGGCTGCACCCATATTTTAGCCACGACTGCCTGCGGCTCTTTGCGTGAAGAAATCAAGCCCGGCGATTTAGTTTTTTTAGATCAATTTATTGATAATACCAAACACCGCAATTTGACTTTTTTTGAAGACAAAGTAATTCATACGCCGATGGCTGATCCTTTCTGTGAAAAAATGCGGAAAATTTTAGTTGATTCAGCCAAAGAACTTAAATTAAGACATCATGAAAAAGGCACGATTATTACTATTGAAGGCCCTCGGTTTTCCACCCGCGCTGAATCGCACATGTTTCGATCATGGAGCGCTGATGTGGTAAACATGTCAACAGTGCCGGAAGTGATTTTGGTGCGTGAAGTCGGAATCTGCTACCAGTCAATTGCCATGTCAACCGATTATGACTGCTGGAAAGAAGGCGAGGAAGACGTTACCTGGGATATGGTAATGGAGAGGATGAAAGAAAATGCGGATAATGTTAAAAAATTATTATTGACAGTAATTCCGAAGATTGATTTTTTGGAATGTGACTGCAGGGGAGTGACAGAGGAAGTCAAAGTTTAGCCGATTCACCCTATTCAGCGAGTTCAGCTGATTCAGCTAGCTGAAAAAGCTGAACGGGCTGAACCCACTGAATAAGCTAATAAATTTATGCAACAAAAAATTATTGTCACCGGCTCAATTGCCTACGACCGCATCATGGATTTCCCTGGCTATTTCAAAGACCAAATTTTGCCGGAAAAAATCCATATCCTTAATGTTTCTTTTTTGGTAAAGGAGCTAAAGGAAAGCTTCGGCGGCACAGCCGGCAACATCGCCTATAACCTTTCACTACTTGGCCAAAAGCCGACTATACTAGCTAATGTCGGGGCTAAGGATTTTTTATTATACGAAGCTTGGCTTAGAAAAAACAAAATTGATTTAAGCCAAATAAAAATTTTGCCAGGCCAACATACTGCTTCCGCGTATATCATTACCGACCAAGCTGATAATCAGATTGCGGGGTTTTATCCCGGCGCCATGTCAAAGCCAATTACTAAACCCCTACAACCTTCAACCTACAAGCTACAAGCTAACATAGCCATAGTATCCCCGCAAAATCCCGTGGACATGATTAAACTGCCTAAACTTTTTAAACAGGCAAAAACGTTATACATCTTCGACCCGGGTCAACAAACCACTTCGCTTTCCGGCAGCCAGCTTCGGCAGGCAATAGCCGGCAGTAAAGTTTTAATTGGCAATGATTACGAAATTAATTTAATCAGCAAAAAGACCGGCTGGTCAGTTAATGATTTGGTTAAAAAGACTGGAATTTTATTGACAACACTGGGTGAGAAAGGTTCAATAATTAAACAGGGCGATAAAGTCTATAAAATTCCGCCGGCTAAGCCGAAGAATACCTCAGATCCAACCGGAGCAGGAGATGCATATCGCGCCGGCTTGATCCATGGCTTGCTGAAAGGCTGGCCGTTAGATAAAGTCGGCAGGTTAGCCGGTTTAGTTTCGGTTTACACCGTAGAAAAGTATGGCACCCAGACGCATAAGTTTAGTTTTAAAGAATTAGAAAGAAGGTATCGACAAAATTTTAAATGTAAATTATGAAGACGCAGTGGTATAAATTACTGTCTAGGGATGAAGTTGATATTACAACGATATCGCAAATTGATGTTGTTTTTTATGATTTAATTTGGCAAACTTTAAAGAGAAAAAATATTGAAATATTTTTTTCTTTTTTTAAGGGAAGGAATTTTACCCATTATATTGGAGTTAATCCAAAAAAAGTTGCTTGTTTTACTTATAAGAAATATTTTAGTGATAAAAAACAAATAATTAAATACTGTCAGTATGGAAAAAAGCTCCAAGAAAAAATAAAAAAAGACACTTCGAAATGGTCAAATAGATTAAACATCAAATCAAACAATCAAGAATTTATTTTGGCTTATGATGATTTTAGAAAAAGTTTTAAAAAGATAAGCTATATTTATAGCATTAGTTCATGGTTGGCAATTGAAGTCTGGCAGGATGACTTTGATGATCTAATTAACGGTTTGATAATTAAAAATGGTTGCCAAAAGGATGCCGAATCAATACGTTCAGCAATTTATATGCCGTGGAAAAAGACCGCTTTAGCAGAAATCCAAAGTGATGTTGATAATGGCTTAAACCCGGAAATAATCGCAGATGAATACCAGTTTTTGAGGAGCTGGGCAGTAATTTGGTATAAGCCGCTTACAAAAAAATGGGTGCAAAGTCTAAGGGTTTCAAAAAAAGATAATGTGTTGAAAAAATATTCATCAAAAAAAATATTGGAATTGTTAAAACCGTCAGCTTCTGAGAAAAAAATGCTTGACATGGCGCCTTATTTTATTTTTTTCAAAGACTATAGAGATGATCTTCGTAGATTCCATGCCTATAGCTGGTCATTCCTTTTTAATGAAATTGAAAAAAAATATAATATCAAGCGTGACAATATCGGTTATTTTGCGGTTGATGAAATTGAACAATTTTTAAAAAAAGGAAAATTTGATACTCAGCTTGCTAATTTGCGAAAAAAAGCGTGTATTATTACTGCTAGTGGATCAGGGCTTAATATGAAAGTAATTAATGGCATTCCTAGAAAATATCAACATATCATCAACGGAATTGAAAAACAAAAACAAGAAAAAATAGTTAAAGGAGTGACAGCCTTTCCCGGTGTTGTCAAAGGAACGGTGAAAATAATTAGAAGTGTCCACGATATTAAGAGATTTAATAAAAATAAAATACTCGTTGCCAATACAACCCATCCCATTTATCTGCCGGCAATGAAAAAAGCGGCTGCCTTTGTGACTAATGAGGGAGGGGTAATAAGCCATGCGGCAATTATCGCCAGAGAAATAAAAAAGCCCTGTATTGTTGGTACTAAAAATGCCACCAAAATTTTAGAAGACGGCGACTTGGTTGAAGTTGATGCAAACAAGGGGCTTGTCAGAAAAATAAACAAGTGATAGAATATATCAAGTCAAGATAGAGATTTAGAGTAGTATGGAAATAAAGTTAAAATCAACATAGCCCGCTTCGACTCGCCAAGAATAATTCCGAAGCAAGGCGAGCGTCATTAATTATTAATGACAAAAACTATGGAATTAACACCAAAACAATTTGAAGAAATTTTTAGAACGAGTTTTTGAAGAAAAGACTAGTTCTTTAGCGACTAAAAAACAGGTTGAAGATTTAACGACTACTGTTGACGGTTTAGCGCAGAAAGTTGATTCTTATTTAAATTAGTAATATTATACCAATCTACAAATCCATTCGAATATACGAATGGTCAACATAGCGCTTGATTTAATAATTAAGTTTAAAAGCTATGTTGCCAAAAATAATTTTTCCCAATTTATCTTATCAAGTTACAGGTTTATGTTTTCAGACACATAATGAGCTGGGTCATTTTGCCAAAGAAAAACAATATGCTGATCGGTTAGAGCAATTATTTAAAGATAATAATATAGTATATATAAGAGAAGTAAAAATACCATTTGAGTTGAAAGATAACAAAAAAGTAAACGGTAATATTGCCGACTTCTTAATAGATAATAAAATTATTTTAGAGTGCAAGGCTGAACGTGTTATCAGTAGAGATAATTATCACCAAGTTCAAAGATACTTGAAAGCAACAAATAAACAACTTGGCATAATTGTTAATTTTCATGAAAGATATTTAAAGCCAAAAAGAATTATTAATTATCAGTTATAATATAAACTACGGATTATTCGAATTTACAATAAGTATTTGTAGAATTTGTAGATTGGTATAAATTCGTAGATTAGCATAATACATATGAACTACAAAATTGCAAATCTAAAATTAGCACCTGAGGGCAAAAAGCGAATTGAATGGGCGGAGCGCGACATGCCGGTTTTAGGCGAGATTAAAAAACGTTTTTCTAAATCAAAACCTTTGAAAGGTTTAAAAGTTTCCGCTTGCCTGCATGTCACTTGCGAAACCGCCAACTTGGTCAGAACTCTGAAAGCCGGCGGAGCTGATGTTTTGCTTTGCGCTTCCAATCCGCTCTCAACCCAGGATGACGTGGCGGCCAGTTTGGTTAAAGACTACGGCATTAAAGTGCATGCAAAATGCGGAGAGGGCAAAGAAAGCTACTACAGCAATTTAGTTTCGGCCATCAAACATAATCCAACGATTACCATGGATGACGGCGCTGATTTATTATCTTTACTTCATACTAAATATAAAGAGCAGGCCTTTAAAGTCAAAGGCTCAATGGAAGAAACAACAACCGGCGTAATCCGCTTAAAAGCTTTGGAAAGAGAAGACAAGCTTTTAGTGCCGATTATTGCGGTCAATGACGCTAAGACTAAGAATATGTTTGATAATCGCTACGGAACAGGGCAATCGACTTTGGACGGCATAATTAGAGCCACAGATATTTTATTAGCCGGAAAAAACGTAGTTGTTGCCGGCTACGGCTGGTGCGGCCGAGGTTTTGCATCAAGGGCGCGTGGTATGGGCGCCAACGTCATCGTCACCGAAGTTGACCCAATTAAAGCCATAGAAGCGGTAATGGACGGTTTTAGGGTAATGCCAATGTCACGGGCTTCGGTAATCGGCGATTTATTCTGTACATTAACCGGCGATATACATGTTTTACGGGCAGAACATTTCAAAAAAATGAAAGATGGCGCCATGGTATGCAATTCAGGGCACTTTGATGTGGAAATTGATATTATAGCTTTAAAGAAATTGGCAAAAAAAATTAAAAAAAATGTTAGAAATTTTGTTGACGAATATACTTTAAAAGGCGGCAGAAGAATTTATTTGCTTGGCGAAGGCAGATTGATTAATTTGGCCGCGGCCGAAGGCCATCCGGCGTCTGTTATGGATATGAGCTTTGCCACCCAAGCGTTAGCCACCGAATATGTTGTTAAAAATTACAAAAAATTACAGAATAAAGTTTATTATATACCGGAAAATATTGAAAACTGGATTGCTAAAACCAAGATGAAATCAATGAAAGTTGGAATTGACAGCCTTACAGCGGAGCAGGAGAAGTATTTGGAAAGCTGGGAGATCGGGACTTAGACAGTCCAGCAAGTTCAGCCTATTCAGCTAATTCAGCTCGATCAGCCAATTAAATTAGCTGAACCTGTTAAATGGGCTAAATAGTTAAATTTATATACAGTCAACATAGCGCTTTATAGGCGTTTTTTTAATTATTAATACTAAAATTATGTCTCACATTAAATCATTTAGGGAGTTAAAAGTTTGGCAGAAAGCCCACCAATTTGTATTGGAGGTTTATAGAATAACTAAAGATTTTCCCAACCAAGAAAAATATGCTTTAGTGGTTCAGCTTAGACGTGCCGTTGTGTCAGTTGCTTCAAATATCGTTGAGGGATTTAGCCGTCTCTCAATCAAAGAGGGGTTGCGTTTTTATAACATTGCAACAGCATCTTTAGAAGAAGTTAAATATCAATTATTGATTGCGAAAGATATAAACTATTTAACCGACGAATCTTATCAAAAAGTTTCCGCCTCATCTGAAGAGGTAAGTAAAATGTTGGCCCGCTGGATCCAAAGTCAGATAAAAATTGTCAATCATGTAGCTGAATAAGCTGAATAAGCTAAATCAGCTATAAATTATGCTAAATACTAAATCCAAAATTTTCCGCTATTTTCTGGTCTGCTTTATTTTTGGCATTGGCATTGCCTCGTTTTTTACTGTTGATTATTTTTACCTTTATTTGCTTGTGTTAGCTTCCTTTGGCGCTTCAATTTTGTTTTGGAAAAATAAGCCCTGGTGTTTTTTATTTTTAGGCGGAGCAATAATTGCCCTTGGAATTTTCCGCTACCAGCTTTCATTGCCGAAAACCAATGAAGACAAAATCTGGTTTTATAACGGCCAAAAAACTACTTTTTTAGGAATGGTAATAATAGAGCCTGATCGAAGAATCAGCCAGACCAAATTAACTGTCGAAGCTTCAAAGCTAAAAGAAAAAAAAGTTCAAGGCAAAGTTTTAGTCAGCGTCGGTTTGTATCCTGAATATGATTATGGCGACTTGCTTGAAATCACCTGCAATCTAAAAGTGCCAGAGCCGTTTGAAGATTTTGCCTATGATCGGTATTTGGCCAAAGATGATGTCTATTCGCGGTGTTCATATCCAAAAATTAAATTAATCAGCCACAATAATGGCGATTGGCTAATAACACAAATTTACCAGCTTAAAAACAAGCTTCAGCTGATAATCAATCAAAGTTTGCCCGAGCCGCAAGCCAGTTTATTTTCCGCCATAATTTTAGGCGCCAGAAGGGGATTGCCTCAAGACTTGCTTGATAAATTCAATATTACCGGCACCACTCATCTAATTGCCATCTCCGGCCTGAATATTACCATTATCACCGCTGTTTTGATGGATATATTTTTGGCATTTTACATCTCCAGAAAAAAATCTTTTTGGCTGATTACGATAATTTTGATTTTTTACATGATTTTAATTGGCGCGCCGGCTTCAGCGGTTCGCTCGGCAGTTATGGGCTGGCTGTATATATTGGCCAGATATGTCGGCCGTTTAAACAAATCAGCCAATGCTTTGCTTTTTGCCGCCAGTGCAATGATTTTGCTTAATCCTAAAATTTTAAGAGACGATGCCGGCTTTCAGCTTTCATTTTTGGCGGTTTTGGGATTGATATATTTCAGCCCGCTATTTGCCAATATATTTAAAAAATTTCCATCAAATTTTGGGTTAAAAGAAGCCTTGCAAACAACATTAGCGGCGCAGCTTTCAACAATGCCTTTAATTATTTATAGTTTCAGCCGTTTTTCTTTAATCGGTCCAGTAACTAATCTATTGGTTGTTCCGATTTCGGCACCGCTGACTATTTTTGGCACGCTTAGTTTAATTTTAGCCTTAATATTTCCGAATGTCGCTTTCTATTTTTTTCTGCCTCATTGGCTAATGCTGACATATATAATAAAAGTCGTAGAAATATTAGCAGCAGTTCCGCTGGCGGCTATAAATTTTTAATAAGATCATAATCATTGACACACAAATTTAATAATTATAATATGAAAAGTGGGTTTAAACTAAAAAGAAAAATGTTTCTTAATGCCTTTAAAAAGGAGGTGATTAATGTGCCAGACCCACGGTATAATAGAACCAGCCATATGAGCACAGAAGATCTTTAAGAACTACGCTCAGAGCGTGTCGAGGCAGGTGAAGAAGTTGGGATTATTGACCAAGTTTTATCAGAGCGCGCTGAGGTAGAAGTGCAAGAAGAAGCTCAACGGCAAGACTGGGAAGACCAGCGTAATTGGTAATTTTACCTCATGACTATGCCCCTTTGCGGATTTCATAAAGAAATTCGAAAAGGGGGGGGCTCTTTCTTAAGTGATTTTTGTAGTAAATTAAATTTTTGTTAAAAAATAAACTGATCAACATAGCGTGTCATTTTTGACGCGTTTTTTAAATATATGATAAAAACAAAAAAAATAATTTTAAACTTTTATTGGCTGCTTATCATCAGCCTGATATTTTTGGCAGTTTTTTTATTCTTTGCACTAAAGCCAAAAAGTTTGCAGTTTTATGTATTTGATGTCGGTCAAGGCGATGCCATTTTTATCCAAACGCCCGGCGGTTATAATATTTTGGTTGATGGCGGGCCGGACAATTCCGTCATCTATAAACTGGGGAAGTATCTGCCTTTTTATGACCGGCAGATTGATTTAATGATTTTAACTCATCCGCATTCAGATCATATTGTTGGCCTAAATGAAGTTTTAAATCGCTATAAGGTCAAAAGAATCTATACAACCGGCGTTTATTATTATTCATCCGACTACTTGGCATGGCTAAAAAAAATAGAAGAAAAAGATATTCCAATTGAAATAATTTATCATGCAGGCAGCCTGATTCTAAATGACAAAGTTAAACTGGAAATTTTATTTCCAGACATAAACCTACAAGACAAGAAACTAAAAAATATAAATAACGCCTCAATTGTTGCCAGGGTGGTATATAATGACAAATCAATTCTTTTAACCGGCGATTATGAGGATGAGGAAAAATTAATTAATAAAAACTATAATATAATGTCAAATATTTTAAAAGTTGGCCACCATGGTTCAAATACGGCAAATAGCTTGGAATTTTTAAAAGCATTAAATCCTGATTCGGCAATTATTTCTTGTGGAAAGGATAATAAGTTTAATCATCCGCATCAGCAAACTTTAAATATTTTTGATAGACTGAATGTAGATTTATTTCGTACGGATTTAAACGGCGACATAATCTTGAAATTTTAAATGATAATATGAAAAGCCCTTGAAAAAATCTAGATTTCTGCTATAATTGCAATATGAGCAATAATCAAAAAATTATATTAATAGAGGATGATAAATCATTGGCTGAAATGTATAGTCTTAAATTCAAGCAGGAAGGGCTTGATTTGATGATTTTGGAAGACGGCCTCTTAGGCCTTCAAAAAGTAAAAAGCGAGCTGCCCAAAGTGATTTTACTTGATATAATGATGCCTAAAATGGACGGTTTTGCCGTGTTAACTGAATTAAAGAAAGATCCAATAACTAAGGATATTACCGTTTTAATGCTTTCGAATCTTGGACAAAAATCCGATATGGAAAAAGGAAAAAAACTCGGAGCAAACGATTATATCGTTAAAGCATCAATGACGCCGACACAGGTGGTTGAAAAAATTAAATCTTATTTAGTAACGTAGGAGGTAGGAAGTAGGAAGTAGGTTTACCCTAATTTCTAATTCCTAATTTCTAATTCTTATAAAATGACTAAAGAATTAAAAAAAGAAAGAACATTGGTAATATTGAAACCGGATGCGATTCAGCGTTCTTTAATGGGCGAAATTATTAGTCGAATTGAAAGAACCGGCTTAAAATTCGTTGCTTTTAAATTTTTTGTGCCAACCGAAAAACAATGTTGGGAACATTATCATAAAGATGATAAATGGTTTTTAGAAAAAGGCACCCGGATTATTGATGATCGAAAAAATCACGGAATGCCGATAGAAAAGGAAGCAAAAGAGTATGGCAAAGAAATAGTTAAACTTTTGGTGGATTTTTTAACTTCCGGCCCGGTTTTAGCAATGGTGGCTGAGGGAAATAGTGCAGTCGGCATTGTAAAGAAACTTGTCGGCAGTACCGAACCGCTGACTTCCGATGTTGGTACTATCAGAGGTGATTTTACCATTGATTCTTATCCGCTATCCAGTGCGGATAGTCGGGCGGTAAGAAATTTAATCCATTGTACCGATAAACCGGAAGAAACTGAAAGAGAAGTAAAAATTTGGTTTAATAAAAAAGAAATAATAAATTACCGATTGGTTTCCGAACAGATCTTGTATGATGTAAATCTAGATGGAATTTTGGAATAATTTTTAGCTGCAATAATAGTATAAAAGTGCTTAATAGGCACTTTTTACTATAAGAGGTGAGCAGGGTAGAGAATAGTTAAATTAAAAATAGCTTATTATAGCTATTTTTTTATTACTTATTAGACAATGTAAGACAATAAAAGACTATGATATATTATAATATACAATAATGCTTTGTGTATAACTTATGATTGACAATGAAGGACATTTCCCATATAATTAAAGATAATTAGGAATTAAGCCAATATTATTTTAATTGTGGGCAATTACGGAATTCTAACATTAAATGAAGTTGCAAAAATTATGAAGGTAAGCCAAAAAACGGTTTACCGCTGGGTTAGTGCTAGAAAATTAAGAGCAGCAAAGATTGGACATAAAACTTACAGAGTTTTAGAAAAAGATTTAATGAAATTCGTTCAAAACCACCTTGATTAATTTATCAGGGTTTTTATTTATGCCTTATTTAAGCCGTAATTATCGCTATCAGCCAAAGTCGCGGGTTCAAAGCTTGCTTGAAGCCGGTAAATTTTTGGGTTTTTCTATTTTATCAATTATGTTTGTTTTGTTTGTGCTAGGTTGGATTGCTTATGCGGCTCAGTATTAAATCTTGACTATTTTTTAAAAATAAAATAGAATAATTCTATTACAATATGACTTTCACCAAAAATATAATTATCAGCATTATTAGCATTAGCCAGCCTGTGGGTGGAAGTCTTTCAAGTTTCTAAAAGCACTATACAAGACAACGAAAGAAATCCGCCCCTTCGGCGGAATTTTTTTATTATCTTGCTTGGATTTGTAAGTTAGTATTGATCTTTAAAATAAGTAATAAATAATGAGCCAGAAAAACAACAGAAGGAGATATTGAAATGAATATTGCAATTAAGGATACTACTTTCCGTGACGGCTTGCAGCATGGCGGAATAGAAGCAACAGAAATTCCGGAGATACTAAAAGCCATTAAGGCAATTGATCAATTAGGCGTCAGATATCACGAAGTCGGCTTTGCTATTTCCAGTAATGGAGACCAAGAGCGGATAAGGGCGGCTTTAGAACTTAAGCTTAATGGCCAAGTCGCCGCTTTTGGCCGGACTCATCCGGCTGATGTAGCGGCTCTGATTGATTTGGATATGCCGGTCGGCGTTTTGGTCGGAAAAACCAGAAGCGGTGACGTTTTGAATGCTTTGAATATTTCTTTGGATCAAAATTTGCTTTTGATTCATGATTCAGTTTCTGCTTTGGCCAAAAAAAACAGAATAGTTATTTATGATGCCGAGCATGCCTTCCAGGCATTTTTGGAAGGAAATGCTGATTATGCGCTTAGGACACTTAAGACGGCAATAAATGCCGGTGCCAGTTATGTAGTTTTGTGCGATACTAATGGTAAAATGATGCCGCGGCAAGTCACAGAAGTTCTGCAATGGGTGGCTGAAGCCGGCCTAAGGCTTGAATATTTGGGAGTGCATATGCATAACGATAGGGGACGCGCGGTTGCCAATGCTGAAGCCGCTTTGGAATGCGGTATAGGTTTGGTTGAAGGAACAATCGGCGGCTTTGGTGAGCGCAATGGCAATATGGATTTATGCACTTTTATTCCCAATGCCCATCTTGATTATGGTTTTGAAATCGTACCCGAAAGGCTAGAAAAGCTTACCAGGACTTATCTTTTGGTATGTGATGTTTTGAATGTTGTTCCCGCTCCTGATAAGCCATGGGTCGGCTCGAACGCTTTTTACACTGAAGCCGGAATGCACCAGTCCGGCCATAACCGTTTGCCGGGAAGCTATTTTCATGCGAATCCTGCTTTGGTTGGCAACCATGCCGGTGTAGGTGTTACCGGCAATTCCGGGAAAGCAAATATTTTAAGCAAGGCGCTTGAATTCGGTTTGGAAATTCCGGCAAAACAGTTGAATCTAATTGCCAAAGCGCATCAAACATTGGTTGATAATGGCGGTGATTTTGGTTTAGCGGATGCTTCATTTTATCTTTGGCTTTTAAAGCAGCTGGACAGAATACCAAAAGGCTTGCCGGAGTTTGTCAGCTTTCGGGCAATTGTTGAGAAAGATAAAAAAAGCGATGTTGCAACCGAAGCCAGTTTGCGCCTTATTATTGACGGCGAACCAAAGCTTTTTAATGCTGACGGGGACGGTCCGATAAACGCTTTGGATGAAGTTTTGCGCCGGACTTTGCGCCGCCGCTATCCTGATTTGATGCATGTTAAGTTAGATGACTTTAAAGTCAGAATTGTTGACTCCGGCCGAGGCACTGCTGCTAAAGTCAGGGTGCGCATTAGTTTTACTGATGGCGAAAAAAGCTGGACCACTATGGCTGTCCATGAAAATATAATCCAGGCTTCTTGGGAAGCTTTATGGAATGGGTATATTTATAAATTGATTGTTAATGGTAACGGCCAAATGTAATGTTATTTATTATTTTGTAACTTTGCCCGATTCGAAAAGAGTCGGGCATTTTTAAATCCTAAATCCTAATATCTCCGCCGTAGGCGGATTCGCCTTCGGCGAATAAATACTAAACAAATTTTAAATCAAAAATCATAAATTCCAAACGTTTGTAAATTGGAATTTAGAATTTGTAATTTGTTTAGAAATTATGATTTAGAATTTAGGATTTATACCTATTGACATCTCTTTGCCCATAAGCTAATCTGTAAATATCCTATGAAATCTATTACTCGAACAATAATTATTAGAACTGTCGTCGTATTACTAGTCAAGCGGACTGGGTAGTTTGGATTTCAAAAACGTAAGAGTGCCAAAACCTAGTCTGTAAAGGACTAGTTTTTTGTTTTTTTAGCGAATGTTCTTTAAAAAGGAGGTTTTAAAATGGAAGCTTTACTTAATGGGTCGCAAAGGAAAATTGACGAAATAAAATTTTGGCGGATTGAAGCAGATATTATGAGCCATGAGCCGGCTAATATTTTTGAATGGACAAATGGTTTAATTGGCCAAAAGAAAAATGCAAATGAGTGCTGGTTTTATCAAAATCCCTGTTTTGGCCCATATGCCAATTTGGATTTTATTAGGAAATCCACTCAAACGCAAAAAAGAGTTATCTTTGTGCCGTTTGAAGAAGAAGTTTTTGGTTTCAGCTTTAATGAGCAGTTTAAAATGTTGCCATTAGGCTTTCGGGTGGCCTCGGCAGTTGAAGTGGTTGCTGCTACTTTTACCTATCAAAGGCAAACCGGAGAGTATCCTGATTTCGGCCATTTGCTTTTGGCAACAAGCGATATTATTCCATATTCGGTTTGGCCAAGCTGGTGGCGTGATCTTTATGGGATTAATTCAGACAGGAGAGTTTTTTTGCAAGTCGGAAATCATTGCGGAGTTTTTATCAGAGATTATCCGTCAGAAGGAAATGTTATCAGTAATCGGCAAATTGTTATTGCGGCAGCCCTTGAAAAATGAAGGAGAGAAAAAATGAAAATCGAATTATCAGTATCAAAGCAAAAGGCAATCATCAAATATGCAAACTATTGCTATGAAGTGACCGCTTTAGAGCGTAAATTGAGAAATAACGGTACATCGGCCAGTAAACAGGCCAAAAGGCTGTTTCGTCTCAATGATATCCGCCGCCGGCTTTTGCCTAAGTGCATCCGACTGCTTAATTAATAAACCTCTCCTTGCCCGATTCAAAAAGAGTCGGGCCTTTTTTTATGTTCCGGAGTTGGTCATGGCGCTTAACGAATGCGCTCATACGAATCTATAGCAAGATAGGCAAGATAGGCAAGATAAGTTAATTAATTTCTAAATCCGAAGTCTTAAACAAAACATAAAATAAAATCAAAAGTTTTTTATCTAATATTACTTTTTACATTTGAATTTTAATTTTGAGTTTTGACTTTTGAATTTTAACATTACTTCGGATTTTTCTATTGCTTCTTATCTCGCTTATCTTGCTTAAAACTTATCTTGCTTAAATTGCCTTGACATCTCTTTGCCCATACGCTAATCTAAAATTATCTATGAAATTTTTCGCTAAACAATCAAGCTTGCTTTTAGGCCTGTTGTTGCTCCAGCCATTGGGTGGAAGATTTACTAGTGTTTAGCTAAAAATAGCAATTAGATAAATACCAATAAGCCTTCCACCCGGAAGGTTATTTTATTTTGTGTTCTTTAAAAATAAGAATAAGGAGAGTCAAAATGTCAGGATTATTTTGGTTGGGGTTTAGTGTTTTTTTTGCCATATCTTTTATTTTTGCTTGGTTTATCAGCTTAGGAAGCTGGAAAAGTAATTTTGTTAAATGTAAAAATTGCGGACGTTTAATACCAAAAAGTTTGGCAGTTTGTTTTTATTGTAAAGCAGAAAATTACTCTAAATAAGGAGGAACATAGTTATGGGTTCAATAATGCTATCAATAGAAGATAAAGGTAAGACTTTTCGAGTATTCGGCCGCCGGATTACTAGGTGTGGTAATAAATTTAATTTTAGCACTGCTTGCGGCGAGAAAACGATGGATAAAGCTTCAGTTATTTCCGACTGGGTTAGCAGTCAGCTTATTCAGCTGAACGGCAACAGAGAGGATTATTTTATTTGGATTAATCCGCACGCCGCAAGAGTTTTGTGGAGCGAGGGTACCCTAAGCAATAATCATATAATTTCTGCCATCAGTTTAGTTGAGGCTGAAGGACAAAGGTATTTGAAAAAACTATTGGGTAGTGAATCTTGTTTTATTTGTCCGAATGTGCCGTTTACTGTTGGCAAGGAAATTGTAAAAGTGACGGTTGTGATCTCACAGCGTGATCCAAATGAACAGGTAAGCATTATTAAAGGTGAAATTCCGTCCGAAGGAGTAATTCCCATTTGGAGGTTTGGAATTGAAATGCTAAATATGTCGGAAGGAATTTAACTTAACGTACTTTTCTTATTTAATTTAGAACCGTTGCCTGATGGCGCCGGTTCTTTTTTTATGATTCTTAATTATGCTAAATTGTCTGGTTATTTTTTTATTTTTCAGTTATAATATACCTTATAAAAGATAAGAAGAAAATTTTATGAATTTGGCTGAAGTTTTTCATATTTTTCCGGCTCCAGTGGCCACTTTTTTAATTGCTATGCTGCCGATTGCCGAACTGCGCGGCTCGATTCCAATTGCTTTAACCGTATATAAGCTTGATTTTATTTCGGCTTATGTACTTTCTGTTGCCGGGAATATTATGCCGGTAATTTTTTTGATTTGGCTTTTAGGACCGATTTCCGGATTTTTAATGCAGAGATTTAAAATTGCAAATAAATTTTTTTCTTGGCTATTTAACAGAACCAGGCACAAATTTTCCGAAAAATACAAATTGTGGGGTGATCTGGCTTTAATTATATTTGTTGCTATTCCTTTGCCGATGACCGGAGCTTGGACCGGCGCTTGTGCGGCATTTTTATTTGGCATCCCTAAAAGAAAATCTTTGTTTTTAGTAACTTCGGGAGCGCTAATTGCCGGCATTATTGTCACATTAATTACTCTGGGGGTTATTTCTGTATTTTAGAATTTTTATGCGCAAATATATTAAGCCACAAAATAAAATATTTATTAAATGATTAAAGTAAATAATTTAACAAAAAAATTCGGCAATTTTACAGCCGTTGATAATATCTCGTTTAGCGTAGACAAAGGGGATATTTTTGCTTTTTTGGGTCCTAATGGTGCGGGTAAAACAACAACGATTAAAATACTGACCACTTTGCTTTTACCGACCAGTGGCGAAGTTTCAGTCAACGATTATAATCCATTTACCCAAAAAGATGCAGTGCGACATTCTTTTGGCATTGTATTTCAGGACCAAAGTTTGGATGATGAGCTGACTTGTTGGGAAAATATGGAGTTTCACGGCGTATTGTATGGTATAGCAAAAAAAATCAGGCGCAGCCGAATAGAAGAAATGCTTAAGTTTGTTGAACTTTGGGAACGCAAAGACGAGCTGGTTAAAAAGTTTTCCGGCGGCATGAAGAGACGGCTGGAAATTGCCAGAGGCTTAATTCACCACCCGACCATTTTGTTTTTAGACGAGCCAACGCTAGGACTTGATCCGCAGACGCGAAATCATATCTGGAATTATATTAAGGAATTAAATGAAAAAGAAGGTATGACAGTATTTTTTACCACACATTATATGGAAGAAGCCGAACGGGCGGCGATGAAAGTTGCCATTATTGATCATGGGAAAATAATTGCCTTGGGCAGCCCCGAAGTGCTAAAGCAAAAAACCAATAAAAATACCTTAGAAGATGCTTTTTTAGCTTTGACCGGCAAAGTTATTCGCGATGAAGAAGCCGGCAATATTGATCATCTGCGTAGCCATCGCAAAGCTTGGAAACATTAACCCTCACACTTATTTTATTGTATGAAAGTAATTTATATTTTGTGGTTAAGACAAATTAAACGATATTTAAGATCAAAAGCCAGAATGATCGGTTCACTGGGTCAGCCACTTTTGTTTTTGCTGGCTTTGGGTTTTGGCTTTGGACCGATTTATCAAAAAGCGGGGGAGGGAAGTTACCTGCAGTTCATCGGTCCGGGCGTAATTGCCATGGCTATAATTTTTACGGCAATTTTTACCGGCATTGAAATTATTTGGGACCGGCAATTCGGATTTTTAAAGGAAACTTTGGTGGCACCGGCTTCACGTTTTCAAATTATGCTTGGCCGAACGTTTGGCGGGGCAACTGTGGCCACCATCCAGGGAGTTGTAGTATTTTTGCTGACTTTAATTGTCGGCTTTCGACCAACTAGTATCTTACTTTTACCTTTAGCTTTAGTCTTTATGATTTTAATTGCTTTTGTTTTTACCGCCTTGGGCACAGCAATTGCTACCAAGCTTCAGGATATGCAAGCCTTTCCGATTATAATGAATTTTTTGATTATGCCGATATTTTTTCTTTCCGGTGCGATTTTTCCGTTGGAAAGTTTTCCATCACCGGTTGTTGCTTTTACTAAAATTAATCCTTTAGTTTATGGCGTCGATGGCTTGCGCGAAGCATTGATTTCCGGCGCCCATTTGGGGCTGGTAAATGATTTCGTTATTTTAAGTTTGATCGCTTTAGTACTGCTTGGGATTGGCAGTTATCTTTTTTCTAAGATTGAGGTTTAATTTAGATCAGGAGCACAAAATTTGAGGCAAACTTCAAAATTTTAAATAGAGAATCAAGTAAAAAATCATAATTCAAAGGTCAAAAGTTCAGGTTAAAAATTAAAAGTTTCTATTTGGTCATCTAGACCGACGACTCTGTCAGTCTTATAAGAGGAATGGAGAGATCTCTTAGTATAATGAGATTTCTCATCCCGCCTCTCGGCTACGCTCGAGGCGGGATTCGAAATGACAAAGTAAAATTTTTGCCTTTTAAATTTTGAATTTAAAACATTAGAATTTGTTTAGAATTTAGGATTTAGTGCTTAAGATTTAACCTTCTTCTTGACAATTTTTTGACATTGCGTTAATCTAATAATATCCTATGAAAAAAATGCAAGCTAACAATTGGTATTTTGGTTTTAACTTTTACTTTACTGGCCGGTAGGCAGTTAGCTTTTATTTTAAAAAATAGGTAAAATTAGAAAAAATAAGCTAGCTGATCTGCCACAAATGATCGGCTTTTTGTTTTTTGCTCAATCCCTGATCTTATTATATAGGTTAGAGATGGGGTAATAAAAACCTTTTAATTATTAGTAAGTGATCTTTTTAAAATTAATCACTGGAATCAACTTTTTAAGGAGGATGCGTAATGGAACAATTGCCTACTTTTCTGTCACTAAAAGGCCTACCTCAAACTGAATTAGAAATTGTTGAAATATTGCGGTCGTCAGAAATTAAAGAGGTACGCAACTTTGTCCTCGGTCCAAGAGCAATCAGTAATATCCCTCAGGCTTGCCAGCGCTGGTTGGCTCGCAATTGCTTGACTGAAAAAGCGACATTAATTGAGGGGCGTATTCCCGATGAGTATCTATTGGCTGCCCAAGCGGTTAATGAACCTAAAGTAGTGCCACTTTATTGGACATGTGCAGTATTTGGTCGTGAGAAAGATTTGTTTTTCGGCCAAGGCGTCGACACCTTGATGTTTTTCGTTCAAGAAATAATGCCTTTGGATCATATGCAATTGGCCATATTACCGGGTCGGATTACTGGTTATCAACTTGATAAAATTAAACTTTTGACATTGCCGAGTCAAATCAATACGGTTGCCAGCCACGCTTCTCCTAAGCCGTTGCTTGATAGCTTGCTTTTGCAAAACCAACATTGTCGTTGGGTTGAGGCAACTAGTAATGGCGCAGCGGCGGAAATGGTACTTCGTCGTGAAGTGGATATTTGCATAACGACTGAAACGGCACGAAGCGAAACTGGCCTTGTTAAAATTCACGACTTTGGCTGTCCGCCAATGGTGTTTTTTGGAGGCTTAACTAAGCACGGTGCCAATACTGTTTTGCATGCTTGCCGGCTGTTGAAATCAGAGGATAGTGGAGGTTTTCCGCCCAGTGATATGTGGCCTTGCTAATGATTAGCAGGCAAAACAAAAAAATTTATGACTAATGCAATCATCGGCGCCCATGGAGACATGGGTAAAAATCTACTAGTGCCTTTACTGGGAAAACTTGGTTTGGTTATTGAAATTGCCAGAAACAGTTCTGAAAATGAATTTAAAAAAGCCTGGCAAGCGGATATTATCTGGCTGAGTATTCCTCGCGACGAGGTAACGGTTGTTTTAAACAACGTTAAGCTTAGGCCTGATCAGTTAGTTATAGATATTTGTTCAATTAAGCGGCGCCTTTCAGAGACTGTCAAAATGACAGGCGCCGCTTTTCTTTCTTTACACCCTTTAAACGGCCCATTAGTACCGCTTAACGGACAAAAATGGGTCATTATTAATACTGATGAAAAATTAATTAATCACCCTCACATAAAAACAATTTTAGATTTTTTAAAAGATCAGGGAGTAAGCTTTCTTCAGGCAAAAAGCGAAGATGAACACGATTTTATGATGGGAGTCGTACTTTCAATGCCTGAGCTCCTTACGATAGTAATCGACGCTTTAATTGACCAATATGCTAAAGATAGCAAGCAGGAGTTGCCGGATATGGAAAAATTGATGGAATGGGCGGTGCCGGCTTCCAACGCTTTATTTAGCGCTTACATCCATTCAATAAACAGTTCGGCTGAATGGCTCAGAAAAGAATTAATTACCGGAGCGTACGGTGATATTGCCCAGACTGCGGCAACTGCTTTTGAAAAATTAAACCACTTAACCAGCGGGCAGATTGAAGAGAAAATAAAAAAACAAAATATGCAAATCCAAAAATTGCCGAAGCTTGAAAGGCAGAGAATCCGCCAATGGATTGAGCGCTGGTTTGTTGATTCAACCCAAAATGTATTTTCTTTCCATAAAAAAATACCAATGAAGCCTAAATTGAATATTCAGTATAAAGTTGAAGATATTAATGATATTTTTCCGACAAAAAAAGGAAAAGTCACTGTCGGCATTCATGGAATTGCCGGTTGTTTTACCCATGAATCGGCAATAAGGATTGCTGAAGATTTGGGAATAGATGTTGATAAGCTCGATTTCAAATATTTGGTTGAGGCGGAAAATGTAATTAAAGCAGTAGTTGAAGGTAAGACTGAAAGGGGAGTATTTGCCATGGCTAACTCCGGTTCTGGCGCCTATGTTTCCAGTGCTCATTCAATGGGAAATTATCAGTTTGATATTCAGGCAATTTATGGAATGGAAGTTTTGCAATGTTTGATTACTCATCCTTCAGTTAAGAACATTGATGAAATAAAAGAGGTTTTCGGCCATCCGCAGGCAGTAAGCCAGTGTAAGCGGACTTTTGCCGAAAAATATCCTGATATAAAATTGACTTCCGGTCTTGATAGCGACGATACCGCTTTGTGCGTAAAAAAAATTGCTGAAGGTAATCTGCCAAAAACAACAGCCACTTTGGCTTCCCAGGAGGCAGCCAAAATATACAACCTGCCGATTCTGGAATATGGAATGCATCATGATCCGTTCAATACGACAACGTTTTTAGTAATTAAGAAAAAATAATTATGAATAATTTCCAAACTAAAAAATATTTTTATATATTTTTCTGGATCAGTAGTTTGGTTAGCTTAATATTGTGAAATAAGAAATAAACTAAGCAATGCTGACCAAACTGTCCTTAATAGGCCAGTTTTTCTTTAACCCTTAATGATATTTTATTCGAAAAAAATAAGTTAAAAATAATGTTCTTTTAAAAAAATCAAAATGAGCTTAAGTTTTTTTGGTTTTTCAGAAGAATAATAAAGATTGTCAGTTATTATAGTTCTTTGAAAAAAATTAAACTCGGCTTATTGCTTGGCCTAAAATTAAAAAATCAAAAAGGAGGTTATTATGATTGTTCACATGAGTCCGGCAATTTTGAAAGACCATTTGCATGTTGATGAAATTATTAAGAAAGCTAAGCGCTACGGCCTTAATCCCGAAATCCATACAGAAGAAGGATCACGTTTTATGGCAGTTGAAATTTATTTAAAAGACGGCCATACAGCCGCAAGCAGTTTGCCGGAATATCTATTTGAGAACATGGCAGGAGTTGAAAAAGTTGTTCGGGCATCTCCCTCAAAAGTAAGCGCCGCAATGAATGGTGATAAAGAACATCACGTCATTAAGATAGGTAAAGCCAAAATTGGACCTGGCAATCCGTGTCTGTTGGTATCCGGACCATGCGCAATAGACAAGCATATGCCGAAAACTATTGAAATGCTTTCAAAGGCGGGCATTAAGCATGTTCGCGGTGGCTGGCGAAAGCCCCGTTCGCGCGCCGAAGCATTTCGCGGTTTTGGTTCAAATGGATTGAAAGATTTTTTGCTGGTTAGTCAATCTAATGGAGTTGAATCTGTTTGGACAGAAGTAGTAGAAAGTCCGGATATTGATATCGTTCGCAAACTTCGAGACCAAACGCATTTTGAAGGCGATATTGTTTTATGGGTCGGCGCCCGCAATGTTGGTAACTATCGACTTTTGGAAAAGCTAGGAGAGCAGTTGGATTTTATTGTCATGTTAAAGCATGGTTTGAATATGACAAGGGTTGACGAAATAATGGATTTGGCCGGATTTGTCCTTTATGGACCGATGTGTTGGGACAAAGAAGGCAATTTGGATAAATTCAGAAGCGCTCCGGCGGGTAATAACAAACTGATATTTTGTGTTCGTGGTCTGCAAAAAGTCGACCAGCATGATCCTCACCGTTTTTACCCAAACCATTCTTGGATTCGCGAACTTCATGAGCGAAGCTGGGCGCCGGTTTGCCTGGATCCATCACATATGGCCGGCCGCACCGATTTAGTTTTTGAAGATTTGGCTTGTGGCTTAAGATATCAACCGGATGTCGTATTGGTTGAATCACATGCAAATCCTGATGAAGCCTTGTGCGACAAAGATCAAGCCATACCGCCTGATCGAATAGACGAGTTGGTTTCACTTGTCAAAAATCATAACAAAGCCCGAGGCTTTTAGTCTAATCGTTCTTTTTTTGCCCGAAGTATTATCTTTGGGCTTTTTTTATTGGCGACGTAAGCCACGTCGATCTCAATCGACAGTGGCGTAGGGCGAGAGTCCCGCACCTATTTTACTCATCAATCATTTTCAAGATTATACAGTATAAAATAAATTATTTAATCTAAACAGTGATCGGTAAAATAGGTGCAAGACCTTATTAAGACGCTTTGAAACAACCCAAAAAATATGAATCTTATCGTGGCGAGGAGCCATCAAATGGTCAATACCCCGAAAGCGCTCCGTTTCCAAAGAGGCTCTGACGCTTCGGCGACTTGTCCCGATTTTTCTTTCGCCCCTGGCGGAATGAAAAATCAAAGATCCCGTCTTATTCATATTTAATTATGGAGGGGGACTCCGCGGTTTAATACCCTATATTTTGACAATGGAGTTTTTAGATGCTAACATTACAGCGGACTTCACTTTAATATTTGGCGCAAATTTTGGGACAACAATTGCAAGTAAGGATTCTAAATTGGTACTGACTTTGGTCGGGAGCCTGCGAACCTAAAAGGCCAAATGCAGACAATTAAACGTTATAGCGTCATAAGATGCTTTAAAAGTTTAGCTGTCTGACACGGCCGGCTTTATTCAAGCCAAAATTTTGGCCATTTAAAAGTGAAGTTCTATAATTATAACAGTTGACAATTTAGATTTAACTTAAGCGATTTTGTTGACCATTGTGTGTTAACTGTTAAATTTTATTTATTGGGATAAAGGTGCTTTTATATTTATGCATTATTGTAAAATTGGGTCGGGTATTGTTTCGTAGCGAAGTTGGCTATCACGTATGTATGGCTCCGCCCTAAGCCAAAAAAAGTTTTTTAAAATTAAAATTTTATTCTCGAAAATCGCCTTCAGCTTACTTTTAATCAAAGATATGTTTTTTCTTAAGGCTTGAGGCGGGGTGAAGGTGCCTATTTTCTGAAGTTGTGAATTTGAATCGGGCCGTAGCGAAGTTGGCTATTGCGTATGCATGGTCCACCTGCGTTTTGACTCCGTCAAAACTTCGGCGGGTAAAGGTGCGACATAAAAATTTTATATTTAGAGATTTTGGTCGGGGTATAGCGCAGTTGGCTAGCGCGTACGCATGGTCCACCTGCGTTTTGACTCCGTCAAAACTTCGGCGGGTAAAGGTGCGAC
>CAZHUO010000018.1:0-30909 GCA_964535715.1 uncultured Gammaproteobacteria bacterium | reverse complement strand
TTGACATATGCCACTAGATTAGCAGAAAGTGCAATATGTGTGTGCACATTACCCGGTTTGCTTGACATATTTTTAAATTTGTTATATAATATTTTGTTGACCTAATTTATAAATAAATTATCTTATTTAAGCCTTTTTTAAATAAAAAATATGAAAAAAATCATTTCATTTGTTGTTCCGATTTATAATGAATCAAAAAATATCGCATTAATTTATAAGGCCTTAATTTTGGAATTGGAAAAAATCAAGGATTTTTTTGACTATGAAATAATTTTTGTAAATGACGGCAGTAAAGACAACAGCCTTGAAGAGATAAAAGAACTTGCGGACATAGACCCAAAAGTAAAATTGATTGATTTTTCACGAAATTTCGGTAAGGAAATTGCTTTGACTGCCGGATTGAAAGCGTCAATCGGCGATTTAGCTATAATTATTGATGCCGATTTGCAGCATCCGCCTAAATTAATTATTGAATTTATAGAAAAATGGCAGTCGGGGATTGAAATGGTTGTTGGTATTCGTAAAAAAAATCGAGGCTCAAATATATTCCGAAAAGTTGCTTCATTTGTTTTTTATAACTTTATTTATTTATTAGGGGCAACGGAAATTGAAGCCAGGTCAACAGATTATCGGCTTTTAGACAGAAAAGTAATAGACGCCTTTAATAAATTCAGCGAGCATGATCGGATCAGCCGCGGGTTGCTTGACTGGCTCGGCTTTAAAAAAGATTATATTTATTTTGAAGCCGATTTGCGAGTCAACGGAGAATCCGCCTACTGCAAAACCAAACTTTTTAATTTAGCTTTATCCAGCATCATTTCTCATAGCCTTTTTCCGCTGAAGCTGGCAGGATATTTGGGAATGTTAATTATCTTTTTTTCCGGTCCGCTTGGAATTTTTATTTTTGTCGATAAATATTTGTTTAATAATTTTACCGGCTATAATTTTTCCGGCACAGCCATGCTTGCATTGCTTAATATGCTTTTAACCGGCATTACTTTAAGCTGTCTTGGCTTAATTTCACTTTATATTGGAAATATCCAAAATGAAGTGAAAAATCGGCCGCTATATGTAGTCAGGGAAAAGAAAAATTTTGATACTAAATAAATATGGAGAATAATTTATTGGTTTCGGTTTTAATGACGGCCAGAAATGCCGAAAGCTATATTGGCCAATCAATTGAAAGTATTTTAAATCAAAGTTTCGCCGACTTTGAATTCTTGATAATTGACGATACAAGTACGGACAAAACTTGGGAAATTATAAAATTTTATCAGGCAAAAGACAGCCGCATCAAAGCCTCACGAAATGAAATTCGCCACGGGATTTCAAAAAATCGAAACAGGCTTGTTTCAATGGCCTCAGGGCGCTATATTGTGTGGCAAGATGCCGATGATATTTCTTTGCCCGAAAGGATAAAAAAGCAGGTTGCATTTATGGATTCAAATAACGAAGTCGGAATCTGCGGCGGCTGGCTGAAATTTTTCAATAGCAAGGGAATTTTGGGAATCAGGAAATACTCCGCTTCGGATAAAATTTTAAGAAAAAATATTTTTCGTTTTTCTCCTTTGGCTCAGCCGGCTTCAATCATCAGAAAAGACGCCTTGATAAAAGCCGGTAAATATGATGAAAAATTAATTGCCGCAGAAGATTTGGACATGTCTTTCAGAATCGGCCAAAATTATAAATTCGGCAATATTCAGGAAATAATTTTACTCTATCGTCAAGCCGGCGATTCGATTACGGCAAAAAAACTAAGAAGGCTGGAATTAAACACCTTGAATGTCAGGATTAAATTTATAAATGACAAAAATTATTATTTTTCAATATCGGATTTTATTTATAATGTTGTGCAGTTTTCAACTTTATATTTAATGCCGGTCAAATTGAGAATTGCCTTATTTAATTTACTTAGAAACAGCAAAAATGAACGATAATATTCCAAAGATTTCAGTAATAATGCCTTTTTATAATGCTCAGGACTATATTGGCCAGGCGGTTGAAAGCATCCTGAGCCAGAGTTTTTCGGATTTTGAGCTTATTTTAATCAATGATGCTTCAAGCGACCGATCAGATGAAATTGTCGCTAAATATTTAAAGGATAAAAGAATTATATATATTAAAAATAATTCAAACAAGGGAATTGTATACAATCTTAATTTTGGGTTAAAATTGGCAAAATCAGCTATTGTTGCCAGAATGGACGGAGATGATTTATCTGAGCCTAGCCGCTTTGCCAAGCAGTTTGATTTTATGCAAAAAAATCCGGATATTTCGGTTGTTGGCTCATTTGTTAATATTATTGACCACACGGGACGGCAAATCGATAAGTTAACAAAGCCGCAAAATCCAAAAATAATTAAGGAAGAACTCATTATTTATTCTCCGTTAGTACACCCAAGCGTAATGTTTAGAAAAAATGATGTCTTAGAGGTTGGCGGATACAGGGAAGGCTATATCTATGTTGAAGATATTGATTTATGGTATCGGCTTGTCTATGGCGGCTTTAAAATTTCCAATGTTTCGGAATTTTTACTTAAGTATCGCTTTCATGAAAATTCAACGGCAAAAAAATCAAAAATGATTGCTAAAAAAGCTTTTTTGCTTAGGCAAGAGACAATCAATAAATTTGATTTGAAAGTAAGCTTAAAAAAGAAAATTTTGATTTATCTGCAGTATTTTTTTGGTGTTTTATTTCCGGCGAAGCTTGTACGGGCTTTGGAAGGACTTTATAAAAAAATAGCTTATTATGAAAAATAATATAAAAAATTTAGCAATAAAAAATTGGCACTGGATTGTTTTCTTTGTTTTTTCCTTTTTAGCGCTTGCTTTTTTGATATTTCAGCCTGGCATTTGGGCTTTTACTGATAGCGGATTTTATTACTCCGATATTTCTCAGGCGCAAAAAATTGCTTTGTCTAAACTTGGGCTTTTTTCGAATACCGATGGATTTTATCTGGGTTTTGACAACTCCGCCGGGGCTTTCGGCCATTTAATGGTTTGCTGGTATCAGCTATTGCTTACTTTTATTTTCGGTGCGTATTTCGGCCAGATAATTTATTATTTTATATATTATTTTTTATCTTTTTATTTCGGCCTTTTGCTGTTAAGAAAGATTTTTTTTGGATTTTCTGACAAGTCAATAAGAATCGGAGCTATATTTTTAACTTTCAATCCTTTTTCTTTACTAATTTCAACATTATTTGCGATAAGTTATATATATTGTTTATCAATTGTTTTTCTGTATGTATTTTTGCAATATCTTAGAAGAGCAAAAACCAAGTATTTGTTTTTTTCCCTCTTTACCTGCCTTTATCTTTTTTCTTATTTGAGGCTCGCACCCATAGTGGTTCTGCTCTTGGCAAGCATAATATGGATTTTTTATGATCGTAAATATTTTATTTTAAGGCGCTGGATAATTTTTTTAATTCTTTTATTCTTGGCAGCCAGCCCGTATCTGGTTGGAAATTTTTTTGCAGCAGAAGACTCCGGAAATGTAGTAAATAATTACCAGCAGTCATTCAATAAATATGAAGAGGCCAATTATAACTTCAAAAAATCATTCATTAATTCTTTGGCGGTTCCCGGAGGATTCAGCCCATCTTCATTAAGTTTTTATTATAATAATCGCGGCATTCCCGGATTTTCCGACAATTTCGCGGTATCTCAAAGCTTTGAATTCTACAAGCTGATTCAGCTGATTTTTAACGCCGGAATTTTGATTTTTACAGCCGGCTTTTTAAAAGAAAAAAAATCTACAAAAATTTTAAGTCTTTGCTGTTTTTTGTTATTTTTAAATACGGCCGGATTGTTTTTTAATGAAAATTTATTTACTTTAATTCACAAAAGCATCTTGGTGTTTCTTTATAATGATTACGGTTTTTTGCAGTTTATTCAAAGTTTTCTTTATGCTTTTTTGGTCATTTATGCAATTGATTTTTTTGAAAAAGAACAAAACAATAAAAAAGCATTACATTATGCAATAGCTATTGTTTTTATTTATTTGCTAATAAATATTTCTCCATTTTTATTCGGCCATTACGGCTTTAAAAAAATAAGCGATATTCCGCAAAATTATCAATATATTTTTAATGACGAAAAAGATGATTTGGGAGAAGCGACAATATTTGCGCCTTACCATTGGCTTAAATTAAACTGGAGCCCTTATTTTTTGGATTTTAATTCCTTTCATTATTCAAAATACAAAAGTCTTATTGCCCCTAATCTAAGGCTGGTAAATTCTGATTTTGTCAAATTTTACAACCAAATATATGATAATTTGGGAAAAGATAATATTTCCAATCTTTCAGTTTTCAATATAAAAAATATTTTTGTTTTTAAAGACGTAGTTGATTCGGAAAAGCAAATCGATTCTTATCAAGTTTCCAATACTGAGTATAATTCAAAAAAAATAAATTCGAACTTGCAGGATCAAAAAGATTTAAAGGCCGTTGAGGAAAATGAAAATTTTTCCCATTATCGCTTTATCGATGCTGATGATTATGATTTTTTAATTTATTCTCCAAAAACATTGGTCGATATTCGCTTGGAAAATTTTTATGAAAAAAAGCTTGATTTGTCAAGCAAGCCGTTATTTTTTGACAGAACCAAGCTGAATAATATCAATATTATCCGCGATATAAATTTTAAACTAAACAGCCCTCACGTTTCTTTTAAAGTTTTTTCAAATAATCCTAACAAGTATTACGTAAAAGTAAGTGTTGAAAAAATTTATCCATTTTTACTCCAGTTAAATCAAACTTTTTCTAAAGATTGGCAGGTTTATTTTATTAGTAGCTCTGAATGGGAAAAAGAAAAATGTGCCACAGAAGCTAAAAATTTCAGCATTACCGAAAATGATTATTGTGTTGTTTTTGGTACGCCAATTGATTTTAAGGATTTGTCCTTGTTTTCCGAAAAAAGACTTAAGCCTGAAAATCATTTTTTGGGCAATATAGCAAATAATACCTTTTTGATTACCAAAGAAGATATTCCCCAAAAATTTTACCAGGGCAATGATTTATATATGATTATTTACTTTAGAAAGCAGATTTATTATTTAATGTCATTAATATTATCCTCTTTAGTTTTTGTTTCTGTTTTTGTTGTAATGATTTTAGAAATTGTAAGAAATAAGAAAAAATTATGAAAAAAATTAACCAAAAGCCATACATTCTAGCATTATCGATATTTTTTATATTTGTATCTTTGTTTTTATTTTTCTTATTTCAAAGCCGTTTTATAAATTTTGTATACAGGCCTTATTTGGTTGATTACTTAATGCTTGTTTTTACTGATAATATCAAAATTGATGAGAAAAATAACAATTTGGATTTTTTGCTGAATGATTTGCAGGGGATAGAAAATAAAAATATCGGAGTTGTCAGTTTTGACAATCTAAATTCAGAAAAAAATATAAAATCTTTGGCTTCCTTTGCCGACGTCATATATTTAGATATTTTCAGTATGCCAGGCCAAAATGAAGGCAATTTTTCTTACTTTGATAATAAATTCGCAATTTCAAGGCCATTTGAGGCAAGTGCATATATTTCGGAATCAACCGACATAAAAGTTATTTATAATAATAATGAAGAAAGGCTTGATTTTGTTTTTTTGGGTCAGCCGGTTGAAATTAATGGCGATTTGATAAAGTTAAACGACATTGTTATATATACCTTTGAAAAAATAAAAGAGGAAAATTTGATTAAAATTTCTGATTTGGTAATAAATTTATCTGATTATAATAATAACCTTTTTGTTCCATTGAATGATTTAATAGGGAATGGTATAAGAATTTACAAATTTGAGGGAACAAATTTATTGCAAGATTATAATTATTCATTTGAAAAAGGATTATGGACAGATCAGGCGGGCGATTGCAGCGCTTATTTATCAGGCACGCCGCAAATATCAATGTCGTTAAGAAGTGATGCTTCGCATCGCAGTTCTTCGTTGGAGCTTTCTTCTTCTAACCATTTTGCCTGCTCCTTTAATTCTTTTCCAATAAATTTAGATAAAAGCAAATTCTACAAACTGGTTTTTGATTATAAAAACATTGAAGGCGAAAAAGTTCAGTATTACTATAACCTAAAAAATAGTCAGGATGAAATTCAGGAAAAATTCGGGTCATTTGAAGCCAGTGATTCAAACTGGAATACTTTCGAAGCGATAATCGATCCCCAAATCCAAAATCCGACGGAAATGAGCCTATATTTTTATGCGCCTTCAGAAGGTTCAAAAAAAATAACCAATCTTTATGATAATGTAAAACTTTATTCTTTTGAACTAGTGGATGAAATTTTACTGCCAAAGTTTGATTTTCCGAAAAATTACGGGCTTTTCAACTGGATATCTTTAAAAAATGGCATAAATTCATTCCGCTACGTGAACAATGAAGAAAATTTTTTGGATGATTATAATTATTCTTTCGAAAAGGGCTTTTGGGGAAGCGAAGTTCAGAATTGCAGCAATCATTTATCAGGCACGCCGCAAATATCAATGTCGTTAAGAAGTGATGCTTCGCATGGCAGTTCTTCGCTGGAGCTTTCTTCTTCTAACCATTTTGCCTGCTCCTTTAATTCTTTTCCAATAAATTTAGATAAAAGCAAATTCTACAAACTGGTTTTTGATTATAAAAACATTGAAGGCGAAAAAGTTCAGTATTACTATAACCTAAAAAATAGTCAGGATGAAATTCAGGAAAAATTCGGGTCATTTGAAGCCAGTGATTCAAACTGGAATACTTTCGAAGCGATAATCGATCCCCAAATCCAAAATCCGACGGAAATGAGCCTATATTTTTATGCGCCTTCAGAAGGTTCAAAAAAAATAACCAATCTTTATGATAATGTAAAAATTTTGGAAATTGCACCAAAGGAAATATATTCATATTATTTAGTGTCAAAATCTACCGATAATAAAAAAGAAAATATCGGATCAATCAGTTCTTTGATGATAAATAATTTAAAGACAAAAATATCAATTACCGAGGCCAACAGTTCGATCGTTATTGTTTATCCGAAAAATTATAGCAGATTTTGGCGGATTTATCCGGCAAAAAAATATTCTCAGTTTTTTGGTTTTTTTGCCAATAAAATTCCAGCCCAAAATCATTTTCGCATAAATAATGAGTTAAACGGCTGGATCATTGAAGCTGACTCACTTTGCCAAAATAGCAATTTATGTTCTAAAAATCCAAACGGCAGTTATAATATTAATTTAGTTATTGAGCACGATTTAAATAAATTTTTTAATATCGGACTGGTTTTATTTGGAATAATGATAATTATTTCAGGCTATTATTTTGTAAAAATAAAAGATGAAAGAAGCAATTGAAAGAAAATTAAAAATTAACCGCTGGTATTTTATACCTTTATTTTTGCTATTCGGCTTGGTTTTTTGGAAAATTGGAATGTTCGCTTTTTTGATTTGGCTTATTTCAACCGGCTTGATTTTTTATCGCTTTAAATTTGAAGAAATAATTTATTTTTCAGTTATATTTCTGCTTATTACCGCAGTATTGATTATTTTAATCCAGGATGAAATGTCAAAAGTTTCCGCGGCCTTTGTTTATTATTTTGTTTTGATTGGGTTTTTCTTTAAAACATTAGGCGATAAGGAGATTGTCATGATATTTTTTAAAAAGCCTTCTCATACATCGGATATTAGCCAATTGACTAAAGAAAACAAAAAGTTTAAAATATTTGATAAAAAAAATCAGTTTGAGAAAAAGAACAGAATTTCAACTACCGTGATGAATATATTTATCATTGGCATCTACTTACTTTTGTTTGGTTTTAATTTGCCGGATGAAAATAATTATTTGGGTTTCTTGTCATTTTTGTTCATTTTATTTATTTTAAATTTTCTTTCTTTTTTTAAAAGTGATTTAAGAAAATTTTTTTATAGAAAAAATGAAATACATAAAAATAATAATAAATTTTTTGTTTTGCTTATTAATATTTCTGTCTTAATTATTTATTATTTAATTTTTGGCTTCAGTGGCTACTCGAAGTATTTTGTGCTAATATTAATTCTGGCCATAATCAATTTAATTATTTATTTTGACGTATCAAATGAAGAATAAACTTATAAAAATTAAAAATTATATTATTAGTGATTATTTGGCAGTGTCATTATTTTTTGGCTTAGCGGTATTTTTGCTTTGGCAGATGCTTTTACCAGGCTATATCCTTACTTTAGATATGATTTTTACTCCGAACGTAAAGATACTTTTAGGCCAGGGATTTTTTTACAATAATTTGCCGTTGAAATATTTATTTAAGTTTTTAAATTTGATTCTTGAAGGCTGGGTTATTCAAAAAATTATTATCCTTTCATTATTTTTTCTAATTGGTTACTTGGCATATAAATTTTTACCTTTGCCCCAAAATAAAAAAGTAGCGGCTTATTGGGCGGGTTTGTTTTTTACGGTCAACCCTTTTGTTTACACCAGGTTTTTGGCCGGCCATTACATGCATCTTTTTGCCTATGCTTTGCTTCCAGTATTCATTTCGTTCTTATTGAAATTTTTTAAGGACAGAAGCTGGAAAAATACGGCCTGGCTTTTTTCTGCAATTATTTTAATTGGTATTTTTTCGCTTCATTTTTTAGTGATGATATTTTTGATTTTTATTTTTTATTTTATTTATCAAATTATTTTTAAAATCATAAAAAAAGATTTTTGTTCTTTAAAGGATATTGTTATTAAAATGACAGTTGGTTTTTTGCTTTTTGCGGTTTTTTCAAGCTACTGGATTTTGCCTTACATTTTAAGCAAAGAAGAATCAGTTCTTGCCGACTTTAACCAGCAGAATTTAGAAGAATTTAAAACGGTTTCCGATCAAAATTTTTCAACTGCTTTAAATGTTCTTTTGCTTTACGGTTTTTGGGGTGAACAAAAGCCATGGTCGAATTATTTTTTATGGCCTAAAGATAATTTTGTTTTTTGGCTGATTATTTCAATTCTGCTTTATGCAATTATAATTTTTGGCGCCTTCAGCGGTCTTAGGGATAAGAATAAAAGAAAAACGATTTTTTTTATATTAGTTGCAATTTTTAGCTTTATTTTTTCCTGCGGGGTAGGGCAGACGATATTCAAAAGTTTTAATCAGTGGCTTTTTGATAATTTTTGGTTTTGGTCGGGATTTAGAGATAGCCAAAAGTGGAGCGCATTTTTGGTTTTAAGCTATGCTTATTTCGGTTCGATTGGAGTAATTAGTCTGACAGATAAATTAAAAAAAATTATTCCTCTGCAAACAAAATATTTTTTGATTCTATTTGCTATAATTCCGGCATTATATACTTATACTATCTGGGGCGGATTTTCGCGTCAGCTTAAGCCTGTTTGGTATCCGCAAAGCTGGCATAAGGTAAACGAAATTCTAAATGAAGATAAAAGCGAATTTAACGTTTTATTTTTACCATGGCATCAATATCTATCTTTGAAGTTCAATCAGAATTTAATTACTATAAATCCGGCTCAAGAATTTTTTGACAAAAATATAATCCAGGGAGAAAATGTTGAGCTTGGCAAGATATTCAGTCAGGGTTCATTGGAGATTAATTCAAAAATTCAGGATATTTTAATAGAATATGAACAAAGGCCATATCAGGAAAGCGTGAAAATGCTTGCTGAAAACAAGGTAAAATATATAATTTTTTCTCACGATCTAGACGGGGTTGAGGGCAGTGATAGATTCATTCCGTATGATTCAGAATATACAATCAAGATATTCAATTCTGATGACTTGACATTATATAAGATACTATGATAAGGTGATTAACACACTTAATATTAACAACATTTTAATTATGTTTATTATGCTAAAAAATGTCTCAAAAGTCAATGTTGGAATTACAGCAATTGCAGTGTTTTTAATTCTTTTTTTATCTGGCAACCTTGGTTCTGGCGACTTTCTAAATAATTATGTCGCTTTTGGCTACGGTGGTGGAATGGGCGGGGTAATTTTGCCTCCGATAACCGCTGTGAATGAACCGTTATATTTAAGCCTGCCGGAGCGTGAAGGCCAGCTTTTTTATGGTGGCAAAGATGGTGCTGCTATTAAAGTTGAGGTTCCGCCTCTTTCTGTCAGGGAATATACTATTTTTCAAGTAAATGAAGTTGGCGTAAGTCCTTCAAACAGGCCATGTAATGAAACTGATAATATTGTTGGTAATACAATTTACGATTTTCAAGCTGAAAAAAAGAGCGGAAAAGAAGTAATTGGTTTTGATAGGGATCTCAGCATCACAATAACATTGCCAGTTTTGCCGGCCGATGTTTCAAACTTAGGAATTTATTTCTTAAACAATAATAATCAATGGGTTTTTGGCAAAAAAGCCGCTTTTGATACTGATCATAAAGTCACTTTTCAGGTTAGCAACGTGGGTAAATTTGCAATTATAAACGCCCCTGGCTTACCGAGGGTCTTAGAAACTTATCTCCGCTGTACTGAGCAGCAGGTTTTAGGCGAAAAGCAATATACCAGCGGTTCACTGCTTAGAACTTGTGATCTTCAGGTTTATAGAATTCAGGATAATAAAGTAGTCCAAATCGGCTTAGTTACTGCGCCACAGAGCCATTATAATGGTGAAAAGATTTTCGATGTGGATTTTCAGGTTCTATACCAATATATGGATGCTGATCAGCGTTCATTGCGCGAAAGAAATTATAGTGACGGGGAATTGGTTAGGGCGTGTGATTGGAGGATATTCAGAATTGAAAATCAAAAAGCCAGATATATTAATAATTGGAGTGAATTACACGAAAAATATGAAGGTCAGGTAATTAATAATGTTGATTACTGGATTTTAAAGAGATATCTTAACCCAAGATTTGAACCGGTACCCACAGAAGCTGTTTTAGGGTCAAAAAAATATGCTGATGGTACTTTAATCAGGACTCCTGACAATAAGGTTTACATTATCGAATTACAGAAACCGCGATATATCAATAGTCCTTATGAACTGTCTTTATACGGCGGTCAGGAAATATTCAATGTTGAATTTGATGTATTGGATCAGTATTCGAATCAATCTGTCGGTGGAGACCAAAAAATTCTTGGCGTAAAGGTTTATGGCGATGGCACTCTTTTAAGAACCAGGGACTTTAAAGTATATATAGTGGAAAATGGAAACATCAAGCATATTGCTTCAATCCCCGGTCCACACGACTCATATCTCGGTAAAAAAATAATAGATGTTGATTATTCCGTTTTGACCCAGTATCATCAAATTTTGGTTTCCGACCCATTGCCTAAGCAGGTTTTGGGAGTTAAAAAGTATTCCGATGGAACTTTAATCAGGACTGAAAACAAGAAAACTTATATAATTGAGAATCAGAAAGCCAGATATATTTCAACAATTGAGGAATTGCGCAAATATAGCGGCCAGGAAATCTTTAATGTCGATATTGATACTTTAAATTTCTACTTAAATGGCGCAAAATCGCCTGAACCTTTGCCAAGAGTCTTGGGTGTTAAGCGCTATGGCGACGGAACTTACCTAAAGACTCCTGACTGGAAGATTTATGTAATAAGCGGCGGAAAGGCCAAATTTGTTGAAATGCAGGCCACTCCGCAGGAAAATTACAAAGGAAATAGCGTTATTAATGTCAGTTATGAAATTTTAGCCCAGTATAAGTAATTACATCTTAAATATCAAAAGCCGCTTTTAAATGAGCGGTTTTTGAATACTTGTGGAAAATTTGGTAATATTTATATATGGGAATGTGAAAAAACTGCTTACACATAGCATAATTTATCAGCATCCTGAAATATTGCTTGGCTTCAGAATATGAAATAATAGAATTTCATGATGCAAAATTTAATGTGCTTGCTTACATGGTTTTGAATTAAATATTTCAGGTGCAAAAAAATTTAAGCAGCGCCATTAAAAACAGAAATATTATGAAAATAATCCTAGGCTCACAGTCGGTCGGACGCAGGCGAATGCTTGAAGAAATGGGATTGAAGTTCGAAATAATGGCAGCTGATATTGATGAAAAAGCAATTCGCCAAAACAATCCCAAAAAATTGGTTTTATCCATTGCTAACGCCAAAGCCGATTTTTTATTGGCAAAAATATCAGAGCCTGTAATTTTGATTACAGGCGACGCTGTTGTCCTCTGTAATGGCAAAGTTTTAGAAAAGCCGGAAAATGAAAAGGAAGCCAGAGAATTTTTGCAGGCTTACGGGAAATATCCGGCTCAGACGGTGACTGCTGTTTTGGCCACTAATACGAAAAGCGGCAAGCGGGCAGGCGCTGTTGATACCGCCAAAGTTTATTTCAGCAGTTTTGGTGAAAAAGAAATTAATGAAATTATTAAACAAGGCCAAGTTTTCAAATTTGCCGGCGGATTTATGGTTGAAGAAGAACCTTGGCAAAAGCATGTGTTACGGATTGAAGGCGCCAGGGATAGCGTTATCGGCCTGCCAAAGGAAATCACTAAAAATTTGATTAATCAGGTAATATGAATAAAGAATTGATGGCAAAAAAATTATATATACTTCGCAATGTCGACGGGGAACCAAATTATGATGAGATATCCATATTAAGAAAGATTGAAAATAAACTTATAGAAAATGAAGCTTATATCGGCCTTGCGCCTTTTGGTTCTGTTGTTAGCGGTTATAATATCGAGGGCTCAGACCTTGATATTTATGCCTTGTATGATCGACCAAAAGGCACAGGGTCTGATGCAGTAAGATCTATTAAGGATTTAAAAAAAGAAGTTGAAGATGATGTAGGTATAAAAATTAATTTAATTGAGGAAAATATTAATTCGGAAATGATAAAGCAGGATATTAGAACTGGCATAAGCAGAGGAAATCCAGGCGAATTTGTGTCAACAGTATTGGCTGAAATGAGCAGGATGGTTACCGGTAAAAAAATAGAAAATTATCGCAAAGATATTTTAATAGAAATGCAAAAATTGTCCCCCGAGCAGAAACAGCAACTTTTTGATTCTATTGTTGAAAGCTTGGCTAGGAGAGATGCTTTAAGCCTTTATAAACGCACTAAGCGTATGGAAGAATTAAGTAAAGAAGATCACCAGGAAATAATTGAAAAAAGAAAAGAAATGTGGCAGGAAAGGGTAAGAAAAATTTGGGGTTTATAATTCTTATGAAGAAATTATTGACGCTTTGTATAATCCACCAGCACCCTAAAATTTTGCTTGGCATGAAAAAGCGAGGTTTTGGCGCGGGTAGATACAACGGTTTTGGCGGCAAAGTGGATGATGGTGAAACAATTGAAGATGCGGCCAGGCGGGAAATACAGGAAGAAGCGGGCATAAGCGTTAATGCTTTAAACAAAGTCGGAATTATAGATTTTGAATTTCAAGGCAACCCGGAAATTATGCAGGTTCATATTTTTAAAGCCGATAATTTTTCTGGTGAAATAGCCGAAAGCGATGAAATGCGGCCGAAATGGTTTCAGATTGACGAAATTCCTTTTGCCAAAATGTGGCCGGATGATATCCACTGGCTGCCGTTATTTTTAAGCGGAAAAAAATTCAAGGGTAAATTCTTTTATGGCGGGGCTGACGTTATTTTAGAGCAGGACTTGTTTGAGGTTGGCGAAATTTAATTATGATAAATAAAAATTACAATTATGTAGTTGTTGGCGCTTCGGAAAATCAGGAAAAGTACGGCTTTAAGGTTTTGGCAGACTTGAAATCCGCCGGTTATAAAGTTTTTCCGGTAAATCCGAAAGCAGGGGAACTGCTTGGCTTGAAAGTCTACAAAAGCTTGTCAGAGATTTCGAAAAATATTGATGTAGTAATTTTTGTCGTACCGCCAAAAGTAGGCGAGCAGGTAATTTTAGAAGTTAAAAATTTAGGCATTAAAAAAGTCTGGCTTCAGCCTGGCAGTGAAAGTCAGAAAATCATTGATTTCTGCAAAGAAAACGGAATTGAATGCATTCATAATGCCTGTATAATGATTGAAAGAAAAAATTAGATAAATTTATGGAAAATCTTGAAGAAAGAATAATAAAAATTGAGGAAAGAAATAAAAGCGTTGAAGCTGACAAGGCCTGGGAAACCAGCTGGATTCGACGACTGCTTTTAGCCTTATTCAGCTATTTGGCAATCGGAGTTTACCTTTGGGCAATTGATTTGCCAAGACCTTGGATTAATGCGATTGTTCCGGCTGTCGCTTTTATGATCCAAACATTAACTCTGCCATTTTTCAAAAAAGTTTGGGTTAAGTCAAAAAATAAATAATATGCCGGAATTGCCCGAAGTGGAAACTCTGCGCCGCGAACTGGCTTTAGCTGTAATAAAAAAAACCATCAAAAGTGCTGGAATAAAAGTTCCAAAGATGGTTAAGCCTTTGCCACCAAAAAAGTTTCAACAACAAATAAAAAATAAAAAAATCCTTGGAATCCAAAGGCGAGCCAAGGTTTTGATTTTTGAGTTGTCCGGCGGTTTATTTTTGTTAATTCATCTTAAAATGTCAGGCCAGCTTATTTTTGCCCCTAATAAGCTACAACCTAAAAGCTACAAGCTAATTGTTGGCGGTCATCCTCAGCCGGGCGGGCTAGATAATTTGCCGAATAAGTTTACCCACATTATTTTTTATTTTACTGATGGCTCAAAACTTTATTTTAATGACTTGCGCAAATTTGGTTGGATGAAGCTAGTTGATAAGTTGCAAGTTGATAAGTTATTAGGTGAATTTGGTTTGGAACCGTTGGGTAAAGAATTTACGCTTAAGAAGTTTCAAAAGATTCTAAAAAGATATCCAAATCGAAAAATTAAGCAAGTTTTAATGGATCAGGCTTTAATTGCCGGAATAGGTAATATCTATGCCGATGAAAGCTGTTTTTGCGCCGGGGTAATGCCTACAAGAATAATAAAGGAAATCAAGCCAGATGAAGCAAAAAAATTATATAACTGCATAATTAAGATTTTAAAGTTTGCTATTTCCAAAAAAGGGACTTCAGCCAATACTTACATCCAGCTTGACGGAAGTAAGGGCAGAATGGAGCCTTATTTGAAAGTCTATGGTCGGAAAGGGGAGAAATGTAAGAGGTGTAGCGGCATTATACAAAAAATAAAGCTGAACGGCAGGGGAACGCATTTTTGTAAAATGTGCCAGAAATAAAAAAATCCGTCTTAATTTTTTACGGATAAAAAATTTAGATTTTATCGATTACAACAAGTTTAAAAAATAGGTTAGAAATATTCCCCAAACTGCTCCGCCAAAAACTTCAAATGCGCTGTGTCCCATTCTTTCGCGAAAAAGGGGCATATCTTTTTTTTCGGAATTAGGCATCCTTCTAATGAGCTGATTGAATACCTTTGCCTGTTTTCCGAGCAGTCCGCGGAAAGCAACCGCATCGCGCATGATTAATAGCGTAAAAATTAAGGAAACTCCGAAAATGGCCGAATCAAAGCCTAACCGCAAGCCGGCAAGAGTTGTAACGGAAACGGCAAAAGCGGTATGAGCCGAAGGAAATCCGCCATAGCTTATAAAAAGATTGTATAAATCAAAATTTCCCCTAATGCCGTCGGTCAGCAATTTTATTGCCTGGCTGGAAATTATAACGATTATTGGTATAATGATGTAGGAGAAGTCCATTTTTTTAGAATTATGAATTAAGTATGGAATTAATTTATTCAATTTTAGCGGGAGTTGTTCAAGGATTGACTGAATTTTTGCCCGTTTCCAGTTCGGGCCACCTGGTGCTTTTCCATGATTTGTTCAAATTCAATCTGCCGGATGATTTGGCATTTGACGTGGTTTTGCACCTGGGAACATTGGCTGCTTTAGTTTTATTTTTTTGGAAAGACATTCGGCGTTATTTGGAGGCCTGGTTACAAAGCCTTGTAAAATGGGACTTAAAAAATAACATCGACCAGCGTCTGTCTTGGTATTTATTATTAGCGACAATTCCCGCTGCAATTGCCGGTTATTTTTTAGAAAGTTCAATTGAGACAGTTTTTCGAAGCACTTTTTTAGTCGCTTTAATGCTCGTAATTGTTGGCATTCTACTTTATTTTTTTGATTTGTATTTTTCCAAGGAAAAAACGATTAAGCAGCTTTCTTTAACTAATTCAATAATTATCGGCATAGCTCAAATAATCGCTTTGATTCCCGGTGTTTCACGTTCCGGCATTACCATTATAGCAGGTTTGAGTCAAAAGTTAAAACGGGAAGATGCTGCCAGGTTTTCTTTTTTGCTTTCAATACCGATTGTTTTTGCTGCCGGAGCAAAAAAAACCATTGACTTGTTTTTAAATCAAGCAAACGAATTAAATTACCTTATTTTGGCTTTGGGATTTTTATCAGCGGCAATCACCGGTTTTTTTTGCATTAAGTATTTTTTGAAATTCTTGCAGAATCATTCTTTGAAGATTTTTGCTTATTACCGGATTATTTTAGCGGCGATTATTTTACTTATTTTGATATTAAAATAAGGATTGCCTAAAAGCGCTTATTTTGATAGGATATTATTGGCGGCGTAAGTCGAGTGTCTTGCACCTATTTTACTCATCAATCATTTTTCAAGATTAATTTTTTATGCAGTATAAAGTAGATTATTTAACCTAAACAGTAATCAGTAAAATAGGTGCAAGACTCCGAGGTCAATACCCTTTATTGTCAAACCATATATGCATAAAATAAATTTATGAAAAAAATTGTTATTATCAGCGGTTATTTTAACCCGGTTCATATTGGACATATTAGACTCCTTAAGGCTGCCAAAGAAATTGGCGATTACTTGGTTGCCGTGGTAAATAATGACAAACAGCAGCTGATTAAAAAAGGAAAGATTATTATGGAGGAAAATGAAAGGCTGGAAATAGTCAAAGCAATCTGCTATGTTGATGAAACAATTTTGTCAATAGATGAAGACAAAACTCAATGCAAGACTTTGGAAATGATTGCTAAAAAATACCTGGGTGAAAAGCTTATTTTTGCCAATGGCGGTGATAGGGATTCAGAAAAGGCAATTCCTGAAACCGATATCTGCAAAAGAAACAATATTGAAATGATTTTTGGTGTTGGTGGAAACGATAAGCCAAACTCCAGCTCGAATATTAATAAGCTTTTAGGTGTAGAATGATTTAATTAATGTTTTTATTCAGAAAAATGAAAAAAATAAGTATTTTTTTGTTTTTGCTGGCTTTGTTTATCGCCTGCGGTTATTTTTATTATTGGTATAATATAAACATTCCCATTTCAGACAATAGCCAGATAATTAATTTTGTTGTTCAAAAGGGCTGGGGAAGCACAAAAATAAGCCAAGAATTAACTAAGGCCGGTCTGATAAGAAATTCTTACGTATTTCAGCTTTATACTTGGAAAAATGCCATCAGCAGCCGCTTGCAAGATGGGGAATATCTGTTGACTAAAAATCTTAATTTAAAGGAAATATCTCAAATATTAAGCCGTGGTGCCGGTACAAGCAAAGAAATTACCCTGAAATTTATTGAGGGTTGGAACAACAATAAATTTGCCGCCTATCTTGAAGAAAAAGGCATTTCGGAGCAGAAAGATTTTTTTGATGTAGTTCAGAAAAAAGCTGATTGGTGGGACGATTATGATTTTTTAAATAGCCGTCCAAAAAATGCTGATTTAGAAGGGTACTTATTTCCTGACACTTATAATGTCTACCGCGATTCTTCTATTTCGGATATTGTAAGAAAATTGCTTGATAATTTTGATATTAAATTGACTTCTGATTTGCGGCAAGAAATTGAAAATCAGGATAAGTCAATTCATGAGATTTTGACCTTGGCTTCAATTTTGGAAAAAGAAGTATCAACCGACTACGATCGCAAGATGGTTGCTGATATTTTTTATAAAAGGCTTAAAATCGGAATGCCACTTCAAGCTGATTCTACTGTGAATTATGTAACTGGAAAAAGCGTTGCCAGATCTTCCGGAAAGGATTTGCAAACCGACAACCTTTATAACACTTATAAATACAAAGGACTGCCTCCCGGACCAATATGTAATCCAGGGATGTCAGCAATAATAGCTGCAATTTATCCGATAAAAAACGAATATTATTATTTTTTGACTACACCAGAAGGAAAAGTGATTTACAGTAAAACGCATGATGAACATGTGGCAGCTAAGGTGAAGTATTATAAATAAGAATTAAGTAAATTAAGGATTAGGTTAAATCAACATAGCGCATACTAATAAATAATAAAAAATAGTATGTCGCAAATTAAAACATTTAATGACATTTTAGCCTGGCAGAAATCTCATAAATTGGTTTTGCAAGTTTATCAGCTAACAAATTTTTTTCCATCATTTGAGAGATATGGCTTATCTAGTTAGCTAAGAAGAGCAGTTGTATCAGTTGCTTCTAATATTGTCGAAGGATTTAAAAGATTATCAGTCAAAGATAGTCTGCATTTCTATAATATAGCTGAAGCATCATTAGAAGAAGTTAAATATCAATTATTAATTGCATATGATTTAAAATATATTAATGAAGATCAGTATATGGATATTAAAGATTATTTTGATGAAGCTGGTAAAATATTGCATGGGTGGATGGAAAGTCAAAAGAATAATACTTATCTCGCTTAATTTACCCCGCACCTATTTTACTGATGACCGTTATTTTTGACCAATCTATATTATTTAATGAAAATTTTAAATTTATTTACAGATTAATAAGTAAAATAGGTGCGGGGTTTACTTAATTCTTTATTTACTTGTTATGAAAACTATTGTAATGTCTCTGGGTGGATCGTTAATTGCCCCTGATGGCATTGATATCAATTTTTTAAAAAAGTTTAAGAAGTTGATTTTGGATTATATAAAAAAAGGCAACCGGGTAATATTGGTTTGTGGCGGGGGAAATACGGCGCGTTATTACCAAAAGTCTGCCAGAGATATTAATCCAAAAGTTTCCAGAGACGATTTGGACTGGGTGGGAATTGGCGCAACCAAGCTGAATGCTGAATTGGTTTCGGCGATTTTTGGTGATACTGCTTATGAAAGTATTTTAAATGATCCGACAAAAAAAATCAGTACAAAAAGAAAAATCATAGTTGGCGCCGGTTTTAAGCCTGGTTCTTCTTCGGATAAGGATGCGGTTTTGGCTGCCATTACCTTTGGTGCAAAAACAGTTATAAATCTTTCCAACATATCTTATGTTTATGACAAAAATCCGCTTCAATATAAAAATGCCAAACCCCAGAAAAAATTAAGCTGGAGGAAGTTTTTGAAAATTGTCGGCAATAAATACGTTCCAGGCGCTCATTGGCCATTTGATCCGGTTGCAAGCAAGCTGGCTTACAAGTCAGATATAGATCTTATAGTAATGAAGGGAACTAATTTATCTAACTTAAAGAAATTTTTGGAAAACAAAGCTTACAGCGGAACATTAATTTCTTAATCTTGACAGAAAATATTTTTTTGTGTATTATATTGTTGTTCTTTTTGTTCTTATAATTAAGCCATAAAAAACTAGCGGAGGACTCAAAATGGAAGCAGTGGCATCAAGAATGCATTATTCAAAAGAAGCAAACCTTGCTTTGCGCCAACACGTAATGGTTAAAATTGATGGCGTCTTCAAGAGGGTAGAAATAGTTGATTTCCGCAGTTTTAGCGGATTAAGACAATACTGTATTATTGTGGTTGGTGAAAATTCAAACAACTCTATTTGGGTTGATGAAAAAGACTGCGATCAAATATCGTCAGAGGCTATAGTCAGGAGAGTATGATTTACTCTCTTTTTTCTTGACATTTTTTTGAATTTTGCTATACTTAAATTAGTAAAAATATTTATTTAACCACAGACCATTGGGGCAAAATATATCGCTTAAATTAGCAAAAAGCTAGCCCAATGCAGGTAAAAAGAGTTTTTTGACTCATAAACTGTGGTGTAAGCCACATTTTTTTGTTGGTTTTTAACTTGTATTTTGTATACTTTCTAAAAAATATAAGCTAACAGCTAACAGCTAAATAATATGCCAAAAACTAAGCAACAAAAAGAAACAGCAATTAATGATTTAGTTGAAAAAATTAAAGAATCAAAATCATTGATTTTTATTAATTTTAAGGGCCTTAAAGTAAAAGAGATTGAAGAGCTGAGAAAAAAATGTCGCCAGGAAGGAATCGGCTATTTGGTTGCCAAAAAGACATTGATGGGCTTTGCTTTTAAGCAGTCGGGAATATCCGATATTAATCCTAAGGAATTCGACGGCGAGGTGGCAACAGTATTGGGTTTCAATGATGAAGTCGCGCCGGCCAGAATTATTCAAGAATTTGCAAAAAGCCATGGATCTTTAAAAGCCATAGGCGGAGTAATAGAAGGCAAATTCATCGATGAGGTAAAAGTGATTGAATTATCCAAACTGCCTTCAAAAGATCAGCTGCTTGCAATGGTTGTCGGTTCAATTAAAGCTCCAGTTTCAGGATTTGTAAATGTGCTTTCCGGGAATTTAAAAAGCCTGCTGTATGTTTTAAATGCTGTTAAAGATACTAAAAATTAATATAATTAAAAATCAAAACTCATATTTAGAGTTTTAAAGGAGAATAAAATTATGTCAGAAGAAAAAAAAGAACTTGTAATTCCCGAAAAATTCAAGTCACTAGTCGGAGAAATTGAAAAAATGTCGGTGATTGATTTAGCTGAATTGGTAAAAATTTTGGAGGAAAAATTCGGCGTTTCTGCCGCCGCTCCTGTTGCCGCATTTGCACAAGCGCCAGGAGCCGCTGCCGCCGTTGAAGAAAAAACCGAATTTAACGTCGAACTGACTTCGGCCGGCGACAATAAAATCGGAGTAATTAAAGCTGTAAGGACAATCACTGAGCTTGGATTAAAGGAAGCCAAAGATTTAGTTGATGGTGCCCCGAAAATGGTCAAAGAATCCGTTAAAAAAGAAGAAGCGGAAAAGATAAAAAAGACTCTAGAAGAAGCCGGTGCAAAAGTTACATTGAAATAATTTTCTAATATAAAAAACAGCCTTTCTAGATGGGCTGTTTTTTTATATTAAATTATTTGATAAAATCCGCAGGAATGCTGAATATTGAATTTCCGTTTAGGATGTATATTTCTTTTTTTTCTTCGTTGAATACAAAATCTTTTAAATTATCGAATTTATCAGAACTATATTGAATTGCCAGCTTGCCGTCTTTGTCTATTATGATAATTCTTTTTGTTGCCGAATCGAGTATATATAAGTATTTTGAAGTGTCGCTTGTTCTTATTTTTGAGGCTTTTATTATTTCAGGATAAATCAGTCCAGACTTGAAGTCGGTTTTTTTGCCGTTAAGCATCTGAATTATTTCACCATTTTCGTTAATGGTATATACAAAGCCGTCTATGGCAATTGATTTTGTATTTTTTAAATCTATTTCCTGCTTCAGCCAGTTAGTCTGGTTGCCATAAAAACCTGATATCTTTGAATAACGGTAAATCTGACTGTTGCCCGAATCAAGAAAATATATTTTTTCATTATATGAGGCAATATCGATAATATTTGAATTGTTATTTATACTGACCTTGGTGTCAGAAACTGATTCTTTTTCGATATCAAAAGAAAATGAGGTTTTAGATTCATTTAAGAAAAATATTTCTTTTTCATTTACAGCTGCCGCTAGATGTATTTTTCCGAAATTTGATGGCATTTTAATTTCAGACGCATTTTTATTTTCAACGCTGACTTTAAAAATCGATTGATTTGATTGATTTTGAACATACAAATTGTCTTTCATTATTGTTAGGGTTGAACCAACATTGGCTTGTGAGTTAAAGTCTGATAAATTGGCAATTAAAAGCGGGTTTTCAATTATTGTTAAATGCTGCAATTCGTTTAATTTATTGTTAATGCCTTCAAGTAATGTTTTAATTTTTTCTTTTTGAGATTTTTCCGGCGGATTATCTAAACCAAGCAATAAATTTTTCGCTTCAATAAGTAGGGTGCGAGCCTGATTTTCATCACGATAAATCAAGCTTGATTCGGCATCGTTTTTTTTGTCTTCAATGTCAACTATCATTTGATTAATTTTTTCAGATTTTTCCGATTCATTATTATTTCGATTAAGCCAAAAAATGCTTTGCGAAAAAAGCACTGAAAGTATCAAAGTTATTACTAGTAGTATTCTGCTTGAAGCCGGGAGCCTTTTAAATTTGATAATAAGTCCGCCAAATATTTTTTTTAATATAGAAGAAAATTTTGGCCAAATTCGTGAATTCTTTATAAAATCGGTTATTTTTTTGATAAATGATTTTATTGGGCTTAAATTTACAGCTGGCCTAATAAAAGGTAAATTTTTAATCTGTCCTAATCCGTTGTTGGCTATTTTTTCCAGTGGTTTTTTAAAGGCGACTTTTTTGTCATAATAAAATCTATTGGTATTTTTTTTAATTTTGCCAAAATTATTTTTTATTGAATTCGTTAATAGTTTAGCATATTTTTTTATTTCCGGAATTGCCGACGGGGTTAGAAGCTTTTGGGTTTCATTTTCGGTATTAAGCAGCTCTTTGATTGAGTCTTTCTGCGCCGCCATTTTATAGCTAAATTCCTTATTATCTTGAGTCGGCCTTTTTACAGGCAAAACGGTTTTTGCAAGCTCTAATATTATTGCTCCGAAATTTTCTTGGGAATTGATGTTGTCAAGTAGTTTTTTAAAATTGGCTATTCCTTCAGACGGCGAATCCTTTGTGATTATATTTTTTATTTTCTCCAATGAAAAGTAATCTAATATATTGTCTGTTGATATAAATAGTATGTCTCTTTGCCTTATTTTTCCGCTAATGACCTGGGAAAAAAATTTAAGCGGGTCAGCGACGGTCCAATTGTTTGATATTGTATCTAAAACGTCGATTATTTTGTAGTTTATTGGTGAAATGTTATATAAAAGGATTATTCCCAATTTACCGGTTAATGTAAAATGAATGTCACTGCCGTTGCAAATTGCAATAAAAATGTTAACTTTATCCAAATCAACTGTAATTTGTTCGCTTTCTAAAAAAGACGCAATGCTGATATTGGTCTTTTTTAAGGCTGACTCAAAATGGCTGCTTATGTTAATATCTGAAATATTTTCATCACTTATATTTTGAGGGTAATAGTAATTATTTTTAATGTCGTCAATAATCAAATCAACAAGCTTTTCGGTTTGTGAATCGCTTGATTCGATTTCAATCAAACCGAAAATTTTTCCGAATTTCGCTGCTAAGCTTTTTGTCGGTTTTGTCTCAAATGAACGGATAATTTTTTTTTGTCGGCCAGGCTTTTCCGCAATCAACTGGTTAATTTTTGGCTCTAGATATTCCATTTAATTTGTAAACAATTAACTTTTATATTATACTATAAACAGATATTATAGTAAATATTTATAAATTTATGCTTGAACACTTATTTGGTTCAAAAACCAGAACCAATCTTTTGCGCCTATTTTTAAATAATCCAAAACAACCCTATTATTTAAGGGAATTGGCCAGAAAGCTTAAAGTTCAGCTTAATTCCATTAGGCGGGAAATGGAAAATTTGGAAAAAATCGGCATAATTAAATCGGTCGAGATTGAAGAAAAGGAAATTAATAAAGGGAAAAAGGAAAAAAACAAGGGCAGCAAAAAATATTTTATAACGGATATAGATTTCATATTGTATCCGGAGCTCAAGGCGCTTTTACTTAAAGCCCAGCTTTTGCTGGAAAGAAGTTTTGTCGATCAAATCGAAAAAATGGTTCAGATTAAGTTTTTTGTTTTAAGCGGAATTTTTGTTGGGATTGAAGGATTTGTGACAGACATGCTATTAGTTGGAAAGATTAACAGAAAAAAATTGGAAAAAATCATCAGAAGCTTTGAAAGGGATCACGGCAAAGGCATAAATTATACTTTAATGAGCGAACAGGAATTCAAATACCGAAAAGACATAACCGATAGGTTCCTTTATGACATTTTAGAAAGCAGGAAAATAATTATTATTGACAAGCTAAACCAATAATGGCGGTAAAAAATATTACTTTTAAGAATAAAACTGGTAAAAAGCTTGCCGGTATTTTAAATATTCCAAAAGGACGTAGCCCTTTTCCAGCCGTAATTATTTGCCATGGTTTTAAAGGTTATAAAGAGCAGGGTCATCTGAAGAGTTTAGCCGTTGAACTTGCCAAAAACGGTATTTTGGCTTTTCGGTTCGACTTCGGTAATGGCGTGGGTAAAAGTTACGGCAATCTAGAAAATATAAGATTCGGCCAATATCTTAGCGATTTAAGAACAGCTGTCGATTATTTGGCAAAACAGAAATTTATTGAAAAAAATAAAATCGGTTTAGCCGGCCATAGCCTCGGCGGGCAGCTCATTCTCCATTATTCACCGACTGACAAAAGAATAAAAGCTTTGACTGATTTGGCCGGAGTTGTTTTTCGCGGAGCTGGTAAAACTCATATTGAAAAAAATATCAAAAGTCAGATGAAGGAAGCAAAAAAGCTTGGATATTTTTTTATTTATAGCGATAGGCTGAAAAAGAAATATAAGATAAAAATCGGATATTATTTTGAGCTACTCAAGTATGATACGTTGGCTCAGATTAAAAAAATTAAAGTTCCGGTGTTGATTATACATGGCACAAAAGATAAAAGTGTTTCTCTAAGCCATTCAAATCTGGCTTACAAATTGTTAAAACAGCCCAAGAAGCTCGTGCTAATACCTAATGCTCCGCATACTTGGTTTGGCAAAGAAGATTCAGGGGGTAAATTTCAAAAAAAAATTAATCCAATAGTCGTTGATTGGTTTAAAAAATATCTATGATTTTAATTATCAATACCGCCGATGAAAGCAAAGTTTTTATCGGTTTAGCCAAAAATGACAATTTTTTGATAAAAAAAGAATTTCAAGCCAAATTCCGGCAAGCCGAAAAATTACTTGTAGAAATAAATAAATTACTATCAGCTAAAAACTATCAACTAAAAACTATCAGAGGAATAGCCGTAGTTACCGGACCAGGCCCATTTACCGCTTTAAGAATAGGCATTGCAACCGCAAATACTTTAGCTTACGGGCTTAAGGTTCCAATTATTGGAATAAAGCTGACGGAATTTGTGGATTTGTCTGGTTTGCTGAAAATAAGCTGGCAAAAAATTAATAAAGGCAAACTCGGCAATATAATTAAGCCGTTCTACGGGAAAGAACCGAATATTACTTTAAAAAAAGGAAAAAAATAATCAGTTATATCTTTAATTAAAATCATTATAACTTGAGGCAGCCTTATAAAAGAAAGTTCATATTTTTGATTATAATATAAAAGGCTACCCGGCGGATAAAAAAATCAAAATTTCTTAAAAATAAACGTATGACAAAAAAAACTATCTTATTGGTTGAAGATGATAAAGATTTGATCAATATAATGAATAGAAAACTGACAAGTGAAGGGTTTTTTGTGATTATTGCTGAAACCGGGCAAGAGGCATTGGATAAGCTTAAAGAAAAACCGGACTTAATATTATTGGATATTTTATTGCCTGATATTGACGGCTTTTCCGTTTTAAACGAAATTGCCATCGGCAATAAAACAAAAAATATTCCGGTAATTATTTTAAGCAATCTTGCCGACTTAGGATCTTATGAACAAGTATCTGCTATTGGGGGGTATGATTATTTGGTTAAGACTAAAACCGAGTTAAATGATGTTGTTAAAAAAATAAAAGAAAAACTTTTAATTTCTTAATTATCCACACATTATAGTGATTATTTGACAAAATAAGCAAATTTTATTTAAAAAATGGCAAAATAAGCCATTTTTTTGTATATTGTTAAGTGGTTGACAGTATCATTATTGTGGAGTAAAATAATAGTATAGTGGTTTAAAGTGGATAAAAGTGGGGATAAGGATATAATACGGGGGATAACTAAAATATTAAGATTAAATAAAGATAATCTTGCAAGCAAATGTTTATCGGTGAATATCAACATATTATTGATCATAAGGGAAGACTGGCGGTTCCCGCTAAGTTTCGCGATAAATTATCTAAAGGGGCGGTTGTCACCAAAGGTTTAGACGACTGTCTTTCTTTATATACAAAAGCTGAATGGGAAAAGCTAGCTCCAAAGCTCGCATCATTGCCGATTGCCAAAGCCAATGCCAGAGCTTTCGCCAGAATGATGCTGGCCGGAGCTATGGATGTTGATATTGACAGCCAGGGCAGGATGTTGATTCCGGAATATCTCCGTATGTATGCCAAAATGAAAAAAAAGGTTATTATAACCGGCCTATATAACAGGCTTGAATTATGGGATGAGATTAAGTGGAATAAGTATAAGCAAAAAACAGAGACAAAGAGCGTTGATATTGCCGAAGCTTTGGGGGAGATTGGAGTTTAATAAAAATTTTTTATGCCTTATTCACATATTCCAGTATTACTTGAAGAGGCGGTTGATAATTTAAAATTAAAGCCGAATGATACGGTGATTGACTGTACTTTGGGAGGAGGCGGGCATGCAAAAGAAATTTTAAAAAAAATCGGTAGAGGCGGAAAATATATTGGAATAGATTTGGACAAAAGAGCAATTGATGCTTCAAAAAATTGCTTGAAAGGATATGAGAGCCAAATAATTTTAGTTAATGACAGTTTCAGCAATATAAAAGAAATTTGGGGCAAATTAAAAATCGATAAAGTCAATGGAGTTTTGCTTGACTTAGGCTTGTCTAGCGGGCAGCTTATGGACGAAAGCCGGGGTTTCAGTTTTTCAGCAAAAGAAGGTCTGGATATGAGGTTTGGCGCTCAAACAGAGCTAACTGCCGAAAAGATTTTAAATTTTAGCAGTCTTGATGAATTAATGCAGATATTTAAAAATTATGGCGAAGAAAGGCTGGCCTTGCCGATTGCCAGAGAGATTGTTGCTTTGAGAAAGAAAAACCCGATTAATTCGCCAAGCCGGCTGTCTGAAATAGTAAGTGATGTATATGCAAGATTTTACAAAAAACGGTCAAAAATTAATCCGGCAACAAAAGTTTTTCAGGCTTTAAGAATCGCCGTAAATGATGAGCTGAAAAATTTAAAGAAAGTTTTGCCGGGTGCAATTGAAGTTTTGGCGAAAAGCGCAAGGCTTGCGGTAATTAGCTACCATTCACTTGAAGACAGAATTGTTAAGGATTTTTTCAGGGAAGAATCAAAAAATTGCATTTGTCCGATAGAAATTCCGATTTGCAGATGCAACCATAAAAAAAACTTAATGATTATAACAAAAAAACCAATTTTGCCTTCCGAAAAAGAATTAATATCAAACAACCGAGCCAGAAGCGCAAAATTAAGGATAGCCGAAAAAATATAATTAAAAATAAAAATAAAAAAATATGTCAAAATTCTTCCATCTCGCAAAAAAATCAAAAAAATCCGGCTTTAAATTGAAAATAAGATTAAATTTGAAGGCTATAAATATTTTTCTTGTCGTTTCAATCGTTGCAATTGGTTTGGGTTATCTGGTACAAATCAATGATTTAGCGACAATCGGCTATCAGATAAATGACTTGCAAGACAAAATTTCAATGTTAAAGCAGGAAAAATCCGACTTAGAACTTGAGGCTTTAAGCCTACAGTCAATCGGTAAAGTCCAGGAAAAAGTAGACGGCCTGGGAATGGTTATGGCAAACGAAGCCGAATATCTGAAGCCAACCCCGGTTGCTTTTGCCCGTTAAAATCAATATATATATTAAAATAAGGCTGACCCCGTTTGGCATGACGGGGTTTTGCAATCTGTTTTGCTTATAAATTAAATAAATTTTTTAAATAATGCTTTTTAAATCTAAAAAAAGGCCAGATATAAATATATTTTCCGACAGCAGGATTTTATTTTTAACTCTGATTATTTTACTATTTGCCACAATAATTGTCGCCCGGCTTTTTGTCATGCAGGTAGTTCAGAATTCTTTTTATTCTTCACTGGCTTCCAAAAAGCATGAAGTATATAGGGATTTAATTCCGAATCGCGGTTCAATTTATGTCAAAGAAAAAGGTGAGCTTTATCCGTTGGTAGCCAACCGTGATTATTATCTGATTTACGGCGAGCCGTCAAAAATAAAAAATTCAAGTCAAACGGTTGATTTAATTGCTCCGATTATAGGTCTAACTGATGAAGAAAAAATTACAACTTTAGAAAGGCTAAGTAAAGAAAGCGATCCGTATGAGCCGATAAAAAGCAAATTAACAAAAACGCAGGCTAATGAAATAGAGAAATTAGAAATTTCAGGAATTGGTTTGGTGCCTCAATCATACAGATATTATCCGGAAGAAGGCATTGGCGGCCATATTCTCGGATTTATTCAAGCTAATGAAAATGAAAAAATTGGTCAGTATGGGCTTGAGGGCTATTTTAACAAGGAATTATCCGGCAAATCCGGCCTGGTAAAATCAGCTAAAGACGCATTAGGCTCTTTGATTACAATCGGCCAAAGGTCAATTCAAAAAGCCGAAAACGGAGTTGACTTGGTTTTAACAATTGACCGGCAAGTTCAATTCAACACTTGCCAAAAGCTTAAGAAGTATTATGAGTATTTCAGGGCTGAAAGCGCTTCGCTCATTATTATGGAGCCAAAAGGCGCAATAATCGCTATGTGCAATTTTCCCGATTTTAACCCAAACACTTATAATGAAGTCAAGGACATAAATATTTTTAATAATTCGGCGATTTTTTACGAATACGAGCCGGGCTCGGTTTTTAAAACAATTACCATGGCCGCTGCCCTGCAGGAAGAAAAAATTACACCGCAAACTACATATGAAGATACCGGCGAAGTGAAAGTCGGCGGCTATCCGATAAGAAATTTTGACAAAAAAGCCCACGGCATAAAAACCATGACGGAAGTTTTAGAGGAGTCGCTTAATACCGGGGCAATGTTTGCCGCTGAAATTGTTGGAAAAGACCTTTTTACAAAATATGTCAAAGATTTCGGTTTTGGAAAAAATACAGGTATTACTTTAGATAAAGAAGTTCCGGGAAATATTTCTCAGCTTGACAAGGACGGTGTCATATATTATTTGACTTCTTCTTTCGGCCAGGGTATAACCGTCACTCCTTTGCAATTAGCTACCGCATATGCGGCAATTGCCAATGGTGGAATTTTACCGAAGCCGTATATAGTTTCTGAAATAATCAAACAAGACAAAACATCACAAACTTTTGCACCGCAGGAAGTCAGGCGGGTAATTTCTCAAAAAACCGCTTCAACCTTGAGCGGAATGCTGGTTTCAGTTGTTGAGAAAGGCTATGATAAAAAGGGAAAAGTCAAAGGCTATTATTTGGCGGCTAAAACCGGAACTGCACAAATGCCTGACGGCTCGGGCGGCTATAGCCGTGAAACAATTCATACTTTTATCGGCTATGGGCCGATTATCAATCCGAAATATGTGATGTTGCTTAAATTAAATAAACCTCAAGGAATCAGTTTCGCTTCAGACAGCCTCGGTCCGCTTTTTGGGCAGATCTCGGAATTTTTGCTAAACTATTATCAGATCCCGCCCGATTATTAGCTGTTAGCTATTAGAATTATGAAAAATATTCTTAAAAAATTACTTCAATCAACACTTCGTTTTTTTGCCAAGGCGATTTTAGCTAAATATAAGCCTGAAGTTGTGGCAATTACCGGAAGTGTTGGAAAAACTACGACTAAAGAGGCGATTTATGCGGTTTTATCTAGCAAATATAGTGTAAGGAAAAATTTAAAGAATTATAATAATGAAATCGGCATCCCTCTTACCATTATCGGCACAGACTCAGGCGGAAAATCTCCCGTTGCCTGGCTGATTGTATTTATCAAGGCAGTTTTGCTTATTTTATTTAAACAAAAAAATTATCCGGAAATTCTTGTTTTGGAAATGGGCGCAGACCGACCCGGTGATATTAAATATTTAACTGATTTTATTCCGGTTAAAGTTGGGGTGATTACTTCTGTCGGTCCGGTTCATATAAAATTTTTTAACAGTCTTGAAAATATTGCCAAGGAAAAAGGAACATTAATTCGAAGCCTGCCAAGAGACGGTTTTGCCATTTTAAATGCTGATGATTTACGTGTTAACCAGATGGGGGAAAAAGCCAAGGCAAAAATACTGACTTTTGGGCTTTTGCCTCACGCTGAAATTTATGCTAGCGAGATCGCAGTCAGTCATAATATTAACTATAAAGATGTATCAACCATCCAGGGCATCAGTTTTAAATTAAAGTATCAGGGAAATACCATACCGGTATTACTGCCGAAAGTTTTAGGCGAGCATTTGGTTTACAGTGCACTGGCGGCGATTTGCGTCGGGATTGTTTATGAACTGAATTTGCATAATATAATCGATTCATTGAAGAATTTCGAGCCGCCAAAGGGAAGAATGCATATAGTCAAAGGAATAAAAAATACTTTAATAATAGATGATTCATATAATTCGTCGCCGCTGGCGGTAAAAAAGGCGCTTTATCTGCTCAGTCAAATCAATTTAAATCAATATCATCGTAAATTTGCCGTATTGGGAGATATGCTTGAGCTAGGCTCGCTTACCGAAAAAGCCCATCAGGAAATCGGCCGGGCGATTTTTGATTACAAAATAGATTATTTAATTACGGTCGGCGAGATGTCGCGCGACACAGTCAGGGCGGCGATTAAATCCGGGTTTAAAAAAGACTGCTGTTTTAATTTTATTAACAGCATTGAAGCCGGAAAATTCCTGCAGCAGCGCATAAAAGAAGGGGACTTGATTTTGGTTAAAGGCTCTCAAGGCATGCGAATGGAACGGGTGGTAAAAGAAATCATGGCCGAGCCGCAGAAGGCCAAGGAATTGTTGGTCAGGCAAGAAGACAGCTGGCAGAAATAATAAATTATAAATACTTTTAATCAGCCACCTTGGGTGGTTGATTTTTTAACTAATTTTAAATAAATATTTTTATAAATGCGTTTTCTATCCAATACCTTGGCAACACTTTGTTAAGATTTGGGCGGGCGTTTTC
>CAZHUO010000017.1:31996-32091 GCA_964535715.1 uncultured Gammaproteobacteria bacterium | reverse complement strand
AAGCCCGTCATGGCGTACTACGAATACGCTCATCCGAATATTATGTTCCAAAGCCCGTCATGGCGTACTACGAATACGCTCATCCGAATATTATG
>CAZHUO010000017.1:6073-31896 GCA_964535715.1 uncultured Gammaproteobacteria bacterium | reverse complement strand
TTCCAAAGCCTGTTATGGCACACTACCCGCCTCGACTCGCGGGTCTTATCAAAACATCGTCAACGCGTGGCGGGCGAATGCGTCCACCGATGCTAATTATGCGAATAAATACAAATGATGCGAATTTTTAAATAGTTAAAAGCTGATAAGAGTAAATAAAAGCGAGTAAAAAGTAAATCAAGCCAGCTTTAATTTACTTTTATTCACTCTTACTCGCTTTTATAGGCTCATATCTAAATTCTTTTGACAAAAAAAAGCCAGGGGTGGTAAAATAAAATCCCGTTCCTTTAAAAGTCTTTAGCTAAATAAAAAATGGAGGACAAAATATGTCAAGAAGAAAACCAATCTTAGTTTATCTGCCCGGCGCTGAAGCACTGGCGCAAAAAATCCACAAAGAAATCGGCAAAGGCTGGCAATTAATACCGGCTGAAGTCAAATATTTCGCCGACGGCGAGCTGAAAGTCGTTTTGCCGCGCGGCGAAGAAAACAGCGTCCGCGGCGCGGATACTTATTTGGTACAAACGCCGTCATTCAGCTACTCGCACAGCCGGCAGGATATCTTTTTTGAGCTTTGCTCGGCAACTGCCGCATTGACCGAATGCGACGCTTTTTACCGCAATATTGTCTCCCCATGGTATGCTTATGCCTGCCAAGACAAGCCTCGGGAAAGAGAGCCGTTGACTGCCAGGCTGGCTGCCGACATGCTTACCATATCAGGCGCAACCAGGGTAATTTCAGTTGATGTCCATAATGATGCCGTTAAAGGATTTTTTGACCGCAACAAGTGCAATTTTTTCGGAATATATGCTTCCGGAACATTGCTCAGGCACCTGAATTCTTCTTATAATATTCTCGATGAAAAAAACAGAGATAATTTCGCAATTTCCGGAGTCGACCAAGGCAGCGGCAACAGGGTAAAGCGTCTTGCCAAGCATACCCAGATTATGCCGGTACTGCCGACAAAAATTAAAGACTACCAGACAAACGAAACAAGGGAAATAATTATCCGCGAGCCGATTGAAGGAAAAATTGTCATAATTTGGGATGATATGATCAGAAGCGCAAGCACTATTTTTGAAACGGCCAAAGCTTTAAAGAAAAACAAAGCGGAAAAAGTGATAATGGTTGCCACTCATGCTAATTTCTGCAAAAATGCGATTTCAAAACTTGAATTTCTTTATAAAGAAGGATTTTTGCTTAAAGTAATTTGTACTGACAGCTTTTATTTTCCGGCAGATTTTCTCCAATTTCATCCTTGGTTTGAACAAGTAAGCTTGGCCGAAATTTTGGCTGAAACAATATACAACCTGCATGCGGAAAAATCCGTTGCCCGAGTGTATGCCGACGATCGGTCGATCTTATAAATTTTCTTGGGACGCACTGCAAAACAGGGTGTCCTTTTTTATACCACAAAGCCGAGACAGCTATGCCCCGCTTTTATATTTAATCTAACTTCTTATCTGGACTTATTACTTATTTCTTATCTTGTTTACCCGCCGAAGTTCGCCGAAAACGAACGTAGGCGGGACTTATCTAGACTTATTCCTTATTTCTCTTTTTACTTGACTTCAAAATCATAAAAAGCAATAATCGGCTCTTTATTTAAATTAAGAACTTGATTGCCAAAAGCATCTTTTAATTCAGCGGTAATCCTATATTGCCCGATTTCTTTCAAATAGAAGTTTCGCGGATTTACAACCGTATCGATGCCAAACTGCTGCCCGGAAGCAACCTGCACAGGATAATTTTCCAAGACATTAAGCTTATTGGTCAAATTAGTGCCGTCGTATTTTTCAATATAAACATTTAAAGCCACGTCTAATGATTCGGCACTGTTATTTTTTATTTTTGACTGCGGTCTAGGCGAACCCAATTTGCAATTGTAGCAGCTGGTATTCTGCGGATCATGGTCAGCCATTGGCCAGTCCATGGTTTTTGGATCATACGGCTTGCCGGTTTCAAAAACAAAAATTAACGATTTATTCATATATGGTTCGACTAAACTCGAGGTTTTCATAATAATATCGGTTTTTCCATCCTGATTAAAGTCAGTTATTAATATGTCTGAGCTATCATAAACCAATTCAACTACTCCAAAAGCAGGAATAATTAATTCCTTTTCCAGCAATCCCTTGCTGCTATAAATCAGTATATTGGTTGGAACTGATTCCACCCAAAACCGGGGACGATTTGCCAATAGAATATCGGGCTGGCCATCGCCGGTAACGTCGCCGATACTAAGTCCACCTGGAATTTTATCAATATGGCCGACTTCAATATCAAAGACTTTTTCGCCTTTATAATTTATGCTGGCCAGTCTGCTTCCCAAATAATTACTGCCGAAAGTTTCTGCGAGTAAAAACACAATATTGGGACTGGTATTTCCGGAATTAATCAGCCGCAAGTTATGTAAAAGATAATTTTCAGTATAAAGGGTATCTAAAATAATATTTCCATCAAAATCAATAATTTTTAAATAACTTTTATAATTTCCGGGAGTATACCAATCCTGATTTATGCCGTTTACATCACCCGTACCAAAACCGACAATAATTTCACTGTTACCGTCGTTGTTTAAATCGGCGCTGATAACATCTTGTGATTCATATCTTAACAGTTTGTCGCCGCTATCATGAATCAAGACTCTTTTTATTCTGCGGCCGCCTGAAATTGAATATATATCAAGATATAATTTGCGCTTTTCTTCCGCAATATTTAGCTCAAATAATATTCCAAAATAATTTTCACCATCATGATTGATAATAATCGGCCCTAATCCTCTAGTTATCCATTGATTATATATGGGATCATCATTAACCAATATCGGATAGCCTTGAACCATTATTCCATCTTTATTGAAAGCATAAACATATAAGTTGCGAGTTGCTCCAAAAACATAGCCAGTTGCCACATAATAATCACCAAAAAAACTGGCAGGGCCGACAAAATCACCGCTGCCTGAATAATACGGCCAGTTTCCAAAAAAATTGCCATTCATGTCGGTCATTCCCGTATATTGATAAAGCATTGGAAAAATAATATTTCCATTCACGACCGAAAGATCGGCATATAAAGCGTTCTTGATACTATCAAGCAACTGACCATCCTTGTAAAAACCGGAAAACGACTGATAGGTTGTGTCAATGTTATAAATCATAATCTTATTTATCCATGAAGCCCACCCTGAGCCGCAGCTGGCCGAATCAACGCTAAACAGCTTGGCCTTTCCTTCCACCGTATCGACATTAAGTTGATGGCCGCCAAAGCAATCGGATTTGACCGGCCATTTATCCATTAATTCATTGATTACTGCGATCTTAAATTTGCTGCTTTCAATCAATTTTCCTTTAACATAAACCGAAAGTCTAAGATATGCTACGCCGTTAGGTAAATTGCTGAAATCGCCGGCGCACAAATATCCGGATACTATTTTTCTGCCGCTGCAAAATTGATTCCAGCTATTGCCATCTATTGAATATTCAACTTTATATGAGTCGTAACTGGGCAATTTTATCTCGCCGAAAACTCTCTGGTTTTTTTTGACATAATTATAGTTATTGCCCGCCCTTGTAATCTTTAAATTATCCAAATTGTTTTCACTAAAATCAGAATAAACCGATCCGTCGGTTGAATAAACACTTAACCTGAACAAATACTTGCTCTGGGGCGATATAATGGTATTAAAATTTCCGCACAATATGCCGTTATCCACTTGAAGATCTCCCCTACATGCCAATTGCCACTTGCTCGGATAACTTTTTGGATAGTAATGCACTTCGTAATAGCTGAAATTGTCGCCTTTTGCCGTTCCTAAAATGTTTATTGCTCCGGAAATGTTATAGTTTTCCATATTCAGCTCGGCGATTAACGGTTTGTTTGCCAAAGATATGGCATCCAATATATTTACCTCGCCAAAACCCTGATCCGTCATAATATAACCAAGATTAGAAGCGGTTTTATACAAGGCGGAAGCTATTTCTTTTGGCAGCCAGTTTGGGTTTTTTTGTTTTAATAAAGCAACCGCACCGGCAATATGAGGCGTAGCCATACTGGTACCGGAAATCGCAATATGATTATCGTCAAAACATTTACTGTCATTCCAAGCGGAGTCCCACTGGGCGGCGCAAATATCAATGCCGGGTGCGATTAAGTCCGGTTTGATTAATGATTTTGCGTTTCCGTAGTTATCATTCCATAAAACCGGGCCTCTTGAGCTAAAATTCGCCACATAATTTGAAATCTTGTCTGACGCTCCAACAGTAATCGCTTTTCTCGCCGTACCCGGACTTGATATGGTTTTAGGATTGGATCCGTTATTGCCGGCGGCAACCACCGCAACTACTCCGGCATTAACCGCATTATCAATTGCCTGGCTCATGGGGTCATCTGGGTTGCCCTCGCCACCCAAACTTAAACTAATGATATCTACCATATCCGAAAAATTGCCATCGTTATTCGGATCAACCGCAGCTTCAATTCCGCTTACAATCCACTCCGTATAGCCGGAGCCATTATTATCTAAAACTTTATAAGCATACAATGTTGCATCCGGCGCCACGCCTTTCAAGGTTCCATTGCCCGCGGCAATCCCAGCACAATGAGTGCCATGTCCATGATCATCCATTGGATTTTGGTCATTATTTACATAATCATAACCGCCAATAATTTTACAGCTGGATCCAAAACAACCCCCCAAATCAGAATGAGTATAATCAATTCCGGTATCAATTATGGCAATTGTAATCCCCTCGCCGGTTAAACAGGGTTTTTCTGATTCCAGGCAATTATTGCCTTCTATATCCAGCTCCCAGACGTCGTCAGCATTTATCTTGGGAACAGAATCCATTAATACGGCCTTGACTTCATAATTTGGATAGACGTTTTTTACCCCATTTATTTTTTTTATTTGGTCTACTTTGTCACTTGTAATATTTACGGTAAAGCCATTAAAAGAATTTTTGAATTCTTTTCCCATTGCCACCTTGGCTCCTTTATTTGAACCGGAGAGTACTCGATTTATTTCATTTTTAACATTTGTTTGCTGTGCTTTGATCAAAATCTTTTGCTCGTTGATTTTTGCAGTTATGCTTTCTGGCACAGGGGGAAAAAGATTATTTTCTTCATCAACTCCAACCATTTTATCGAAATTTTGATTTATTTCCATTTGTTTTTCAATTTCAATTTTTTTCTTCAGAATTGGAGATTCGGTAAGCTCAACTATATAGCCGTTGATTTTGTAATCATTAACACTGTCATAATTTGCGGTTTTAGTATTTCCAAGCGCTTCAAAATTATTATTTACAGATTTGCTTACAGAAGAAGAAACTGTCGGATTATTATTTACTACACCGGCTTGAGGCGGATCGGTCAATCCAATATTTTCGCCAACAGAGTACAAATCTTTCAGCGTGGCAATTGAAATTTCTGCATCAACTGATAAAATTGTTGGCAGGCTAATAGCCATATAGCCGACAGTTTCATTGACATGCTCTGTTTCTCTGTCTGTTGATTGCTCCTCTTCAATTTTTATTTCTACCGACTCTGATACTAAATTTTTATACCTTATGCCGGCCGGATCAGCTTCATTTATTGTCTGCATATCGGCAATAAAAAATGGGGCGGAATGGTAATAATTCTGAAAAGGAATTGTTTTAAAATTATTATTTACATCATCAATAGTACCAACTTCCATTTTATAATTTCTATTTTGAGCAGAGTCAAATAATTGACCGGCTACTTTTGAAAAAACAACATAACCGATTGTTTCATCTGCATGAATTGAGTCTTTTCCTTCTTCTTCTTGAACTTTAACATTAAAAGTTGAGGTTTTTAAAATAACAGATTCTGTACAAATTCCATCGCTGCAAGAATCAAGGCAAGCTTCCATATTTACCCAGGCACTGCCATTGCATTTTTGAGTCCAAATTTCCGGACCGCCATGGCTTTCATCAAAATACACACATCTTAAATTATCAAGTTCTTCGTTTAAGCATGAGCCGACCAAATCTTGGCCAAGCGGAGGAAGAACAGCAGGCGTGGTGGTGGATTCCAAATCAACTATTTTATTTCTGGTAACAATCGGATCAGTGCCATTATAAGTTTGGGCCTGGGTAAAGATTATTGGATTTTTATCGGTAAAAGATTCATTAAGCAAAATTTCTTTCCAGTCTTGATTGACTCCCTGCAAAATACCAGCTTCCATTTTTAATCCAGAAGCTGAATCCTCCCAAGTACCCGGGCGAAGAACCAAAACACTGACCGTTTCCGGATTATGGGCTTTATCCAAATATGCCCACTCCTCAATCATTATTTCAAAACCCAAGTTATCAATATTTCTTAGGCGAATATGAGCTGGCTGATTGCCGTTAAAACTTAAAGGCTTGGCAATTACAACGGGAACTTCCGGCCAATTATAATTTTTATACTCTATTCTTTGCCATTGTTTTTTTAAATCCCTGGCTTTATATTCAAAATTATAAATCACGCCATATTCCCCTAATTCTAAAAATTTATATGATTCATACTTTAAAGGCTCGCCTTTGTATAAATTTTCTAAATTTACCAAACTTACAGCAGCCAGTGTCGAAAATCCACCCAAAAGCATTACTGAAGTTACTAAAACTGTTAAAACTAAAAAAGCGCTTGGCGCGCTTACTCTTGATTTTGTGATAGTTTGATAAACCATTTATTTCAAATAAAAAATAAATAAATATGATTATATCATAACATATTTTTTCTAATTACAAAACGCATAGATAAAATAGCCCAAAAAATGCATTACAAAAAAGCAGGGCATTAACACCCTGCTTTTATTTTGAATCTTATTTCTTATCTTGTTTACCCGCCGAAGTTTGCTGAAAGCGAACGTAGGCGGGACTTATTTCTTATTCCTTTTCTTGCTTCGACTAACTCTAATCAATCCCGAACATGGAACAATTCCAACGCCTTTCTTTTCAATCTCATCCAAAAATTGGTTCACACCCAAAGAATCCGAAGAAATGTGTCCGGCAATTACCACGTTAATATGATATTTTGCCGCTTCTTTTTTGCGCTCTTCGTCCATATGCATTCCAATAACTGTGCCAATTCCGGCGTTCGCCATTTTTTCGTAAATGCCCACCGCCCCTTCGGTGCCGCCGGTGATTTCGGTCACGACGATTCTGCCGGCGGAGTTATCTTCAGCGCCGACAAAAATTTTCGGGCCGGCTTTGCGCTTGATTGCCTCTTGATATTCCGGCACGTTTTTTAATATTTTGATAATTTCTCCGACAGTTTCCGGCTTGGATTTTTTAATTAAATTATCCAAAAATGTCGCCGCCATATTATCACACGGCGTATGAACGCACATTAAATTAATATTCATCAGCCTGGCCGCGTCAACCGTCCGATAATGGTTTGAGGCGGAAACGCCCCGGGCGACTTCGGAAATTCTTTCTTTAGTCAATGCTTCGGCAATATTAATCGGCACCCCATACATTGCCAAAACATCGGCTTGCAGATGCATGACATTGCCCAAGTCGGCCAATGCCATACCCAAAGGATGATGGGAAATCACCGTATCAATTCCGAGTTCCTTGGCCATTAAAATTTCTGAGGGCTGGATATCGATTCCGACCATTATCTTTTTTACTTCTTTTTTATTGTCATATAAAATTCGGGTATCAGAATACGGGTTGCTTAATCTTTCCTGGTCAAATTCTTTTTTGGCGCCAGTACTTAGGCTGTCGTATCTGGCTTTAATTTTGCCCAAGATTTTTTTTACTTTTTTTTCACCGCGCAAGTCGTTTTGCACTCCCATTTTAATTGCTAAATCGTAGATTTGTTGTAGAGTCATATAGTTTATAAATATTTATTATCCACCCAACGCCCAGGACTAAAGTCCAGGGCTAATATTCCCAAACCCACTTAAGTGGGTTAATTTAAGAAACGTTAGTCCACTTTAGTGGACTATATAATTTTTAGCCTAGGGTTTTAACCCTAGGCGATAAAAGCTAAACTTTCCTAATCCCCACCCTTCCCCCTTCGAGGTCTTTCATAAAATCAATACTGCCTTTTTCAAGCTTTTCGGCCAAAGTCGCTTTTTTAATTTCTTGCCCAAACTTCGTGAAAACTTCATCCAAGCCGTCATGGTATATTATCACTTTATCATTAATAGTCAAACCGGCTTCTTTGCGTAGCTGATTGATCTGTCTGACCAATTCCCGCATCAAACCTTCCTGCTTTAATTCCTCAGTCATATTCAAATCTAACTCCACTTCTTTTTCAATTTTTTCATCAAATACCACTTCTTTAACATTGATTTCATCTTTAATCAAATCTAAAAGCTCATCTTTGCCGCTTAATTCATAACTCTTAATTCTTAATTCTGAGAGGGGTTGTCTAATCTTAATATTTGCTTCCGACCTGGCGGCTAAGCCTTTTTCCACAATCTGCCTGACTAAATTAATTTGTTCAATAATTCGGGCATCACCCGCTGAAGCCTTGGCATAGGCGGGCCAAGTTTCTAAATGAACCGACTCTTTTTGGCCGCCTGACTGACGGTAAATGTCTTCGGCAATAAAAGGAATAAACGGCGCTGCAATTTTGGAAAATTCCTGCAAAACAAAACCCAAAATATTTATGCCTTCTTGGTCGCCGGCTTTGAAACGTTCGCGGGAACGCCTTAAATACCAAGTTGAAAGCTCATTTATAAAATCACCAAGCGGCCTGGTCGCTTTTACCAAGTCGTATTTTTTCATCGCCTCGGTCACTTCCTGATTTAGCATATTCAATTTGGCTAAAATCCATTTGTCTAAAATATTTTCAGCTTTATTCGCGTCATATTCGCGCTTATTCCCATCATTCGCATACATTAAATAAAAACTTAGCACATTACCGATAAGCATAATCACTTTCTGCAAAGACTCTTTGACACCAGTTTCGGAAAAATTCAAAGTTTCCGCCGCCATTACCGGCGAAGTCAAAAGGTAATAACGCATTGCATCGGCACCAAACTGATCAATTATCAAATCCGGCTCCGGATAGTTCTTTAAGCGCTTGGACATTTTCTGGCCAGAAGGTGCCAAAACGATTCCGTTGGCAATCACATTTTCAAAAGCCGGCTTATTAAATAGCGCGGTTGACAAAACCATCAAAGTGTAAAACCAGCCGCGGGTCTGATCCACGCCCTCAGCAATAAATTCGGCCGGAAAATTATTTTCAAACCATTCTTTGTTTTCAAAAGGATAATGGATTTGGGCATACGGCATTGAGCCAGATTCAAACCAGCAGTCCAAAACATCGGGAATTCTTTTCATTTCACCTTGGCATTTTTTGCAGGGAAAAATTATTTCATCAACAACATGCTTGTGCAAGTCGCTGATTTTTTGGCCGGATAAATTCTGCAGTTCTTCTATGCTGCCTGCAACTTCAATATTGCCGCAGTCTTTATTTTCGCATTTCCAAACCGGAATCGTTGAACCCCAATAGCGCTGGCGCGATATTGCCCAGTCTTGCGAACCTTCAAGCCATTTTCCAAACCGCCCTTCTTTCAAATAGGCAGGCACCCAATTAACTTTTTTGTTATTTTTAACCAAATCTTTTTTTATGTCTGTCACTCTTACAAACCAGGAGCTGGTTGCGTAATTCAGTAGTGGCGTATCACAGCGCCAGCAATGCGGATAGCTATGGCTGAATTGTTCTGATTTAATAACCAAATTTTTCTTTTCCAAATTTTCAATGATTTTTTTGTCAGTTGCCTGCGGATCTTCTTTCAGCTTAACCGGCTGGCCGGAGAAATCCTTTACTTCTTCGGTAAACTTTCCTTCTGCATTGACATGGATTATTGTCGGCAGATTTTTTTGCCGGCCCAAATTCAAGTCGTCTTCGCCAAAGCCAGGTGCAATGTGGACTACACCGGTGCCGTCTTCAACAGTTACAAAATCGGCCAGCTGAATTGTATATAAATTTTCTTTGCTTGCTAAATTGGCATCTAAAAAATAATCAAATAACGGCCTGTATTTTTTGCCAATCAAATCTTTAGCTTTTACTTTTCCTAAAATTTCATATTCAATTCCTGCAAAAATTTTATCAATATTTGCTTTAGCCAAAATATACTTGTCATTTGTCACTTGTTTCTTGTCTCTAACTAAAACATACTCAATCTTTTCTCCCATAGCTAGTGCCACGTTGCCGGGCAGTGTCCATGGTGTGGTCGTCCAAGCCAAAATAAATGTATTAGGCTCATCAGCCAATTCAAACTTGGCAATTACTGAAATATCGGTGATGTCTTTGTAATTTTGTGTCACTTCAAAATTTGAAAGCGTGGTATTGCAGCGCGGGCAGATATGCATTGCCTTAAAACCTTCATAAATCAAACCCTTGCCATAAAGGGTTTTGAAAACCCACCAAATCGATTCCATGTAATTGATGTCCAAAGTCTTATAATCATCTTCCATATCAACCCAGCGGCCCATTCTGGGAATAAATTTTTTCCAGACATCCGCATATTTCATCACACTGTTTCTGCAAGCATCATTAAAGCCGCAGACACCGATTTTTTCTTCAATATCTTTTTTCGTTTCCAATTCCAATTCTTTTTCCACCAAATTTTCAACCGGCAAGCCATGGCAATCCCAGCCCCAGCGGCGCTTTACGTTAAAGCCGTTCATTGTCCAAAACCTGGGCACGACATCCTTCATCAAAGAAGCAACGATATGGCCGTAGTGCGGCGTGCCGGTGGCAAAAGGCGGGCCGTCATAAAAAACATAGTCGCCTTTCGGCGCTTTCTTTTCCATACTCTTTTCAAATATTTTATTTTCCTGCCAAAATTTCAGAATTTCTGATTCTTTTTCGGCAAATTTTGAGATCATAACCCCGCACCTTTTAAGTATTTAATGATTTTTCAATACGTCTTTTTAATTGTGAATAAACTTTTCCAAAATGTTTAATTTGTTTTTCTCGATTTTTAGCGTCTTCTTCAGACTTATATGCTTCATAATAAACTAGTTCAAATGGTGTCCTACTTTTTGTCGACCGCACCTTATTATTATTGTGCTTTAATAATCTACTTTTTAAATCATTAGTTAAGCCAATATATAATTTTTTATCCTTAATACTTTTTAAAAAATTTACATAAAACATATACTTAAAAGGTGCGGGGATAATGGATTTATTTTAGCTAAAAATAAGGTTTTCGTCAATCTTGACTGAGTACTGATTATAACCTAAAATAAATATTACCTAATTCTTAAGTTGATTTTATGCAAAACAACACAAAGGCAAAAAATCAACCCCGCACTAATTGTTTAATATTTTATAAATAAAATTTTCAATTTTAATAATTTAATTATAATTGTATGACTCAAGACACTAAATTAGTGCGGGGTCAACATAGCGCAAACAAAGAAGTTTTGTCGGCAATAAATCAGTTGTCTGACAAATTTGACAATCTATCGGGACGAGTTGACAATCTATCGGGAAGAGTTGATGAATTGTATGATGTTGTTACTTTTATTAAGGATAATGTCCCGATGAGAGATGAGGTTGTATTAAAATCTGAATTTGAAGAAAGAATGGCCAAAATGGCAACCAAAGAAGACTTGGCAAGATTCGCAACCAAAGAAGATTTGGCAAAAACCGAGTGTCGCTTGGTGACAAAAGCATATCTGGATGACAAACTCGCCGATGTCATTTCCGAAATCGGCAAACGAATAAACGGCGTGAAAGAAAAAGGCAAAGTGTTCAATCAGAAGCTGGTGGGATTTTTGGACAAACATACAGTTTTTGAAACCAGCGAGATAAATGAACTTAAAGAATTAATTTAACTTCAAATACAAAAAATCCCGGGATATTATATCACGGGATTTTTCTAATTTCCTTTTCTGCCTGCCTAACTCCCCGCCTCAATTTTACTCATACAACTTAATGATTGAAAAAAAGTCATAAAAACAAAAACGTTTTAAAGATTCAATCAATGATAAGTAAAATTGAGGCGGGGGAGGAGAGAGTGTTAGGCAGACAAAGAAGAAAGCTAATGAAAAGGAAGGCGGCAGTTTGGCAAAAGCTAAGTGCCGCCTAAAAGATCATTTGGTGTGGCGGCTGAATTGCCAGCCGAAATAACAGGCCAGCAAAAAGCCATAGAAGCCGGTAATAACCGGGATGATTTGCAAACACCCCGATTCACTAACCAGCTCAACCACAACGCTTCTTCCATCCGGCTCACACATAATCATAGACACGCCCATAATTAATAAGCCGGAAATACCGAAGAAAAAAATAATACCAGATTCCAAAAACCACATTAAAAAATTTTTCATTTTTCTACCTTTCTTGTTTTTTTTCCTCAGACCTCACCATCTGAAAGTCCCAATGTCCGTCTTTGGCAGAGTTGGGATCCCGATTTTTGCGAAGCAAAAACATCGGGACTATTAGCTACAAGCTAAAAGCTGATGATGAAGTCAGTTGGAAAAAAAATAGTTTAATCAGAAAAACATAAAACTAGAAAAGTAAGCGGGCGGCGTAAAAACTTGTGTAAGTCACCGCCCGCACAATGTACAATAAGGGTGAAGCTTATTACTTCGATTCAATGCAATATGCCCACCCCTGTACGTTACAGTCATGGCCGTAACTGTACTTGATTTTTAAATCAGGGTAGAGCATGTCTACCACTGACTTTATCTCAAGCATCTCCCATTCGCAGGAGACAAGTCCGTGCCGATGGGACTCGACCCATTCCGGGTTATATTTTTGCGCCAAGTGGCGTGTTGCGAAATACCGCCAAACCGTAGCGGCTGCGGCAGCATCGTAAAGAGGGTTATGAGTCCCACCATCGAACTCATTGACCGACAAACTATGCTCGACAATAAACTTGTCCACCGAAGTGGGGTCTTCGCCGTTGGCCTGCAGATTGCCGGCAACGTCATAAAGCGGGTAAGGCCCGTCCATGTCGCCGATAAAACCCATGGTGTGCATGTCAAAAAGCAGTTTGCTCTCGACTGGCACGCCCATGTGTACGATGATGTCCGCATCTTGTTTGTTCGCAAGATAGAATTTCGCGAAGTCAGCAATAAGCGACTCATACGTTTCGTGCGTTACGACAACAGTGGCGAGCATGGGCAGAACATTGGTCATTACCCATTCATTAGTCACTGCCGAGTCCGGCAAGCGACCGATAAAATGCGCAATTTCATTTCCTTTTTCGTCATAGGCAAGGGCGCCTATGGCGAACGCCATGCCCCAAAGCCCATTGGTTTCTGCATCAAATGACATAAATTTTCTCATAGCTCCTCCTTTCAGAGTTTCGGCCGCTATATGCCGCGTCTCTCTCCGGGTTCGTTGCCCATCATTAAGAGACAAATTCCTAATTCCTACACCAACACTATTGTCGGTGTAGAAAAACTTTCTTCTTCAGACCCCACGAACGCACAATGTTCGCAAAGTCAGTTGGAAGGAGGAGCGACAAGTACCACTTGTGCTCCTCCGTAATCTTTGCGACTCACCTGCCTGTTGGCAAGTGGTCATCGTAGTAGCCGGTTCTATGGCCGGGTACGCGCCAGGTTGTATTACACCAGCCGTACCCACGACCATCAAAAATAAGGTATCTTCCATGCTGGGAATGGGCGATAAGTACCGGGACATCCCCAATCATTATTACCTTTTCCTGCCGCGATTCATCTACCATTTCTTCCTTGTCCCAGATTTTCTCCGGGGATATCCTGCTGTTCCAAAGACGTTTACACGCCTTATGCGTCAACGGATCGTCGTCTGCTGGCACGACGACATCGTCAATGCGTTTTAGCGAGTGGCCATTTATCTCAACGGCCTCCCCCTGACCCAGCCGGCCAAGGAGCCAGAGCCCCCAGAAATCAGGTTTTATTTTTTCAACAAGGATTTCCTGCGTTATCGGACTCCCAATAGATTTAGGAAATCCGGGTAAGGGAGGATTGAGTTTTTCATAACCCTTTCTCTCCCAAAGGACCTCCTTGTTTTTGAAAGCCTGAATAGAAAATTCCGGGTATATGCCACAGAAATATTTGTAAATATTTTCCGTGACTTCAGGAACACTGAATGTAAACCACCGCTTTTCCCACCCATGCTCGCATGGGTACCATTTTCTAGATTCTTCGGTAAAAACAAAATTTATTTCACCGAAGTGTCCGAAGCGGGAACAGACTCCAATCACCAATTCAATTAAATTACTCATCTTATCAACCTTTCTTTTTCTTGCACCGGCCGCCGGCGCGAATCACATTTTCCTCAGGCCTCACAACCGAATAGTTGCGACGCCAGTCAGAAGGAGGAGTGAAAGACAAAGCTACCACTCCTCCAAAAAATTAAACAAGCCAGACTTGCCGGCCTTCTTCCTCCAAAATCCGAGGGGCAATTGGCAGGCCAAGCTTTTTGGCCGCTTTCTGCACCGAATCCAAAAGAATTGCCAAGTCTTTTTCCGGCTGAAATGTAAGGCGTGGCAAAATTGCATAATACTGGTGCATCCGGCTAACGGTTTTTTGGCCTTCTCGGCTTAAGCAATTCAGGATTTGGGAAAAATCCTGCTTTGCTAAACCAAACCTTTTTGTCTCTGCCAAATGCACAGCCAAAGCCAGCAAATGTTGCGGCTGTTCAAGGCCAACCAGCTCATTTTTATCCAAACTAGCAATGACGCTGATACTTTTAAAAAAGCTATCATGATCGGCAAACGTCAGATCGGGAAAAAGCGAATGCCTAAGCTCATCGACCCAGACGTCAACATGCGCCCAGGCCAAATAAAGCAGCCAGTATTTTTTGGCAAACTCTTTTTCGGCTTTTGAAGACAGATGAGCATAGTGGCGGGAAAAATAAATCGTGGAAAAAGCCACATCAACTCTTTCCGCCAAACTGGCATGGCACAACTCATGAACCAAGTCACAAAGGTACGTCTCGGGGTTTTGGATTACCCCAGGGTGTACCCAGACTTCGTGCCGGCAAGCACTTGGGTCGCTAGTGACACGGCAAGTATTTTCTGTTGGAACAAAAAAATACTCAACCGGCCAGACAAGCCCGAGGGCTTGGACAAACGGCTTCAGGCCGTTGATTTCTACAAAGAACTTTTCCATTTCTATTTTTCCTTTTTTGTTTTAATTTCCCTATTTCCCCGCCCAAGACACCCCGCAACGTGACAAGTAAAAAAATAATCTCTTACCTCTCCCGACTACGGGGGAGGAGAGAAGTCTTTGGCAGGAAAATAAAAAAACTAATATTTTTCCTCAGACGCCACCACCTAAAAGCTAAAAGCTACAAGCTAACAGCTGATGATAAAGTCAGTTGGAAGGAGGAGCGACAAGTACCACTTGTGCTCCTCCGAATTTAACCAATTTTCGTGGGTTATTTTTCGAGGGCCACGACCCTCTAGGCAACCGTAAATTCAACTTCCACCATAGGATCGTTTCCCATGTTGTCAGTTGTTTTAATTTCACTGAGCCTTATAATTCCTCGCGTGGCAGCGGCCCGCAAGGAGGCAAGTGAGGTGCTTTCCCTGGCGGTCGCTCGCCAGGTCCCGCCGATGTCGCTAATGCGGGCGGTCAGCGCTTCAAAAAGCGCCCGCGACGCACCCGGAGCCTGGCGCATTTCCGGCTCGACCGCGATGTCAATGACCTCGCGGTTGCCCTCGTTATAAACTGCATAGCCGACCACTCGGTCGGTCGCAGTCTCAACAAGGACAAGGCCGGAGCACCCCTCGTCGACACTCACGAACTACCAGCCTTCGGGATAAACCCGATGGGCAATCCGCTCGCAATCGGCGAGGTCGGGCTCCAGACCGCCGCGGACGACAAACGGGGCGGCGGCTTCACGCACTGGCTCGACCGAGTACGCAAATGCCTTGGGAGCTTTCCACTCCGTTGGCACGTGGTCCCAGCCAAGCAACAGTCGCGTGCCATGGGCGTCGGAGTAGCCGGAGTAATCCGGTGGGAACGACGTTTGACGCCATTCAGCCGGAACTTCCGACAACCCTAACGCGAGGTTGTGCGCTGGTCCGCACTCGACCGCGCCAAAGATGCGCGCCATGTCGGCACCCATCGCCGAAAAAATCTCAGCAATGGGCGAGCCGTCGCTTGATCGATACGAGGAAAACCCCTCGATCGAATCAAGCACCAGGCCCCCGTTGCCGCCAACCCACACCCATGCCTGAGCCAAGATCTTCTCGCCGACTGGATCTTCGACAACGAAAAAACCGGACCGGGCGCTGGTCTGGCCATACCAGGCACAGCTGGCGCCGGCGCCAGTCGGGTGTTGGCAGCAACCGGTATGATGCCCTAGGAACAACCCTCGCGGATCGTTTCGAGGCAGAAACCGACCCACCAAGCCGGACGCCGTCCAGCGAAGAACGGGGTCAACGATGGGCGCGTGCCGAAGACCCTGCGCCCAACGATCTTCGAGGCGGCGGTAGGTCGCTTCGCTGGAAACTTCATAGTTCCAGCGAATAGCTTCCCGCAGGAGCTGCTTTTGCGCCACGCTTTTCATCCAAGCGTTCTGGCGCTCGCGAAGCTCTGCCTCGACAGCTGCGATCAGCTTGGCCGGCCCAAGCTGACGCTCTTCGACGGTGGAGACTGACCAGCACCGGCAGACTGCCGAAGCGGTGCTGTAGGTAAAGTCGCGCGAGTACCGCAGGAGGTACTCACCCAGTTCCTTCCCGCCGCCGAGGGGCAGGAACTGGCACCAATCATGAACGTCCAGCTCGCGTTCCCGAAGAAACTTGAGCCACCGTCCATACTGGCGGCCGAAGCAGGACACGAGTCGGATCGTTAATCCGACCAGATCCCACTCGGCGACCAGCCCGCCCATGGCGGTTTGGGCGGCACGCCAAGCGCCCAGGGGCACAGCGCCGGTCAGCAGCAATCGGGTCGCCTCTTGCCGCCGTCGCAGACGATCCTCCTCGCGGTCAACTTCCTCGTTCATTGGAAACGATGCGAGGACCGCCGAGGCGATCGCTTTTGCCTCGGTCCAGTCCGCGGAGCGATATGTAATCGCCGCGGCCGATCTGAGGGCGCCGGCTTCAATTAAGCAGGCGGTGCGGCCGCGCTCGACCGCCACACGGAACTCGGCCCAAAAGACCTCCTTCCGCTTGGCACTTAAGCCGTCGGGCGCTTGCGTCGCCCAATAGGAATTGGCGCGGAGGTTGGCGTTTCCGGCGATTCTCTCGCAGGATTTTTTCCATGCCAAACCGGCTGCCACCCGCAACCACGGCTTAGGCATGGCGCCGATACGCCGTGCCACGCTCAAGGGCAGATCGGGACAGTGTCGCCACGCCTTGAGGGCATAGCGTAAGCTACCCGGCTTGCCCGGTCGGGACAGCACCGAGGCGGCGCGGTCGGCGCCGACGGCTTTTACTACAGCCGACATCAGGCCGCAGGCGTGGCGCAGGCCCATCGGCGCCGCCATTACAATCTGCTCTGCCTGATTTGGCGAGAGTAGATTGTAGCATGACCCGCAGGTGCTGGGTCGGTCGGCGCAAGCCTGCCACAGTGCCCATACTGTCGGCGCGAGGTCGGGGCGCGTCGTCTGCTTGGCAAATGCCGAGGCAGACGTGTTGCCCCGGACATTTTTTTCTTGGGCGTACCATGGCCTCATGGCCCTGACGTACGCCGCTTTACGACGGCGAAACGCCCTCACGTCGAGGAAAATTTCCTCGAGAGGCCGCGCATCGCGGAACCCCACACAGCAGGGTTCGTAGGCGTTGCTGGACACGCGAACGTGCCCTTCGGCCACCGCCATGGCGACGGACAGCGAAAATCCAAACATTTTTCGGCCGATTACTCGGGCGAAAAAGCTGTTTATTTTTTCGTCATACTCGCGCTTCTCACGCGCGAGGGCAATCAATTCGCCTTCAGTCGGCAAAGGACATTGTATGTCCTCTCTCCAATTTTTAATTTCTTCTTGGGCTGCCTTCTCGGCTGCCCAGTCACGGCTATCATAACGTTGAGCGTTCTTGCTCATGGTTTCTCTCCTTTTTTTTGACGCCGTCAATGGCGTCGCTTTTTGGTTTGCAAAAAACTCTTCTATTCGTAGCGCCTAATTTTTTAAGCGCTACTATTGAAGAGTTTAAGAAATCAATCAGAAAGGAGAATCTTCCTCAGACCCCACGAACGCACAATATTCGCGAAGTCAGTTGGAAGGAGGAGTCACAAATACCACTTGTGATCCTCCTAATTAACCAGTTTTCGTGGTTTGTTTTTCGAGGGCCACGACCCTCTAGGATACGAAAAATTATATAAATATATTTTTCGTATCCTCGATAACGTACTCGGAATACTCCGATTTGGAGCATTCCGGTTCGTCACCGGGTTCATCGGTTTCTTCGGTCCAAGTCTGTTTCCAGACCTGGACTTTTCCATTCAATAAGGAGGTGACTGTCCAGACAGTCACCTCCTTGTAAGAGTATGACTCATCCTCACATGAGGAGAGCCTTTCGAAACTTTTTCTGAAATGCCACAAGGGCACCCAGAATTGATCAGCCCCGCCAATGCGGGGGTTGTGTCTTTTTTTCGCCGAGGGGCAAAACCCCCCGTATTCCACCTCGAGACAGTCTCTAACTCCCCACCCCATCGAGAAAAACCAAGCTTCGAGAGCCTGTTTCACGAATTCAGGAGGGGAGGTGGGGTTGAACTTCAGAACCTTGCCCTCCTCGAAATTAGAGGAGTGAGTCCAAAATGCCCCAACTTCAATTAGAAAAATAAAAAAATCCTTCATGGTGTTCTCCTTTCATAGAGTTGCGACGCACCACGCGCCGTGTTTCCCTCGGGTTTCGAGGCCGTCATTGGGAAACAAATTTCTAATTCCCCGCACCAACACTATTGTCAGTGCAGGAAAACATTCTTCCTCAGGCCTCACCATCTAAAAGCTAAAAGCTACAAGCTAATGATGAAGTCAGTCGGAAGGAGAAGCCGATTTTCACCGGCTTCTCCAAATCAATCATAAAAAAATATTTAATGATAATAATTAATTTCTTAATCCTATATTCGTATATTCGTAAAATTCGTATTCGTAGTAATTGTCAAAGTTCCTCTTTGCTTAGCTCCTCACCCTAAGCTCCTATAACCTGGTGGCTAATAAAGACTGTTTTTTCAATCAAGAAGTGGTTAGTTCCCTGATTGAAAACGTCAGCTTCTACTAACGCTTGGCAAAGCGTTGAACTATTTGGGATTAATTCCGCCAACTTATCGGCGGAGCAATCAAGCAAAATAATTCAGGCGACGACCGCTCATGCAAGCGATGATTTGTTGCCAATATGCATGACTTCTTCGAAGTCTATGCTGAAGACTAATTCTCTCCTCAGCCCGCATTGTCATCCTGAACTTGGTTCAGGATCCAATACGGTCAGTCAGACCTCAATTTAGACTTAAATGAACAATTTATAATTTCTCATTCGAATGTGCACATTCGTAGTGTGCTATTCGAATACTATTCTCTCTTATTAGCGAGAGAATTATGCAGAGGACTTTTTTTAATAAGACTACTTGGCCTAATTAATTTATAATTTTATGAGTTATTGCCTGTCTTATTTATTTTTTATCAGCTGCTACCAATTTAACGCTTAGGCGTATAAATCAGTAACTGCCGTCTCTCCTCTACATAATCCTTCCGCTTACTAAAAGACTCTCCTTTTTGGAGAGTTAAATCTTCTAAAAGCTATAAGCTAAAAGCTATAAGCTAATAAATACTCTCTCCAAAGTACTTATATATAATGTAATGTTCAAGTGATTTTAACCACTGTTTCCGACCACCGTCGCGGCCGGATCACACTGATTACAATCTAGTCAGGGCAAAGAAGATTTTTCAAGGCTTACTTCTCTCCTTTTTCCAAGCCTTGATTAACCTTTCTTTTTATTACCCTTTCTGATTTACCCCTCTTGATAGTTGCCGTCTTCTCCTCGATACAGCTTCTATACTTGTTGGGGACATGTTGTAATGAACCTTTTGTAAGCTTTTAAACTTTCTTGGTTTTTCAGCTCAACAAATCATTATATCATAGTTTAATAATATTGTCAAGAATATGTGGCAATAGATTACATTAACTTAATTATTTGGCTAATTTAAATACATATTTTTGGCTAATTTATATATAATAATTGTCATAGCTTCTTGACAAAAATATATATTGGGTGTATAATGAAAGTAAATCACCAAATAATAAATCACAAATTCCAAACAAATAAGTTTAAGCAGTTTGTGATTTGAAATTTGGAATTTGAGATTTTAACAAAGTAATTTACAGCCAAATATGTACGAACAACACCTCCAACAAGCCGGCCTAAACAAGGAACAAGCCGAAATTTACGAAATACTAATAAAAAACGGCCCTTTAAAAGCCGGTAAAATTAGCCAAAAAACCACGCTAAAGCGCGGGTTGGTCTATAAAATTCTTGATCAATTGTTAGATTTTGGCTTAATTGAGAAAAAAGAAGAAGCTGGCAAGCCAACCGTCTTTATACCCGCCCATCCCCTGAAACTAAAGGAGCTTTCTGAAAAGCGGGAGCAGGAGGCCAAAGACGCCCAGCTGGCTTTAAGCGGAATTCTGCCTTCAATTGTATCTGATTTTAATTTGGTTTCGGGCCAGCCCGGAATTCAATTTTTTGAAGGTGTTGAAGGCGTAAAAAAAATATCTGATGATTCATTGACCGCCAAAACTGAAATTTTGTCTTATGTTGATAACGAGGCGGTTAATAAATATATCGGCAATATCAATCAAGAATATCGATTAAAGCGGGACAAACTGAAAATAAAGAAGCGGATGATTACCATTGACTCTGAATATATCCAAAAAAGGAAAAACGAATTTGACCGCCAAACAACCGATATCCATTTAATTGAAAGTAATGAGTATCCTTTTTCTACGGTAATGCAAATTTATGACAATAAGATTAGTTATATTACCCTTGACCCAAAAAAAATGATAAGCGTTTTGATTGAGGATGAGCATATCGTAAAAATGCATAAAACATTATTTGAATATATGTGGGCAAAAACCCGGCCGCTTTTTGATGATAATAAAAAAACGCCGACTTCGACGTATCAGATTCCAAAAGATATCGCTTAAACTAGGCAGCTAAAGCAACCTTTTCGGTTTTGGCTGGTGCTTGTTCCAAATAAACCAAAACTTGGCCGTCTGGCTGCTGCAAATACCGACTGATTAAATATCCTTGATCAAAATATTGTTTCAATAGTGACTCGTGTTCTTGGGCAGACATATTTGGCTTTAATCGTAAAATTGTAAAATTATCTTCAGACTCTTGTTGTCGATTTTCCAATTCGGCAATTTTTTCTTTCTTTAATTTTGGTCCGACTAATTTATTGCGTTGCTCATCATTCCTGATTAATTTGTAAAACGGCTCACCGGAACCATGATAGTTCGGATCAAAACCGACAATTAAAAAACCAAATTTTTCAACATAATTTTTTAGCATTGGAATCAAAGCGTATGCGTCTGCCTCAATAACATATTTTGTTGCTTCTGTATCTAAAGTTTGTGACAACAATGCTCCGCCAACGGCCAAATCTTTGGCTTCGTTACGAACATTTAATGAGCCGGCATAATGATGGCCGTTTGGCAATTCTTCAAAGCGAATAAATGCGACAATATCTTTGCCATGGGAAATGACATGGAATGTTGCCTTGGGAGAGCTTAATGCTTCTTCAAACTTATTGGCTGATGCTTTTAATAATTTGGCCGGATAATTTGGGCGGTTGGCTTTAAAAATTTGCATCATCTGCTTGCGCGTTTCATTATTAAGCTGATCAGCGGTTTTAATTTCAAGCGATAAGCCGGCTAATTCTTCGGGCTTAATCTGCTTTTCTTTAGCCACAGACTTGAATACCGAAGCTAAAAGAATAATTTCATTTTTAGTATTTTCTAATTGCTGTATAATTTCCAATTCTTTGTTTTTACTTTCCTTTTCACTAAGGCCGGCAAAATAATCTAAAAGATCTTTTCCTTTTTTCAATAAGCTTTCTTTGATGTTTTTGAGAGTATCTTCGTTCCAAGACAAATCCTGGCTAAAAATTCCCTGCAACTGTTCAACTAGTAAAGAGGACATTTTGGTAATTTCTTGATATTTGGCCAGAATCTTTTTTGCCACCGGCTGGCTTAATTTCTCCCCAATCTTCAAAATCTTATTTCCGGCCGACATATCATATTCACAGGCCAAAAAAGTTTTTAAACCGGCCTGGCCGTATTTTTTGGCAAAATCTAAAACTTTTTGATAATTTTCATTATTTTCAAAAGCATAAGACGTTAAAGCATTTTGCTCGCGCAAAGACAAATTATGAATGCCGATTCGAGCAATTTCTGACAAATCTTTAGACACCTGCTGAAGCTTATTATATTCTTTAACCGCATTAAAAGCTGCCACTCTTTCAGCATAATCTTCAGCTGATTCATCTTCCCTTTGCTGACTGATTTTTGCCAGTTTGAATTCAACCGGCTTTGGCGAATTCTTGTCGCGTTTTCCAAAATGTACACTGGCAGGCTTTGGTTTTTTTCCATATTTATCTTCATATTCCTTTTGCTTTTGTTTAATTAACGTTATGTCAGCCGGCTCAAAAATATGGGTGACTCGCTTAATACCCTGCACCTCATCAACAATGCCAAATAAATTTTCCGCCAATTTGACCAATTCTTTATCTTCAAATTCAGTACCTAAGGTATATCGGGCAAAAGCATATTTTTTTTCACCTGATTCATCTTGATAAAAGGTTCCAACATTAGTTCCGCCCTTTATACCAATCTTTTTTGCTATTCTAAATATTTCGCTTGTCGGGCTGTTTTCTTGTTGGCCAAAATCATCCGGTGTTAATAAGCCTGATTCTCTTAAATTCTTAAATCTTTTTGTGGCTAATCCTATCCTTGGAGAATGAAAGACATTACTCTTTTTAGTACCGCTATTATATTTCTTTCTTCTACTGCCAGACAACCAATCAGTATTTAATTTAACAAATCCACCTTCGTTATTAATATCTTTTTTAACCATTAATTTCCCTTCTGGATTTCGAAATCCCGCCCCAAATGCCGGATGATAAATTCTGACTGCAACTTCAGCTTCCAACGCCCCTATCCCAGCCAATTTCTGAAAAGCTGGGTCAATTTTATCCGATTCGGCAGAATTAAAATCAGATATGGTCAGATAAAAATCAGCTTGCCTTATTTTATTTATATCAAAAGCCTCATCTTTATTTTTGGGCAAATAAAATAAGGGTTTTTCTTTAACGCTTTCATCGCCGCTTAATCTTTTCTCATAATCTTTCTGCGATATTACTTTTTTACCGGCAAAAATTTCCATTATCATCCTTTGCCACGACACCTTTATTCTATTACCATGCACATCAAAATCTCTGGCACCCTTAAAGATTTCTCCTTGTAGATTTTTAATTTTTTCCAAATCACAAATAATTTCACCTTTTAGGCCATATGTAATAATTTCATTTTTCTCTAATGCTTCAATCATTTTCGCCTTAATCTTTTGCAATTCTTTTTCTTCGGTTTTTTCCGAATTCAATTCAACTTGATAGCCATCAATTAACTTCTGCTCCAGCTGATTAATTTTGTCTCTTAATGTTTCAGAACGTGATTTTGCTTCTTCTATTTTAATTCTTTCTGAAGACTTTTGGCCTTTTTCATTTTGACCTAATTCAAAAATTGCTTCAATTTCACATTTGCCATTATTATATTTAATAACCGCTACAAAATTATCACTTAATTCAACTATCTTTTGACCTCCTAATTCTTGTGACAAATAAATGAGTCTCCTTTCTCCCATTTCACTCATTGAAATCCTTCCGTCAACACTTATTTTTTTGCATCACTGATAATTCTAATATCCTTTTCAGCTTGCATTAATTCTTGGCTGGTTTTTGGCCGGCTTTCTTGCTGATCCATGTTTTCCTGCTGAATTGATTCAATTGCCTCATCCGGCGCAAAGCCGGCTTCAACGCCTGGTTTATTCATATATAAATTTATTCATTATTACTAAAATCTTACACAAATTTACCAAAAAAATCAACCTCATAAAACAAATTAATCTTAATACAAAAATTTGACAAAAAATCTTTGGCGCGCTAAAAATATAAGATGAATATTAGCTTTAAAAAACTGAAGTTATGACCGTTTTTGAAAGGAGGATTAATAATGGCAAATTTGATAGTTTTGCAGAGCTTTGTAAAAACTCTTCGGGAAAGCCGCGGTGATATCCATACTAGAATCAGGCTGGCCGAATGCATCAGGGCTAATATAAAAAAAGATCCAGCCCTTCTGGAAAAACTTGGCTTAAGCCAGCATGAGCTAGATTGTTTTCCCCATAACTAGCATAATTTGATCTTTGCCGGAGCAATAACAGAATTGCTCTTTTTTTAATACAAAAAACGCCAAGCAAAATTCCTGGCGTTTTTGGATAATCTTATTCACCCAAACTAATTGCCTGAACCGGGCAGGAATCAATTGCTTCCTGAATAGCTTCTTTGTTTTCTTCGTAATCGGCTTGTTGAACTTCGGCTTTTCCACCTCCGCCGATTTTAAAAACCGCCGGGCAGATTGATTCGCAGGTTCCGCAGCCGATACAGGTTTCTTGGTTGACTATTGGTTTTGACATAATTTTAATGCAATTTATTAATAAATTTAGACCATAAGCTATATGCAATATGCGATAAGCTAACTCAAATACTTATTAATCTTAAAAATAATTTCATTGGGAATTACATCGGCTTTAACTATGAATTCTTTTGCCCCTAATTCCAATCCTTTTTTTATTTCTGCCCGCTGTGAAAGATTGGAAAAAATCAAAACCGGAATATCTTTAGTGGATTTATTTTTTTTAATTTCCCTCAAAACCTGAAAACCGTCAACACTAGGCATTAGTATATCAAGGATAATTAAATCAGGCAATTTACTTTTAGCCACCCTTATTCCTTCAGCGCCGCCCGACGCCCTTATCGGTTTAAAGCCGCAAGCCTCCAGCTTGCTTTCGTAAAAATCAAGCAGAAAGTACTCATCTTCAATAACTAAAATCTTAAATTTTTTTTTATTCATATTAATATAGATGGACTAATCAACTGACGCTCTCGCACCGCCTCAATTTAATCTTCAAGTACAAAAACAGGAAAACACTTGAACGTCTAAGGCTGTTTATTTGCTTTTGTGTTTTTGTGCTTTTATGGTAACAATTTAACAATTAAACAATGAAGCAATTTATTATTTTCTTAAATAATCTTTGACCTTTTCAACCATTTCAGTCGGAGTAACACTGGTTTTAATAATAAAGTCTTTTGCCCCAAGTTTCAAGCCCTTTTCAATCTCATCTTTTTGAGATAGATTGGAAAATATGATAACTGGAATTTTTTTTGTTTTTATGCTTTTTTTTAAATTTATAATCATTTCATAACCATCGATTTCCGGCATTAAAATATCAAGCAATATTATATTCGGCAATTCAAGCTGAGCAAGCGAGATGCCCTGTGTACCGTTTAAAGCTTTAATCACCTCAAAACCGGCTTCATTTAGCTTTGCATCATACAAATCAAGAAGAAACGGTTCATCTTCAACGATTAAAATCTTTGTTTTTCTTTTAACCATATATATAAATTAACTAATCTACTTTTTATACACCCGCCCGCCGACCTACGTCGGCTGAAGCCGACTTCAGTCGGCATAGGCCGAAGCCCGACATATTATTTTGAACAAAGAAAGGGTGAAGGCGGGTCTTCAATAACTAAAATCTTAAATTTTTTTTATTCATATTAATATACATTACTAATTTACTCTTTATATACCCGCCCGCCGACCTACGTCGGCTGAAGCCGACTTCAGTCGGCATAGGCCGAAG
>CAZHUO010000017.1:0-5973 GCA_964535715.1 uncultured Gammaproteobacteria bacterium | reverse complement strand
CCCGACATATTATTTTGAACAAAGAAAGGGTGAAGGCGGGTCTTCAACGATTAGATTTTATATTTCTCCTTACTCATATTGGCACATATTTAATAATAATTCAACAAATTTAAATATCAATAAAATTACAATCAATAAACTCATAAATCTTTACCACTTCAAATGAAACAATGTCTTTTGGCAATATTTCTTTATTTATCAGGCTGCATGATTTTAGCAATATTTCCTCAACAAGAAAATTATAATCATAAATAATCTCGTCTGGATATGCAAGATACCAAATTTTTTTAAAGTCCTTTACCTGATCAATTATTTCAAGGCTATTATCCTCATTTATGTATGGAAGGCCGATATTTCTTATCTCGCTTAATTCCCGATCATTATCAATTATTAATGATTTTGGAAAAGCGCTGATAGTTTTAATTCCACCCTTATAATAATAATCAAAATTGACTTTGCTGATAAAATTATTTACCAAAATCAACTGGCTTTCTTCCTTGCTGTTTTGCTTGTAAAATAAATCGGCAATCTCAGGCGCGCGAAACTTTGAATACATTTTTAAATCATCAATAACGCCGATTAAAAATGAGCTAAAACAAATTATAATTAAATAAATAATCACCGGTTTTTTTGCAAATCCGGTTTGTTTGATTCCAAAAGCCACAAAAATAAAAAATAAAGGATAAACATAAATCAAATATTTGGGAATCAAAACCCCGGCTAAAGTTGCTAAAATGCAAGGAAAAATAAATAAAAAAATTAAAAAATATGAAGCTAAATATTGAAAGAATGTTTTATCTTTTACAAATAATGAAAACTTTAGCGCTATAATGATTAAATAAGAAAAAATTGCTAAAAATAATATTCTAATTATTGATCCGTCGCCGGTAGCGGCCAAACCGTCAAATAATAAATTAAAAATTCCAAAAAAAGAATCTTCAGACTGAAAAACCGTCCAATAATAAGGGGCGCTGCTGCTATTTAAAATTTGCTTTATATAAATCGGAATCCAATATAAATAAAAAATGCCGATCGTAAAATAGCTTATAAACCAGCGGCTAAAAATTAAATATGACTTTTCAAAAGAAAGTAAAATATAGCCAAACCAAAAAATTAATTGGGAAATAAATAAAAAAATATAAGCGTTGTGGCTATAAAGCCCCAGGATGCTGAAAAATATATACGGTACCAAAAAATATAATTTTTCTTTTTTTATGTTCAGCCAAAAAAACAGACATGATAAAAGTGATAGCAGAATAACCAACGAATACATCCTGGTTTCCGTTGACTGAAAGATAATCAACGGACTCAGCCAAAAAATCACAGCGGCAAAAATTCCGACCTGCTTGTCATAAATTTTTTTGCCCAAAATATAAACTATGGGCAAAGAAAGCAGATTAAATATAAGCGATAAAAGACCGGTAATAATATTGCTTTCACCGAAAATTTTTATCCAAAAATGAAGCAATATATAATAAAATGGCGGCGAAAAATCATGCTTAATATATTCAATCATCTGCCAAAAATCTCTGCTGATATAATAAATCGTGTTAGTTTCGTCAACCCAATAAAAAAGCTGCAAAAAAAGAATACGGAAATACAGGCCGATAGCAAAAATTATAAATAAGCAGATAACCGTTAAAAAATTCGAGTTTAAACTAAAAAAATTTTCTCTAAGCTTTAGCTTCATGATATTCATTGTCATTATTAATATTCCAAATATTGTCTTTGGTTTTGATGTTTTTTAAAATATTTTGAACCGCTAAAATAGCCGTAAGCATTGAATGGTCCATATTATTATAGCGATGCATTCCGTTTCGGCCGATTAAAAACAAATTTGAAAAATCATCTATAAAATTCCTTATGATATGGAAATTATCATATGAGCCAAAATATGCGGGATATGCTTTCGGCACTCTGATCATGGTGCTGTCTATCACATCTTCTTCATAGATAAAACCGATTTTTACCAATTCCAAAATTGCAAAATCAATAAAGTCTTGATCAGATTTTTTCCAAAGCTCGTCTCCCTGATTGCAAAAATATTCCAGCCCGATCCAAACTTTGTCATTTTCTTTTACCAAGTATGGGCTCCAATTATTAAATATCTGCAAGCGTCCGAGCTTTACTTCTCGTTCTTGGATATAAATCCAGTTGTCCGAAATAAAACTTTTACCATTTGGGCTTTTAATTTTCAATTTATTCAAAAGCAGTCCGACAGTAATAAAATCTCGATAAAAAAGATTTTCGGAAACTTCCCTGACATCATGCGGCACTGAAGCTGAAAAAGAGCTTATTAAATCCTTAACCGGCATGCTTGAAAAAAAATATTCAGCCTTATGAACTGAAATTTGGCCGGAAACCTCATTTTTAACTTTAACCTCGGTTATTCTGTCATTTTGTGAATTTATTCCAATAACCTTGCAGCTCAAATTAATTTGACCACCTTTTTTTTCAATAATCTCTAAAACGGACTGCCACATCTGACCCGGGCCAAACTTGGGATATAAAAATTTTTCAATCAGGCTTGTTTCCGTTTCTTTTTGGCCGATTGATTTATTCCTTAGAAATAAACTTTTAAAAAAATGGCTGATGGCTTTTCCGATCGACAAGCCTTTTACTCTTTGAGCGCCCCATTCCGCTTTTATTTTATCACATGGCACTCCCCAGACTTTTTCGGTGTAGTCCTTAAAAAAAATCCGATATAGCTCACTGCCAAAGCGGTTGACAAAAAAATCCTGCAAAGATTTTTCCGGCTTAAGCGGAAAAATTCTAATTTTAATATAGCTTAAGACGATTTTAAAAACTTTGAAAAATCCCAAATTAATTAAGGTGCTAAAGCTTAAAGAAATCGGATAATCAAAAAATTTCTTTAAAAAATATATCCTCGACACCCTGTTTCTGACAAGCATTACCTTGTCATTTTCATCTGCTATAAGACCGCTTGCGCTATCATTTGATTTTTCCAGAGGCAAAATATTTTTCCACCACTGCATCACTTCGTCGGATTTGGAAAAAAAACGGTGGCCACCGATATCCATTCTATTGCCTTTGTAATTGATTGTTTTTGCAATGCCGCCAACCTGATTATTTTCTTCAAATATAATCGGCTTAATGTCCGTTTTTTTAATTAATTCATATGCGGCAGTCAGGCCGGCTGGCCCTGCACCGATAATAATTGCGATTTTTTCAGCCATACATTACATTTTTTCAGGAACAGAAATACCAAGCAAGCTTAAACCCGTTCCTAAAACAATTTTCACGTCATTAATTAAAAGAAGCCTTGCTTTTTTAATATTTTCTTCAGCGGATAAAACCGGGATTTTTTCATAAAATAAGCTGAATGATTTGGTTAGATCATAAAGATAATTTGCCAGTTCGGACGGATCATACTTTAAAGCCGAACTGGAAACTACCCTGGGAAATTTAGCCAACAATTTAACCAGCTCAAGCTCCAGCGGATCCTTAAAAGCCGAAAAATCAACTTTTAATGAAGCTTTTTTGCCGCTTTTTGTAAAAATACTGCTGATTCTGGCATTTACATACTGGAGATATGGGCCGGTTTTTCCGGTCAAAGAAATTGACTTTTTTGGCTCAAAAATCATCGTAGTTTTTGGGTTGACCAAAAGAATATAATATTTTAAAGCGGCCAAGGCAATCTGAGCCGTTCTTTCGTTTAGCTCCTTTTCGGTTAAATCAGGATAGCGCTTTTTTATTTCCTCCAAGGCAAGACTTTCGAGCTGAAAAACCAAATCATCGGCGCCGGTTCCTTTAACCACCCCTTCGCGCGATTTTATTTTTCCGCTTGAAAGCCTGATCATTCCGTAGGATAAATGATAATATTTTTCAACATTTTTAAAATCCAAAAGTTCCAGAATTTTAAATAGCTGCCTAAAATACAAATCCTGCTCGGAGCCGACGACATAAACTGAGCCATCTAAATTATTTTTATCTTTTAGATATGCCAGATATAAATCCTGTGTAATATATAAACTTGTTTCATCCGGCCGCAAAACAATTTTATCCGGTATGCCAAATTTATCAAGTTTTGCCAAAATAACCCCGTTTTGATCTTTTACAAAAATTCCTTTTTTCAATCCTAGCTCGACGATTTCTTTTCCTTTATTATAATATTCGCTTTCATAATATTCTTCATCAAAATTTTTAATATCAAGCTTTATTAAAGTCTCCTTAAAACCTTCCAATACCCAGCCCATCAGCGTCTGCCAGGTTGATCTGATTTCTTTTTTTTCTTTTTCCCAATCTTGCAAAGCGCGTTTGGCTTCGTTTTCCAGATTCGGATCATTTTTTGCTTCCTGGCAAAATCTTACATAAAAGTCTCCGACAAAATGGTCAGGTTTTTTATTCAGCTGTTTAGGCGTTTTCCTTTCTCCCCATTTTTTATAGCCAACAATCGTTTTGGCAATTGCAATACCGCGGTCATTATATAGAGTTGAGTTTATTATTTTAAAACCGCAAAATTTCAAAATATTTGAAATACTTGCTCCCAAGCAGATATTTCTGACGTGTCCGATCGTTAAAGGCTTATTGGTATTTGGCGAAAAAAATTCAACCATTAATTTTTTTCCCTTGCCGAGCTTAGAGCTGCCATATTTTTCTTTTGATTTATATATTTCAGTCAAAACCAACTCGCTAAATTTAACCTGATTGACAAAAAAATTGAGATAAGGCCCAAAGGATTTGACCTGATATATCAATTCAGTCAGCTTAAAATCTTTGGCCAGACGGCTGGAAATTTCGGCTGGATTTTTCTTTAAAGCTTTTCCCAATTCAAAACAAGGGACTGAATAGTCCCCCATATTATTATTTGGCACTTCCTCCAAAACAAAAGAATCATCATTAAAGCCATTATCAAAAATTTCTTTTAATTGCTGGCTTATTTCAGCTGAAATTAGGCCTTCGACAATAGATGTAATTTGATTTTTCATAAATATATAATATCACAAATTTGCTTAAAAAAAAACACCAAAAAAATCGGCTATATATCATAAATCTTTAATTAATATCGATTCTAGTTCCCACTTCGGCAAAGTTATACAGCTTTTCCATATTAAGATAATTGACATTAATGCAGCCGTGGCTCATTGGTTTGCCGAAATTATTATGCCAATATGCGCCGTGAATATAGTAGCGATAACGGGCGGTTGTAAAATGCAAATTCCATTTGGTGTTGGGATAGTAAAAATTATAGCCTGTTCCGCCATAATTTTTGCTTGGTACTTTATCCAAAACCTTAAAATCGCCTTTTGGCGTCGGCATCGAAGAAACTCCGCTGGAAATCAAAAATTTTTCCAATTCAACTGTCCCAAAATAATAAGCCAGGGATTGCTGGGCTAAATTGACTTTAATTAATTTATCAACTTTGGTTTTATCCGAAGAATTTGGATTATAGCCATTGATAATTTCCGTATAATCATCATAGCCATCTGAATCGGAATCATTCTTTAATATATTCAGACCAAGCCTGATTTTCCAGCTGTCAGGCAATTTGTCATTATTTGAGTCCAGGGTTGAAAGTTTTTTTGGTTCGGCGTGGCGGGGAGAATATCCGTTATAAACTTCAGTATAGTCGTCAAAGCCGTCCCCATCCGTATCCGGATTATGAAAGTCGGTATTATAAATATTGATTTCATCAAAATCGGTCAGCTTGTCGCCATCAGCATCAATCAATTCAACTCCGCTTAAGGCTAAGTTGCTGTCATCTAACCCGAAAACCAATGATTTAAAACTGAAACTATAAGCAAACAAAGCCAAAAAAATGACTACAAATGATTTTTTTGAGAATTTTAACCTGAAAATTTTCATTTTAATATAAATTTGAGTATATAAAAAAGGTAGGAATTTCTCCACCTTCATCTAATATTAGTATATCACGTTAAAAAGAAAAAGTCAATACCAACGTAATGGGCCAATAGCTTGGCAACACCTAAGGTATAATAACCATATGACTAA
>CAZHUO010000016.1:0-32374 GCA_964535715.1 uncultured Gammaproteobacteria bacterium | reverse complement strand
ATTAGTCATATGGTTATTATACCTTAGGTGTTGCCAAGCTATTGGCCCATTACGCGCTCCTTGACTTTTTTTATTCAATCTATTATAGTGTAGTAGTTAATTAATCAATCACACATACCGTGATATTTTAATTAGTCCTGCCCAAGATATTTTTAAAAAACCATTTTGGGCTCTAATTAAGAAGCGGTAGAGGTCTTCGCAATTTTTGCGGAGTAAAAAAAGGAAAAAAAATTATGCCAGAAATCCCAGATTTACTGACGATGCTTAAAAGTGGTGTTCATTTTGGACATCAGCAGTCTAGGCGTCATCCAAAAATGGAACCTTTTATTTTCACGGCGAAAAGCGGGTTTCATATTATTAATTTAGAAAAGACACAAGAAAAGCTCAAGGAAGCTTTAGATTTTGTCAAAAAAATAGTGAGCAATGGCGGCACTATTTTATTTTTGAGCACAAAAAAGCAGGCTAAGCCGATTATTGAAAAATATGCCCAGGAGTGCGAGATGCCTTACATTTCCGAACATTGGCTTGGCGGCACTTTTACCAATTTTGTTGAAATCAAAAGGGTAATAAAAAGATTCAGCACTTTAAAAAAAGAAAAAGCCAGCGGAGAAATGGATAAATATACCAAAAAAGAGCAGCTGGAATTCAAACGTGAAATTGAGAAGCTTCAAATGTCGGTCGGCGGAATTGAAAATATGACCAAAATTCCCGACGCGGTTTTTATTTGCGGCGTAAAAGATGAAAAAACAGCAGTGCTTGAATCGATTAAAAAAAATATTCCAATTGTTGCAATGTGCGATACCAATATTAATCCGGAAAAAATTACATATCCGATTCCGGCAAATGATGATGCGGTAAAATCAATCGAGCTGATTACCTCATTGATTGCATCCGCCATTAAGGAAGGACTGGCTGAAAAGAATAAAAATCAGGAACAAATAAAAGCTTCCGCAATCAAAAAATAAAAAATAACTAATTGGCGATAATACGGCCGATTATTAATGATAAAATAAAATATGATTGATACTAATCTAATAACCAAGCTTAGAGATTTGACTGGCGCCGGAATAGGCGACTGCCGCGAGGCGCTTTCTGAGTCTGATAATGATATAAATAAAGCAGTGGAATTTCTTCGAAAAAAAGGCTCGATTAAAGCGGCAAAAAAATCAGAACGCCAGACTAAAGAAGGCGTAATTTCATTTGCCGTATCTGGCAAAAAAGTTGCCGTAGCCGGGCTTGCTTGTGAAACCGATTTTGTTTCTCTAAATCAGGATTTTGTAAATACGGTCGGTGAATTTTCCAAATACTTGCTGGAAAATGGCGAAGAAAAATTTAAACCCTGGGCGGAAAAGCGAATTAAAGATGAATTGATAATTAAAATAGGCGAAAATATCCAGTTGTCGGAATATAAAATTTTTGAAGGGGAGATTATCGGCACCTATCTGCATTCGAATAAAAAAATCGCTTCAGTCGTCGTTTTGTCAGGCGGCAGCCTTGAACTGGCGGTTGATTTGGCAATGCAGGTTGCCGCCATGTCGCCAAAATACATAAAGTCGCAGGATATTCCCGCTGAAACAATTGAAAAAGAAAAAGAAATTTATATCGAACAGCTGAAGGCCGAAAAGAAACCCGAAGCGATGTTTGAGAAGATAGTTTTGGGCAAGCTTAATAGATTTTACGAAGAAGTCTGCCTGATTAATCAACCTTTTATTAAGGATGACAAAAAAAAGGTTGAAGCCAAAATTGCCGAAAGCGGGCAGGGAATTGAAGTTCTAAATTTTCATCGTTTTCAAATTTAATTACTATGCCTAAAATAGCCAAAGTTGAAATTGCTTTCTGGGATCAGACTTATGAGGCAGAAGTAAATGACTTTAAGCTTGAACTCGGAGATCAGGTTGTCATTAAATATGATAATGTTAATGATATTGGCAAAGTAATTGGTCTGAAAGAAATTTCTGAAACGGAATTTTCTGCAAAAAATAATCTTGCCAGTTTAATCAGAAAGGTGACAACTGACGATGTAAATTCTTTTGCCGAACTAAAAAAACAAAAACCGCAAGCGATTGAATTTTGTAAAAAAACAGTTGAGCGCTACTCTCTGCCGATGAAAATAATAGATTCTCATTTTTCTTTCGACGGCAGCCGGTTAGTATTTCCTTTTATTGCCGACGGCCGAGTCGATTTTCGCCAGCTAGTAAAAGATTTGACTCATAATTTCCATAAGTCAATTAGGCTTCAGCAAATAGGCATCCGCGATGAAGCAAGAATTTCCGGCGACCTTGGCTCGTGCGGCCGGAATTTGTGCTGCAAGACGCATTTGCGCGAACTTGAAAGCATTACTTCGGACTTGGCTGATATGCAGCAGGTTTCACATCGCGGCTCAGATCGGCTTTCTGGAATTTGCGGACGGCTTCGCTGTTGCCTCGCTTTTGAGCGCCAAGTCTATGAAGAAGCGGCAAAAATACTGCCGCCGATCGGATCGGTTATAAAAACCCCAAAAGGCAAAGGAAAAGTCTTGTCGTGGAATACTTTAAAAAGCTCGGTTGAAGTGATGCTGGACAATCAGGAAAAAAATATCATTGACGTAGAAATAAAAAAATAATTATATGAAGAAAAAAATTTTTATCTCAGCAGCTATTTTATCAGTTTTTTTTCTATCGGCCTGCTCGAGCTCAAATCAAGAAAATCTAAATAGTACTCCAAAAGTTGTCAAAGAAACAATTGATATTTCAGAAAAAAATGGCCAGGAAATTCAAGTGAGGGTTGGCGACACTTTAAATTTGAAGCTTAGCGGCAAAGATTACAAAAATTATCAATGGAGCTTGGTAAGTTATGAAGCAAGCGAATTTTTAAATTTAGCTGAACACAAGATTACTGTTTTGGATGAGCAAAATTATGACTTCATCGATGAATGGAAGCTGGAAGTAATAAAGGCCGGATCGCTTGATTTAAAATTTGATTTTGGCAAGGTTGATGCTGAACCGGAGTCGTCTTTTTCAGTCAGAATAATAAGCCAATAAAATAATATGTTTATATCAGCAATTAAGAATTTATTGACATTTTTTTTTGCTTTGTTTATTCTATCAGCTTGTCAGGCCGATTTTTTTAATAAACCCAAAGAAGTAGAAAATAAAAATTCAAATTCAGCGCTTAAAGTAATAAATTCTCCCCAGCCGGGGCAAGTTGCAATAATTGAAAGCAATATTGTTGTAAATCAGCCGCTTAATAATGCTGTAATATCAAGTCCGCTTAAAATCACCGGCCGCGTTAATTCTGCCAAAGGGGTTGTTTTTTTTAAGCTTAAAGATTTTTTTGGCAATGAAATTGCAAAAGGCTCAGCCACGAGCACTTCAATTGGATCAGGTTTTAATCAATATGAGGGAATTTTGGAATACAAAACTCCTATCGGCGAAAACGGCTCGCTTGATGTTTATATTGAGAGTTCAAATGAAAACAATTTTAACAATTTTATCACTTTACCCGTAATATTCAGTAATTTTGATAATTTATTTGCCGATGTTTATTTCAGTAACAAAAAAATAAATCCCAATTTGCCGGATTGTTCCGTTGTCCATCCGATTAGGCGAAAATTAGAGCCAAAAAGCGGCGGACTGCCGCTATTGGCTATGGCTGAGTTGCTTAAAGGTCTAAGCAATGAAGAAATTGATCAGGGATTTATTACAAGCATCCCGGAAAAAGACGTTAAAGTTCAAAAACTGGAAGTAAAAGACGGTATTGCCTATATTGATTTTAATGAAGCTTTGCAGAAAGATGTTGCCGGTTCCTGTAAAGTCATTGCAATCCGCTCGCAAATTATCCAGACTCTAAAGTCTTTGCCAAACATAAAAGAAGTTGTTATTTCAATTGACGGCCAGACCAAAGATATTTTGCAGCCGTAGCTTTTTTAAGAAAACAATAGAACAATAAAACAATTTAATCCCGATGTTTCGCTTCGCGAAAATCGGGATCCCGACAAAACGAAGTAAGCGTCGGGACAATAGAACAATTTAAAAATCGAAAGAAAACAATTTAAGTATTGTTTTTTTGTTGCCTTATTTAAATGTTTGGAATTTTTGTGCTATACTATCAATAGTTTTAATAATTAATAATTTGTAAAAATATGGCAGTTCGCATTGCTATAAATGGCTTTGGCCGAATCGGCCGAGCGGCTTTCAAAGTGTCTTTGGCTTCAAAAAACATTGAAGTTGTCGCCATTAATGATTTAATGGACAACAAAACTTTAGCTCATCTTTTGAAATACGATACGGTTTACGGCGAATACAAAAAATCCGTTTTGGGGACGCAAGAGGGGATAAAAGTTGATGGCAAGCTTTATCCGATTTTTGAGGAAAAAGAGCCGGCCAAACTACCGTGGAAAAAACTGAATGTTGATGTCGTATTGGAGTGTACCGGAATATTCCGCGATAAAAAATCAGCCGGTGATCATTTGAAAGCCGGAGCCAAGCGGGTGATAATTTCCGCGCCGGACAAAGACGGAACAATGCAGAATTTGGTTTTTGGTACAAAATATTCTGCAGATTGCTTAAAGTCAAAAAAATGTGATTTAGTGGTTTCCATGGCTTCATGCACTACTAATTGTATTGCCCCGGTGATGCAGGTTTTGGAATCAAAATTCGGCATTGAAAAAGCCATGATGACTACAATCCATTCATATACCGCTGATCAGAATTTAGTCGATGCTCCCCACAAAGATCTCCGACGGGCCCGCGCTGCCGGCCAAAATATCATTCCGACAACGACCGGTGCGGCTATTGCCGTATCAAAAGTCGTGCCCAGCTTGAACAATCTTTTTGACGGTATTGCTGTTCGGGTTCCGACAATTTGCGCCTCGGCTTCCGATATTACTGCGGTATTAAAGCGCAAAAAAGTGACAGCCAAACAAATCAATGATGAATTTAAAAGCGCTGTAAAAAATCCGCTGTTTAAAAATATTTTAGCGGTATCCAGTAAGCCGCTGGTTTCAAGTGATTTTATTGGCAATCCTAATTCTTCAATAGTTGATTTGGAATATACCAGCGTTGTCGGGGGCAATATGGTTAAAATTTTAGCCTGGTATGATAATGAATGGGGCTATTCAAGCCGGCTGGTAGAAATGGCTGAACAATTAGGAAAATTATAAAAATTTGAATTTTAAATTTTAAGTTTTGAATCAATTTCTATTGATCTAATTTTTAATTAGCATAATGTATAAAAATTTAAAAGTTGTAAATTCAATGTGCACCAGAAGCTTATTCTTGGCTATGTCCCCGCCATAGGCGGACAAGCGCCTTTGGCGAAAAATTGATAATTGAAAATTGTTACTTTGCGATTTTGTGCATTTTAGTAGGGTGCCTGTTAATTTAAGAAATCCTGTTTCGACGGGATTTTTTGTTGACTTAATTTTTCAGTTATGCTAATTGTTTATTATTGGCAACAAAAAAAGGAGAAAAACGCCATGAAAATGCTCATTATGTTTACAAACAACGAAGTCGGGATTGGCAAAATTGTCAATTTATTGCAAGACGCTTCTAAAAAAGCGTTTAGAACTGATTCAGTTGTTGGCAATGGTTTTGTAATAAGCACTATTGTTACAAACAAAAGTGCCAGGCCATTGGCAAAAAAAATGATTAAAGGAGGGGTTAATTCGGTATATGTTATAGACGCAGAAGAAGTTATAAAATAAGAATTTTGTGGCGGAAATACTAATTTCCGCTTTTTTTTATGCTATAATTAATTAATGATTAATCAAACAGCAAATTATAATAAAAGTAATAATATTACGGAAGTTGATTTTAAAATAAATATCAGCAGTCGTGATTTGGTTTTTTATTTGCTAAAATCCGATGAAACAAAAGACCGCCAAAGGCTTGGTGAAATGTTGCTTGATGAGTTAAGCGATACTGCAGAAATTGACATTGTCAACTTGAAAATTTCAGATACCAATCAATATCATAAAAAACGGAAAGGCAGAGTGGTTTTTAAGCAATACGGCTATTATCGGACAAAATCAAATTATATTTATATTCAAAACAAAACCGCAGTCAGGGGCCAAACTTTGGCGGCCAAGACATTTTTGGACACGCTTTTGCATGAATGGCTTCATCATTATGATACTCATAAGCTTAAGTTAAACTCAATCCATACTAAAGGGTTTTATTTAAGGTTGAATAATTTGAAGAGTAAGTTGGAAATCGTATAAAATATAGAGAGTAAAAAATAATTTGTAGCCAGTAATTTAACAATGTAGCAATTGAACAATGGATAAAATTGTTAAATTGTTTCATTGTTCAATTTTTCACATTAGCAAATATTAGTGATATTCTAAATTTCTTATTTTATTATTTTCTTACTTTTTTGTTTTGTGTTATAATAATGCCATAATGGATACCAAAATATTGCATAAATTTTTAGAATACTTATCACAGCAAAATATTGTCTGGGCGCCCCAGATGATTGACGGAAATTTGGTAATGGAGGAAGTTTCAGATCCAAAAAAAGTTGAATTAACAAGCGAATTGGTGCTTCATTCATTCAAAAAAATATTAGTACCTCATAAAGAGGTGTTTTTTAAATATCAAAAAAATAAGATTAAACCTGAAATTCAAACGCCCTATCAGGTAATTTTTGGCTTAACTATCCCAGACTTAAAGGCAGTGACTTTTTTAAACCAGGTTTTTGCCAAAGATCCTTATTTTCAAAACCGGCTGAAAAAGACCCTGATTATCGGTCATAGCTTAGTGCCAAATGATCATTATTTATTTTTCATTGAAAAATTCAAAGAAGATATTTTAGAGCATCTTAAGTTTGATATTTTTTTGGCTATTAAAGGTAATAAATTTATTGTTTATACCGGTTCCGAGGACGGCCAAAGAGTGCTGGATGACTTCGGCTATAAACATTACGAGCACATTGAATATGTTGGACCAATACGTGAAGAAGGGCCTGATACGCAGATGCTGAAAATTAGGGAAAAGTTTTATGATAATCCGGAAATTTGGGAGGAACTTGGCAAAAAATGCATTGAATGCGGCAAGTGCGCATTAGTTTGCCCGACTTGCTTTTGCTTTGACACCTATGATCAGCCGGAATTGGAAAAAAATTTTGGCACCAGAAAAAGGCGCTGGGCAACCTGTTTTTACACCGATTTTTCGGAAGTAGCTGGTCTTGAAATTAATAAAATGAAGCCGAAATTTTTAGCAAATACAGCCACCCGTATTCGTTTTTGGTATGAGCATAAATTTGTCCGCTGCCCAGACCAGTTTTCTCTACCTGGCTGTGTCGGCTGCGGCCGTTGTACTAAAGTTTGTCCGGTGGGAATTGATATTAAGAAAGTCTTGCAGCAGATTCTGCGGCGAAAAGTCAATTAGCAGAATTAAGAATCAAGAATCAAGGGCTTTGAGTTTAACTTTTTTTGATTCATGATTCTTAATTCATGATTCTATGTTAAATCCTTATCTGCCAAAATTAGCAAAAGTAACAAAAATCAATCGGGAAACATCCGACACACTTTTATTTACTTTTCAGTTTACTGAAAAAAAAGATTGCAATAGCTTTTCTTTTATCCATGGCCAGTTTTTAATGCTTGGCATTTTAGGCTTTGGAGAAGCGGCATTTGACATTTGTTCTTCAACTATTGATTTATCAAATTTTCAGCTTTCTATTCGAAAAGTCGGTGCTTTAACCAGCAGTCTTCATGAACTTAAAGTTGGAAATTCAGTTACAATCCGCGGTCCTTTTGGCAACGGCTTGCCGCTTAAAAATTTCAAAAATAAAGATTTGCTTTTAATTGGTGGCGGTTGCGGCTTTGTGACGATGCGGTCTTTTGTTTTGGATTATTTGCATGGCAAATTAAATGCCGGCAATTTAAACGTTTTTTACGGCTGTGCCAATGAAGAAAACTTATTGTTTAAAAATGAATACGAAAAGTGGCGGAAAAAAGTTAGTTTGGATATAACTTTGGATAATCCTTCAAAAAATTGGAAAGGCAACATTGGTGTAATTACCAAGTTATTTAATGATAAACAGGATTTTACCGATACCGTAGCCTTGCTTGTCGGCCCGCCGGTGATGTATAAGTTTGTTATTGAAGAGCTGAAAAATAGGGGAGTCAAAGACAGTGACATATATCTTTCGCTTGAACGGCGGATGTATTGCGGAGTGGGTGTCTGCCAGCATTGCGCTATTGGTCCATATTATGTCTGCAAAGACGGGCCGGTGTTTTCTTGGGAGCAGTTAAGGAATATTCCCGGAGCGATATAGCATAATAGTTGACAGCTTGCCTGCCGAAGGCAGAACTATATAACATTATTGGCCGTAGGCAGGTTAACAGTTAACTTTATGGGCAAGCCAAAAAGAAAAATAGTCAAAGTCAATGACAAAATGCAGAAAAATTATCAGTATGAATTAGTAGAGCCGGTTGGCAAGAATTTTGATTTGGAATTTAAGCCGGAGCTGACCCCAAAACAAATGCTGGAACTTGGAGTATTTGGCGGCAAATATATGACTGACTGCAAAAAAGAGTTTCCCGCTGACTGGTTTAAAAAAGCAAAACTTTACTCAAAGCGCCATGATCCGAAACTAAATTTTTTTGGCATTAATGCCAGCCAGCCTTTGTTGGTTTGGCGGAAAAACGGTTGGATTTACAAAGATGATCCTAGAGGCTGGTTTCAATGGTATTGCCGCTACTATATGGGTAGAAGGATGCCACTTGAAGACAGAAGGCAGATTAAGCGCTGGAAAGCTTTCAAAAGGCATTGGTCAGCTGTCCGCAATAATTGCCTGCAAGGGGATTTTAACTGTCGACGCAGGCAAAGACAGGCTTTGCTTCATTGGGCATATGACAGCAGAAAGATTTAATATTATTAAATAATAATTTTATGAAAAAAACAATTTTAATCACATTGTTTATTGTAAGTTTCTTTTTAGTTGGTTGTACTTTCCGAAAATCAGGAGTATGCACTTATAAATTAGATGGTGGTACTTTAGTAGATGCATCATGTAATCAACTGTATGTTTTTTTTGAACAAGGTTACCTAAAAACACCAAATGAATTCCAAAATCAAGTTTTAAATTTAATTAATGAATACAATGGAAAAGTTATATCAAAAAGCGAAGGAAGTGAACATTTATTGGTAGAATTTCCAAATGACAAACAAATTTACGAAATTCAAGACAGGCTAAAAAAAATAGAACATGTAAACGTTGTTAGCTTTAATGTTGTTCCTGAACCTTTTTAATTAAGACCGTCAACTCCGAAGAAAGATTTAAACTCATTTGATAAGAAGTAATGTAAATTATTAAATAATAAACTTATGAAAAAAACAATTTTGTTTTTACTGCTGCTAATCAGTTTTATTTTAGCCGGTTGTGCCCAGCAAAATCCGGCAGATAATAGGGTAAATTCTGATAAAATAGTCTGGAAATCAGTTGCTTTGGGAGATGAAGAACCTGATAAAAGCGATGCGAAATCCGTATGTGAGCAGATACAGACTGAAAATAATATGGATAATTGCAGTCTTTTGCTTTTTGGAAAATCAATAAATGAGGCCGATTGTGTTGACGGTATGAGTGTTGCCGGGTGTGTTTTTTGTAAGTTTGATTGTTCAAATCAACCAGTGATCGATAAAAATGCAATCCAAAAATCGTCAACATGCACTTATTATGAATATAATGGAGAAGAAGGTGAAATTTACACAGATGCGGCATGTAATCAGCTGATGATCTCGTTTAAATATGGATATGTTTCCAACCAGGTAAAGGATGAAATTGAAAAACTTATTTACAGTTATGGCGGCAAAATCATATCAAAAGACCAAGAGCTTGAAGTTTGGCTTGCCGAAATTAAACCAAAAGATAAACTTTATGAATTAAAAAATATTATTAATGAGAAAGATAATATAAGTGCCGGTTTTAATGTGATTGCCGGATTAGATTAATAATTTAATTAAATTAATAGCTAAGAAATAAAATTATGCCATGTTGTTGCAGCTGCTGCGGTTCAACAAAGACCAAGGCTAAACCAAAAGCAAAACCGAAGAAGAAAGCCAAGAAGAAATAATATGATACCAATCTACAAATCAATCCAAATCAACGAATAACATGATACCAATCTACAAATCAATCCAAATCTACTAATATTCGTAGATTGGAATGAATTCGTAGATTCGGATAATACTTTGTTCGTAGATTGGAATGAATTCGTAGATTCGGATAATACTTATGCATATACCTGACGGTTTCATAAATAATCAAGCTAGCTTTGGATTATTGGCAGTTTCCTTGGCGTTTGTTGGCTTTTCGGTGAAGAAAGTCAAAGATTCTTTTTTTGAGAAAACTAATATTTTAATTCCAAAATTGATTACCAATACGGGCTTGAATTTTGGCGGCCAGCAGTTTATCAGCTGCATAAATTGGAAAAGCAATGCCGGCCAGAAAATCCAAAAAATTGTTTTGGTCTTTTGTTTAGTCTTTGCCGTTCAAATGGTTGACTTTGTAAAAATTAATGGCGTGCCCGGCCACCTGATTGGCAGTTTTTTAGCGGCATTGGTTTTGGGGCCTTGGCTTGGCCTGCTGGTTATTTCGGCGGTTTTGGCAACTCAAGCCGTGTTTTTGGGCGATGGTGGAATAACGGCAATGGGCGCCAATATTTTCAATATGGCGATCATCGGCTGCTTTACCAGTTATTATTTGTTTTTGACGCTTAAGAAATTTCTAAAAAATAAGAATTTGGCTATTGCCTTTACTTCCTGGATTTCGGTAATGCTTATGGCTTTAATTTATTCAGCTGAAGCTTATACATTTGGATTTAGTAGCCTAGTTATTCAGCTAATTTTGGTTCATATAATTGTCGGAATAGCCGATGCGGCGCTGACTATATTTGCTGTTAAATTATTATTTAATAAATATGAAAAATTACATTAAGCCTTTTGTTTTTTTGTTTTATTGTTTTTTTGTTTTCTTGATTTCCGGCTGCAATACGAAAATAAATGAAAATTATTCATTGCAGGGAGTTTTTACTTCTGACTTAGTGCCAATGGCCTTGGTTTTTGCGGAAGCTGATAAATTAAAAATCGAACTTCCAATAAGTGATTTTAGTTGTGATGTTAACAGTTTTACAACTTCGCTTGGGAGAAAGCATAATACTTTTATTGTCACTTTATCCGGTAATGAAACAAAGGAAAGATGTCCGCGTAATTTTACCGGAATTATAAGCGGAATAAAAAAGGGCGAGTATCAGCTGGAAGTAATATATAAAAAAGATAGCCAAAGCAATGAGCTTTTGTTTAAGAAATTCATAATGGATTAATATGTGCCTTACACTTCCGGTGAAGATAAAAAAATTAAATGGGATTATTGCCGAATTGGCTGACGGCCGAAAAGTCAATGTTGCTATAGTCGGCAAGGTAAAAGCGGGCGACTGGATTTTGGCAAATGCCGATTTGGCGGTAAGCAAAATTTCCGTCAGAGAGGCCGAAGAAATTGAGGCTTTATTAAAAAAATAATTTATAAAAAATCAATAATAATTTTTGGTTTAGTAATCCTGTTTTTAATAATTGTTTTTCTGCTGATTATTTTATATTACGTTTTTGGTATTGGTTTGAAAGTAAGTATACAAGATCATGTCTGCGGGCCAATGCCTGACGGCAGCAATTCCTGTATTAAATCCGGTGGAGTTGAAAAGTCTTATCTACTTTGTACTAAAATAACAGGTTGTCCTTTTGGCATGAAGTGTGAAGAAATACAAAACTATTCTGGCGATGTAATAACGGGGAAATATAAAGTTTGTAAATAATTTTTATAATATGAATCAAGAATCAAGAATCAAGAATCAAGGGATTTATTTAGTTTTAATTACCGCCGTCATTTCCGGCTTCGCCAATTTTTTCAATAAAATCGGCATGCAGGTTTTGGGCAAAGACGCTTTTCAATATACAACTTTGAAAAATGTTATTGCCGCCTTGGTTTTATCTTTACTGATATTAACTCCATGGCTTTTGCCAAAGCTTAAGAAACTTAGCAAAAAGGATTGGGGTAAACTAGCCTTGATTGGTTTAATTGGCGGCAGTATTCCTTTTCTTTTGTTTTTCAAAGGCTTAAGTTTGACTTCATCGGTTTCCGCTTCGTTTATCCATAAAACCTTATTTGTCTGGGTGGCAATTTTAGCCTGGCCGATTTTAAAAGAAAAAATCACCAAGCTGCAATTTTTAGCCTTGGGAGTTTTGCTTTTGGGCAATGTCATATTCGAGAGCTTTAAAGGCTTGAGTTGGGGTTATGCCGAAACATTGATATTTTTTGCCACTTTGCTTTGGGCGGTTGAAAGCGTGGTTGCTAAAATTATTTTGAAAAATATTGACTCAACGGTTTTGGCCTGGGGCCGGATGTTTTTTGGCAGCTTAATTTTAATTGGCTTTTTATTTTTTACTAATAACACTTCGGAAATGCTAAATTTGGATTCGTCGCAGTTTGGCTGGCTAGTGTTGGTTTCTTTGTGCTTGACCGGCTATGTTTTGACCTGGTACGCGGCACTGAAGAAATTGCCGGTGACAGTTGTTGCTTGTTTTTTGGTTTTAGCTTCGCCGATTACCACGTTCTTGAATAGTACTTTTGTCAGCCATAAAGTTGCCAGTCAGAATATTTGGGGAGCGTTGATTATTTTAGGCAGTTTGGCGTATTTTTGGTTCTTGAAAGAATCAAGAATCAAGAATCAAGAATCAAGAAAAAAATTTAATACCCTTGAGTCATAATTCAAAATTCATAATTCTTATATGTTTGGTTTTGAAAAACAATTCGATGGCTCCTTACTTGCCGCACGCTATGCCTACATGCCAAACAAGCTTCGCTACTGCGGCGGCGATAAAAATTCAGAGCTTTTTGAGTATGCTAGAGCAAATCAAAGCGACGCCGGGCTGCAAGCAATGCTTAAAGAGTTTGAAACCATGTTTCCATACCTTAGGCTGATTGCCGAGGCAAACCATATTGCCGACCCATTTAATTACAAAGTTGTTGAGGCCTACTGGATCGGCAATGAACTTTTGGAAAACGTCAGTATGCAGAACTTTTACCGCTACTTGGTTGACGAACAGAAACTTAAAAAGAAATTTAAGCCAGGTGTTTTAGAAAAGGTTTTTGGCAAAATTCCAATTGGCGCCAAGCCGCACCATAGCTTCCATGTGTTTAATATTCCGAAGCGCACCGGGCATTATCCGGTTGTGCATAGTTTGGCGACGATGGATGAATGCAGAATAACCCCGGCAAGAATTAAGAATCAAGAATTAAGAATCAAGAATCAAATAACGGTTGAATATAAACCGCTGGTTTTAAGGGGAAATAAACTGGAGCTTGGTGAGAAAACAGAAAAAAAAGTTTTTTGTGAAATTAACGATAAAGCATTTATTAAAGAACCAAAGATTGACAGCTGGGTATCGCTTCACTGGGGCTGGGTTTGTGATTTGCTTACAAAAGAGCAGGTTGAAAATTTGAATAAATGGACTAAATATAATTTGAATTTGTTAAACTTAAATTATGCCTAAAAAACAAAATAAAAAACCAAGAATTGCAATTGTCGGACTGACCTGTTGTGAGGGCTGCGAGTTTGCAATATTGGATTTACATGAAAGATTTTTGGAATTGGCAAAATATGTTGATATCGCCGAATTTCGGATGATTAAAGAAGATCCGCCAAAAACCGGCCCCTATGACATCTGTTTCATTGAAGGTTCGGCAGTAACCAATAAAAACGTCAAAGTGCTAAAGGAACTCCGCCGAGTTTCAAAAATGCTGATTGTCTTGGGCAATTGCGCCCATACCGGCGGAATTCACCGGATGAAAAACTGGGTTGGCCGGATGAACGCCATGGGCGGAGTTTATAAAAAACCAAAAGGAATTGACAATCTGCCAATTATGCCTATTTCAGAAATTGTTAAAGTTGATTTTATAATTCCCGGCTGCCCAATAAACGGAAATGAATTTTTAATAATTATCAAGCAGATTTTAGCCGGCAAAAAGCCTCAAATTCCGCAAAATCCGGTTTGCTACGAATGCCAAATTAACGGTTATGAATGTTTGTTGCAGAATGGCGAGCTATGCTGCGGTCCGATTACTTTGGGCGGCTGCAATGCAGTCTGCCTGAAGGCCGGTCAACCATGCTGGGGCTGCCGTGGACTTATTGAAGAGCCTGATGTTGATAAGTTTGTTAAAAATTGTTTTTTGAGCGGTCATACAATTGGTGAAATAACCAGGGTTTTGGAAGTCTTTGGTATTAAAGATGACTGGGCAAATCAGGCGTTAAGGGAATGGAAAAGCCAGCAGACACCAAAAGATTTGGTGCTGATTAAGACGGGAAAGTTGATGAAGAATAAAAAAACGCCTAAAGGTCTGGTTTTGGTCAAGCCGGGAAAGTTGATGAAAAACAAAAAAACGCCGAAAGACTTAATGGTTATCACCGATAGAATCAAGAAGTAAGAATTAAGAATAATTTGAATATATTATGCCTGGTGTAGAAACTGAAACATATGACGAAAAAACAAATCCTCTAGAAGGGAGTTTGAGAATCAGATTAGATAAAGCTGTTTTAATTCTTTGTCATCTTTCATCTGAGATTGAAGATAATGTGGCTCATTGGCTGGATAAACATAATGGCGTTTTGAGTTCTATTTTAGATAATGACGAGGAAGTTAAAGAATTAGCAAGGCTGGGAAATATTAAGGGAGCTGCAATACTTGTAAAAGAGAAGTTGGATGAATATTTCGGCTATGATGTCTCGGGATTTTATGAAGTATAAAGACAAATTAAAGCATTTTACGGTCTCTTTTTTGCTTTTTATTGTTTTATATTTAATAATTAGTAATTTAATTTTGGCATTTGCTATTTGTTTATTGCTTGGCTTTATTAAAGAATTGTATGATCAGTTTAAAAGAAAAAATACCTTTAAAGAATCTGTGATTGATTTTTCAGCAAACATTATTGGAATTGTCCTGGGAATATTGTTAATTAAATTCTTAATACCCAATATATAGAACTTAATTATAAAATTATGAAGAAAAAAAATAAGAATTTTCATAAATATTTAATATATTCATTATTTATTTTTTTAATTGTTGGTGGTTTTTTACCATTATTTTCTTATTCTGATAAAATTGGCGCACGAACAAATATTCATTATGATTTCAATAAAGACTGCCATCGCAATACTGAATATAATCATTTTATTTTTGGCTCATATGTGAATGATACTTTTCCTAATTGTGACGAGGAGGAAAAAAATTATATTATTTTAAGGGTTCAGAAGAAAAGTGAAATAGCAAAAATGTTGCATATCGAATTCAGTAGCTTTATTTTACGACTTAAACTTAATCACAAAAATGGCTTAAACATTAATTCAGTTCTTCTTTCCTTATATTTTTTGGTATTATACAAATTTTTTAATTATTTTACTTTTAAAAAATTATCAGATGGTATTTCATTTAATAATAAAAATCGATTGGAAATTTTTGCCGTAAAATTTTATGAATTTTGGTTTTCATTTTTTATTATATTCACAATTAGCATATCTGGCTTTATTAATTATTTTTTTCGTCAAGAAAATATCTATCTGGTTCATAAAGTAAGCAATTTTAATTTTCATATTTTGCCTGGTTCTTATTTTTTTATTTTTCTTTCCTTATATATTTTATTTTTGAAATTCAAACAAATTAAATTAGATAAAAATTTTTAATAATTTTGTTGTTAATTTTTAACTGAAATTTATGAAAATTAAAATAGAACATATCTCTAAAATGGAAGGTCACTTGGATTTTGTCGGCCATATTCTGAATGGTGATTTGGCCAAGGCAAAAATTGAAACAACTGAAGGCGTTAGGCTGATTGAAAGCATACTGGTTGGACGGAAATTTTATGATGTGCCGATAATTACCGCAAGGATCTGCGGAATCTGTCCGGTTGTTCATTCATTGAATACCTTAAAAACCATTGAAAACGCTTTTGGAATTAAGCCTTCGGAGCAAACAGTTAAGTTAAGAAAACTGATGGAACTTTCGCAAATTATTCATAGCCATGCATTGCATTTGTATTTTTTGTCCATGCCTGATTTTTATGGCGTTAGAGATGATTTGGATTTCATAAAAAAGCATCCGACACAAGCATCCTCGGCAATCAAATGCCGGGAATTTGCTTTGAAAATTTTGGATGTTGTAGCCGGCCGGGCAATTCACCCGATTGCCTGCGAAGTCGGCGGGTTCAAAGTTTTGCCTCAAAAAAAGCAGGTTGAAGAATTGCTGAAAAATTACGAAGAAGCAATGGAAGCGGCAATGGAGCTGGTTTTGTTTGCCTCAAAACTTACTTACCCAAAATTTGAAAGAAAACAGGAATATGCCTGTTTATATGATGAAAAAGAATATGCGGTATATGACGGGGATGTAAAATTTTCAAGCGGTAAAATAGTTAAAGCTTCCGAATACGGCAAAGTCATTGATGAATATCAGCTATTGGGCTTTGCCGCCAAGCGCGCAAACTATTTGGGAAAAAGTTTTATGGTCGGTGCAATAGCCAGGTTAAATATTAACCATTCAAAATTAAGCAAGGAAGCAAAAAAAGTTATCAATGACCTTAAATTGGAATTTCCGATGAACAATACTTTTTTAAATGTTTTGGCCCAGGCAATCGAGCTTGTCCATTCAATAGAAATTTCCGGCGATATTTTACAGGATTTAATCAAAACGCTTAAGCCGGAAGAAAGCAAGGGCAATAAATTAAAAATAATCGGCAGTGCCAATCCGAAAAATAAAAAGACAGTTGGTTTTTCCGTAATGGAAGCGCCAAGAGGAATTTTGTATGATATGCTGGAAATCGGTCATGACGGAACCATTACTAAAGCAGATATTATTACTCCGACAGTCCAGTTTCTAAATAATATTGAAGAAGATTTGAAAGTCTATTTGCCGAACTTAAAGAATCTAAGCAAAGATGCCAGGGAACAGAAGATCAAAACCCTGATTAGGGCCTACGATCCCTGCATTAGCTGTGCCACTCATTAGCCCAGGAATAAGGAATAAGAAATAAGTAAGATTAAGCAAACTTATTTCTTATCTCTTAATTCTTATTTCTTATATTATGCATGACCTACACGCCGCCGATCAAATATTAAAGCTGGTTTTGGAAAAAGCCAATGAAAATAAACTGTTCAAAGTCAAAAAGATTGTAATTGAGCTTGGCAGCGTTGTTGAGCATGGTCAGGAAATAAATCCAGAGAACTTAGTTTTTAATTTAAAGCTATTGGCCGAACATACGCCGGCAAAAGGCGCTTTGGTTATTATTAAAAAAGTTTCGGGCAATATTTGGAAATTGGTGGAAATTGAAGGAGATTAATAATAATTAAGCAAAAAAACAAGAAAGCAAAGAAGCATAAATCCAGAATTGTTTTTTTGTTTTCTTTTTTAATATTTTGTGTTATAATATTATCATTATATTAATAAAAATATTTAAATATTATGGATAAAAAGGAATTCAGCGAGCGGGTTTTTTATAAAACCGGCTGGGATGATCCGGAAATAGCAAAAGCTTATAAAAATGATGAAAGTCCGGAAGCCGAACGAATGAGGGGAAATTTGTATAGAATTTTGTCAGTAATAGGGGAGGTTGATAAAAATAAGGATTATTTGGCAAGTGTGGAAGATAAAGGAAAACTAGTTGTTGATTTGGCAAGAAGAAAGCTTGAAGGTAAAACTGTTTTGGATATCGGCTGCGGTCCGGGCGGAGATTTGGAAAAAGAAATTCTGCCGGCGGTTAAAACATTGATTACTTTAGATAAAGCCCAACACATGCTTGATTTATTGATTAAGGATCCGGATATTGCAAAATATAAAGAAAAAGTTTTGCCGGTAAGAGGTAATATGAATGCTTTGCCGATTGCTGAAAATTCAGTTGATCTGGCAGTTGCCGCTCATGCAACTGACTATCTTCGCGATGAAAATGAAGAAGACGAGTTTCTAACGGGTGTTATGTCAGCCTTAAAGCCAGGAGGCTCGCTGATCCTTACCAGTGTTTATAATTCAGAAAGTGGCATGACAGAAAAAGGATTTGAAAGTTCTAAAAATAGGGAACTTTTTAACCTAAGCAGGCTGTCGTTAAAAGAAACCGCCCGCGATTTTGTTTTTATGGATAGTCAAATACAGGAAAAACTGAAAAAATTAGGATTTGAAACGGAAGTTGAGCCTTTTTTTGTTGAAAAAAATAAAACCCATATTATAGTTAAAATAACAAAAAAACCAAAGAAAGAAAATGAAACTGAAATCAATTAGGGAAGCAAAAAATTTAAAAAACAAAACCGTTTTATTTCGGGTGGCTTATGATATTCCTTTGAAACAAAAAGGTAAAGATTGGGTTGTTGCCGACAATAGGCGTATAGTTGAAACTTTGCCGACATTGAATTATCTTTTGAAAAACAAGTGCAAAGTTGTAATTTTATCCTGGCTTAAGCGCCCGGGCGGAAAAGTCGTTGAAAAATACAAAATGGATCCGGTGGCTAAGGCTTTATCGGAACTAATAAAAAAGCCGGTAAAAAAGCTGGATGACTGCATTGGCCCTAAGGTGGTAGTGGAAATTCAAAATCTTAAACCCGGTGGAATTATAATGCTGGAAAACGTAAGATTTTACCATCAGGAAGAAGAAGCAAGCAAAATGTTTGCCGCACTGCTTGTCCAAGGGATTGACCTAATTGTTTTTGACGCTTTTGCCCAGTCGCACCGAATCCATTCCTCAACAACCGAAATTACCAAGCTGGTTCCGACATATGCCGGATTTTTACTGGAAAAAGAAATTAATGCTTTAAATAAAATAAGCAAAAATCCGAAAAAGCCTTTAGTGATAATCTTGGGCGGGGCAAAGATTTCCGATAAAGTCGCCACACTTGAACATCTTATTAAAAAAGCGGATAAGGTTTTAATTGGAGGCGGGGTGGCTAATGTTTTTTTGAAAGCAACTGGCGTAAAAATCGGCAGATCATATGTAGAAGATGTCTTTGTTGATAAAGCCAAGCGCAAAAAAATTAATTTTATCAAATTTGCCGGCAAGCAATATAAAAGGAATAAAGATAAAATTATTTTGCCAATTGATTTGCTTGCGGGAAATAAAATTAACGAGAATGCTTTGGTTGAGCATATTGATTTTGAAGATAAGGAAAAAATAAATACGAATTGGTTGTTTTTGGACATTGGGCCAAAAACTATTGCCAATTATTTGGTAGAGATAAAAAAAGCCAAAACCATATTTTGGAATGGTCCAATGGGAGTTTTTGAGCTTAATAAATTCGCTTTTGGAACAAAAAAAATAGCTGAAGCAATCGGCAGGTCAAAAGCAATTAGCATAGTAGGCGGCGGTGATACTGAGATGGTTGTTTCAAAATATGGTCTAGAAGGCAAAATTACCCACGTCTCAACCGGCGGCGGAGCTAGCCTAGAATTTCTGGGCGGCAAAGAATTACCGGCTTTAAAAGCTGTAATAAAAAAAGTAAAAAATATATGAAAAAACAATTATTTTTTGCCATTACTTGCCTAACTATTTTTTTAGTTGGTTGTACGGCTCAATTGCCGGTCAAAAATCAGAATATAAATCAGGGAAATCAGACTAATCCAATTATCACCTGCCAAGAAAAAACGATATGTGAAAATAATGATCCTCTTACCTGCGCTAAAGAGTGGTTAGCTAGTTGTATATCGGAAGAGTATTTAAATAGCCATATAATATATACTGAGCCAACATTTGGTAATATCGGCTGGAAAGAGGAAGACGGCAGCCAAAATCAAGAGATCATTTTAAATTTTGAGTATAAGATTGGGGATTACACACCCTGCAGGCTTAATAATAAATGTTACTTTAAATTTTTTCGTAATTTAAACAGTAATCAATTAGAAATTACGAGTTACCAAGGCCCCCTAGAAGCCTATGAAATAAAGATTGATAAAATTTCTGCTGAAAAAATTATAAAGGAGGATTTAGACTGCTTAAAAGTTGGAAAGGTCACTTTAGAATTATATGATCATTTTTTTCCCGGTAGTTCCGGCTTAGAATATGGTGGTCTTTTTTGGGCTTCAGATTTAATTAATACCGGCGGGCAATGCTTTTTGCAGTGCAAAGTTGATGTTTTAAAAGGTCAACTGACAAAGGACGAGGGTTGTTTATAAAAAATAAATAATATAGCTTAAAAATCAAATATTTATTTTTCACTTGCTTTTATTATTTTAATTTTTTTAACTTTTAATATTCAAACTTATGGAAAACGAAAAAAACAATTACTGCTGCCAGGGTATACCTGTTTGGAAAATCCTTGGTGCAGTATTAACATTATTCCTGGTAGTTTTCATTTCCGTTTTGACTTGGAATGAAATCAAAAAGCATGATTATATCGGGAGGGAAAATAAGCAAACTTATACGATTGCCGTTGATGGCGAAGGCAAAATCACCGCTATTCCCGATATTGCTGAAATTTCTTTGGGAATAGAAACCCAAAAGCCTAAAGTCGTTGACGCCCAGAAGGAAAATACCGAAAAGATGAATAATATCATTAGTCAGTTAAAAGAAATGGGAGTTGAAGCTAAAGATATTAAAACCACAAATTATAGCATTTATCCTCGCTATGATTGGACTGAAAATCGGCAAGTGCTTAGGGGCTACACAATAAGTCAATCTGTTAATATAAAGATTCGCAATTTGGAAAAAATTGGAGATATTGTCGACAAAGCCGGCCAGCTTGGCGCCAATCAAGTCGGTGGGCTTAATTTTACTATTGACGAACCGGAAACAATTAAACAGCAGGCGCGGGAAAAAGCCTTGGTCAACGCCAAGGAAAAGGCCGAAGCTTTGGCAAAAGTTGCCGGAGTAAAGCTTGGCAAATTGGTTTCGTTTGCTGAAAGCTCGAATCCGGTATATCCAGTTTACCGTGATTATGCGATGAAAGCACTTGAAGCCGGGGCGGCTGAATCAGCGCCGGCACCAACAGTTGAGCCGGGTAGCCAAGAAGTGATAGTTAATGTCATGGTGACTTACGAAGTATTATAATATAAATTCTAATTTCAAATTTTGTGCTAGAGGCGCTTGTCCGTCTATGGAGGGATGTGGCTTAGGATGCGCCTTTGGTGCAGAATTTAAAAATTAATAAAGTATGTTTGGAGGAAAAAACAAAATTAAGCAAATTAAAGCACTGGAAATTTTGGATTCCCGTGGCAACCCGACAATTAGGGTAAAAATTACACTTAGAAATGGTTTGACCGGTGTTTCGTCTGTTCCGTCCGGTGCTTCAACTGGAACGCATGAAGCGCTGGAACTTCGCGACGGAGATAAAAAGCGATATGGCGGAAAAGGTGTTTCAAATGCGATAAGAAATGTCAATACAATTATTGCTCAAAAGCTGATTGGAAAATTGCCTTTTCAGCAAAGAAAGCTGGATGAATTGATGATTTCTCTTGACGGCACAAAAAACAAATCAAAACTTGGAGCAAATGCTATTTTAGCGGTATCTTTAGCCTTGACTGATGTTGCTGCTAAAGCGTCTAAAATGCCCCTTTATCAATATATCCGCTCAGCTTATAATCTTAAGCTAACCGGCTTTAAAATGCCATTGCCGACAATGAATATTTTAAATGGCGGCGCCCATGCCGACTGGAGCTTGGATATTCAGGAATTTATGATTGTCCCGCTGCAAAAAACTTTTGCCGAACGTGTAAGGTGCGGTTCTGAAATTTTTCAAACGCTGGGTGGTATTTTAAAAGCCAAAGGCTATCCGATTCTTAAGGGTGACGAAGGTGGCTATGCTCCAAAATTGCCGGGAAATGAAATGGCTTTTACTTTAATTATGGAAGCGGTTAAAAAGGCCGGCTATCAGGCAGGGGTAAATGTTAAGTTGGCAATCGATGCGGCAGCGTCAGAATTCTATAACAAAAAAAATAAAACTTATTACCTTAAAGCCGATCAAAAATTTTTGACGCCCAGCCAGATAATTGAGACAGTTGAAAATTGGGTTAATAGTTATACCATAATTTCGGTTGAAGACGGCTTGGCCGAAGATGACTGGCAAAATTGGGCGGTATTAACCAAAAAACTTGGACGCAAAGTCAGCTTAGTTGGGGATGATTTATTTGTTACTAATACTGAACGCCTACAAAAGGGAATTAGTAATAAAGTTGGTAATGCCATTTTAATTAAATTGAATCAAATCGGAACTTTGTCGGAAACAATTGATGCGATAATGTTGGCTAAGAATAACAATTATAAAACTTCAATTTCCCACCGCTCCGGCGAAACTTCTGATACTTTTATCGCCGACTTAGCAGTGGCGGTTAATTCAGAGTTTATCAAGACAGGTTCTTTGTCGCGTTCCGAAAGAGTGGAAAAATATAACCGGCTTTTGGAGATTGAAAGTGAATTAAATTAATTTTTTTTGTCATTGCGAGGAGCCCGAGCGAGCGAAGCGAGTCGAGGGGGACGAAGCAATCTGACGCGAAGCGTCATCCCGAGGGAACCGAGGGATCCGCTTTATGAAAGATGTCCAATATTATTATATAATGAAGAAATATTGTTATGTTAAGAGAAACAATGGAACCCAGACCCCAAGCAAATGAGATTGAAGAGGTTATGCGTGAAAAAATTGAAAGAGATTTAGAAAAAATTTTTGATTCCGTCCAAAATGGCGAAGACAGGGTTGAAAAATTAATGTGGAAATTTGAATCGGTACTAAAACCAGATGTTTTAAGCCGGGAAGTTATTACCGAAGATGAGGTGCAAAAAATTCTGGGCGGTTTTCAAGAATGTTCTAAAATAGAAGATCGCAATGAGTTTATTGAAAGAATAATTTTTTTAATTAAGCCATTAACTGATTTAGCCAAAAATAATCCGCAAGAATTTGAGGCGGCAAGAAGAAAAGCATTTGCAAAAGAAGGCGGTTTTATTCCGTTAAATGAAATATTGTCTTATGGAATTGAAAATAATGGTACTGTTCATATTCATTTAGCCCCGGCACAGACTTTGGATAATCAAGAAAAAATGAATTTGCTTATTGATGGATTTAAAAAGTTGGCCGAAGTTGTTAAAAATAATGAGGAAATAACAAATATAAGTGCAACTTCTTGGATTGTGGCCAAAGCGCCAAAGACTATGCAGAAATTTGGTTTTAGAGTTACTGGAGAAATTAGTGATGAAATGAAAGAAAAACATTTTACAGATGAAGACAGGCCGGTTCACAAAGCCGTAATGACCAGAGAAGAATTTTTGGCCAAGTATTTATAATATATTTTGTACAAAAAAGTATAACCGGTTGCTGGAAATTGAGCAAGGTTAAAATTAATAATTTGCTTTGTCATTGCGAGGAGCGAATAAAATGAGCGACGAAGCAATCTGACGCGAAGCGTCATCCCGAGGGAACCGAGGGATCCGCTTCATGAAAGACATCCAGTATTATGTTTATATAATGACAAATATTGGAAATACCGTATTATATACTGGAGTGACAAATAATTTAGAAGAAAGAGTGCGCCAGCACAAAAACAAATTAGTTAAGGGATTTACAAGTAAATATAATATTAACAAACTAATTTATTTTGAAGAATACGATTATATTGACGATGCAATTGCCAGAGAAAAACAGATAAAAGCGGGTTCCAGAAAAAATAAAATCGATTTTATTAACGCAGACAATCCTGATTGGGAAGACTTGAGTAAAGACTGGGATTAGCTGGATTGCTTCGTCCCGACTTCGTCGGGACTCGCAATGACAAAAGGAAATATGGATAATAAGAAAAACAATTCTAAAAAACCCCCCTTCGTCCTGCTGATTCTGGACGGCTGGGGAATAGCGCCAAAAAGTCCGGCTAATGCCATTGAGATGGCTAAAAAGCCGAATTTTGATTATTGCTGGAATAATTATCCGCATACCCTGCTTGAGGCTTCAGGCAAATTTGTCGGATTGCCGCCGGCTCAGGCGGGCAATTCCGAAGCCGGCCACATGAATATTGGGGCCGGACGGGTTGTTGATCAAGATGCTATTTATATTCTAAAGGAAATCAATACTGGAAAATTTTTTAAAAATGCCGCCTTTGAAGCCGCCTATAAACATATTGTGAATAACAAATCAGACCTGCATATTATGGGAATGCTTTCTAACGGTCAAAGCGCCCATTCTGATCCTGATCATCTTTTGGCGCTTTTAACTTGGGCTCGCTTGAAAAAAATCAGTAATGTTTATTTGCATCTTTTTACTGACGGCCGCGATTCGCCGCAGCGTTCAGCTCTAAAATTAGTCGAAGCTCTAATGCGGCAGCTTAAAAACAAGGAATTAAAAGGTAAAAGAAGCGGTGAATGGATTGCGACTATAACCGGCCGGTTTTATGCAATGGATCGGAAAAAATCTTGGCAAAGAACTGAAGCGGCATACAATGCAATGGTTTTAGGAAAAGGTACTTTTGCCAAAAGCCCCCAGGCGGCAATTACTCAAGCCTATAATCGGGGAGAAACCGACGAGTTTATTTTGCCGTATGTTATTAAGCGAAACGGCAAACCGGTTGGAAAAATTAAAGACAATGATGCAATAATTTTTTTCAATTTAAGGTCAGACCGCGCTCGGCAGTTAGCTAAGCCGTTTGTTCAAAAAGATTTTTATAAATTAAACCAAGGCGAATTTAAAAGGAGGAAGACTTTAAAAAATATTGTTTTTGTCGCAATGACTGATTTTGGACCCGATTTGGATTCAATACTGACTGCTTATCCGTCACCTGATTTAACCGCTACTTTGCCAATGGTAATTGACGGACGAAAGCAGCTATATATTGCTGAAAAAGAAAAATATGCTCATGTTACATACTTTTTTAATGGCGGCTACGCCGATCCGGTGGCTTTTGAAAATCGAGTTTTAGTTCCTTCGCCCAATGTAAATTCCTATGATCTTTTGCCGGAGATGTCAGTATATAAAATTACTGCAAAAGTCATAAAAGAATTGGTGAAGTATCAGTTTATTGTAATTAATTTTGCTAATCCTGATATGGTTGGCCATACTGGCAATATTAAAGCTTGTATTGAAGCAATTGAACATGTTGACAAATGCCTGGGTAAGCTTAAAGAAGCGGTTTTGAAGAAAAACGGCACTTTAATCATTACCTCTGATCATGGAAATGCCGATCAAATGCTAGACTTACAGACTAACGAAGTGTATACTGAACATACTTCAAATCCGGTTCCTTTCATTATTCTTGGACAGAAAGGAAATAAATTGAAGCTGAAAAAAGGAAAGTTGTCAGATATTGCACCAACAATTTTAAAGCTGATGGGAATTAACAAGACAAAGGAGATGAAGGGAAAAGTTTTGTTTTAAAATAAAGGGTATTAAACCGCGGAGCAAGTCGCCGACGCGTCAAAGCCGCTTTGGCGACGACGCGCTCCGCCCACTTCTTCCGCAGCAAGTCGCCGACGCTCCAAAGCTGAATAATTAAAGCTTTGGCGACGGAGCGCTTTCGGGTATTGACCCTTTGATGGCTCCTCGGCTCGAAAACAAAAAATTTAATATTTTTTGTTTCCCTCGCCTTACGTCGCCAATAAAAATTATCCAAACAAAGCCATAAAACACATAGTATAGAACATAAAACATCCGCTAAGTATTGACCGTTTTATGTTATGTGTTTTATGCTCCATGATTTATGGCAAACATACGTCCAAAACCAGTGGTGCTAATAATTTTAGATGGCTGGGGAATAGCTCCGCCCTCTAAAGGCAACGGTATAACTTTGGCAAAAAAGCCAGTTTTTGATCACTTGGTTTCAACTTATCCGGTAATGACGCTTCAAGCATCAGGCGAGGCGGTTGGTTTGTCTTGGGGTGAAATGGGTAATTCCGAAGTCGGCCATATGAATTTGGGTTCGGGAGAAATTGTCTACCAGACATTACCTAAAATAAACAAGTCTATTGATGACGGCAGTTTTAATAAAAATTTAGCTTTTAAAAAAGCCATTGATCAGGTTAAAAAATATAAGTCCCGCCTGCATCTTTTAGGATTAGTCTCCAACGGCGGAGTTCATTCGCATTATGATCATCTTTTTGCCCTTTTGGATTTGGCCAAGAAAAATAAAATAAAGGATGTCTTTATTCATGCGATTTTGGACGGCCGCGATACCAAAAAAGACGGGGCATTGGAATTTATACGTGAATTGCAAAAAAGAATAGAAAAAATCGGAATTGGAAAAATTGCCAGTTTGTCCGGCCGATTTTATGCAATGGATCGGGATAACCACTGGGATCGGGAAGAAAAAGCATATAAGGTAATTGCTTTTGGCGAAAGTGAATCTAAAGGGAATGATCCGGTCAAAGTAATTCAGCATTCATATCAAAATAATATTTTTGATGAGGAATTTATTCCGACTGTAATTGTTGAAAATGGCAAGCCGGTTGCGGTAGTTGAAGATAATGACTCGGTAATATTTTTTAATTTTAGGTCTGATCGGGCTAGGCAGATGACGGAGGCCTTTTCAGTACCCGGCTTTAGCAAGTTTAAAGTTAAAAAGGAATATCGCAATTTGTTTTTTGCCACATTTACCGAATATGAAAAAAATTTACCGGTTGATGTTGCCTACCCGCCAAATATAATTCAGCTGCCAATTGGAAAAATAATTTCAGATAATAATTTAAATCAGCTGCATGCGGCTGAGACTGAAAAATACGCCCATGTCACTTTCTTTTTTAACGGCGGCAAGGAAGATGAGTATAACGGGGAAAGCCGGATATTGGTTCCGTCGCCGCCTGTTCCGACTTATGACCAAAAGCCTGAAATGAGCGCAGTTGAACTCACGGCAAGGCTGTTAAAAGCAATTAAGGATCAGAGCAATGATTTTATAGTAATAAATTTTGCCAATACCGATATGGTCGGCCATACCGGAGTAATTCCGGCTACAATTAAAGCCGCTGAAACTGTTGATAAATGCCTGGGTGATTTAATAAAACTGATTTTAAATTTAGGCGGAGTTTGTTTTATTACGGCAGACCATGGAAACGCCGAAGAACTTATAAATCTTCAAACCGGTGAAGTTGATAAAGAGCATAGCACCAATCCAGTTCCTTTTATAGCTTGTGGCACTCAATGGGAAGGGCAAAGCCTAATTCCCGGCCTTGATTCTGCTTTCGGTGATTTAAGCATTATTACGCCATCGGGAATGCTTGCCGACATTTCCCCGACAATTTTGAAAGTGATGGAGATAAACCAGCCAGATTCAATGACCGGAAGGCCGCTAATATAACAATTAACATTTAACAGTTAACAAGCTGTCCCGTTTAGGGGCATTTTTTTGCTTGCCAAAATTGTTTTTTTATGGTTAAATTATACTATGAAAGAAGCATATAAAATGAGGATTCTGGAAATTATTCCAGGTTTTTTAGTCTGGGCGACTTTTATCGGAGTAATCTCGTTGTCTTTTTTTAAGCCTTTGTGGGCGATTTATTTTATAATTGCTTTTGATTTATATTGGCTTTTAAGAATAATTTATATGCTGATTTATTTGCTTGCATCATGGAAGCGCTATTTGAGAGATTCAAAAATAGATTGGTTTGCGAAAATTAAGACGCTTGATAAAAATTATCAGGATTACTATCATTTGATTTTTTTGCCAACTTATAAAGAGCCTTATCAGGTGGTTAAAAGGCCTTTTGAAGCTTTGTGCCAGTCTAATTACGATTTAAAAAAATTTATTGTGGTTTTGGCCGGCGAAGAAAGGGACAAAGATAATTTTTTGCAGATTTCCGAACAGATAAAAAAAGAATTTGAAGATAAGTTTTTTAATTTTATTATAACAATTCATCCTAAAAATCTGCCGGATGAACTGCCGGGCAAGGGATCAAATATTAATTATGCCGGGTGGGAAGTTAAAAAGTATATTGATGAGCTTGGTTTGGATTATGAAAAAGTCATTGTTTCAAGTTTTGATATTGATACTTGCGTTAACAATCAATATTTCGCTTATTTGACTTATATGTATTTGACCAGTCCGAATTCTACCCATTCAAGCTATCAGCCGATTGCCATATATAATAACAATGTCTGGGAATCCAACCCAATTATCAGAGTCGTGGCAAGTTCGACGACTTTTTGGCTTTTAACAGATTTATCGAGAGCGGAGAGACTTTTTACTTTTTCTTCTCACAGCATGAGTTTAAAGATGCTTGTTGATGTTGGCTTTTGGGATAAAACTATCGTAACCGAAGATTCGCGGATATTTCTTCAGGGTCTGGTCAGATATCAGGGAGACTATCAGACGGTGCCGATGTATATTCCGGTTTATATGGACACGGTTGATATTGGCAATTTTTGGCGAAGCCTTAAAAATCAATATAAGCAAATGCGGCGCTGGGCTTGGGGAGTCGAGCATTTCCCCTGGATGGTTAAACAGTTTTGGTTTAAAAACGGTGATGGACGCAAAATTCCGTTTTTAAAAAAAATGCATTATATCTGGAATCAAACTGAAGGAGTTTATTCCTGGGCAACTGCCCCGATTATAATTCTTATAGCCGGATATTTACCTTTGTGGCTGGCTTCAAGTCAGGAAAGAGCAACGGCATTATTTCAAAATTCACCGCACGTTTTATCGATATTAATGAGATTTTCAATGATTGGCTTGATTGTAATTGCGGTTTTATATACGCTGCTTCTACCTCCAAAACCTAAACATTATGGTTGGAACAAAAGCCTAATTATGCTTTTACAGTGGATAATGGTGCCGGTGACATTAATAATTTTCGGTTCAATTCCGGCTGCCGATGCTCAAACCCGCCTTGCGCTGGGAGGAAAGTACCGACTTGGTTTTTGGGTTACCGAAAAGAAATAATTTTATGTTAACTAATACCTATTACCTAACAACTATCATCTAATAAAATGTCCAAAGTATCAATCCAAATTGTCACCTGGAATTCCATGCGCTATATCATGGATTGTTTGGAATCATTGATGAGGCAGGATTTTCGTGATTTTTCAATTTTAGTTATTGATAACGGTTCAGATGACGGAACAGTCAAATTTATCCGCTCATATTATCCGACTGTTTCAATATTAGAAAATTTTAGGAATTTAGGCTATTCAAAAGCCAATAATCAGGGAATACAGCTTGCTAAAGGTGATTATGTTTTGGTTTTAAACCCGGATGTAATTTTGTCGGAAAATTTTTTGCAGGAAATGGTTGATTTTGCTGAGAAACACCCTGAAGCCGGAAGTTTTGGCGGAAAAGTATTAAAGTTTTATACTGAAAATATTGACAAAAACGATGAGTTTGGCCTAAGTGAATTTGTAAAATCCGATGTATTTGATTCTACCGGACTTATGATTTATAAAAATCGAAAAGTTGTTGACCGCGGGCAGAATCAAAAAGATTTGGGACAGTTTAACCGATCTGAGGAAGTTTTTGGAATCTCCGGAAATTGCGTTTTATACAGGAGTTCGGCATTGGCAGACATAATGATTAAAAATGAATTTTTTGATCAAGATTTTTTTGCCTATAAAGAAGATATTGATTTAGCTTGGCGCTTAAGACTCTATGGCTGGACCTGCTGGTATAATCATAAGGCTGTTTGCTACCACCACCGAACCCTTGGCAGCTTTGAAAATATGAATATAGGAAAAGCATTTAAACATAGGCTTGGCGTTTCAAAAATTCTTCGCTCGTTGTCCTTTAAAAATCAGCATTTGATGCTTTTTAAAAATGATCAGTTTTCCAATGTCGTTGTACACCTGCCTTTTATTTTAAGCAGAGAAATAAAAATTATACTTTATGCATTAATTTTTGAGCCGTTTCAATATGCAACAATTATTAAATTTTTCAAGCTCTTGCCAAATACTTTATTAAAGCGCCGCATTATTATGGCTCATAAAAAGGTTTCGGCAAAAGATATGAGAAAATGGTTTAAATAACGCGATGCTAATGAATACGAATACATGTGAATCTACGAATTTCATTCGTATCATTCGTATTCATTTGCAGATTAGCATCGGTATTAATTAATTCGCATAAATTAGTAATTAGCATCGGTATATGGATTTATCAATAGTAATTCTAAATTACAAACAAAAAGGACTGGTTAAACAATGTATTAAGGGCATTGTCGCTTCAAGGCCTAATATTGATTATGAGCTGATTGTAGTCGATAATGATTCAAATGACGACTGCCTTGAAATGGTAAAAATAATTTTTAAAAATGAGATTTTGGCCGAAAAACAGCAAAAGCTTCCTTTGGATAATCCTTTAAAAATACCGCCGATATTGACAATTCAAGCCAAATCAAATGACGGTTTTGCCGCCGGGAATAATTTGGGAATTAAAGCCGCAAAAGGCAAATATATAATGATTATTAATCCGGATATTGCGGTTGTCCCAGACGCTTTGGAAAAAATGATAGATTTCATGGATAAAGATGAATCAATCGGGATGATCGGACCCAAGCTGATAAACCCTGACGGAAGTGTTCAGTATTCCTGCAGACGTTTTCCAAATTTGTTTACGCCGATTTACCGCCGGACAATTTTTGGCAAGCTTTTGTTTGCAAAAAAATATTTGGTAAGTTATTTGATGATAGATTATGATCACGAGTCTACTGTCAAAGTCGATTGGCTTTTTGGCGCCTGCCTTTTAATCAGAAAATCAGTTTTGGATAAAGTCGGCATGTTTGATGAAAGATTTTTCATGTATTTTGAGGATTTGGACTTATGTCGGCGTTTCTGGTCCGAAGGCTATAAAGTAATTTATTTTACAGAAGTTGAAATGGTTCATTATCATCAGCGCTTATCAGCGGCAAAAAATGGAATTTGGGGGATATTCAGCAAAGGTGGAAGGATTCATCTGGCTTCAGGCATAAAATATTTTGCCAAATATTTAGGGGCAAAAATTCCAAAAACAGACTAGACAAGTCATGTCATTTCCATTAAGATTAAAGCCATTATCCTACGAATATATGTAATCTCCTACGAATACGAATACATACTAATATACGAATAATTTAGCATTCAAATTCGTATATTCGTAAAAATATGTATTCGTAGTAATAGTAAAATATTTATGCTTATCAAAAAAATTGGAATAGATTTAGGAACGACTAACTCTTTGGTTTATGTGCCAAAGAGGGGGATTGTAATTAATGAGCCGTCGGTTGTTGCGGTTTCTGTCATTGATAAAAAAGTTTTGGCTGTCGGAGTTGAAGCAAAAGAAATGCTTGGCAGGACTCCGGACACAATTATTGCCGTTCGGCCGATGAAAGACGGAGTAATTGCCGACTATAAAATCACTGCGGCCATGCTTCGTTATTTTGTAAATAAGGCTTTGGGCGGGGTAAGGCTTTTTCGACCGGAAGTAATGGTTGCCGTTCCCGCCGGTATAACCTCGACTGAAAAGAGAGCGGTAATTGATGCGACGATTGCTGCCGGAGCAAAAGCCGCATATATTATCAAAGAGCCGATTGTCGCGGCAATCGGTGCAGACATTCCGATCGGTTCGCCTTCCGGCCACATGATTATTGATATTGGCGGAGGCACTTCGGAAATGGCGGTAATTTCATTGGGCGGAATCGTTGCCTCAACATCGGTTAGAATCGGCGGAAATCGCTTTGATTTGGCGATTGCCGAATACATCAGGCGCAAGTACAGCTTGGCAATAGGAGAAAGAACCGCCGAAAGAATAAAAATTGATATCGGGTCAGCCATGTATATGGAAGATAGGCTTTCTGAAGAAATAAAGGGGCGCGATGCCGTAACTGGTCTTCCAAGAACCGTTGTGGTCACTTCAGACGACATTACTGAAGCCATTCAAGCGGAACTTGAGGGCATAGTTCAGGCAGTAAAGGATGTTTTACATAAAACCCCGCCGGAACTTTCAGCGGATGTCATTGATAAAGGAATAATCATGTCTGGCGGTTCAAGCCTGTTGCGTAATATTGATCAGCTGATTGCCCAAATGACCGGAGTTTCAGCCTATACTGCCGATGATGCTTTGCTTTGCGTTGCCAAGGGAACCGGAATTGCCCTTGAAAACCTGGAATCATACAAGCGAAGCATTCTAGCAATAAAATAATATTATTTCATAAATATATGCCCGAAAAAATACACATAAACCATCCGCCTGAAAATATTGAAGAAGAGTTGGAAGAAAGGCAAAGAAAAGACCATGAGATAGCCAAAGCTATGGCAAGGGGAGCGAATTTTGATGAAATTATGAAAATTGAAAATTCCCCGAAGCCGCCTAAAAGTGAACCTAAAATAATCGAGTTTCCTGACCAGCAAAATAAGGAAAAAGAAAGCAAACCCGCCGCCTAAAATTAGTTTGTGTGTTATTAGTATAATAAATGGGTTTTTGTCTAGGTAGTAGAATATTCAAAGCCT
>CAZHUO010000015.1:0-35452 GCA_964535715.1 uncultured Gammaproteobacteria bacterium | reverse complement strand
ATTAGTCATATGGTTATTATACCTTAGGTGTTGCCAAGCTATTGGCCCATTACGATGCCCTTGACTTTTTTTATTTTTTGTTATATAAAGTAATATTCTTGCATTTAGCAAGATATCCGTAAGGCCCTGGCGGCAAAATTAGGGCATAGCTACCAAAATAGAAAGGTGGCAAAATGAAGAATGTTTTTTTTGTGGTAGTTGTTGTTTTTATTTCAGCATCGTCTTTGGCGGCTCCGCTATTGCCGTCTTTGGCGGCTCCGGTTTATTCCAATAATAATCAGATATTTATCAGGATTTCTGATTATAAATTGGAGCAACACGGAAATCTTTGGTTTATTTTGGATGCACTTGCTCTATCGGCAGAGCAAGACTACTGCAACTATGGCTTATTGCCATTGATCTACGAGGCAAGAAGGGATCAGTTGAAAAATTTGGTCAAGTGGAAAATTCCCTTTGGCTGGGTTATCATTTTGAAGCCCCCCAATACCAATGATACAATCTTGGGCTATGTCTGGCAGCTGTGTTCGACAAGACCAACTCGCAGTGTGTGTAATCCTTGTGGCGGCTATATTAGCTGGCCAAGGATAGTATGGCCGGTAACGATCGATTCAATACAGGCGATACTGGAATCAAGTTGTATCTCATACAACTATGTTGATTTAAATGTTGTAGCAAATCAACTTGTTCCTATTGTTGAAGAACAACCTCCAATAGAAATGGAGGTGACTAGTGTTTGTGAATCGCTCCCAGGATATCACGGGGCAGTAATATCCATTGTTGCCAGTGGTTTTCCAAACCTGTACTATCAATGGTACAAGGACGGAATTCCATTTGGCCGCAATACAATGTTCAACAGCTGGACTTACGTCAGCACTTGCGAATTAGGAACTTCGCAGTATTTCTGCAAAGCGACTAATTGTTTTGGAACAGCTATTTCGTCAGTGACAACGGTAACTGTCACTGAATAATTGCGGTTCAAAAAATCAAAAACCGGTAGGTTAAACTTGCCGGTTCTTTTTTATGTTCCAATGCCTGTCATGGCGCGCTACGAATGCGCACATGCGAATGGCCCCGATGCTAATGAATGCGAATATATGCGAATGATACTAATTGCTATTCGTATCATTAGTATTCATTTGCAGATTCGCATCGGTTATATAAACTCGCTTCGGTAATTCGGAGTATCTTTAATTTTTTGCAAACTGTGCGGGTGGCTTTCTTTTAAGCCGGCTACAGAAATTCTGACAAACTCGGCTTTTTTCCAAAGCTCGGGAATATCTTTTGAGCCGCAATAGCCCAAGCCCTGGCGCAGGCCGCCGATCATTTGGGCAATTACGGTTTTGGCCGAGCCTTTGTAAGGCACGTGGCCGACAACGCCTTCGGCAATCAGTTCTTTATTATTTTTGCCACTTTGTAAATAGCGGTCTTTGCTGCCTTTTTGCATCGCATCAATTGAACCCATGCCGCGGTAAACTTTGAATTTACTGCTGCCAATAGTAATTACTTTGCCCGGTGCTTCGTCGGTGCCGGCAAATAATCCACCAAGCATTACAGCACTGGCGCCAGCTGCCAAAGCTTTGACAACGTCGCCGGAATATTTAATTCCGCCGTCGGCAATTATCGGAGTTTTGGTTTTTTTGGCGGCAGCAACCGCATTCATTACCGCAGTTAGCTGGGGCACGCCGATGCCGGCAATTATTCTGGTGGTGCAAATTGAGCCCGGGCCGACTCCGACTTTGACAACATCAGCGCCGGCTTTAATCAAGTCGGCGGTTGCTTTGCCACTGGCGATATTGCCGCCGATTATGACAATATTTTTAGGCAGAATTTTTTTAAGCTTTTTAATGGTTTCAGCTACTTTGTAGTAATGGCCATGGGCAACATCAATGACAATTGCGTCAACCTTAGCATTGGCTAAAGTTTGTGCTCTGGAAATTGCCGATTCGCCGACAGCAACCGAGGCGCCGCAAAGGAGATTTTGGGCTTTAACTTTTTTAACTTCACCGGCTTGAGCCGATTCCGTCATGTTTTTATGGATAATGCCAATTCCGCCGGCTTGAGCCAGCGTAATTGCCATTTCAGCTTCGGTGACGGTGTCCATTGCGGCGGAAAGAATAGGAATTTGCAGCTTTAAATTTTTTCCCAACGAAACAGCGGTACTGACTTGGCTTGGTGAGGTATTAGATTTTTGGGGGACGAGCAAAACGTCGTCGAAAGTTAGGGCTTCTCTCATAAGCAAGATAAGCAAGATAAGCAAGATAAGCAAGATAAGATTTAGACTGAAAGATTCTTTCTTTGGGATTGGATAAAACGATAAAGCAATCTGCCGGTTTGCTCAGCTAAATCAGTCGCTTGATCAAACTCGTCTTTACTTATAAATTTTAATTCAAAACTTAATAATAATTGATATTTTAATTCTTCCAACGAACCTTCCGAAATATTATAGAAATTTAAGCTGTCTTTCAATGATTTTCTTCTTAATCCTTCAGCCAAATTTGAGGGGATAGAAACCGATGCGCGCCTCATTTGATTTGCCAGGGAAAATCTTTCACGAAGAGGAAAATCGTCAGTTATTTGATAAATGAATTTAGTTAGAATGTGAGCCTTTTGCCAGGCCAACAGATCTTTAAATGTACAAAACGCCATAAATTATTATGGTTAATAATTAATTGGCGCTATGTTGATTTGTATATTAAATTTATCTTGCTTATCTCGCTGAAAACCTATCTTGCTTGTATAATAACTCAAATTTACAACATTATCAATATTATGATATCATAGTATTTTAATACTAATTTGAAAAATTATGACAATCAAGGAAAGATTTATTACTAATGATGCCGATGCTTTGGTTTTTATAGATGAACAGATATCGGAAATCAAGAAGGCAGTTGGTGATAAGAAGGCAATTGTTGCATTATCAGGCGGAGTAGACAGCGCCGCTGTGGCAGTTTTGGCTTTTCAGGCTTTGGGGAAAAATCTTAAAGTGATTTTTGTTGATCATGGATTGATGAGAGAAGGAGAACCGGAGTGGGTGGCAAAAACTTTTGGCGATGTCGGAATAAAGGTTGATGTTATTAAAGCTGATGATTTGTTTTTTAATAATTTAGCCGGCAAAACTCAACCAAATGAAAAAAGGGTTGCTATTCGAAATTCATTTTATAATCAATCATTGCCTGAAGCGGCAAAAAATTGGGATGCTGAATATTTATTGCAAGGCACGATTTTAACTGATATTGAAGCAACCGCCAAAAACAGCAAAGCCCCGCAGCATAATGTTTTGGAACAAATCGGAATTGGCATTTCTTTGGGGTTGATTGAGCCTTTAAAGGAATTGCGAAAACCGGCAGTCCGCCAAGTTGCTAAAGCCTTGGGCTTGCCTGAAACCGTTTGGAACCGTATGCCGTTTTTGGGTCCGGCTTTGGCCGGCCGGATAGTCGGCGAAGTAACCCGGGAAAAAATTGCCATTATCCGGAAAGCAACCGTTGTTGTGGAAGAAGAATTAAAAGACACTAACGCCTTCCAATACTTTATCACAATGGTACATAATGAAGTGCCAAACAACGACCGGACAAAAATCGGATATGCTGTTGCTGTCCGCTGCATTGATAGCAGGGATGCGGTAACTTGCAGTCCAACAAAAATAGAATGGGAAAAAATGCTTCAGATCCGCGACCGTTTGTACAAAGAAATTCCGGAAATTTTCCGGGTTTGCTGGGATTTATCGGAGAAACCGCCGGCTTCAGTTGAGTGGGTTTAGTAATAAAAAACCCGAACATTATTCGTTCGGGCGGTAAATTCAGAAAAGGCCGTATTCATTATTAACTTTAATGAATAATTCGTCTTTTAGTCTATATTCTTCTGAATTTTTTTGTAAAGCCATAATTTTATAGGCGGGCGAATTTTTTATTTCAGCTGTTTTTTTCAGTATTTCTGCGGCAGTTTGGTCATTTATTCTTGAAATCAGTTTAAATAAGAAATCCGTAAAAGCAATTATTCTGATTGCCTTTTGTCGGAAAATTTTAAACTGATTCCAGCTATCCTGATTAATTGGCGGCGGCTGATTAAATTTTTTTCTTCGAGGCGCCAAAATGGCAAAGTTTTCAATGATTTCTAAATAATTTTTTAAATCTTTCAGCCTATCTTGATTGAGTATTCTTTGGCAGATTTTATTACACCAGCGAATGTTTTCCTCCAATGAATTTTCTGATTCATCCGTTAGGCAGGATTCTTCCAGATTTGCCATTTCGTCTTCGTAGATGTTTTTGAAAGAGCATAGTTCAGCCATGGTTTTTTCCTTTCGTTGATTGCCATGATAAATTATCTTATTTGCAAAATCTAAATTTGTCAAGAAATTTAAACTAAAAAAAACCGCGTGATTTTGGGATTCACACGGCTAGGATTATTGTGGAAGGAGCTGCTATTCAGCCTCTTCCCCTTTTTTTTCAATGGTTTTTTTACCAGGGCAATTTGACCCTGGACAACGGAGGCCACTATTTAGCTGCGTGTGCACTGCTGCCACAGTATGCCCTTCAGAGGCAACTCCCGGGACAATCTGGCCGCAAGATCTGCATTTTACAACTACCACTACCATTTTTTTGGCTCCTTTTGTTATGGTTTTCTAACACGTAAATAAAGAACAACTTATTATATTCTATATTTCAGAAAAAGTCAATAATTTTAATGAATTTGACAAATTTTTAGGCTAGTTATAAGGTTAAATATCTGGGATAAATAAGTTAACCTAGCAATTGTTTTTTGTCAATTTAAACCGAAAAAGGAGGTGCAATTATAACCATAAAATTGTTTTTGTAGTTTGGTTGCAAGTTGTTAAACCGAAAAAAATGAAAGGAAAACAAAAATGAGTAAACTTGCATTAAGTCTGCCGATGTTTAAGGCAGCAAGAAAAGGAAGATTTGGCATTCCAGCGTTAAACGCCAATGGGAACATTATAACTGACGCGATTTTGGAAGCGGCCTGGCTGGAAGAATCGCCGGTGATTGTTCAGGCTTCTCAGGGTGCGATATCACATGCCGGGTTTGGCGATCCTGCACGCGGAACAGAAGTGATTGTCTCTATGACTGAAGCGTTGCTTTCCGGTCGGCCTAACATTCCGGTGGCGGTAAATTTGGATCACGGCTCAAGCCCTGAGCAAAATGCACTGTGTTTCCGCCACGGCTTCACGATGCTGATGTATGACGGAAGTAAAGAAGATCTGGCTACAAACATTGTCAATTCCCGCCAGATTGTTCAAATGGCTTCTTCGGTTCCTGGCATTGCCGTGGAAGTGGAAATCGGCCGAATTGGCGCTGTTGGTGATTCCACCGAGCCGGGAGTAGAACTGGCAAAGATGAAGGAATTTTGGACCAAGCCGGAAGAACTTGTCGAGCTTGCTCAGTGTTCCGGAGCTCATTTATTTGCAACGGCAGTCGGCCAGATTCATGGCTGCCGTGAAAAAATCGCCAAAATCGATTTTGAGCTGTTTGACCGTTGTATTAAAGCGGTTAATAAAGTTTGTGATCCCGAAAGTGTCGGATTCGTCTTTCATGGCGCTTCAGGAATTCCTGATAAGGATGTCGTTCGGGCAATCAAAAAATTCGGTGTCGTCAAAATTAATGTTGACACTGAATTGCGCAAGGCATACATTAATGCCTTTGAAGATTATCAGCGACATGCGCTGAAAAAAAATGGCGTACAAAACATTGACCAGCGAAAGCCGGAAAAAGCCGGCCATGATGCGGTTGTTGCTGTTGCCCGCAACCTCATGCAGCTATTTGGCTCGTCCGGCAAAGCCGATCTTTGCTGGTAAATTTCGTATTTTTTCAATCCCGCGCAACTTAATTAAGTTGCGCCTTTTTTATTGGCGACGTAGGGCGAGAGAAACAAAAAGTAAACAACTTTTTGTTTCCGAGCCGAGGAGCCATCAAAGGGTCAATACCCGAAAGCGCTCCGTCGCCAAAGCTTTAATTATTCAGCTTTGGAGCGTCGGCGACTTGCTGCGGAAGAAGTGGGCGGAGCGCGTCGTCGCCAATGCGGCTTTGACGCGTCGGCGACTTGCTTCGCGGTTTAATACCCTTTATTTGACAAAAGTCTTTGAATAAAATAAGATAAATTGAAAATTTGAAGTGTTTATATTGGTAATTAGTTTTTGGTCTTTACAAAAAGGAGAATGAAAATGAGAAGATATTTTAAGGGTATTGCGGTAAGTATTTTTATCGGGGCAAGTCTTTTGTACTTTGCCATTGCCGGCATAATAGTTGCCGTAATTTCCGGTTCCGGCACATATTGTGACAGTATGATTAACATTTTTGAAAGGCTTAAAAGAATAATTCTTACAAATATCCGTTGAGTGTGTCTTGATTGAATACGGCGCAGCTTAATTAAAAGTTGCGTTTTTTTATTTTGTCATTCTGAGGTCGCCTGTAAGGCGACCGAAGAATCTCGAGATTCTTCGGCCTACGGCCTCAGAATGACAAGAATAGGGAAGTGTCGTCGGTCGAGATGGCTGGGCGAGGCATTATGTTTCACGATTTATGCTTCATACTTTTCAGCTTCGAAATACCAAAAACTGCCAAGGCCACCAAAGCTGAAGCTCCGGCAAAAATGTATTTGCTTTTGTTTTTCGGCTGGCCGGCATCTATTATTTTTGCAGTTTCGGCACCTAAGACTTTTGGCGTGCCGGTATTTTTTTGTTCTGATTTTTCGTCTTCTTTTTGCTCTAAAATATCCAAAACATTTATTTCGTTTGGGGTTGGAGTTTGGCTTTTTTGCCAATTGAATTTTTCGTCCAAAACATAGCTTTGGCCTTCTTTACTTTCTTCATAATAAGCCAAATCGGCTATTGTTCCATTTGGGGCAATTAGCCGGACTGTTTCGTCGCTGTTGTTTAAAGCGATTTTGGTCTGGGGCCGGAAAAACGCCAAATATTGCCCCGGCTTAATTATGGTATTTTCTGGAATGGTATAAGGTTTACTGCCACCTTCGGCATCATCAAGCTGAAAGCCGCTTATATTAACCGGCTTATTTTCTTCATTATAAATTTCAATAAATTCGCCTTCCTCATCTGCGCCTTTCGGATTAGGCAGAAATTCCGAAAGGAAGATAAATGGCATTTCTTCTAAAGCTATTAAACTTTCGGTAGTAGTCGGAGTGGAAGTTGCCGTCAGGTCATTGGCCGGTTTTTTTACCGGTTCTTCGCCAATAATTTTTATTTTCAGTTTTTCGGTTGTGCTGGCATGATTTTCAGTTTCGGCTTTTAAAATAACTTCGTAATTTCCCGGCTTGAAATATATTTGACGAACTGAAATTCCTTTGTCGATCCGACCGTCGCCAAAATCCCAAGTAAAATTTAATTTACGGTTTAGCGAGTCAAAAGAATCGGAAGCATCAAAAGTGATTATTTGCCCAACTATTCCCGTTTTTTGGCCGTTGATTACCGGAGTGGGAAGAATTTCTTCTTTGGCCAAATTAACCTGCCCCGGCGAAGAAATAAACCATTGCCAGTTGTTGCCGTCGTCTTTTTGGTAGCTTTTTTCTTCTGGCGCTTCTAATTTATAGCTTGCTTCGTCAATAATTTTTCCGGCTTTTGAATACAAAGTCAGTTTGTCTTTGTTGTTATTAAGAATCAGGCCTGTTTCTTTGCGGAAAAATACCACTATGCTTTCCGGCGACATAATAATTGAAGGCAGAATAAAGTTTTGTTTGTTTATGTTGGCAATTTTCCAGCCGGTTATGTCAATGCGGCTTTGGCTTTTGTTTTTTAGTTCAATAAATTCATTTTCATCGGTACCTTTGGGATTAGGAAAAATTTCGTTAAAGATAACGCTTCCTTTGGCGACATTTGGCTGGCTTGCTTCTTGGACAGTATCATCTTCTGAAGCAGAATCTGTTGAAGTATTTTGTTCGGTTTCTTCTTCTAATACAACTGATCCCTGGCTGTTTGCCGCTTTTGGCGTGCCAAAGGCATCTTTACTTGTCTGCCAGTTGTCTAGGCCGGACCGTTCCAAAGTTTGTTTGCTGGTGTTGTTTCCGCCAGGCCAGCTTTCCGAAGCATTAAGCTCGTCAATTAAATTGTTTTGGGAGTCATAAAGTTTAAGCCATTCGCCGGTATTGCCAAGCGAGCCGCTGTAAATTTGGTCAGCAGTAATTGCCAAGACTGTTTCGTCGTCTGTTCGTTCCAAAAGAAAGTAGCCGCCGGCCGGAATTATTCCGCTTAGCTGGATTTGCGGGCTGCCGTCTTCGGCTTCGAGCCTAAAGCCGGCCAAGTCAATTTCTGTTTCTGTCGGATTATAAAGCTCAAGCCATTCGGCATTGGCTGATTCAGCTGTGCCCATCCAGGCAATTTCGTTTATCTTGACGGTTGATTCCGTTGCGTGGGTGATAATGGGAGTTAGCAGGATGGTTAGCAAGGGGATTAGCAAGATAAGGGGGAGGTGTTTTTGCATAGTTTTATAATATTTAATAATTAATAATAAATTTTTAATAAATAATAAATATTTTAATAATTAATATTTTAATGATGATTGTATTTTACTGAATATCAAAGTAAGTTCTTGTGCTTCTTTCCAAATCTCTGCACATTCTTGTCTTTTCTCGGGAATTGCTTTGGCAATCATTCTTAACCAATGTTTTGTCTCCTTAATTTCTTTCTTACAGATCGAAATTTTATTTCTAAAATCTTTTTTTGAATTGCCCCCATTGGCTTCCATATAGTTTGCACCTACGCTTGTTCCGGATCTAATAATCTGATTAATTAATGGGTTAATTATTAGATCTCTTGGTAAATTTTTACAAAATGATATTATTATTTCTCCAAATATTGCCGTTCTTTCTTCTAAATCAAATATTTTGTTGTTTTTCATACTTTTTATTTATTAATTATTAAATATTTATTTCAAATTTATTATTTATTATTGGTTATTAAAAAAACGCCATCAGTCAAAAACTGGGCGCTACATTGATTCCAATAATTTTTCTATATGACGAAAGCCCCACGGTGGGGGCCTTTCGCGCTATGTTGAGCCTAAAGCTCATTTACAATATAGTTTTTTTAAAAAATTTTGTCAAGTTTTTTATTGACAGTTTTTCATTGACTTTTTTAAGTAAATTAGTCATTATAATTATAATAGCTTTATGACGGGGTGGTGAAATCCCGCACAAATGGTGGGCAAGTGGTGGAATTGGTATACACGCATGCCTTAGGAGCATGTGCCTTACGGCTTGAGAGTTCGAGTCTCTCCTTGCCCACCATTTGTGCGGGACACGCTAGACTTATCTGTCCGCTGATCTGTGTCGGCTGGAGCCGACTTCAGTCGGCGTAAGCCGAAGCTTGAGTTTAAAACGAGAGTGTAGGCGGATCCTCGGTACCAACTATTTTTTCCAGTTCGCTTGCCCAGCCCAATATAACAGTTAACATTTAACAGTTGACAATTAACAAGCAGCTGTTTTTTTATAAGCAGAAATTTTTTATTTATGCTATAATTAAAGCATAAAAATTAATTTTAAAATTATGTTTGACCAACAAAATCAATCTTCTAATCAACCCTCACAAACGCCAATTTCGCCTTTTGATAAAGGAGTGAGACCTGACATGCCAGCTAAAAAAAGCGGGGGCAAAGCAAAAATTTTTATTTTAGTGGGTGTTATTTTATTAGTTATTGCCGGCTTGGGAGTAGGCGGCTTTTTTGTTTATAGTCAGTATTTTTCAAAAAAGCCAGCACCGTTTGTAGTCAATGAAAATACAAATCAAGTGGAGCCGACACCGGTTAAAAAGCTGATTGATGCCATTTCCAATCTGATTGGCGCGCCGATTGTGGCAGCCCATGATTTTGCGACCTATACGGAACCGGCAGTTAATGTGACACCGGCCATTGCCGCTTATCAAGTATCTGCTGATTTAAGCAATATTGATAATTTTAAAGATTTTAATAATCTTAATCTTTCCGATTCTGCTAAAGGAATGCTGGTAAAAAATAGCTTTGTGGTTATTCCCGGCTATTCAAAAGAATTTTTCAGCATTTATGAAAGCAACCGCTATAGCTATACGCCAAGCTTTATTACCACTGATTCGATTTTACATAACTATCATCTGGCTTTTGATTATTTATTAAGAAGTCTGGAAACCAATAAGCTTAATCAAACATTAACCGAATTAACTTATGGAATGGTTAAAGCTTCAAATGCCCAATACGAAGAGCTGAAAGGCACCGCCTGGGAAAATGCGGCCAAGCGCAATGTCGCTTTTTTCACCTTAGCCAATAAGCTGATCTATCCATCCGCTCAGCCAGCCGAAAATGTTGCAGACGAGGTTAATAAAGAATTGCAATTAATCGAAAATCACTCTGATATCCTGGCTTCACCAATAATGAATATTGGAATTACTGAACCTAAAGATGAAAATCTTGAAGACTATAGCCAATATATTCCCCGGGGACACTATACCAGAAGCGAAGAACTCAAAGCTTATTTTAAATCAATGATGTATCTGGGCCGGCTGACCTTCCGCTTGAAATCAGAAGATGAAACTAAGTCAGCCATTTTAGCCACCCAGGCACTGCAAAATTCTGAAGATTTGAGAAATTTGTGGGATAAAATTTATGAGCCAACCGCCTTTTTTGTCGGAGTGGCTGATGATTTAACATATAACGACTATGGTGAATTAATAAATTCAATTTACGGAAAAGATTATACTTTAAAGTCATTAACCGATGAAGGTTTATTTAATGATTTCAACACTGCCAGTGCTAGTCTGGCCGGTCCAAAAATTAATTCGATGCCGATTTTTGACGCCCGCTTTGAACCTGATAGGGAAAAAGCAATAAAGGGTTTTCGTTTTATGGGTCAGCGCTATACTTTAGATGCTGATATTTTCCAGCGCTTGGTTTATCGCGAAGTCGGCGATAAAGAACATCCTTGCGATTCCGATCCACAAACTTGGAGTCCGCTAAATTCCCGCCGTCTGCCCGCGGGGCTGGACATCGCTTCTGCTTTTGGCTCAAATGTTGCCGCGGAAATTCAGGAAGGCAAAGGCGAGACAGAATATGCCTGCTATTCGGAAAATTTAAATAAAATGCGAAGCTATGTTTCAAGCGTTACCGGTGAAAATTGGACGCAAAATCTTTACTGGGGCTGGCTTTATAATTTAAGGCCGCTTTTGGCGGAAAAAACGTCAGGCTATCCAAGCTTCATGCAAAATGATGCCTGGAAGAAAAAAGAATTAAACACTTTTTTGGGCAATTGGACAGAGCTTAAGCACGACACGATTTTATATGCCAAGCAGGTATATGCCGAACTTGGCGGCGGGGCGCCCGATCAAAAAGACGATCGCGGTTATGTTGAGCCAAATCCGCATGTTTATGCCAGACTAGTCGCTTTGACAAAAATGATGAAGGAAGGTTTGCAGCTTCGCAGCTTGCTTTCGGAAAGCAATATTGAATTTTTAGATCGTTTGGAAGCTTTGGCTTCAAGACTGAAAGATATTTCCGAAAAAGAATTAAGCAACCAGGCTTTAAGCAATGAGGACTATGAATTCATTAAGACCTATGGCGGAAGTTTGGAGCATTTATGGCTTGATGCCAATAAAGACTTGGGCATTGAAGATATAAATCAGCTTGATCAGGAACCGGCCGCATTAGTGGCTGATGTTGCCTCTGATCCATCCGGCATGGTTTTAGAAGAAGGAACAGGCAGGATAAATGAAATTTATGTGGTTTTTCCCCTTGACGGCAAATTACATTTGGCCAAAGGCGGAGTGTATTCTTATTATGAATTTTCTTGGCCGATTAATGACCGCTTGACTGATGAAAAATGGCGGGGAATGATTGACAGCAACCAAGCTCCGGCAATGCCTGAATGGACCAGCAGCTTTATTGCCCGATAATTTTGAATTTTAATTTTTAAATGGAACCCGACTTTAGTAGGCTATATTTAGAAGCATTAAATTCCAAATTACAAATAATAAACAAATCTCAAATTATAAATTCAAAATTCCAAACAGTTAAGCTTGAGAGTTTGTGATTTGTGATTTTAAACTTTGTAATTTGTTTGGAATTTGAGATTTGGAATTTGTAATTTTCTTTTTGGTATTTGACTTTTGATTTTGAAATTATATTTTTAAGCCCACTTTTGTAAAAGGTGCATCCTTAGTAACATCCATCTCTGGTGTAGATTCAAAATTAAAAATTAATTATTATGTCCGTAAATAAGTTAATCATAGCTTTAGTAATTGTTGTTTTAATATGCGCCGCTTTAATCAGCGGCGTTTTGGCATTAAATATTTTTTATCCAAAAAAAATTTCAGCACCATTAAGTAATCAGACTGAAAAGACAAATATTATAAAGAAAATTGATTTTGTTGCTCCGGGATTTACAAGGCCTCAAGCCGAAGTATCAATAATTGCCGTCGGCGACATTATGCTTTCCCGAAGCGTTGAGCAGCTGATGGTTAGGCGAAACGACTTTGAATTGCCTTTTAGGCTGCTTGCAAGTTTTACAGATGATGCTGATATTACTTTGGGCAATTTGGAAACGGCAATTATTTCCGGCCGGCCGATTTTAACCGGCGAATTTAGTTTCCGGACTAATCCCAAAAGCGTCGGTGGGTTAAAATTGGCCGGGTTTGACTTGGTTTCTTTAGCAAATAATCATACTCCAAACTTCGGCCAAGATGGATTAAAAAATACTTTTAAGGAATTAGACTCGGCCGGAATAAAATATGTTGGTGCCGGGTTAGATAATGAAAAAGCCAAAAAATCGGTAATTATAGAAAAGCAGGGGATTAAATTCGGCTTTTTAGCTTATGTTTATCCGGATTTGCCGGCCGGCTATAAAGCCGGAGAAAATCGGGCGGGGTTAAATTTTATGGATTTAGATCAGTTAAAGTCAGACATTGCCAACTTAAAGCCGCAGGTTGATTTTGTAATTGTTCAAATGCACGCCGGAACTGAATATATTTTTACGCCAAACAAGCAGCAGACCGAATTTGCCCGTTTGGCAATTGACAGCGGAGCATGTATAGTTATAGGTCACCATCCGCATGTCGTTCAGACTTTTGAAAAATATAAAAACGGTTATATTATTTACAGTCTTGGCAATTATATTTTTGATCAGATGTGGTCGGTTGAAACCCAGCAGGGTCTTTTGGCAAAGATTATTTTCAGCCCGAACGAAATAAAAGAAATTGATTTTTTCCCCTTAAGGATAAACAGCAGTTTTCAACCTGAATTTGCTTCTGAAAAAGAATCTCAGGAAATAATAAAAAGACTCTCTTTGCTTTTAGACAGTGGCGTTAGATTTTTTTGGCAGGACGAAGATTATAAGAAAGAAAATTACGTATTTTCATTAAGTAATAATCAGAAGCAAGTAAATAAAATTTATCAATATGCAGATTTAGATTCGGACGGCAATTTAGAAGAGGCGGTGGTGGTTGAGGGAGTCGGTTATTTAATTAAAGATGATAAAGTTTTTTGGCAGACAGAACCGAATTGGCAGGTTGATAATGTTTTAATAGGTGATTTCAATAATGACAAAAAGCCGGAAGTTGGTTTTTCTTTGTGGAAAGAGGGAAGCTATGGGCCGAATCTGCCTTTTTGGGAAAAAGAAAATGACAATGAGATTAAAAATCATTTATTTTTATATCAATGGCAGGCTGATTCTTTGAAAATGGTTTGGGGCTCTTCAACTTTGGATCAGCCGATATTGGAGATGGCTTTGGTTGATTTAGACAAGGATGGCAAAAATGAGCTGGCGGTTTTAGAAGGAAATTATGATATCAAAGCCGAGGAAAACAATTTAAGCATTTGGCAATTTGACGATTTTAACTTCGTTAATATTTATAAAAGCGAAAAAAGCAATTTTTTTGGCCTGCAGATAAATTCAGAAAACGTTATTTTAAAAATTAGAAATTAGAAATTTTTTATTTGTATTGCCTAAACTGCTTGTTTTCGCTATATTAAAAATAAAGGCAAAGATATTTAATAAAATAAAAAAAATAATATGGCCGAAGAAAAACAAACTTTAGAGGAACAAAAAGATTTAAGAATTGAAATTTTGGAAAAAATTTCATCATTGGCAGCAGCGGGCTTCGGTTTGGTAGCGGCATTGGCCTGGAATGATGCAATTAAAGGTATATTTAATCATTTTTTTCCCCAGCCGGGAGATAATATCATCGCATTAACAGGTTATGCACTTATTATCACCATTCTTGTTGTAATTATTACTGTTCAGCTTGGCCGAGCGGTAAATTTAGCAAAAAAACAACTAAAAAAAGGTAAAAAGGTTTAGGTATTGACAAAAATTATTATATAAGATAAAATTATATAGTTAATTAAGTTAATTCCATTGCCGTAATAAATGGAACAATGACTTCCAAATTAGAAATAACGAGATAAGCGTATGAAGGAAAAGGTATTTACTATTAAATCCCCAAGCGCATGAGCGTCTGATATTTTGGTTGTCATTTGTGGGTCGCTTGGGAAAGCGACTTTTTTAGTCTCTGTGATATGAATCTGCGAATCGTCCGAATAAAAAATAAATTCGAATTATTCGCAGATCAGTATCGGATAGCAGTTTAACAATTTGAAAATATCAACGTAATAATAAAAGCAATTTTGTCGTTAATATATATAACAAGAATATTCATCATTCATTCCGACGAATGGTGTGCAGATTCTTGTGGTTAAATAGATAATTAAGGGCAAATGGTGGATGCCTCGACATCAAAAGACGATGAAGGACGTAGCAGCCTGCGAAAAGCTTCGGTGAGGTGGCAAGCAACCTTTGATCCGGAGATATCCGAATGGGGAAACCCGGTCCGATGGAAGATCGGATCATCATGCACTGAATACATAGGTGTATGAAGACGACCTGGCGAAGTGAAACATCTCAGTAGCCAGAGGAAAAGAAAAAAATGCGCATCTAATAACTAATGGTAAGCAACCACTGCCGAAATGCATGTTGCAAGCTATCAGTTATTAGCTGCTGATTCCCTAAGTAGTGGCGAGCGAAAAGGGAGCAGCTCAAATTCTGTAGACTATTGCCTAGATTAAGTTTTCTGTAGGGGATTAATTTCCTTTACGGTAAACTTAATCGAAGCTTCTAAGGGTGCAAGCCCGCAATGTCTGCAGGAGGTTATAAGATAATTACATTTTCAATCCTTGCAGGTTGGAGTAAAGTCAAAAATTATTTCTTCCCTAGTAAAAGCCGCTGGAAAGCGGTGCCAAAGAGGGTGATAGCCCCGTATGCGAAAGGGGAAGTAGCTTTACAGTTTTTATCTTGAGTACCACGGGTCTCGTGAAACCCTGTGGGAATTTGCCGCGACTATGCGGTAAAGCTAAATACTTTTGATGATCGATAGTGAACAAGTACCGTGAGGGAAAGGTGAAAAGCAGCCCGGTGAGGGCGATGAAATAGTATCTGAAACCATTTGCTTACAAGGAGTGGGAGCTTCGCTTCGGCGGGGTGACCACGTGCCTATTGAAGAATGAGCCAACGAGTTTGTAGATGTTGCTTAGCTTAAGTCCATTAGGACGAAAGCGCAGTGAAAGCAAGGGCTAACCCCCGTTTTTCGCTTATTGATTATGCCAATTAATATTGGTGTAATTAATTTGCGAATTTGTAGCATCTATAAGACCCGAAACCAGGTGATCTAGCCATGGCCAGGTTGAACGTAAGGTAACACTTACGGGAGGACCGAACCCACGCGCCGTGCAACACGCGGGGATGAGTTGTGGCTAGCGGTGAAATTCCAATCGAACTTGGTAATAGCTGGTTCTCCTCGAAATAGCTTTAGAGCTAGCCTTAGATAGTAGCGATGGGGGTAGAGCACTGAAAGAGAGTGGGTGGAGCAATCCTGCCACTTTCTACCAAACTCCGAATACCATCGTGGAATATCTAGGAGTCAGACTATGGGGGCTAAGCTCCATCAGTCTAAAGGGAAACAGCCCAGACCATAAGCTAAGGTCCCTAAATCGATGTTAAGTGTAAAAGGTGGTGATTTGACTCAAACAACCAGGAGGTTGGCTTAGAAGCAGCCATCCTTTAAAGAAAGCGTAACAGCTCACTGGTCAAGTTGGGTTGCGCCGAAAATGTACCGGGGCTAAAACATCGTACCGAAGCTATGGATTCGCTCACATCTCATTTTATTCGATGTGAGCTCAGACAGTTAACTAAAAACAGTTAACAGTTAACCGCTAAATTAAGAAGTTAATTGTTAAAAGTCAATTGTTAATTGTTCGAGCGAATATCGAGTGAAGCGAGATGTGAGCGAGTGGTAGAGGAGCTTTCCTTGGGCGCTGAAGGTGCATCGTGAGGTGTGCTGGAGCGCAAGGAAGTGAGAATGTTGGCATAAGTAGCAAAAAAGCGGGTGCGAATCCCGCTCACCGTAAACCCAAGGTTTCCTGGGCAACGCGAATCGTCCCAGGGTTAGTCGGTCCTAAGGCGAGGCCGAAAGGCGTAGTCGATGGAAGAGCGGGTCAATATTCCTGCACTATCTAAAAGCAATCTAATAACGGACGTATTTTGGATGTCTGAGCGTTCTATGGTATGGACGTCGCTTGTCCCGCAAGGGATGGGCGGAAGGTGAAGCTTCGGCAGAGCCGATTCAGATTGAAGGGGTACCTAGAAAAGGTTATTAGCCCGGTTTTTAGATAACCGTACCGTAAACCGACACAGGTAGGTGGGCATAAGTGTGCCAAGGTGTACGAGAGAATGCTCGTTAAGGAACTCGGCAAAACAGCGTCCGTAAGTTAGCAATAAGGACTGCCCTGATTTATCGGGGCCGCAGCTAAAGATCTCAAGCGACTGTTTACCAAAAACTTAGGTCCCTGCAAAAGCGTAAGCTGAGGTATAGGGGCTGATGCCTGGCCAGTGTCAGAACGTTAAGGTGAGAGGTCATGCCCGCAAGGGCGGCAGCCTTGATCTGAAGCGCTGATGAACGCCGGCGATAACTATAATCGTCCTAAGGTAGCGAAATTCCTTGTCGTGTAAGTTACGACCTGCACGAATGGCATAACGACTTGAGAACTGTCTCGACGAGCAACTCGGCGAAATTGCAATGCCGGTAAAGATGCCGGCTACCCGCAGTCGGACGAAGAGACCCCGTGAAGCTTTACTATAGCTTGATATTGGATTATTGTTTCACCTGTTCAGCATAGGTGGGAGCCTTCGGGCACCAGTGAGATACCACCCTTGTGTTGTAATAATTCTAATCTATCCCCCTGAATCGGGGGAGGAGACAGTATCTGGTGGGTAGTTTAACTGGGGCGGTTGCCTTAAAAAAAATTCTCCGTAATTTTTGTGGGGCAGTATCGTAGTAATATGATACTTATAACCGTCGCAGAAAAAATAAAAAATCAGCTCAATGCTGATCCGCTTAAAGCGGAAAATTCTTGGCTTATATGCTGGAACACCCGTGTATATTCAATTACCTAAATGGTGAAAATATTGAATTGCGGCTGCCATATTCAAAAATTATGGCAAGCCAACGGACAATCAGCAGGGAATAAAAATAACTATGATGTTATTTATTGGCCCTCAACGACTAGACGCCAAGCCCCAGTTTTTTATAAGAATCTGGGTGAAGATATAGTCTGAACTTCTATGGCGACATAGAGACTCTAGTTTAGCTAGAGACCTAATAAAAAAATATGGATAATAAATTAAAGATTACTTCTCGTCAAAAGCAGATAATTATTGGAAAGCTTTTAGGCGATGGGCACTTGGAGACGGTAAATGGAAAAACTTATCGTTTAAAGATAGAACATTCATACAAGCAAAATGAATATGTTGATTTCTTGTATAAGGAACTTAATAATTTGGCTTCAGGTTGGCCAAAAATAAAGTTACAGAAATTAAATAATCAGATCTACAAGAAATATTGGTTTAATACTCATTATTCAGGAAGCTTAAGATTTTATGCTCAGCAGTTTTATCTTGGTAAGAAGAAAATCGTGCCAAAAATAATAAAGCGTTGGCTGACTCCTTTGTGCTTTGCAATTTGGTTTATGGATGATGGCTCAATAAAATCAAAAGAATGCCAGGGAAAATTAATCAACACTCAGTCTTTCAGCGATAGGGATTTGGAAAAATTGCAGAAAGCTATTGAGAGTAACTTTAATATAAGAACGAAATTAAGAAAGCAAAAGGAAGGAAAACAAATTTATATTCCGGCCTCTGAGGTTGGAAAATTAAGAGATATAATAAAAAAAGATATCTTACCTTCGCTTCAATATAAATTAGGTTAACAAATTGCCCAAAATGTAACGGAGGCGTTTACAAAGGTTGGCTAGGTTCGGATGGAAATCGAACCGATAGCGTAAAGGCATAAGCCAGCTTTACTGCGAGACTTACCAGTCGAGCAGTTGCGAAAGCAGAACTTAGTGATCCGACCGTACGATATAGGACGGCGGAAGCTCAACGGATAAAAGCTACTCCGGGGATAACAGGCTAGTCTGGTCCAAGAGTCCACATCGACGACCAGGTTCGGCACCTCGATGTCGGCTCGTCGCATCCTGGGGCTGTAGAAGGTCCCAAGGGTTTGGCTGTTCGCCAATTAAAGCGGCACGCGAGCTGGGTTCAGAACGTCGTGAGACAGTAGATTCGTGCTGTCTATAAATTCGGCCAAATGCTGGAAACTCTGAAAAGCCTCAAAAAGGAGTGAGGCTTGAGAATCTCACACTACTTTTGTATAATATAAATAAGTATTATAAATAAGTGACAAAGTGATGAGTGCAGACAATCAGCAGGAAAGGCCAAGTAATCTAAATCCATGGTATGTAACTGGTTTTGTTGAAGGTGAAGGAACTTTTCGTGTAGCAATCTACAAAGATACAAAAATGAAATTTGGACTAAAATTTATTCCAGAATTTCATGTTAATCAAAGTTTATTGCGGCAGGAAACCTTACAAGAGATTAAAAAATATTTCAATTGCGGTTATATAAAAAATAACCATAAGCATAATACCAAAGATGACACTTTAGTATTTGTTGTTAGAAATAGAAATGATCTCTTGAAAAAGATAATCCCATTTTTTGAAAAGTATCCATTACTTTCAGATAAACAGAAATCATTTATTCTGTTTAAACAGATTGTTAATTTATTAAATATTGGCAATCATAATAACAAAACTGGCGTCAAAAAAATTATTGATTTAAGTTATGATATGAACCAAAAAGGTAAATATCGTAAAATAAAGAAGTATCAATTAATTGATTACTTGGAATCCTCAGAGACTATACGCCGAAATCCTGATAAGAATCAGGATAAGATATAGTCCGAACTGCATGGCGACATGCAGATCTTAATAGAAATATTAGGACGCCATAGAGCAAATGTTTTTTAGGATATGGTTAGCAAAGTAACAAATTGTCGGTCTCCTATCCACTGTGGGCGTTGAAATTTGAGGGGTCCCATCTCTAGTACGAGAGGACCGAGATGGACGAACCTCTAGTGTACCAGCTGTTCTACCAAGGGCACTGCTGGGTAGCTATGTTCGGTTTAGATAAGCGCTGAAAGCATCTAAGTGCGAAGCTGTCCCCAAGATAAGATTTCGTTATAAGGTTCCCGAAAGACTATCGGGTTGATAGGCGGCAGGTGTAAGTGCAGTAATGCATTAAGCCGAGCCGTACTAATTACCAATTCTATTTAACCATGAGAATTTGAATTTTTTTAGCTGTCAGATTTATTTGATAGCTAAAAAATCATTGGAAGTTGCTTTGCCAATATTTTTTGGCAGAGTTCTTCTGGTGGTTTTATCCGCCTACGCTTTTTACTTCGTTCAAAGCTTCGGCGGACAAGGTGAAGTGAAAAATTTTATTATAAGTGAGTTTTAGAGTCTCCGTGCTTCTAGCGAGAGGGCCACACCCGTTTCCATCCCGAACACGGCAGTTAAGCCTCTCAGCGCCGATGATACTTTAACAGGGAAAGTAGGTCAGCGCGGGGACTGTGAAACCCACTTTTTTTATTAGTTAAATAACTGCCAGCGCCTGCCCGCCGAAACGAAGTGAAGGCGGGTTTAACAATAAGCCTCGCTTTAATGCGGGCTTTTTGATTTGACAATTTTAATGAAATAACATAAGATTTTACTGGCAAATGTTGCCAATTAGCGGTGCTAATTTAAAAACTCTTGGCGGTGCCAAGAAAACAAGAAAAGGAGATTTAAGATGATTATGAAATTTCGGAATGTGACCTCAAGTCAGCTTGCGGCGCTACATGCTTATGCAAATTTTGATTCAAATCAATTGATTTTGCAAAAAGCAACAGGTTGGCATTCCGGTTCGGGGGGTATAACACAGGTAGTTCAAGATCTGCCATCAAGTCCGGTTATTACTGTTATGGAAAGCAAACATCAAGGCGGTCAATTTCATGATGTTACAATTGAAGTTTCAGAAACCCATTGGGTAATATATCATGAAGATGAAGCAAAGGACTGTTTTCAGAAACAAACTAGAAAACTTCAATTCGGATATAAAGAGGTTCCTGTTAATAGGAATATTATCAATGGCTTATTTGATGCAGTCGGTCGGTTTTGATCTTTAAATTTTAGACTTTTAACAGATAAGGAGTTTTATCATGACGATTTTAGAGTTTATATTTCGAATTCTGGGAAATGTTATTTGGATTGTTATAGCCTCTTTATCCGGCCAGTTTGCCGATATCGCTTTAGCAATAGCAAATATTGTTCAGCTGATTTCTCAAAATCTGTACTTGTTTTAAGCTATTGTTCTTCAACCCTAGACCTTTTTTAAGGTCTTCTTTTTTTGCGTTACGGAGCCTGTCATGGCGCACTACGAATGCGCTCATGCGAATGGAGCCGATGCTAATAATACGAATGCATGCGAATGATGCGAATAACTAAGCTGAAGCCTAGTGTCTAACACCTAAAACCTAAAACCTAACAACCTAACACCTAATCTTGACTTATTATTTCGTATGATATAGTATGATGTTATAAGCATTTAAACATCAAATCACAAATTACAAATCCCAAACGGCTAAAATCAGTGTTTTGAATTTTGTAATTTGGAATTTGTAATTTATCTTTATGGATAGACCCAGGCTAACAATTACTCTAAAAAACGACATTTTAAAGCAATTAGATGAATACATCGATGGTGCTCGGATCAGAAACCGCTCGCACGCCATTGAATATGTCTTAAGCAAGCATTTCGCCCCAAAAATTAAAAAAGCCATTATTTTGGCAGGTGGAAAGGGTTTGAAGATGCGGCCTTTCACTTACGAAATGCCTAAAACCATGATTCCGGTCAATGGCCGCCCAGTTTTGGAGTATATTATTGAAAACTTACGCCGCCACGATATCAGGGATTTAATCATATCAGTCGGCCACATGGGTAATAAAATCAAGCAGTATTTTGGCGACGGCTCTAAGTTTGGCGTCAAAATAAATTATCTTGATCAAGGAAAAAATGAAGTGGGAACTGCCGCACCAGTTTTTCAGGCCAAAAAATTAATTGGTGAAAATCCTTTTTTAGTCTATTACGGCGACGTATTGGCAAATATTGATTTAAATGACATGATTGATTTTCATTTGTCGGCAAGCGGCTTGGCAACAGTGGCGTTGACTTCGGTAAAAAAGCCGGCTGACTGGGGAGTGGTTCGGATGCAGGGAGGAAAAGTCCATTCTTATTTGGAAAAGCCTGACCAAAGAAAAGATCTTTCCCATGTAATTAATGCCGGAATTTATATTTTTGAGCCGAAAGCTTTTGAATATTTTAAGGAGGCAAAAAGGCTTGAGCAGGATGTGCTGATGAAGCTGGTTGAACAAAGAAAATTATCAGGCTATATGTTTGCCGGGGCTTGGTTTGATGTCGGCGATCCGGAAATATACAAAGAGGCGGTAAAAGATTGGAAGTAAATTATTTTGAAGGATAAAATAAGTTTTTAAATTTTTGAAAGCTGATTTGGTTCTTTGAAATTAATATAAAAAAAGCAAAGCTGATATTCTGAAAAAACGGAAAGGAGGTTGCCATGCCTTACAAGATATTGGAGCGTTTGAAGATTAATGGGGAAGTTTCATTGCTTCCCTCGGGCTATCATTCTTCGGTCATTTTAGTGGCTCAGAATGGTTTTAAGCAGGTAATTAAGGTTATTTCTAAGAGAGAGCTTAATTCCATTAAGGTAGCCGATCAATTGGCGCGGGACATTCAGGCATATTCTAATTTGCTCCAAAAAATCGGCTTACCAACGCCCGACGTAAAAGTCGAGCTGATAAGTAATGGAAGTATTTGGGATATTGTTGTTATCAGCCCATTTTGCGGACATGATATCAGCAATGATATCAGTGACGGTTCGGAAAGCCTGTGTTTGGAAAGCATTGACAAAATATTGCTGCCGATGGGGTTGATTTTCAAACAGCAACTTGAACTTGATGATTTCGAACTTCAAATCGGAATCGATCCTAAGCCGTCTAATTTTACTTTGGACGAAAACGGGGCAATTTATTATGTTGACTTAATGCCGCCTCGTTATCGAAGAGATGGTGTGGCTTTGGTTGAATTTCCTCCTCCAGTATCAAAAAATGCCGAAGCTTTGGCATATTTTCGGCATTATGACATGAGAGGTCTTCTCTTTGTTTTGCAAACCCAACTTTGCCGGCTGAGATTTGACCTGCGTCCGCAGATACTGGAAAAACTTTGGCTTTTTTCAGAGCAGTTTTGTTCTGGCAGGCTAAGCCATTATTTGAAGCAAATACCTTCTTCTCGTTTTATTTCAGCTTTGCCGAAAAACCGGGAAGAAATTATAAGCCTGATTCGTCGAGACGACATGTATGAGATGCGCGACATTGCGCTTCAGCTAGCCTTTGAAAATATGGATTTGTATAGTCTGAAGGAAATTGAAAGTATTTTTCAGCTTTCGCATTTCTTTGATAATACGCCTTCAACGGAGAATGTTGAGCGCATAAAGGCTTTGCTTCTGGCAATGAATCGCCAGGAGTCAACCAAAGAATTGCTGGGTCAGTAAAGTTTGCTGGCCCATTTTTTTAAAGAGATTCAATAAATCTTTTATAATAGCTTTGATTTAAACCGCCTGTGCCCATTTTAAGTTCCGGATGATGTTTTTCACCGTGCCAGTCAGAACCGCCGGTGGCAATAAGATTAAATTTTTTGCATAATTTCAAACATGAATTTTTTATTGCCGGCTCATTTTTTGTAGTATAAATTTCCAGGCCATCAAGATCATTTTTTATCAGGTTAAACAACAATTGATAAAATATTTTTTTTCCCTTGATTGAGCCAAATTTTTTTATCAGTTTGTTATGGCTTTCTCCGGGATGAGCCAATATGGCAATGCCCCTGGCTTTGTGAATAAGTTTAATGGCGGCAATTGGCGACATGGCCCAATTACCATAAGGGACAAATCCAACTCCGCCATGATTGACAAATTTTGAAGCATCTTTTATCGGTATGTTTAGAGATGAAGAAATAGCCTTTGCGAGATCATATTTAGTGACAGCCAAATCATTGCCTTTTTTAGCCTTTATTTTTTTAATATCAAGACTTATTATATTGGCAGCTTTTAATTTTTTAATAATTAGAGCCATTCGATCATTATAGCCATGTATCGTTTCTTTTAAACCATTTTTTAGAATTGAAACATCAAAATTTTTGGCATATCCCAAGATGTGAATTTCAACATCAGAAAATTTTGTACTAATTTCAATTCCATTTATATTTTCAATTTTATATCTTTTTGCTAGCTTATTTTTCAAGTCAAATTTTTTCCAAGTATTATGGTCAGTAATTGAGATTCCCTTCAGACCGTTTTTTTTGGCAATTTTTATTACATCAACAACAGCATAATCGCCATCAGAAAGGCTTGAGTGAATCTGTAAGTCATATTTATATTTCATATCAAGTATTGACAATTTATTATATTATATATAATATAATAAATTGATCTTTAAGTATATAGTTTGGATAACTAGCAACAGGATAAGGAGGTATCAATGGAAAACTTAAGTAGAATTGAAATTGTTGATTTGGCAGAAGTTATAAAAGACATATTTGAGCCACTGAGTTTACAGACTGATATTTCAGTTTTTCCAAAAATGACCCCAAGGCCGGGTTTTAGTTGGTTTGTGCCTATCATGGCCGGGTTGACTCTTAATCAGACACTTGGTATTGCAAGGAAGAATTTTCCGGTTGTATCGGTTGTAGACAATAATCTCGATCGGTGGGTTACCATTAATGATCGAGATTGTTCTGTTCCTTATTTGGCAATTTTTAAGCCCCAAATTGAAGCTGACGAAAAGTTTAGCCTAATCTCAGCTGATGAGCTTAAAAAAACAGGAGTTATCGGCAATACGCTTTTGGAGCGTTTAATGCTTGAAATTATTTTTTTTGCACTGTTTAGTAGGCACTTGGATGTTGAAGACAATTTCACCTTATGTAGTGGCTCTCGTTACAGCAATGGCTATACGCCAGTTGTAAGTTGCATTGATGAAATTGTAACTGTTGACTGGTGGGGTGCTGGTGCAAAAGAAAAAAATTTACGAACTCGTGAGGTACAAATAGTTGCGGCATAATTTTTTTTAAAGGGAATTTTGACGGGGACTTTAATGGTTTCCGTCTTTTAATTTTATAATTATTTTGACACATATACTCAATTTTTTTATCTAATTTTAGCTATTTTTTATTTTATCCACATTTTTTGTAGGAAAAAAATTGACAAAAATTATTATAGGTGTATAATATCTGAATGCTAGAACAAACTCTAAAAAAACTTGGTTTAAGCGACAAGGAAATCAAAGTTTACTTGTCCTGTTTAAAATTAGGGCCTTCACCGGTCAGAAAGGTAGCAATTGAAGCTGGGATTAACCGCGGTACTACTTATGATATTTTAAAAGATTTAATAGAATTAGGGCTGGTCAGTTATTACCACCAAGCCAAAAAGCAATATTTTATTGCCGAAGATCCGGCAAAGCTGAAAGATGTTTTAGAACAAAAACAGCAGCAATTGGAAAAAATTAAAACAGATGTCGATGAAATAATTCCGCAACTGAAATCAATTTATGATAATGCCAAAAGCAAGCCGGTGGTAAAATTTTATGAAGGCGAGGCAGGCATCAAAGTGGTTTTACAGGACGTTTTGGAAAGCTGCCAGGCAAATTTGCTTAAGGAATATTATGTTTATTCTTCTTCGGCAATAAAAAAATATATTTATGAAGTTTTTCCGGAGTTCACTCCTCAAAGGATTAATAAAGGCATTGAAGTAAAAGTAATTTCAATCGGACCCGGCGGGGAAACCAAGGGTTTAGACGAACGAAAGTGGCTGAGTAAAAAAGAAAGCGCGCCAACCTATACTTTAATTTATGCAAACAAAGTGGCAATGATTTCGGTTGATAATGAAAAGCCGATTGGCGTAATTATTCAGGATCAAAATATTTTTAAAACCCAAAAAATGATATTTGAGTTTGCTTGGGAGAAGCTATAATTAATAAATCCGAAATTCTAAATCCTAAATTCTAAACAAATTAAAAATTTAAATTTCAAAAACTATGTGCGGCATCGTCGGCTACATTGGAAAAAAACAAGCAGCGCCAATTTTATTGGACGGCTTAAAGCGCCTTGAATATCGCGGCTATGATTCAGCCGGGATGGCAGTTTGGGACGGTCAAAATATTCTGTCTTTTAAAGTTAAAGGACGGGTTGTCGAATTGTCAAACTTGATTAATGAAAAAAAACCATGCGGAACAATTGGTATTGCCCATACTCGTTGGGCAACCCATGGCCAACCTTCTGAAGTCAATGCCCATCCCCACCATGATAACGAAAACAATGTTTTTGTTGTTCATAATGGAATTGTTGAAAATTACAAGTTGCTTAAAAACAATTTAGAAAAAGAAGGCTGTAAATTCATTTCCGAAACAGATACTGAAGTGATTGCCCATTTAGTGGCAAAGTTTTTAAAAAATAGCAACAACTTGGAACAAGCGGTTAGAAAAGCCCTCCATCTTATAAACGGCACTTATGCTTTGTTGATTATGGCTAAATCAGAGCCGGGCACAATAATTGCCGCCCGCTTAAGCAGTCCGCTTCGAATCGGCATCGGCACAGATGAGCTTATAATTGCATCCGACCCTTCGGCAATTTTAAATCATACCCAAAAAATTGTTACTTTAAGCGACAAGGAAATAGCTGTTTTTAAAGATAATAATTATATGATTTCCACACTTGACAGTGGCGATATTGTTGACAAGGAAGTGGAAAAAATTGAATGGGATTTAGAACAGGCGGAAAAGGGCGGTTTCGACCACTTTATGCTTAAGGAAATTTTTGAGCAGCCGGAAACTGTTTTAAACAGTTTGCGCGGGCGATTGATTTCTGAAGAAGGAAAAGCGGTTTTAGGCGGGCTTAAAAGCGTTGAGGACCGCTTGCGCCGAATTGAACGCTTGACAATCGTTGCCTGCGGAACTGCATATTATGCCGGATTGGTTGGCGAATATATGCTTGAAGAATATGCCGGCCTTTCGACAGAAGTTTGTATTGCTTCGGAATTTAGATACCGAAAATCAATTTTAAATCCCAAAACCGATGCGGTATTGGTCTTAAGTCAATCGGGGGAAACAGCTGATACTTTAGCGGCGGTTAAGGAAGCAAAAGAAAAAGGCGTTTTAGCACTGGGAATCGTTAATGTCATTGGCAGTACAATTGCTCAGGAAACCGACGGCGGAATTTATAATCACGCCGGTCCGGAAATCAGCGTTGCTTCAACAAAAGTTTTTGTTTCCCAGCTTGTTGTCTTGGCTCTTTTGGCAATGTTCTTGGGTCGTCAGCGACAAATGTCGGTTGTAATGGGTAAAAGAATTGCTGAAGAACTTTTGAAAATTCCCGGTTTGATTAATCAAATTTTGCAAAGCAATGATTCAATAAAAGATATTGCCAAGAAGTATTACAAATATGATAATTTTTTCTTTTTAGGCCGAAAGTACAACTATCCGATTGCCTTGGAGGGAGCTTTAAAGCTTAAAGAAACTTCATATAGCCATGCCGAAGGAGCGGCATCGGGCGAACTTAAGCACGGTCCGTTGGCAATGGTTGATTCTGATTTTCCAACAATTTTCATTTGTCCAAAAGACAGTGTTTATGAAAAAAATATTTCAAATCTGCAAGAAGTAAAAGCTAGAAAAGGGATAATAATTGCCGTTGCCACTATTGGCGACGAAGAAATAAAAAAAGACGCTGATGATGTATTTTATATTCCAAAAGCCTTAGAAATGTTAACGCCGATATTAGCGGTTATTCCTTTGCAGCTTTTTGCATATTATGTTTCATCTTTAAAAGGCTGTGACGTTGATAAGCCGAGGAATTTGGCCAAGAGTGTGACAGTTGAATAGGCTTTAGGAATTTAGGCCCTAGGCTCTATGTTCTAAATCCTAGCGCCTAGCGCCTAAAGCCTAATAACTAGCAACTAAACTATGAAAATCATCCTATACGAAAATAACCAAGTAAAAAATTTATTTCCGATCACGTTGACTCGGCCGGCTTTTGCTATAATGTGTGGCGGAACAAATTTGTATGATATGTTGAAACAGTCTTTAAAGCCGGTTAAAATCGAGTATTTAATCAGGGATTATTTAAACAAGACTGCCGAAAAAAAATACGAAAGCCAAAAGCAGGAAGAAAACGCGGTTTTGTTTTTGGATGCAAGTCTGATACCCGATTTTAAGCAAGTCAAATCGATAAATTTTAAAAAAAGCGTTATTTTGAGAAATCAAAATCAAACAATCGGCGCTTATTTGGATTTAGGCGAACTGGAGATTTCAAGAAATCAGCTCAGCCGGATAAAACCGGGTGAAGTAATTGATTTTTTAAAAAAATTAAAGTTGAAAAATAAACTGATTGAATGGCCTTTGTTTGAACATCCATGGCAGGTGGTCACCTATAACGAAGAAATTTTGGCTTCCAATTTGGATTTTTTGAAGGCAGACTTGACTGAAATTTCGCCAAAAGTTTTTATTGGCAAAAATGTCAAGCTGCCAAAGGAAATTGTTTTAAATTCAAATTATGGCCAAATTATTATAGATCAGGGAACCCAAGTTTTGCCATATTGTCATTTGGTTGGCCCGCTATATATTGGAAAAAATTGTTTAGTCAGGGAATTTACCGTTTTGAAATACAGCTGTTGCCTGGGAGAACAGACAAAAATTGCCGGTGAAGTCGAGGCAACGGTAATTCAGGGCTTTTCCAATAAAAATCATCATGGATTTTTAGGCTATAGTTATTTGGGTGAGTGGGTGAATTTGGGTGCCGGAACAACTACTTCAAATCTAAAAAATAATTATAGTTTGATTAAAATGGCCGGAGTTGATACTGATCAAATGTTTTTGGGTTCAATTTTTGGCGATTATTGCCGAACAGCCATTAATTGTGCAGTTTATACCGGTAAAATAATAGGCGTAGGCAGTCATTTATACGGAACAGTATTTGAAGATGTGCCGTCATTTACCAATTATTTGAAAGATTTTGGCTGCATGGTGGAATATGATTTAGACAAAGCGATTGAATTGCAAAAAATTGTATTAAGCAGGCGGGGCGTAAAGCAACAAAAATCCGACATAGAATTGTTTAAAAAAATCTTTGAAGAAACAAAAATTGATCGAAAAGTTCGCAGGATAAAAAGAGGAAAAATTTGTTTTAAATAAATTTATGGAAAATACCGATAAAATCCAAATTGTCATATTGGCCGCGGGGCTTGGCAAAAGAATGGGTCGAAGTGATTTGCCAAAAGTGCTTATTCCTTTTAAAGACAAGCCCTTAGTTCAGCATTTGTTGGTTGCCATTAAAGAGTCGGGTGTTTGTCAAAAACCCTTAATTGTTGTCGGGCAAAAAGCTGAGATGGTAAAAGAAGTTTTGGGATCTTCTTATGCTTATGTTTTCCAAAAAGAGCAGCTTGGCACCGGTCATGCCTTGATTTGTACCAAAGAAGTGCTTGAAGGCAAAGTAAAAGATATTATGGTTTTAAACGGCGACCATCCTTTAGTGACTGCAGAAATGATTAGAAAACTTGCTAATTATCATTTAAAACAAGGAAAAGTGATAACCATGGGAGTTGTCAAAGCCCCGGACTTTAATGATTGGAAAAAAAGTCTTTATGATTATGGTCGAATTATTCGTGATGAAAAAGGCAAGCTGATTAAGATAGTGGAAAAAAAAGATGCTAGTTTAGACCAGCTGGAAATTAAAGAAGTTAACCCAAACTATTTTTGTTTTAAAGCTGACTGGTTATGGCAGAATGCATCCGATTTGAATAACAATAATGCCGCTTCCGAATATTATTTGACTGATTTTTTGGGAATGGCTTGTCAGCAAGGATATGAAATTGCCACAGTGGAAATTGAGCCGAAAGAGGCATTGGGTATAAATACGCCGGAACAGTTTGAATTAGTAAAAAATTTATTAAATGATTTATGATTATTTTTGATTTAAATAAAACATTATTTGATACTGAATTATTGAAAAAAGATTTTGAAAAAATTTTTGAAGCTCATGAATTGCGCGGACAGGAATTTTGGAAATCATTCTATAAAGCATATGACTTTGATAGTAAAAATTTGGGCTGTTACAGTATTGATAAGCATTTGAAGTCATTGAATATCGATGACGAAAAAAGGAAAACAATTAAAAAAAATCTGAATTTTAAAATGGAATACCGCGGTACAGAATATTTATATCCAGAAGTTATCTATATTTTGGAAAATTTGAAAGCAAATAATAATAGGTTGCTATTGATTTCAAGGGGCGATAAGAATTTTGAGAAAAAGAAGATTTTTATTTCTGGTCTAGATAGATATTTTGATAAAATTATAATTGTACCAAAGATTACCAAATCAGTTATTAAAAATAATATTAAAAAAGGGGAAAGAATTTTTTATATTGGCCATAATATTAATGATTTATGGTTTATTGGTAAAAATTTCCCTAAGATTGATTGTGTATTTTTAAGAAGATATAAACAAATTTTGCCTAAAAATTTTTCAATTACCACAGCTGAGAATTTAAGTGATATAATCTGGTACTTCGGAAATTTGTCTGTAAATAATAATGGAACATGACAAGTAATATTATAATGTTAAAAGTATTGTTATTTTTTATGTTTTAGAAAAATAAAATTTATATTTAAGTTTGGCCATTTGTTGCTAATTATTTATTGGCATCAAATAAATCGAACATTAAAAATAAACAATGGAGGACCCTGCGATGAAGAATGTTGCCGGGATTGTATTGGCTGCGGGGCATGGCTCTGTGGCAACTCTAATGAATAAGTCTAAACTGGTAGAAGTTGTGGCTGGCAAACCCATGGTATGCCGTCCGGTTCAAATACTGCGAGATGAGCTTAAACTTATGACTTTAGTGGTGACTAATAATCGCTTTGAAAGCCAAATAAGAAATGCATTGCATGACCATCTTAGAGATTGTTTTATCCACCAGCCAGACCGAACCGGAACCGCCGGCGCAGTTAAAGAATGCCTGTCAAAACTTAGCGGTTTAGCAGAAATTGAACATGTCATTGTTTTATATGGCGATATGCCGTGCTGGAAAACCGATACAATACGCCGTTTGGTTGAAAATCATATTAAGCAGAATGCAGTACTTTCAATGTTGCGGATTGATCTGCGGGGAAAGTTTGCCTCCTGTGTTGAGAATTTTGGCAGAATTCTTTATGATAAAAAAGGAAAGATAATCGCTGTGCGCGAACCTTATGAAATGGCTGCAAAAGAATTGAAAATGGCTCGATATGTTAATCCATCAGCATGGGTATTCAATTTAAATTGGCTGAAAATTAATCTGCCTCATTTAAAACCTCATAACAAAGGTGATGGGCATTCCCATGAATACTGGCTGCCAGATTTGGTATTAATTGCCTTTGAACAAAAAAAGAAAATAGCTAGTATTGAGCTAGATGATGCCCGTGAAGCGCTTGGTGTGAACAATTTAGAACAGCTGGGCTTTGTCCGGCAGATTATGGAGGGTTAAACATGATTATTTTTCCGCTTGATGCAGATTATCCATCAGAAAAAGTGGAGGAAGCTATATCTTCTGCTACTAAAAAACTTGGTTGGGAGTGTAAAATCTCGCCAGTTGATTTCCGATTAATTGTTGAGAAAAATCAACTCAAAGTAGTTAGTAGAAAATTTATTCTTTTTAGATCTGTTAGTATTAGCGTGGTTGATTGTATAAATCTGGAATTTTCAGTTGGTCCAATTCCAGTCGATAGCAGATGTAACAATTTGATTATTGAGATTATAGATGGTGAATTAAATTTAGATATAAAATTGATATCTGATTTATTTACCGCCATTAAAGAGTATCTTATTAAAAAAGTATGGGGGGATAAGGATAATTGAATTATTAATGCGGCCGCAGCAAAAATTGTTGCGACTTTTTTATTGCCGAATAACGCGAGTAAGATGCAAAAAATTAATTTTTGTTTTTTTGAATGAGTGAGGCAAGAAGAATATTTTGCAGCACCTTGTCGCCAAAGCTGGTCTTATCCTGCTTTGAAGAGTCGGCGACTTGCTACAAAGACATAGGGCGAGCGTAAGCGAGCCTCTTTGTTGAGTTTAGAGTTTACTCTTCTTCATTGGCGATGTAGAGCGAGGGAAACAAAAAGTCAGCGATTTTTTGTTTTCGAGCTAAGTGGCCAAAAATGGTTTAATACCCCTTAGCTTGCTTTGCGGCCAATACTTTCTATTTATTTTCCAAAAAATTTAAAAAATGCTAAAATCATAGCACTATGACACGCTATATCGCCGACTTACATATCCATTCAAAATACTCCCGAGCCTGCTCGAAAGATTTGGAAATTCCAAAAATAAACGAATGGGCAAAAATCAAAGGCATTGATATTGTCGGTACCGGCGATTTTACCCATCCTTTATGGTTTAAGCATTTAAAAGAAAACCTGGCTGAATGCAAGCCGGGTCTTTTTAAATTCAAAGGCGACAATAATTCCGTTTATTTTATGCTGACAGCGGAGCTAAGCTGCATCTATAAGCAGGGTGATAAAGTCAGAAGGCTTCATATTTGCATTTTTGCCCCTGATTTTAAGACGGTTGAAAAAATAAATGAAGCGTTGGAAAAGAGGGGAGTTAATTTAAAATCAGACGGCCGGCCGATTATGGGACTTCATGCCGACGAGCTGGCTAAGATTGTTTTGGATATTAACGAAAAAGTTTTAGTTATTCCGGCTCATGCCTGGACACCCTGGTTTTCGGTTTTTGGCTCATATTCGGGTTTTGATAATTTGCAGGCTTGTTTTGGCGAAATGGCAAAATACATTTATTCAATTGAAACTGGATTATCTTCTGATCCGCCGATGAATTGGCGCTTGTCGGCTTTAGACAATATTACTTTAATTTCCAATTCGGACGCTCATTCGCCGGCAAACTTGGGGCGCGAAGCCAATGTCTTTGAAATTTCGGAAAACAAATTAAGCTATGATGAAATTTATCGGATTATAAAAGAAAAAGACAAAAAAAGATTTTTATACACAATTGAATTTTTTCCCGAAGAAGGCAAGTATCATTTTGACGGGCATCGTGATTGTAAAGTTCAGCTCAAGCCTGAACAAAGCAAAAAAAATAAAGGCATTTGCCCGGTCTGCAAAAAGCCGTTAACTATTGGGGTGCTTAATCGCGTCTATCAGCTGGCTGACCGCAAAGAAGGATTTAAGCCGGATACGATTGGCTATAAAAGCTTAGTGCCGCTACAAGAAATTATTGCTGACGTTTTGGGGCAGGGGAAACTGACAAAAAAGGTAGATGCAATTTACCGCGATCTAATTGCCAAAGGCGGAAGCGAATTTAAAATATTATTGGATTTATCTTTCGAAGAATTAAGAAATTTTGCTTTACCGGAAATTGTTTATGCAATCAAAAATGTCAGAGAGGGCAAATTGGAAATTTCTCCGGGCTTTGACGGCGTTTACGGAGTGGTAAAGGTTTTTAAAGAAGATGTCTTAAAAAAACCGATGCAGAAAAGCTTATTGTAGTTTGTATTTAAATGTTAATTTAACTTTTCAAAAATTAATGCTATAATAATTTATAGATAAAGATTATTAAATAAAAATATGGAATTTATGAAAAAAATTGCTTTTAAAAAAATTAGTCCCCGGTTTGCCGGCTTGATTATTGTTTGTTTTGCTGTCTTTACTGCAGCACTGGTGGGTTATATGGTGTTTAAAACCGAATCGGCAATAGCTAGATCCGGCATTGGAATAAAAATCGTTTCAGTTCCGCTTAAGTGCGTATTGGATCCCGAAACCAATACTTGTCCGAATTGCTTGATTTGTGGCGATAATTCGGCATGTGCCAATGTTTTTGAAGTTAAAGCGACATTTTTAAACGGAATAAACACAATGTATAAAGGCTCGGCTTTATGTATTATGAAGCCGGTTCCGCCAAAGGGCGGAACTTTCCGCGCCGGCGCTCAATGTCTTGGCGTGGTTTCAGGCGTATATCCAAATGTTTTGACTAACTTTGGCTGTAGCCGCTAGTTTTTTGACATATATAATAATTGGAGATTATAGGTCAAAAAGAATATATTGAATTTTCGATAAAAATAAAACCCCGCACCAATTTTGTCAAGCTTAGTAAATATTTTTTTGATAAAATTGGTGCGGGGTTTTTAAAGCTTATTTTTTTCTTTTCTTTTTAGCTACTTTCTTTTTTGCAACTTTTTTCTTAGCTACTTTCTTTTTAGCTACTTTCTTTTTTGCAACTTTTTTCTTTTTTGCCATTTTTTTCACCCCCTTCCCCTCACTTAGAGTTTGAAATTATTTAAAGAATAATTTTCTAATTTAATTATATAACTTTTTTGCTTAATTTACAATAAATTTATTTTAAATTGTGGATAACTTATAATTAACTTTATTCACTTTTTAATAATTTTTTTATTACCGAATGAAGCGAGTAAGATGCAAAAATTATTTTTTGTATTTTCGAGTGAGTGAGGCAAGAAGAATATTTTGCAGCACTTTGTCGCCAAAGCTGGTCTTATCCCGCTTTTTGAAGGGTCGGCGATTTGCTGAAAAGACATAGGGCGAGCGTAAGTGAGACTCTTTGTCGAATTTAGAACTTGCTTTTGAGTTGATACTCTTCATTCAAATTAAAAACTTTATCAATAAAAAAAACCTCAAAGCAATATTGAGGCATTTTTTTATTTATTTCATCCCTTTAAATTTTAAATAGTCTTTTATGGTTTTATCATAGCTTTCAGCCAAATCCATCTCAAGAGCAGTTTTTGGATCAACCCATGTATATTCAGTTAATTCTCTTTCTTCAAGCTTAATAATTATGTTATCCGTTTTACAGAGAGTATTAAAATATATAAAGTGTGCCGGTCGGTGGAAATCTTTTGAATTTATCAGTTCCCCATAGGCAATCATTTCTTCTGTTTCAAGTGTTAGACCAACCTCTTCTTTTATTTCTCTCAATATTGCTTGGTTGATTGTTTCGCCCGCTTCAATGTGGCCGCCTGGCATTGTCCATTTGTTTTTCCATTTTGGCGATTTAACCAGCAATATTTTGCCTTCAGAATTTTCAATAATCGCCGAACCGACAACTTCAACGCCTTTTGGGAAATTAATATTTTTTTCTGGCATACAATATAAATTATTGTGTATTATATCCTTCAATATGTAAAAAAACAGTCTATGCCTCCAATAGCCATTGTTTTAATGGAGAAACGATATCATCAATTAAGTCGTATTTTATGATTAAATCAGCAATTCCTTTAGTGGTATCTTTTATTTTCGTTCCATTTTTCCCTATAACAATTATTTTTTTGTTTAAAGCAAAGGCGATTCCCGCTTCTATTGCTCTTCCGGTCGGTTTATCCGTCATATCTATTAGCAAAACATCGCATTTGTCGATTTCTTCCTTGGATCGCTGCATCAGCTTTTTGGGATCATTAAATATTTTTTCGTAATTTTCAATATCGCGAATAAAACAAAAATCTTCAAAACCGGCTTTTTTTATCAAACTGCACAGATGTTCAATTTCCGTCTTATTTTTTCCATTTTCAAAACTGGCCGTTGTGAAGATCTTCATAGTTTTTAATATATGGTTTTGGTGGATCTAAAGGGATTTCCAGCCAAAGGCGGGTCTGCCTTTATTGTTTATTAATGAGGTAGAGAACCGCTCATTTACTGTTTATTCCGAAAAATTATGGTGGACCGTGAGAGACTCCCAGCCAAAGGCTGGTGCGCCTTTTTTATTGATTTAAGGTGGCGCAGAACTTATTATTTCGTGCTTGTTCCGACAAACTTTTGGACCCGAGCGGATTCCCCGCCAAGGGCGGGTCTGCCTTTTTATATTAATTAATGAGGCAGAGAACCACTCAGTTTCTGCTTGTCCCGAAAATTTAAAATGGACCTGAAGGGATTCGAACCCTTGACCCCCTGCTTGCAAAGCAGGTGCTCTAGCCAACTGAGCTA
>CAZHUO010000014.1:0-36094 GCA_964535715.1 uncultured Gammaproteobacteria bacterium | reverse complement strand
CTTTTATTTTTTGGGAATAAACCGAATCAATCGACGAACAGATGTTTTTTATAACCTGATATTTAGAGGCTTTGGCGCTGGTTTGGGTTTTTACTTTTTTGATTATTTTTTTCCCAAAAATAAGACCGGCTGCAATTTTTGTCCCGCCCACATCAAGGCCGATATAATAATTCATAATGCTTTAATTATACCAAAAAACCGCTCTTTTATAAAGATAGAGTCGGCTTTTGGAAAGGAGATTAACCTTTTATTGGCGACGTAAGTCGAGTGGAGCAAAAAAACTGTGATTTTTTGCTTCCGAGATGAGGAGCCATCGAAGGGTGAAATACCCCACAGCGCTCCGTCGCTAAAGCTACTTTGACGCGTCGGGGAATTGATCCGCGGCCAAAATACCCTTTATTTAATTTTCTTGTTGTCCAATTGCTTGATTTTGATATGGACAAGACCCCTTTTGCATGCCCTTGCCCATTTGGCGCGGCCCCACTCCCGGCATGCCAAGCTCTTCAAATATTGCTTTGGCTTCATCGGTTTTACCCTCCTGCATCAATTGATGGGCTAAAACCATTTTATTGAAAGTGTCTTGGTTTATAGTCTGCTCGATTTTGTCCGCTTGATCTCTCATATCTTGGACTTTTTGTTTCATTTCTTGTTCCCATGTGGAATAATCACTGTTGCTTATCGCTTTTATCGCTTCTTCTTTGTTTTGCTTTTGGCAAAACCCCCTAGAACCATTATCAGTGTTATTTGAGGAAGTTGCGGCAAAACTGGTTATGCCGACTATTGCCGTAGTAATTAAAAGTCCCAAGACGGCAACGGAAAGGTAAAATTTTTGTTTCATAGGCTTAATGTTAATAATTAGTGGTTAACGGTTAACATTTATTATTACGCTTAAGCGCTTTTTTTTCTTTCAAACTTAATTAGTTATTGAGACACCTAGGGCAAGGCTTGGGCTTGAAGTGTTCAGTTTTTATCAATGGCTTTAATTCACAAGGACACGAATTATCAATTTGCGGCTTTCCGTAAATGATTATTCTTTGGCCGATTACAAATTGATCAGTTGAAGTTGAGATGCTGTGGATTTTTCCCATAAAGTCTTGAATTTTTATATAATCTTTATTTATTTCTATTACAATTCCGGGAACTCTTCCCTTTTGCGGATCAAAAAGCATTCGGCCTTGAAATTTCATCATTTTTTGATAAAATGGCATTTTTCGGTAGAAAATATCCTCAAGCTTTTCACTGCCGCCGATTGCATAAACAATCGATCCGATAATTATGCTCAAAAGAATACCGGCTGAAACGATAAAAAGGGGATTATGCCTATAGCCTTTGTTTGTATGCTTAAAATTGTAAAAGGCAATGGTAATAAAGGCAATTAGAATTAACAGCCAGAAATACGGCAAACCGATAAGAAATTTTTGGAAAACTCCGCTTGTGTTTATAAAATGCTGCAAACAGTTATTTTTAAACATAAAAATCATTATGCCAAAAGACAGGCTGCCAATAAGAATTGAGATTATAAAAAACGCCCAAATTACACAGTTTTTAAGCAAAAATTCCCAGCGCGGTTTCGGCTTGATATGGGCTTGTTTTATTTTTTCCAATATTTTTTCCCCGCTTGATTGCTCGTTCATATTATTTAAATAGGTTTTTAAATTGTTTTTTGCCCCGGCTCAGATAAGTGGCAACGGTTCCGGGGGGCATTTTTAAAATGTCGGAAATTTCCTGATAGCTTTTTTCTTCAAAATATTTCAATATAATTATTTCCCGATATTTATTTTCAATATTATTTAATGATTGGCTGATATTTTCTTTCAATATTTGATGGTCAATTTTTTTATTAATATCAAATTCATCTGCCAAGTTATTTAAAGCTTCTTCGTTTACTTCGACGTAAACCATTGACGGCTTATTTTTATTTTTTCGATGGTGGGAAATTACATGGTTTCTGGCGATGCGGTAAGCCCAGGAAGAAAATTTAAGCGTCTGGTCATAACTATTGAGATTTTGGTAGATTTTTATGAATATTTCCTGCAAAAGATCCTGGGCTTCTTCCAATGAAACGCTTGAAATTCGCATGATAAAATAAAGAAGTTTTTTTTCATAGCGGTTGACAATATACAAAAAATTGTCCTGTTCCCCAAGGGTCAGCTGGACAATTTCCTGGTCTGATTTTTTTTGAAAATCAGGGGTTTCTGCCATATAAAATAATACGCAATAAGTTTAATTTTTATTTCAAAAATGAAGGCTTTTTTAGCCATTTAAGCGCCAAATAGCAAAGTTCAAAATACTGGCAAAGCTTACCCATGCCAGATAGGGAAGCAGCAAATAAGCGGACGGTTTTTTAATCTGCCAGAAAAGCCCTATTAAAATTACAATCATAAGCCAAAGAATAGCAATGTCAATTAAGGCCCAAAACGGATTTTGAAGGCCGAAAAAAAGAATAGACCAAATGGCATTTAAGACCAAATGGGCTGAAAATAAAATTATTGCCGGCTTGGCCAGCTTATTTTCTTTTCTTTTTTTCCAAACCAAAAATAAAGCGATTCCCATCAAAGCGTAAAGCGTAATCCAAACCGGGCCGAAGAGCCAACTTGGCGGATTAAAGCTTGGTTTTTGCAAACCGGCATACCAGGTCGGAATTGCCGGGGTAGTGGCAATTGAGCCGATTATTCCGGCCGCCTCGCAAATTATAATTGCCAAAATGATTTGAAGTGTTTTTTTCATAGGTTTTTATTAATTTTTATTATAGAAAATATTATTTTTTTTAACTGATTTTATTCCAATTTTTTCAAGATTTTTAATTAATCCCGAAATGTCCGTGACAGTTGGTGAAAAATTTTTTTTCTCAGTTTCAATTCTAATAATGTTGTTATCAAGTGAATTGCTGAAAATTAATCCTTGCAAGCCAAATAATGATATTATCTGATATCTAGACAATGAAAGAGATTTGCCCAATTTGTTAATTTCTCCTATTTTTCCAATAGTAATTGATTTAACTTCTTCTTTTTTAATTTTTAACCGTACGTTGTTGTTTGTAAAAATTATTCCATCTGATGCAAGCTCAAGCGGTTTAGTTATGTTTCTAAAAATCCAAGACTCAAAAATAATTAATAAAACGAAGAATACCCACATAAAAATATTTGAAATATACAGGTTAGTGTTGAATAAGCCAAGCCAAAGAAAAAAGGAAAAAACAGCAAGCATTATTAAGGCCATTAGAAAATACAGTAAATTGCCTACAATTATGATGGCTTTATAAATATATTTTTCTCTTTTGGTAATTCTTTCTTTGTCTTTCCAAATAATATTTTCCATTCTTTATTAAATTAATAATAAATCAAGCTTGACTGATCAATTAAATTTTTATTTATTTTTGTCTTCCCTAATGCCCATTATTATAGCTCCTGCAACTAATGCTATTACGATTATTATTCCAAGTGCAATCATATAATTTTTTAATTAAATTAATTAGGTTCGCATTTTTTATTTTTTTTGTCCCAGCAATTTTTTGAGCCGCAATTACAGCCCAAAGTTGCCGACTGTTGACAATAAAATCCATAATCAATTTTATTTGATGCGGGTACAATTGTAAGTGTTTTTTTGTTTTCTTCTGAATCATTATAATCAATCGTTTTTATAGGTCTTCTGATATAATCACAATTATCAACGCAGCTGTTGGGCAATAATTCCCATATTCCGCCGCCTTTAATGCAAGATTTAATTTCTTCTTTTTTGCCGGCACTGATTTCAGGGTTAAAAAAATAAGTCCAAGATTTATTGCTATAAAGAATAACAATAATAGAGGTAAATGAAATCAGCAGCAGAATTATCAATAAATACTTTTTTTTCATAAGCTATTTTCAGTTTATGTTTTTTTTAATATTTTTTTAATAAATTTTTCTTTACCCAAGGTATAGGACTTCCGATCAGATGCAAATTTTTTTACAAGTTTTTGTTTGAGTTTGATATATTCTTTTCTGGCGCCTGCGTTATTTTTTAAATAATCGCGGAATAAAACAGTTTCTTTTAAACCTTTTTTGCTGCTGGCTTTTACCAAACTTAAGTGATGGGTTCTATTTTCTTCCGGTCCCTTGGCAAAAAAATGGCGAGTCGGGAATTTGTGCATATATGAATAGCCCAGCTTTTTAAGAGGTCTTACGAATTTTAAAACATATAAGCGGTCAAGCGAAAGAATGGAAATTTCGATATCAATTATCGGTTTAGCCGGCACGCCGAAAATAGCGGTACTGCCAATATGCTGAATATTAATAATTTTTTTGCCGAATGTTTTAAGCAGTAATCTTTTTTCTTTTTTAAAGAGTTTTGCCCATTCTTTATGATGGCTTGCAAGTTTGACCGTTCCGCGCTTAAGTCCCAGCATAAATTGTATTATTTTTAGTTATGTTGATATTATACCAAAAAATCGCCTATTTAGCGACTTTTTAAAATTAACAATTGAATCTAAATTCTCCGCCAAAGGCGCTTGTCCGCCTATGGCGTAGATGTGCAGTAAATGCGCCTATAAAGCAAAAATTAAAAATTCAAAATTTATTTCCGGTAAAACTTAGCCGCTTCTTCGGGCGGAACCGGATTGATTATTAAGCCCGAGCCGATTTCCACGCCGGCCCAAACACTGCCCCTCGGAGTTATCTTCATATACAAGTGCTGGTCTTCATCATTAATTACTTGGTGAAAATAATAATTGTAAGGCAAGCCAAGCAGGTTTATTTTTTTAAGAATTTGTTTAAGGAATTTGGCAAAACTTAATTTTTCTTTTTGGTTAAGCATGGTGATATTGTCCAAATGCCGTTTGGGCACAAGCCATATCTCATAATTGTGCATTGAAGCATAGGGGCAGAAAGCAATCATATTATTATCTTCAAATACTTTTCGGGAAGATTTGCTTTCTTTTTTAATTACATCGCAGTAAACGCAGGTTCTTTTTTCCAACTTGTAAGCTTGGACTCTTTGTGATTTGTCCTTAAGATGAGGCGGCAAAAATTCAGTTGCAAAAATTTGAGAATGAGCGTGCTGCAGCGATGCACCGGCTGCTCCGCCTCCATTTTTGAATATTAAAATATATTCAATTTTTTTGTCGCGGGAAATTGCATTGGTGCGCTGGGCATAAACATTTAAAATTTCAGCAATTCTTTCTTCAGTTAAATCCTCAATTTCTTTTTTATGATCCGGCGTTTCAATGATGACTTCTTGCCGTCCGTAAGCTTTCATATTTTTTGGCGAAACTGTCGGGAATTTATTGGCCAGAACTTTTATCGCCCAAGGCTCTCTTTTTTCTTTGGTCTCATTTACAGTTAGCAGGATCTGGCCGGCTTTGTTGGCATTTTTCGGGCAGAAAACGCAATCTTGCCTTTTTGCGAGCTTAAATACTTTAGGCCTTATAAAATCATGGGGTCTATTGCTTCTTTTTGGGGCAATGATGACGTATTTTTCTTGGATATAGTCTTTTCTAATTTCGGAGTTTTGCATAGTTTTGTATTATTAATTTGATTTAATTTTACCACACTAATCTATATTTTAAAAACAGAGCAGGCATAAACCTCCCCTGTTTTCTATCGAATCTTATTTTAATTTTAATAATTCAATTTTTTAATTTTGTTCAAGAATAGAAGCTGATTTTTCCATATTGTTTCCTTTCGGCTTTTAAATTTTTGACGGTATTTTTGTCTATTTTTAAAAACCATTTTGGCCAGATTTAATAAAGTATGGCCTTTTAATTTTTTTGAGCTAATCACAAGTTCAAGACAGCCGATGAATTTTGCAAAACTTTTATTCCGCACATCATAGGCGACATTTATCTCCGGCGTGCCGGCGCCAAAAGACATAACAGCCGAATGAAGCATCATGCCGATGATCAAATCCATTTTGCCATAGATATATTTTTGCCGGGAAGCGGAATAGTCAATTAATTTTATGTTTTTAATTTTCAGTTTTTGGCAGATTTTTTTTTCGTCGGGATGGTGATAAAGATAATATATGTCGGAATTATGATTTTTTTGAAAATATTTTGCGGTTTCTTCATATGATCTTAAGATATCTTTTTCATAAAATCCAAAGCCAAGCCAGCCGGAGTAGTTTAAGTTAAAACCGATTTTTATTTTTTTGTTGAAGGCGATTTTTTTTGGTTTTTCTTCTTTTAAAAAAATCGCCGGATCACCGATGATATCAATTTTTTTTGCCGGCACGCCGGCTTTAATTAAGAATTTTTTGGTGTAATAGTCACGGACTGAAGTCAAAGCCGCTTTTTTATTTAAGGCGCGGATGCTTTCTATGTCATTTTTGCTTAATTTTTTTGAGCCGATTTCCCTGATATAGCCGACGCCGAAAACGACAATCGGCGGCTTGATTTTTTCAATGTTTTTTAGGCTAAATGGCAAAAACCAGCGGTAATAAATGCCGCCGCCGCCGATTACTACAATATCTGCCAGATTAATTTTTTTTAAATCCTTGTCTTTTCCGTCTCTTAATACTGTTAGCGGAAAGTCTTGAATTTTTGCGCCGGGTAGGTTTTTTTTTATAATTTGCGAAGCGGCTTGAACTATTCCGACATCACCCTTGTTTTTTTTGTCCCAAACATGGATATGGGCTATTTTCATATGCTTTCGAGTTTTTTTAAATATGATCTAACCTCTTCAAACAATGCGTCGGCTCTGGGGCGGTCAAAAGTGGTGACGGTTAAAAAGAAAATAGCGCTTCTCAAAGCGGTCCAGGCTTTATATAGCTCAAACCTTTTTTTATCTTCCGGGCTAAGCTTAATTTCCCGGAATTTCAGATATGAATCAATAAATAATTTTTGCAGTTCTTCAATTTTATTTTGGGGCAGATGTTTTTTTGACATATAACCCAATTGCTGATAGAAATTTCCCAAGTCCCTCATAAAATCAGCTAAACAGCAGTCGGTATAGTCAATAACGGTTAAGACGTTATTTTTTTTATTATAAACAATATTTTCAGGATGGAAATCTCCATGGATAATGTATTTTTCCTTATTGCCGATCTTTTTTTCCAAGCCGTTTATTTTTTCGAAGAGATCTTTTGTTTGCTGATAATATTTGGGATATTGCTGGTGTTTTTCGCTGATACCTTTCAAAAAATTTTTTGGTCCGGGTAGAACGGTTGAAACCTTGCTTTGGACGGAATTAAAATTTATAAGACCTAAAGTCGGCAATGAATGTAATTTGGCAAGCCATTTGCTTGTTAAAACAACAATGTCCTTAATTTCTTCAAAAGTGCTTTTTTGGTTAATAATATACTGGTAAAGGTTGTCTCCTTTGCCTTGAAGATAAAACATTGCCTTAAGCCTTTTATTATAGAAAAGTGGACGCGGACATTTTAGATTGCCATTAGCAAAATTATTTTTCCAAAGATATCTTAATGCCAAAAAAGCTCCTTGGCGCGATTCTCTTGAATTTGCATTGCAGAAAAGAGTTATTGGTTTAGTCTGGCTATTTTTGAAATAAAGAGTATAGCGGTTTACAATGTGGTAGAAAGAAACTTGCCCGGTTTTTTTCTTGAATATTTTTATTGCGATATAGTCAATTTTATTTTCACCAAGCAGATCTTTTGGCAATTTTTTTTCAAAAAGTAAAATCAAAAAATTTTGGTTGAAAAGCGATAAAGATTTTTTTATTTCCGAAGGTATTTTTTTCGAATTATTTTCGATTTTATGGTATTTTTTCCAGTGTTTTTTCCAAATTTCTTTGATCAAAAGATGGTAGTACTTTTCTGCGGAAAGCTTTGTTTTTTGGGAAACATTATTTAAGGAACGAATGCTGGAGATTATTTCCCTTAAGCCTTTTTCGATGGTATCGGGGTTCCAGGTTAAAAAATTAAAGCTGCCGATTTTTTTTTCTGCCGCCCACCACCAGGCGCAGCTGGAAAGCCCTCGGTCAAGATGATGGCGTGCCCAATCGTAATTTATGCCTTGTTCGCGGCTTTTATTAATTAAGCGGATGGCAATTTTTCGCAGTTCCCAAAGATTTTGGTGGATTTTATTTTTTGGATCTTGCCATAAGGCAAAAGAAACTTTTCTCTTTAGTTCCTGAGTCGTGGTTTCCCAGGAAGAGCTCATCGGGCTTATTAGCTCCGGTTTTGAGGACAACTCTTTTATATATTCAGAAACCGTAAGCATCATTATGTGTGGATTATTTATTGCTTCTTCAAACAGATTTTTTTTATCATCATGATGATGGCCATACATTTCTCCGTCAGTTGCAGAAACTAAATAAGTCGGAGGGTTGCTTTTTTGGGTGAATTCAAGAATTGTTTGCGGTACAAAAGTATTTGATAAGCTGCGATTTCTAAAAACAATATTTAAATCAAGTCCTTTGATTTTGTATTTTTTATTATAATCAACAAGTCCCAGTCTGCCTTTGCAGGCAATTTCATCAATAATAATCCATTTATAGCCAAGTTCTTTAATAACTTTAGCCGCTTTGAAATTATAAGCCATTTCGGGCAAAAAGAATCCAGTTGGTTGGTAGTATTCGTCAAAAGCTTGCTTTAAAATCTGGTCATTGAGAGTAATCTGCCTTTTAATTTCATTACTTGGCAAAAGAGGCAATATTGGATGATACCTGGCAGAACCAACCAGTTCAATTTGTTTGTTTGCGGCAAGTTGTTTAAATTCTTCAATTAAATTCTCTTCGCCGATATTATAAAGGTGTTCCAAAAGACAGCCGGAAAAATTTAAAGTTATTTTAGCTTTATTATTCCTTTTTAGTGTTTCCACAAGCTGCCAGTAGCTTTCTCGGCTTATCTTTTGTACCATTTCCGGCTCTTGATATGGAGGCTGATAAATATGTAAAAAATTTATCCATTTAATCATAGTTGGAACTTAAGAGTTAAGAATTAAGAATCAAGAAAACCATTTTTAGCTCCTTAATTCCTAATTCTTAATTTAATTTATTCTTTTCCGATATTTTTTAAATTTTTAATATTATTTTTGATTGCTTTGCGGTATAAAGCAAGATATTTTTTTGCCGGAATCTCCCAAGAAAAAGACTGTTGCATGCCTTTTTTAACCAATTCATTCCAGACATCCGGGTATTTATAAGCTTCTACTGCCCGAACTATTGCTATTAGCAGGGCTTTGGAGTCATAGGAACTAAAAATAAAACCGTTGCCTTTTTTTGTTTTTGGGTTAAAGTCGGTAATTGTATCAGCTAGGCCGCCGACTGCCCTGACAATAGGAATTGAGCCATAACGAAGGCTTATAAGCTGGCCCAATCCGCACGGTTCAAAACGGGAAGGCATTAAAAACATGTCTGTTCCGGCATAAACCGAAGTTGATTTAAAAGCATCAAATTCAAGATGAATTCCGACTTTTTTGGGGTGTTTTTTTTGAATTTTTCGAAAGAAATTTTCATATGTTTTATCCCCTGAACCCATTATCACAAATTGAATGTCGAGTTTTAATATGTCTTCGATTATATTAAGAACTAAATCAAAGCCCTTTTGTTCGGTAATTCTGGTCACCATTCCCAAGACGGGTGTTTTTTCTTTTAACGGCAGCCCGAAGTATTTTTGGATATGTTTTTTGTTTTCCAATTTGTTGCTTAATGAACTAAAATCGTAATTTTTTTCAAGTCCGGGATCGGTTTTCGGATTATAATCTTTATAATCTATACCATTCACTATTCCAAAAAGTTTGTCTTTTCGGTTTAGCAGTATTCGATGAAGGTCTTGGCCGAAATTTTTAGTTAATATTTCTTCGGCATATTTTTCAGAAACGGCGTTAATTATATCGGCATTAATAATTGCCCGCTTGGCAAAATTAATCCTTTCAACTGTCGGACTGTGACCAAATTTAGGCAGTCGTGAATTTCCGTCGTCTCTTAATTTGCCCTTTACTTTCCACCAATTGTGGCCAAACTGAAATAAAAGGTTATGAATAGTGAATATAGTTGCGGTTTTTTTAAAAAATTCGTCTTTATTGAAGCGGCGTTTCAAGAAATACGGAACAAGTCCGCTGTGCCAGTCGTGGCAATGGATAATGTCGGGCTGAAAATTAATTATTTCCAATAATTTTAAAGCCGCTAAATCAAAAAGAAAAAATCTGGCATTTTCATGTTCAGAGCCGTATAGAGTTTTTCTACGGCCAAAGTATTGGCTGTTGTCAACAAAATATATAGGCAGGTTTTTTTCAAGTTCGCTTTTCCAAAAATTAATTTTCATTGTTATATCTTTGCTTAATTCCAGTTCAACATTTTCAGCAACCAGCTCAAAGTTTTTGCTGTCTATAATTTCATCATAAAGCGGGGTAATGACTATAACTTTATGGCCGATTTTTTTTATCGCTTTCGGCAGAGAGCTGGTGACGTCAGCCAGCCCGCCGGTTTTTGAATATGGCTCGACTTCTGAAGCAATATGGGCGATTTGTAATTTTTTTCCTATCATTATTTTAATTCTCCTAAATAATAAGCGGCAATAATAAACATGGCATGAGACCAAACCAATGGCTTTATTCCTTTGCGGGAATCTTCAAAAATTTGTTCCGGAATCAGGCAGTCGGGCTCAATTCTTTTAATCACCCAGTCAAAATATTTTTTTGCTTTTGTTTTATTGCCTTTAATTGACCAGTAAATTGACATCCAAAAATTCAGAATCGGCCAGGCGCCAGATCCTTCCTGGGCGGAACCCTCGCCATCGTAATAATCAAATTGATAGCGGTGAACTCCGCCGTTTTCAACTATATTTTTTTCCATTTTTTTCACAGTGTTTGTCATCCTATTATCATCAGCTTTGATAATGTCAAAGGGCCAAACCAGTCCAAGTAGGGAGGCATCTATATTCAAATCGTCTATTTTGCCGTGATTTCTGACAAATGTTTTTTTATCTTCCAAATAGGCTTGATTAATTCTTTCAATCATTTGTTTTGATGCTTCTTTCCAGCTTTTGCAGTCAAACATCAGGTCGGCGCAAATTAAGCCTCTGGCGCAGGCGGCCAGCGAATAAGTGTGGTTATTTTCCATTTGGGTGGAAGTTTTCCGATTTGCCTCTTCCCACAAGTCGACAGTATTGCTGAAAAAATATTTTTCTTTCCAGTTATTACTTAAGCCGTCAGCCAGCCTTCTTATCAGCTTCTCTTGGCTTTCTGCTCCCTTGCGGTTGTCATTGTAAAATTCATGAATTGCCCAAAGCATGGTTCCGGCCTGATCAGGCTGAAACTGCCTTATCTTTATCGGTCCGTTGACCGAATAATTGGCAAATAATTTTCCTTCTTTTTTGAAATCTTCGGGCCGGTCTTCCAGCCAGGCAAAAAAAGGCTCTTGAATATTTTTAATCCCAATAAGTTTTGCCGCATAACAAATAAAGGCGGCATCTCTTGGCCAGACATAATGATAATCTTTAGCCCTTTTAGGGTAGTAGCTTTTATCGGGATTGGCCGCAACTATTGCGCCATTGTCCAAAACGCTGTCCAAGATTATCTCTTTGCTTTTGCTGATTAATTTTTTTATTTTATCTTTCATGGTCTGAATTATTTATTAATCATTAATATTATTTAATTAAGCTCGCTAATATATTTAGAAAATTCATCCCAAATAATCTCTAATAATTCTTTGCCATTTTTTTGAAAAATTTCCTTATCAATTATTTCAAATTGCAGAGTATAATCTTTCGGTCCTTTTTTATGGTCAATTTCTTCCAAAATTATATTTATAGCCTCTCTGTCGATCCTGGCATTTATTTTAGTTTGTAATTGAATAACATTTTCTTTAAATCTTTTTTGAATGGCAAGATCATCCTCATTTAAAGCTTCATCATCAACATAGCTTAAATATGGTTCTTTACCCGTCTCCATGTGCCCATAACAGCTTTCACGCGGAGTAATCGGGAGTGAAAAGAATTTTTCTAAAATTGGAATTATGTCAACGTCAATTTCTTTTGATTCTAAAGATCGTTTTAACATTTCTAAATTAGCCCCGTCTTTAACAAACAATCCTTCTGGCCTTGATTTTTCCTTCATAAAAATATTATGTATTATTACACCTAATGTTTTAGGCGCAGTTGTTGACTTCTATAAAAAAATAATTAACATTTAGTCATCAACATAGCGCATATAGCCTGGTTATATTTTAACAAATAACCGGGCAAAAGGCTATGTTTTTTAATGCCTTTAAAACCCGGCCATTATTATGAATTGAGGTTGGCTTTGATTATTAGGCTTCGGTCATTTTGAGTGGCCGGGAAGTTGATAAAACTCACACCTCTTTATGCCATTCTGAGGAAGTCGAAAAAGCGACTGACGAAGAATCTCGAGATTCTTCGGCCTATGGCCTCAGAATGACAAGAATAGTCTAGCTTCGTCGGTCGAGCTGACGGGGGCAAGTCTTTAATTATTAAGACACTAGTCGTCTAGTGCCTAATAGCTAAAACCTAAATAGAATTCGCACAGCAAACTGCAATTGCCAAAGCATCAGCCGCATCGTCGGGCTTGGGAATTTGTTTTAAGCCTAAAACCACTTTTACCATCTGCTGAATTTGTTTTTTATCGGCCTTGCCATAACCGGTCAGCGCCTGCTTGACTTGCAGGGGAGTATACTCTTTTATTACCTGGCAGTTTTGGCCCGCGCAAAGCACGGCTACGCCTCGGGCTTGGCCAACGGCAATTGCGGTTTTGGCGTTATTGCAAAAAAACAGCTTTTCAATTGCCACGCGGTTTGGCTGATATTTAGCAAAGAGCTTATCCAGCTCGTTTTTAATTTGGGTCAGCCTGATTTCATCGGTAAGCTTTGATTTGGTTTTGATTGAGCCATAATCAATCATTTTCAGGCGTGATCCGTCTTTTTCAATTATACCAAAGCCCATGTCGGCAATCCCCGGGTCGATGCCTAGGATTATTAAGCTTTTAGCTTTTAGCTTGTAGCTTGTAGATTTTTTACTAACCATTTTTTTATTCGGCATTGGTGTAATAATTACTGACATCATCGTTGTTGTCCAGTTCATTTTCCATTTTTTCTATTTTTTCCAAAACTTCTTGTGAGATTTTCTTTTTTTCTTTTGGCACCATGTCATTTTCCGCGTAGTCAACTGTCAAATTATTATTATCAAGCCAAGTTTTAATTTTATTCAGGTCAGCTTGCTGGGTATAAATTGTTGTGCCTCCTTCTTCGCGCACCAAATCCAAAACACCCAAATCAATCAGTTCCAGTTCTTGTTTTTCAGTAATTTCACCGGTGCGGATGACGCCTTTTGGCTCAAAAATCCAAGAAACCGCGCCTGGTCCGCCCAAATTTCCGCCATATTTTGTCAGGATGTGTTTAATATCGGAGCTGGTTCGGTTTCGGTTGTCAGTCAGCGCTTCAATAATAATGGCAACGCCGTCCGGTCCAAAGCCTTCATAATTAAGGGTTTCAATCGGACCGCCGCCGAGCTCGCCGGTGCCTCTTTTAGTTGCCCGTTCAATGTTGTCTTTTGGCATGTTTGCTTCCCTGGCCTTATCAATTGCCAGTCTAAGCTTGAAATTGGATGAGGGATCACCTCCGCCAAGCTTTGCCGCAACAGTAATGTTATTTGCCAGTTTGGTAAAAGCAGCGCCGCGTTTAGCATCAACTGCGCCTTTGGCTCTTTTGGTTGTTGCCCATTTGCTGTGTCCGGACATAGTCAATAAAGCAAGAAAACAAGAAATCAAGCGAAAGCCTATATTTGATTTTTTATTTTCTTAATTTTTTATTATTTAATAATTTAACCTTATCAGATTTTAGGGGTTTTTTCAAGGTTAAAAAAGTTTGATAATATGCTAAAAAATTGCTATAATTTATTAATAAATACGCCTTAAATATTAATATATTTTTTAAAAAATATGGTAAACAAAAGCATTTTAGATGACATTAAAAAAATCAAAAAATTGGATGTGGAAAATGTCTTGGAATCGGTTCAGTTTTTTGGCGAGCAAATCAGGCAGGCTTGGCAGGAATTCAAAAAGATCAATATTCCAAAAGATTTTAAAAACTTCAATAAGGTGATAATTAATGGTATGGGTGGTTCAGCTTTGGGCGGCCATATAATACAGTCGGTATTTTTCAACGAACTAAAAGTGCCAATTACCGTTATTAATAGCTATAATATTCCGGCGAGCATGGACAAAAATACCTTATATATAGTTTCCAGCTATTCGGGGAATACCGAAGAGCCGATTACCGGTATTGGAGAAGCCAAAAAAAAGGGAGCAAAAATTTTTGGCATTGCATCAGGCGGAGCTTTGGCCGACCTGATTAGGCAGGGAAAAATAAGCGGCTATATTTTCAAGCCGAATTTCAATCCTTGCGGCCAGCCGAGAATGGGGCTTGGGTATTCTCTTGCCGCCCAGCTGTCATTACTAAAAAAAATAGGCTTAATTGCGGTAAGCGACCAAGAGATTGATAAAATTTTAGCAATTATCAGCCGGCTTGATTTAAAATTCGGCGTCAAAAACCCTGTGGCAAATAATGTTGCCAAAAAAATTGCCAAAAGATCAGTCGGCAAAAGCTTTGCCGTGGTTGCTTCAGAGTTTTTAGCCGGAAACGCCCATGTTTTTGCCAATCAAATAAATGAAACCGGAAAGACTTTTTCCGGCTATTATTTGATTCCCGAGTTAAACCATCATTTGCTTGAAGGGCTGAAATATCCAAAGGCAAATTCCAAAAATTTGTTTTTTATTTTTTTGGATTCCGGCTTATATTATCCCAAAAATCAAATCCGCCTGAAAATTACCAAGGAAATAGTCAAAAAGAACAATGTTGATTTTGAATTTTATAAATTATCTTCTCCGACGAAATTAAGCCAGTCGTTTGAAGCGCTGATTTTCAGCGGCTACGTCACTTTTTATCTGGCAATTCTAAATTCAATAAATCCCAACTCTATTCCTTGGGTCAATTATTTTAAAGAACAGTTGAAAAAGTATAGTTAAACTAAATGCACTTAGTAAACCGGTTTTTTTATTTTTTTTCAGAAAGGCAATTTTTGCAGTATTTGCTGATTTTTTTTATAAGTTTTGTTTTATTTGCATATTTGCAGGCTGATTACACTTTTGCCGATCCGGATTCTTTTTATCATGCAAAAAAGACGATGATTTTAAGGGATATGGGAGCAATCACCCAGTTTCCCTGGCTTTCGGCGACTGATTTGAAAAACAGCTTTATTGATCATCATTTTTTGTATCATCTGGCATTAATTCCGTTTGTGTCGATAATGCCACCGCTTTTGGGACTAAAGCTTGCCACAATTCTTTCCTGCAGCCTTTTAGTGCTGTTATTTTTTTGGTTTTTAAAAAGCCTGAAAGTCCGCTTTGCTTTTTGGTATGCTCTTTTTTTAATTACTGTAAATCCTTTTATCTTCCGGATAAATTTGGCAAAAGCCCAGGCCGTGGTTTTAATTTTATTGTTTTTATTTTTATATTGTTTGATTAATCGGCATTATATTTGTCTTACGCTTCTTTCGGCTTTTTATGTTTGGCTTTATGCCGGCTGGCCGCTGGCTTTAGTTTTAGTTGTAATTTATAGCCTGGTTGATTATTTTTGGCCGATAAACAAGCTTGGCTGGCCTGTAAAAAACGACAGGCATAAAATCATTCGGCGAAGTTTTTTGCTTTTTGCAAGCGTTTTTAGTGGCTCTTTAGCCGGCTTATTTTTTAATCCCTATTTTCCGCACAATTTTAAGTTTTATTGGGAGCAGACTTTTAAAATTGCAATTATAAATTATCAGTATATGATCGGAGTAGGCGGCGAGTGGTATCCTTATCCGATTTTTGATTTGATATTTTCAGCCTCGCCATTTTTTGTAGTATTTATTTTCGCTTTGTCTGGATTTATTTTTTCTTACAAAAAACAAACGGTGAATTCCTGGTTTTTTGGAATTTTAAGCTTTTTATTTTTTGTTTTAACGCTGAAGTCGCGAAGATATGTTGAATATTTTATTCCCTTGTTGGTTTGCTTTTCCGCTTTGAGTATCAATGTTTTTTGGCCAAGTGTTGAAAAAAAATTAAGCAAGCTGATGAAAAAAAAATATTTTTTAATAGCATTTGCAATTTTTGTCATATTTATCCCATTTTTTGTCCGAGAAATCGCATCTGTGAAAATAAGCTTTAAGTCGGCTATTTCTTTTGATAAGTTTATTAAGCCAAGTCAGTGGCTTAAAGATAATTCCAATCCCGGTGATATAGTTTTTCATTCCGACTGGGATGAATTTCCGATTTTGTTTTATCACAACGATAAAAATTATTATTTAGTTGGTTTGGATCCGACTTTTATGTACAGTTACGACAAGGATTTGCATCGGCGCTGGGTGGAAATTGTATTAGGAAAAAGCAATGAAAATTTATATAAAACCATAAAGGATATTTTTGGTGCAAGCTATATATTTGTGGACATTAATGACAATAAGGCATTCGACAATAACTTAGCCAATAATTTTTATTTTGAAAAAGTTTTTGAAAATAACGAAGCGAAAATTTATAAAGTAAATTAACAGTATGCTTAAAAGATATTTGATTGATAATGAATTATTTTTTTTCGGGGCAGTGATGGCATTTTTTTATTTTTGCCTTTCATTGTTTGTTAATATTTTTCATCACTCGGTTTCGCAGTACATAGCTGTTTTTGTGATGTTGTTTGGTATTTATCTTGTTTATTTTTTTGTTTTTCAAATATATAGAAATAGAGATTTAAATAAAAATTATATAAATTTGATATTTTTTTTCAGCCTGTTTTTTATTTTAACCATGATTTTAATGGTTCCGGCCGAGGGCAATGATTTTTATCATTATTTTTTTGAGGATTTAGTTGTTACCAAATATCAGCAAAACCCATATCTTGTAAGCCCGATGAATCTGCCTCAAGAACCTTTAACTTATTTGAGTTATTGGCAATTTTTGCCAAGCCAGCACGGACCGCTAAGAGCTTATTTAATGCTTCCGGCCGCTTGGCTTAGTTTTGGAAATATCGCTTTAGGAATATTTCTTTACAAAATCATTTCCGCAATCTTTATACTGCTTTGTGGCTTATTGATTTATAAAATCGCCAGTTATTTAGATTCGTCTAAAAGCGTGTTTATTTATTTATTATTTGCCTGGAATCCCTTAATAATATTTTGCACATTCGGCTGGGGCGGTTCTGATATTTTGATGCTATTTTGGCTGCTTATGGCAATTTATTTTACAATAAAACAAAAGTCGGGCTTGGCCATTTTTGCTTTAACTTTATCTGTTTTAGTTAAGTATGTTACGATTTTATTGTTGCCGCTATTTTTAATTTATTTTTGGCATCAAAGCCCGAATTCTAAAACTAAGATAAAAAGCGCCATCTTTCACATATTTATTTTCATTTTTACTATTTTTGTTTTTTTTGCTCCTTTTTGGAAAGGCATAAAAATTTTTGACAGCGTAGTTTGGGTTGGCAATTATTTTGATGTTGGCTCATTCCCCGGATTAATAAATTTGATTTTTAATTTTATAGATTCAAGTTTTTACTTTGGTTTTTTAAAAAATATTTTTCAGATATTTTTTGCCGGTATTTATTTATTTTTTATATTTAAATTCTGGCGGGAAAAAAAAGCGGATTTACCAAAATTGCTTTATTTCTGCATAATAATTTTTTTCTGCTATCTTTTACTTGGAAAATATTGGTTTTATGCAAAATATTTAATTTGGGTTCTGCCACTGATGTTTTTGTCTGAAAAATATTTTTTTGCCCCGGCAATTTTTTTAACCGGATTGGTTGTTTTATTTCTTTCGCAGACCTTGCCTGTATTAATAATCGTTCCGACCCTTCTATTCTCGTTTTATTATTATTTTCGGCCTGAAAATAGGCTTAAAGCGATATGAAAGTTTTAATTGCTATTCCCGCATACAACGAAGAATTAATTTTAGAAAAAAGCATTTATAAGCTTTTGGATTTCTGCAATAAAAATTTATCCGATAGCATAAATATTATTATTGCCGACAATAATTCAAAAGATAAAACTTCTCAGATAGCAAAGTCTTTAGCGGCAAAATTTTCAAATGTTCAATATTTATTTATTGAAAAAAAAGGCAAGGGCATCGCAATTAAACAGGCGTGGCAAAGCCAGATAGCCGATATTTATTGCTTCATGGATGCGGATTTGGCAACAGATTTATCTTCGCTTCCCTTGTTAATTTCTGAAATTAAAAAAGGGAATGATATGGTAATTGGTTCGAGATTTCATCCTAACTCCAAGGTAAAACGCTTATTTGTCCGTAAATTATTTTCTTTTGGCTATTTTTTACTAGCGAAGATATTGCTTGGCGTAAAAACAAAAGATCTTCCTTGTGGGTTTAAGGCAATCAATGCTAAAATTAAGGAAAATATTTTACCTTATGTCAAAAATCAGGAATGGTTTTTTGATTCCGAACTGGTAATTTTATCGGAGAAAAACGGCTTTAAAGTAAAAGAGATTGAGGTAGTTTGGCAAGACATTAGAGAAGGGGAGGACAAAAGCAAAGTGAATGCGATTTCTTTGGGCTTTAATTATTTAAAAGAGCTTTTAAGAATAAAAAAGGAACTGAAAAAATAATATGGAAAAAATCATATTAATAATTCCAACTTATAATGAAAAAAACAATATTATAAAGCTATTTGAGCAGATTTTTGATTTGCGTATTGAAAATTTGAATATTTTGGTTGTGGATGACAATTCGCCCGACGGAACTGGCCGGCTCGTTGAGGAATTAAAGCAGAAATATTTTAATTTGGATATTTTGCACCGTAAAGAAAAATCAGGGCTTGGCCAAGCTTATGTCAGTGGTTTTAAAGAAGCTTTAAATAGGCAGGCAGACTATATTTTTGAAATGGATGCCGACTTGTCGCATGATCCGAAGTACCTGCCAAATTTTTTGGAAAAAATAAAAGATTGTGATTTGGTTTTAGGGTCGCGCTATATCAAAGGCGGCGGAGTGAGCAATTGGAATTTAGCTCGCCGGCTTATCAGCCGTTTTGGCAATATTTATGCCCGCCTGATTTTAGGACTGCCTTACCGCGATTTGACCGGTGGATTCAAATGCTATAGGCGTCAAGTTTTGGAAAATATCGGCCTTGATGATTTAAGTTCCGTTGGCTATAATTTTCAGATCGAAACGACATATAAAGCTCATAAAAAAGGATATAAGATTGAAGAAACGCCGATTGTTTTTACAGAACGAGCCGAAGGCAGTTCCAAATTCAGCTTAAAAATTATTTTTGAAAGTTTTTGGAAGGTTTTGAAGCTTAAACTGGATGAAAAAAAATAATATTATGCCAATAAAACTTTCAATAGTTGTTCCCGTCTATAATGAAAAAAATTATATTATAAATATTTTAAAAAAAGTCAGAGAGCTTAATATAGAAAATGTTGAGAAAGAAATAATTGTGGTTGACGACAAATCAACCGATGGAACTGCAGATATTTTAAAATCACTGAATAATGACGATTACAAAATCATTTTCAGTCAAAAAAATGAAGGCAAAGGTTCGGCTTTAAGAAAAGGATTTTTGCAGGCAACCGGAGATATAATTGCCATCCAGGATGCGGATTTGGAGTATGATCCAAAGGATTTAAAAAAATTAGTTGAAGAAATATTATCAGGCAGGGAAAAAGTGGTTTATGGTTCAAGAATGACGGGCAATAATCCGATTGGGCATATTTCTTATTATATCGGAAATAAATTAATATCGTTTCTGGCAAATTTTTTATATCAAAATAAAATAAGCGATGTTGAGACTTGCTATAAAGTTTTTAAAGCAGAAATAATAAAAAATCTTAAATTACAGCAAAATGATTTTGCCTTTGAAGTCGAGGTTACTGCTAAAATATTAAAGCAGGGGATAAAAATAAAAGAGCTTCCAATCAGCTACAATCCTCGCAAGTTCAGTGAAGGAAAAAAAATTAAATGGATTGACGGAGTCAAGGCGATATTGCTTTTAATTAAATATAGATTTGATTAAAATGATAAAATTTATAAAAACGATTTCAAAAAAAGAATGGCTTTTTGTCTTAATTTTGAGCATAGTTTTAATCGTCATTACTTCCGCTCCGGTCGTATACGGCTTTTTAATAAAAGGAGACAGGTTTTTTACCGGCATGCATTTCGTTTCGGCTGATGATTGGTTTGTCTATTATTCTTTTATCAATCAAGGCAAAGAAGGAAGCCTGCTTTTTAAGGATTTATTTGCACCAATGGATCATGTTGCGGTCTTTCGTCCGGATTGGCTTTTTGTCGGTTTTTTAGCGAAAATTTTTAATTTATCGGAAATTTTTTCTTTTCATCTTGCAAGAATCCTGCTTATCCCTATTTTTTTTGCCGTGAGCTATTTGTTTTTGGCATATTTTTTTTCCGATCCAAAGCAAAGGAAGATTGCTTTGTCATTTTTGGCTTTTTCTTCCGGTACTGGAAAATTTCTAATATATCGCCTGGCTTTGAATCCGCTTAATTATGCAAGGGGAGAATTCCAATGGCCGATGGATTTGTGGGTGCCCGATATCAATACGTTTTTGACCCTTTTTACTTCTCCTCATTTTATTTCGGCGACAATTTTGATTTTAGTTATTTTTTTGCTTACCTTGGCTTTTACTGAAAATAATAATTATTGGTATCCGGTTATATCCGGCTTTTGCGGCTTATTGCTTTTTTTAATCCATCCATTCCAGGTATTAAAAGTATTTTTAATAGTCGGTTTTTTCTTTTTTCTGCTGATTATCCGCCAAAGAAAAATTATTTGGCCTTTGGTTTGGAATTATTTAATTTTCTTTATTCTATCAGTGCCGGCAGTGCTTTATTATTTGTGGCTGATGAGATATGATGAGCTGACAAATTTAAGGACTTTGCAAAATATCAATCCGACCACGCCGCTTTATCTGACGATTATTTCTTTCGGCGGCTTGCTGGTTTTTGCCATTTTGGGAATTTATATTTTAAATAAGCAAAAGAAAATTTGGGAAAACAAATATTTATTCTTAGCAGTCTGGGCGATTTTGCAGTTTTTTCTGCTTTATGCGCCGGTTGATTACCAGCGCCGGCTGGCTTTGGGAATTCATTTTCCATTGGCGGTTTTAAGCCTTATATTCTTTTTTTATTTTTATCAAAATCATTTTGAGTTTGTAAAAAAAAGGCTTACCCTGATAATCGTTTCAGGTTTATTGTTATTTTTGCCTTCTACTTTATTTGCTTTGTCAGCTGATATAATGGTTTATGAACAAAGCCGGGAGCTTTCATATTTGGATGAACAAACGCATCAAGCTTTATTATGGATTAAAGAAAATACCAATAAAGAAAGTATTATTTTTTCAGATGTAAAAACCGGCTTAATTTTGCCGGCTTATTCTTTGCGGACAAGTTATGTCGGCCATGCCGTTGAAAGCCCGTATTATCGGCAAAGAAAAATTGAGCCGGGTTGGTTTTTCAAAAATAATAGAAATCAGAATTTGGAAATTAATTTTTTGAAAAGTAGGGACATTAATTATGTATTTTATGGATTATTGGAAAAAGAGCTTGGCAGCTATGACCCTGAGGCTAAAAATTATTTAAAATTGGTTTTTGATCTTCCTAAAGTTAAAATCTATCAGGTTTTGTCCAACTAAGTTAATAATATGAAGGAGTTAATCGGTTCAATAACAAAAAAAGAAATCGTGTTTATTACAGTTTTGTCAGTAATAATGAGTTTTATTGTTATTATTCCTTTAATATATGGCTGGATGGCTACACCGCCAGGACACACTTTTACCGGCGTTCATTTCAGCATTGCCAATGATATTTTTCAGTATTATTCATTTATTGAGCAAGTCAGGCAAGGCAATTTTTTGTTATATGATCTTTTTACTTCGGAAAATCATACGCCGCTTTTTAATCCTGCATGGCTTAGTGTCGGCTTAATTGCTAAAATTTTTGGTTTTTCCAGTATTGTCACTTTCAATTTAGCTAAAATAATATTATTTCCAATATTTTTTTGGATTGCGTATATATTTATTTCCTATATTTTTTCAGATATTAATAAAAAAAAATCGGCTTTACTGCTTTTAACATTCGGTTCCGGAGTTGAAATTTTTTTCTTAAGCAAGGTAATCAATTTTCTTGTTTGGGGCAATTCCGTCAGCTTGCTGAGTTGGGTTGAAACTAACGCTTTTTTAGCCCTTTATTATTCGCCTCATTCCATTATTTCGTTAATATTAATTTTAATAGTATTTTTTTTTACAATTGTCGCGACTGAAGAGAAAAATTGGCGTTTTGGTTTTTTTTCAGGTACTGCCGCCTTAATTTTATTTTTTTTCCATCCATTTCAGATTATTCCAATTTTTTTTATCATTTCTGCTTATTTTGCTTTATTAATAATTAAAGACAAAAAAATATTCAATACTTTGTTAAAATATTATCTGGCTTTGTCAGCCGTTTCATTGCCGGCAATTATATACTTTTATTTTCTTTTAAAAAATGATGCCGCTATTATTTGGAAGTCGGCAAATGGTTTATATCCCACGCCGCCGTTTTGGGTGTTGCTTATCAATTATGGGTTAGTTTTGATTTTTGCTTTGTTGGGAATATATTTTTTATTATTAAAAAAAAGAGTCAGCAACAAGCATTTATTTCTAATCGTTTGGTTGATTGGCCAATTTATTCTGATTTATTTTCCGCTGAAAGTGCAATTTCGTTTTCTTCATGGGATTTTTTTTCCGATGGCAATGCTTGCCGCCGTAGCAATATTTGAGTTTTGTAAAAAAATTGATAATCCTAAAAATAAAATTTATTCATTTTTAGCTGGTAAAAAATATTTTTTATTGTTTGTTTTGGTTATTTTGTTGGCAAGTTCTAATGTTTTTCAAGTTTTATATGATTTTGTTATATATAAATATCAAAAAGGCATAACTTATATTACAACTGATTCAGTTTCGGCGGCAAGCTGGCTAAAAAATGTAGATAAGAAAAAAATCATATTGAATGTCCCTAATAATTATATGACTAATCTTATTCCTGCTTATTCAGGACGGAAAGTTTATGTCGGCCATGAGGCGGAAACAATTAATTATAGAAAAAAAATCCAAGATGTGGTTTGGTTTTTTGAAAAAAATCATCCATTGGAAATTGAGAAGGATTTTTTAATAAATAATAAAATCGATTATATTTATTACAGCCAAGCTGAAAAAGAAATCGGAGATTATAATCCGGAAATTAAGCCCTATTTGCAAAAAATTTACAATAATGATTCGGTGGCAATTTATCAGGTTTTAACCAATTAAATAATTTTTTTATATGAAAGAACTGATTTATTCAATTACTAAAAAAGAGTGGCAGTTTGTGGTAATAATGTCGGCGGTTATTATGCTGATTACCGGAGTTCCTTATGTGCTTGGTTATTTAATGGCGCCTGATGACATGGTTTATAATGGCTTGCATGCTTTAAGCCCCGGAGATATTCCGATTTATTACTCTTACATCAATCAGGTTAAGGAGGGTGAAATTCTTGTAAAGGACTTATTTACTTCAGAGGTGCAGACAATCGGAACTTTTAATGTTTGGTGGACATTAGTAGGCCTAATGGCAAAAATTTTTAATTTGTCTGTCATTTTTGCTTTTCAAATTTCCCGTCTTTTGATGATCCCAATTTTTTTAATGGTTGGTTATATATTTATTTCATATTTTTTTAGAGATTGGTTAAAACGCATTACGGCCTTGCTTTTTTTGCTTTTTTCAAGCGGCCTTGGTTTTTATTTTGCATTGCCAATTGATGCCTTAAAAACAGAGGATTCATTAACCGGTTACGCCTGGCCAATTGATTTATGGCTGACTGAAGCGATTACTTTTAACGCATTATATCAATCTTCGCATTTTATAGCTTCAATTACAATTACAATATTAATTTTTTTATTAATGTTATTGGCTTTTGAGTCGCCTGGCCGAATCATCTATGTTTTTGCAAGCGGTTTTTTGGCTTTATTTTATTTTAATTTTCACCCTTATTATTTTCCGGTTATTTTTGGCGTTTTGGGGCTTTATCTTTTAGGCCTAATGTTTAAAGCCAAGCGGTTTTTATGGCGCGATATTGGGTATTTAACCTTAGTTTTTTTGATATCTTTGCCTTCTGTTTTTTATCATTATTGGCTTGTCAAATCCAGTCCGGTAATCGGCCAGAGGGCAATTCAGAATGTTACCAACGTGTCGCCATTATTTTTTATTATTTTAGGATATGGTTTTTTGTGGCTAGGTTTAATATGCGGCTTATATTTTTTATTTAAGCTAAAGAAGTTTGATAAAAAATACTGGTTTTTGTCAAACTGGCTTATTGTAAATGTCGTTTTGATTGTGTCGCCGTTTCCGTTTCATAGTCGCTATACTCAGGGGCTTCATGTAATATTAATTACTTTTTCAGTATATGGGATATTCGAATTTGGCAAGTATTTGAAATCAAGGCTGTCTTATAAAGCTTATGAATATTTCGTAAATAATATATATTTATTGGTTTTTTTGTTTTTACTTCTATTTTCAACTTCAAATATTTTTAGCGTTGCTAGGGACATTTATTTATTTGCTTTTCAATCGGCCGAAGTCAAAAAAATTTTGTATTTACCCAAAGATTATTTTTCGGCAGTCAAATGGTTATCAACAAATTCAAATAACAGTTTAATATTAGCTTCGGATATCCCTTCCAAATTCATCCCGGGTTTTAGCGGCCAAAGAGTTTATGCCGCCCATGCCCATGAAACCTTATTTTTTTATTCTAAGATTATTTATACTTTATGGTTTTTCAGTGACAACCGAAACGATGAAAATAAGTTAAAGTTTTTAAATAAGGAAAATATTGGATATATTTTGTACAGTGACTATGAAAAAGAGCTGGGTACTTTTAATCCAGCTGCTAAAGATTATTTAAAATTGGTTTTTGACCGGCCAGCTGTAAAAGTTTATCAAGTGGTGAAAAATTAGTTGCTTGTTTTATACAGGTTGATTTCTTGGCCGATTAATTTTTGGCTGTCAATTACATTTTTTGTCCCGCGAATTTCATTTATTTCTATACCGCCTTTTTCTATTTCTACAAGTTGAATTTTCAAATCAGCCATATTCTGCTGATTTTTTTCAGTAAAAATCGGCAAGTAGCTGGTTTTAATTATGCCTTTTAGGTTGGTCAATCCGTAAGCAAAAGGGTATATTCTTTCTTCATTCTTTAAAATAAATTTAATTTGGTAGGCTTGTGAAATATTTTCAATTTGCCAAAATATTTCTAAACCTTCATTTATTTCATTAAAGCCAAGCAGTATAATTTCCGGCGTAATTTCAATATTTAAAATGTTTTTAATTTCCGGTTTTTGGCTGTAAAATTCAATTAACTTGATTTTATCTTCAGCTCCTTTTTGGTACAGAGCCAAACTGTCTTTTATTTCAATCAGTCCAAATCCTTCCAGAATTTTTGGCCAGTTATTTTTTGCTGTTTCGTATTGACTTTGGTAATATGGGTTATTGCCGTATTGAAGCTGGTAGGTTAAAAAGCTGTCATAGTCTAATATCAAATATTGAGCATCTTTTGGCAGGTAATAATTATCGGTTAAGTATTGCTGCTTGCCCAAAAAGACATAGTTCAAAGAATAAATATTGTTTCGCGAAGAAAGCGAAGTTAAAAAATTGTAATCAGCAACAACGGCATTTTCTTTTGGAATTTTATTTGTAAATTCCCATGAAATTTTTGATTTTTCCGAAAATATGCCGTTATTATAAATTGATTTGATTGATCCAAAAATCGGGCTTAAGGCAAAAAAACAATAAATTATGCCGCTTATTAAAATTAAAGCGAAGAGGCGGCTATTTTTTTTAATAAAACTAATCAGCTTGTCGCTGTTTTTGTTTTCTTTAATTTCCTTAAATGCGTAAATTGACGAAATAAATACAGCAGGCATCAGCAAGGACGCATAGTGGGTTTGTAAAAGGGTTTCTGAGCCGCCTTCAAGCCTCATAATTAACTGTAAAAATATGCCAAGTCCAAGCAAAAGATAAAGAGGGCTTAAAAGGGGCAGAAAGACAAGCGGCATTATCAGCGCCAAAAAAAATATTAAATTGTTAAATGAAAATATGTGATAAAGCCAAATTGCCGGATTAAAAATTACATTATTAAAAATTTCAAAAAAATTCTTGCCAAGCCAGGAGTAATAAATAAAAAATTTATATTGTCCTTGCAGGGCGAAAAAATCGGTTATTTTAAGCGCCAGAAAAAAATAAATCATACTTATGGCGGCGGGAAAAATAAGCCATTTGATTTTTCTTTTTTGAAAAATAGCAATTAAGGAAAACATGAAAATGACCAAAGCCACATCTTCCCTGACCAAAAGAGCCAGCAGGCAAAAAGTCATAAATAAGAAAAATTTTTCCTCCTGATAAAAATAAAAAGTGCAAAATATAAAAAATATCGCAAAAGGCAAAAAGCTGAATTCAAACAAATTAATATTATGGACAAACGGGTTTAAAAGCCAAGCCAATGCCAAAAAAATCGACCAGTTATTATTCAAAGTTTTTTTGGAAATCAGAAAAATCGGCCAGGCACAAAGCGCCAAAATCAAAGTTTGCATTATAAGCAAATTTTGCGGGCCCTGATGAAGATAGTATAAAGGCAGAAGTAAAAATAAAATCGGGCTTATATGATCGCCAAGGTAGCTTTTTGGGTGGACGCTTGAAGCAAAAAAATCGCCATTAATGGAATTGAAAAAAACCTGGTTGATAATTCCCAAATCCATCGCATTGTATTGGAAATTATAGTATTTCCAAAGGCTTAAAAAGCTAAAGACCAAGGTATAAGCAAAAATAAAAAAAATCAAAAGCGCCAGGCTGTATTTTTCGGCAAATAAATTAAAATTTTTTAATACCTTCATTTTTTAATTTTAGCTTTTATTTTGCCTTTAGACAAGAAACTTAGAAATAAAAAAACATCCGCCATAGTTTGGATGTTTTTTTGTATTCAAAATTATTATATTCCGGAATCTTCTATTCCGGTGGCAATCAGAAGCTGGTCAACCACGAAATAGGTGATTGCATAAGCGCATAAGATAATTGCCGTTCCGATTGTTGCGGCAACCATTGTATTTTTTGCTTTGGTGATTTTTTCGTCATTTCCCGCAGCAGTCATCCACATAAATCCGGCATAAATTATCAAAACTAAAAAGATGACCGCTAAAAATCCCAAAATGACCTGGATAATTTTGGCAATTCCTTTGGCAAAAGTCGTTTCATCAACATCTTCGTCGGGACTGTAGACTTCCTCAATCGGTTCTAGCTGTTCGCGGATGTCTTCATCGACTTGAGCCTGGACAGTTGAAGGAATAAAGGCAAAAGAAAAAAGGTTTGCCAAAATGAGGATTGTTAAAAGCGCAAAAAACTTTTTTTTCATATTTTGGATTTTTTATTTTTAAAAAAGCTTATTGAATTTATTATAACATAATTTTTAAAAAACATATATAAACATAAATGCTTTAACAACCCAAGCTTAAATAATTTTAGATTTTAGAAAAAATCATTATATAATAATTTGTTGACAATATTCTTAAAATATGGTAATATATATAATTCAGCTGGAGGTGGTTAATATAGACAATTTGGCCTATGTTGGCCAAAAAACCACTTTCTCCTGCTTTTGCAGGACTTTTAGTTAGAGCTGATTGGTTCATCAAAAAAGCCTCAACAGAGGCAAAACAAAAAAGGAATGTAAAATGAAGAACGTATTGGTTCTGATGATGGTGGCTTTGGTTGTTGTTAGCTCGGGTTGTGCGACTTATGTTGGTACGGTTACATCGGGATGGAAAACCCAAACCTATGATAACCAGATGTATATCGCCAGAAGCCGCCACAGGCACCAGCTTGTCGAACCCCTGAAGCCCGGCCAAACCGCCGCCGTGTTGAAGGAGGATCCGGAAGCCGAAATCTTTAATGAATACGGCTATAAGGATGGTTTGACGTGCATTTTCGTTAACGACTCGCGGCACGAGCTGCGACTCGTCATTGACGATCCTCATGGGCAGAAATTTACATTCCGCCTACCCTCGGGTCGTCAGGAGCATGACCCGTCCACGAAATCAAGGATGACTATCCCTGGATGGACGGAGATGAAGCTCGAAATGGGTCTTCACCGAATTAGCGCCTTCCGTGACGGCCGCGACACCCCGTATGTCCAAGGAGAGTTCCGAGTTTACTCGGACAAAAATTATCACGTCGAAGTAGGGCAGATGCACTACTTCGGAGGTGGCCGATTCGGAGACTAGTTTCTCCGAAAAAGTCCCTCCCCCAAGAGAGAAAAACAAGAGACAGACTATTTGAGCCTGTCTCTTTTGCTATCTATTTTGATTATTATTTTTTTTATGATCCTTCAAAAGTGCCGGTGCCGCCGCCGGTGCCGGTAGCATCAAGCAATTTTTCAATAACGAATACGGTTATTATATATGCGGAAAAAACAATTGCCAGTCCGATTACCGCCGAAGCCATTATTTTTTTTGATTTGGAGATTTTTTCGTCGTTTCCCGCGGCAGTCATCCACAAAAAGCCGGCATAAATTATTAAAATGACAAATATTATTCCCAAAAATGCAAGGATTGTCTTTATAATAACGGCAACAATTGCCCCGACTCCCACCGGTTCATCGCTTATTCCGGCTGAATTCATAAAAGCCGTGGTTTGCTCTTCAATTCCAGAAGTATCTTCAATCGGACGATATTCGCTTTGGGCGCTGCATAAAGGAGCGCTTATAAGAAACGCAAAGGCAATTAATAAATAAATTGTTATTTTTTTTGTCATACGTTGCTTAATACTAATGAAAAAATCGTATAATATATCGTCCAGGCGCCCAAAGTGACAAAAATTCCAATTATACCGTCTCGAATAATATTTTTGGCCTTGCTTACCTTTTCGTCGTTTCCCGCGGCAGTCATCCAGATTAATCCGCCATATATTGTAATAATAATGAAAATAACCCCGACCAATGAAAGTACGGCTTTAACTAAAGTTCCGACCATTGAAGCGAAACTTAATTTATCGGTGCTTGGGTTATAGCCGGCTTCTTGGGCGGTATCAGACATCATTCCTTTCAGGCTGGTATTTGTCGATGGGCCGGCTTCTTGGGCAATGGCGTTTTTTGAAAAAATCAAAAAACCACTTGCCAGTGCAAAAATAATTAAAATTAACGAAAGATTTATTTTATAATTTTTCATATTTATCCCGTAATTGCCGAATAGCCGGAAGATTCGGCAATCTTGTCGACTACAAAATAGGTGATTGCATAAGCGCCCATAACTATTATTACCCCGATAATGCTTGCTTTCAAGATATTTTTTGCTTTAGTTATTTGTTCATCGTTTCCCGAGGCAGTCATCCATAAAAATCCGGCATAAATTACCAATATTAAAAATATAACGCCAAGCAGAGATAAAACTCCTTTTATTATTTGGCCGATTGTTTGAGCGAGGTTTGGTTTTGCTTCAAACGTGGCATTTACGCCGACTTTTTCCAGATAACCGGTAAGGTTGAGGGCTAAAATTTCGTTTGAACCAACCAAAAAAATTGTAATAACCAAGATAAAAATGATTATAAATTTGAATTTTTTTTTCATAAATAATTTATTAAATCGAACCTTGCAGGCGAGAGACTACAAAGTAAGTGATTGCATAAGACATCATTACGATGATTAAGCCGATTATTGCCGCCTTGATAATGTCCTTTGCGCTGTTTATTTCTTCATCGCGGCCTGAAGCAAGCATCCATTTATATCCGCCGTATATTACTAAAATTAAAAAAATGACCCCAAATAAGCTTAAAAAAGCGTTAATTAATTTTCCGACAATCCCCAAGGCTTTGCCTTCCGGGTCGCCTCCTCCGCTTGGCAGATCAAAATCTTTTATTTGATTGGTCATTGATTCGGTGATATTCGCCGCAAAAACATTATTAAAAGGGGAGAGCGTAATTAAAAGAAGCGTTGAAAAAAAACTCAAAGCGATTAAGGTACTGATTATTTTTTTAGTATTTATTTTTTTCATAGTTTATCCGATGGCTTTTCCGACTTGGTTAAGAATAAATTCAGTCAGGATTCTTGATAAAAAAATTATAATCAAGCCGATGACAATTTCTCTGGTGATTTTTTTTGCCCGGTCGATTTGTTCATCATTTCCGCGTGCCGTCATCCATAAATAGCCGGCATAAATAAGACCCAAGAAGAATAAAACCGCAATGAAGGCTAAAAGAAAATTAATTATCGAAATTAGAGAATTGCCAAGCATTTGGTCTTTTACATTTGTGCCGTAGGCTTCATTGACTGCCGCTTTTGCTCCGCCGGTTATTTTTTTGCCGATTGAATCAGCGGCATAAACAAATGTTATATTTATTACCAAAACCAGCAATATCGAAATGATCAAGATTTTGTTTATTTTTTTCAGCATTATTATGAGGAATAAATCGTTTTTCCCAGGTAGGAAAGCGCAAGTTCAACAATCAGGCGGGCGGCAATTATTATTGCCAAACCGATTATCGCCTGGATAATCCAGGTTTTTGCCCTGGTTACCTGTTCTTCATTTCCGCGAGCCGTCATCCACAGAAAACCGCTATAAATTATTATTATCATAAACAGCGCACTCATTATCACAACCATGCCGTTTATATAAATTGCCCATGATTGGGCAAAAGTTTTTTGAGGTGTGCCATCGCTTCCCTGAGGGTAGCCGGCTTCTTTCCCGGTTGAACCAAAACCCTTCATTATTTCTGAAAAAGTGCTTGCGTATGCAGCTTGGGAAAACAAAAAACTTAAAACCAAAATAAATATAATTAGCTTAAGATTTTTTTTAATAATATCCATTTATCCGCCGACTGCCGAGTTTAAGGCAGCTAATATTGTAAAAACTAAAACGTAAGCTAAAAATACCACAATCATGCCGTTAATGCCGTTAATTACCCAGGCTTTTGCTTTGCCGACTTTTTCTTCATTGCCGCCGGCAGTCATCCACTGAAAGCCGCCAATTAATACAACGGTCAAAAATACTACGCCTAAAATGCCAAAAAGGTTATTAATCGCCCGTCCCATTACCGCCGGTAAATCAGAGCCGGTTTTATCTGTTGAAATTCCTGCCTGCCCGGCAGTGACACTTAGTCCCTCTTTGATTTTAGAATCTTGGGCTAAAACAGTTTGAAACAACAATAAAAAAGCACAACAACAAATCATCATGCCGGTTATAATTTTTTTTGAAAAAAGTTTCATTTAATTTTTTATGAGTAAAACCCTATCTGGTCATTAATTATTTTTTTTAATTAATGGCCAGAGGGGGTTTAGCCCCTCGTATATTTAGAGTTGTTTTATTAAGCAGTAGTAGCGCCTGTTGCACTGATTAATTGTGTAATGACAAACGAAGCGATTGCGTAGGAAATAAAGATAATGACCAATCCGATAACGCCGGCGGAAATAATCTTTTTAGCTTCGCCGATTTTTTCTTCAGAACCGCCTGAAGTAAGCCAGCGGAAACCGCCCCATAAAATGATAACGATTGCCAAAATGCCCAAAAAGCCGAGCATTACATTAACTATCGTCATTATGCCTTGACGCAAATCTTTTGTTCCTAATCCGGTGTAAGTGCCGTAATCAAGCCCGATATTTAATGTCCCATTTGATGCCGCTAGTGCCGGCATTACAGTTAAAGCAAAAATTGCAGCAAAAATTGTTAAAGTTGTAATTTTTTTCATTTTTTCACCCCCTTTCACTATATTTTTACCAATGTATTTATTTTATTAAGCAGTAGTAGCGCCTGTTGCACTGATTAATTGTGTAATGACAAACGAAGCGATTGCGTAGGAAATAAAGATAATGACCAATCCGATAACGCCGGCGGAAATAATCTTTTTAGCTTCGCCGATTTTTTCTTCAGAACCGCCTGAAGTAAGCCAGCGGAAACCGCCCCATAAAATAATAACGATTGCCAAAATACCCAAAAAACCAAACATTACATTAACTATCGTCATTATGCCTAGACGCAAATCTTTTGTTCCTAATCCGGTGTAAGTGCCGTAATTTAGTCCAAATTTATCCATGGCTAGTACTGGCATTGCAGTTAGGACAAAAATTGTTGCAAAAATTGTTAAAGTTGTAATTTTTTTCATTTTTTCACCTCCTTTCAATATGTTTTAATCAAGATATTTATTTTATTAAGGAGTAGCGCCTGTTGCTGTTATTAATTGTGTAATGACAAACGAAGCGATTGCGTAGGAAATAAAGATTACCACTAAGCCGATAACGCCGGCGGAAATAATCTTTTTAGCTTCGCCGATTTTATCTTCAGAACCGCCTGAAGTAAGCCAGCGGAAACCGCCCCATAAAATGATAATGACTGCCAAAACGCCTAAAAAGCCGAACATTACTTGGACTATGGACATAATTCCTTCACGAAGATCTTTTGTTCCTAATCCGGTGTAAGTGCCGTAATTTAGTCCAAATCTATCCATGGCTAGTACTGGCATTGCAGTTAGGGCAAAAATTGTTGCAAAAATTGTCAAAGTTGTGATTTTTTTCATTTTTTCACCCCCTTTCTTAAATTAGTCAAAATTAGTATTTTTATATTAAATTATAGTTTAATTATAATAAATTTCTTTAACTTATGTCAATTTTGAAAGAAATTTGATTTGAATTTAGCAAAATAATGAATTTTTTAAGCGATTTGTGATATTTTAAAATATGAAAACTAATTTAAAATTATATAATGCTTTATTGGCGACGTAAGCCACGTCGATCTCGATCGACAGTGGCGTAGGGCGAGATTCCCGCACCTATTTTACTCATCAATCATTTTCAAGATTAATTTTTTCTACAGTATAAAATAAATTATTTAACCTAAACAGTGATCGGTAAAATAGGTGTGAAATCTAGTTAAACCGCTACAGCACAAGGCCTTAGCTTATAAATCGTATCGTCGCGAGGAAGCCATCAATGGGTCAATACCCGAAAGCGCTCTCGTCTTATTCATATTTAATTATAAAGCGGGACTTGCGCGGTTTAATACCCTTTATTCTAATTACTTATTTTTGGTTCTTCAAAAGCCGGCTGGCTGCCAAAGATTAAAGCTTTACTGCCGACTTCTCCCTTGGTTAAAGCTAAAATTATGACATTTATTATTACCCAAGAGCCTAAGACTAAAACAATTCCGATCGCTGCCGCCTGGATGATATTTTTTCCCTGCTGGACTTTTTCCTGGCTTCCGGCTGAGATTATCAGCATTAAGCCGCCGATTATAAACATTAAAAGCGCGGCACTGCCGGTCATTGCCACAATTAATGCCGCAACATTAATAACCACTTCAAGCATTTGAGTCAGACCGCAAGTATTTACATCGGGATCAGCAGCTCCGGTGCAGCTCTCCGGAATCAGCGGACGGTTGATGATTGTTTCTACCACGCCGGCAGCAAAAATCGGCAACGCAAAAGAAAAGAAAAAAGAAGAAATTATTAGAATAAACAAAGTGATTTTTATTTTTTTTAGCATAGGTTAAAAGCTATCCCGATTGAAATCGGGATCCCGACTGCCGTCGGGATAAGCTGACAGCTTAAAGCTGTAAGTTATAATGTTTGTTGGATTTTTTGGACGGCAATGTTTATTGCATCAATTACAGGCATTCCATTATTGATTGAATCAATCATTTCGGCAAAGCTGTTTTTCATCGCATCCGGATTATTGCCAAAATACCAGTTTTTTGCCGTTAGAAGCTGATCGGCAAAAATTTTCAAATCATCATTTTCAAGCTGATTTTCAATCAGCGACCTTAAAGCTGTCGGCTTCGATTTTTTGTTAAGATATTTTTCCGCTTCTTTTTCCTGAGTTGTCATAAATTGAATAAAATCCCAAGCCTCATTTACATTTTTACTTTTTTTTGAAACGGTGTAAACCCAGTAATCAGTTAAATTTATTTCCGGCCGGCCTTCGATTTGGGGCATTTTTGATATTCCGTAATTAAGCTTTCCCTGGCGGATAAATTCCAAATAAGGTATGTGGTAATTATAGCCGAAAACCATTGCCGTTTTTCCTTGGGCAAAGGCGTCAATTGAATTCGGAAATTCACTATTCCAGGTATAAACTTCTTTTCCCGGATTGGCAAAATCAGTATAAAATCTTATCGCTTCCGGCCCGGGGTTATAGTTTTTATTGGAAAAGTCGTATGGGACAAGATGAAAAGTTACACTTCTGCCTTCGGTCATTTGGGCGCCATTTTGCATCATTAATAAGGCCAGTATATCAGCACTTTTTTCGATATTTTTGCCGGTACCCATGGCAATTCCTGAATTTACCAGCTTGCCCTCATTATTTTGAAAAGTCAGTCTTTTGATGTTTTCTTGTATTGTCAGCCAATTATTCGGCGGCAGGGGAATGCCGGCATTATTCAACAAATCCCGGTTATAAAAAAGCACCATGGTGTCTACGCTTAAAGGCAGTCCGAATATTTTTTGATCTATTACTACATCGTCATAAACCACGTCAACAAATTTATTTTTTAATTGTTTTGGAGTAATGCTTTCATTTTCCCTGATTTCTATTATTTTTTCTTCTTTTAAGCCAAGGCTTTTTTGGGTAATTTCATAGGCCATTTTTGTCGAATCCGGCAAGGGCTCAATTTTTGAAAGGTGCTTTCTAATTAATGAATTATTTAATGTAAAAATATCCGGCCCGCGGTCTTCGGCTAAAGCGTCAATTAATTCTTTTTCAAATTCTTCAGGCCTTAACTCGCGGTAAGTTATTCTTATATGGGGGTGAATAGCCGAATAGGACAAGATAATGTCGTTAAAAGCTCCTTGGCTGTCAATAACTCCCCACCAGCTTAATTCTACCGGCTTTAAAAGCTCTTGCTCGGCCTTAGAAACCAATTTGCATTGGAAGCCGGTAGTCATAATCATCAAGGCAGTTGTTAGAAAAATTAATTTTTTGAAGTTAGAAAGTTTATTCATATTGTCTTAATTCGGCCTAAACTTTATTTTTTAAATAATTTTTGAATTTTTTGCCAACTTCTCTGTCTTTCAAACCGAATTCAACGTTGGCTTTCAGCCAGCCGAGTTTTGATCCAAGATCAAAGATTTCTCCATCAATAATTTTTGCGTAAATTGGGCGTTTTTTCATCAGATTGGCAATTGCATCAACCAGCCAAAGCTCATTGCCTTTGCCGATTTTGGTTTTTTCCAAAACTTCGAAAATATCGGGAGTAAGGATATAGCCGCCCAAAGAAGCAATCCGGCTTTTGGCGGCTTTCGGTCCTGGTTTTTCCACCAGTGATTTAACTTGGTAGACGTCTTTTTCAATTTTTACTCCTTCTATAATGCCGTATTTTTTTGTCCCCTCATTATCAGTTTGTCTTGCAGTAATTACCGGGTCACCATATTTTTCGTAGACTTCAGCCAGCTGCTTGATATGAGGAATTTTGCCCTGCCAGATATCATCGCCCCAAACAACGGCAAACGGCTCGTCGCCAATTATTTTTTTGGCGTTTAAAACAGGAGTGCCGTTGCCATAAGGCCCTTTTTGGCGGATATAAATAAAATTAGCCATTTCGGCTACTTCTTTGATTTGCTTGTAATAATTAATTTTACCCGATTTTTTCAGGGTCTCTTCCAAAATTTCGTTTCGGTCAAAATGATCTTCAATTGCCCGCTTGGTTGAGCCGGTGACTAAAATAACATCGGTAATTCCCGCCCTAACCGCTTCCTCAACAATATATTGGATAATCGGCTTATCAACCACAGGCAGCATTTCTTTGGGCTGAGCTTTGGTAACCGGTAAAAATCTGGTGCCTAGTCCGGCGACGGGGATGACGACTTTGCGTATTTTCATAAACCGATGCTAATTTACTAATAAATGCGAATAATGCTAATGTGTATTCGTATCATTTGTATACATTCGTATCATTAGCATCGGTTTAATTATAACAAGAAATTGCAGAATTGTAAAAATCAGCTGAATATGGTAATTTAATACTGTTTTAATGAGAAAAATTCAAATATGGAGAGGTGGCTGAGTGGTCTAAAGCGACGGTCTCGAACACCGTTTGGGCGCAAGTCCTCCAGGGTTCGAATCCCTGCCTCTCCGCCAGGACAATTTAGTATCGGATAGACCCATTTTATATAGAGAAATGG
>CAZHUO010000013.1:16098-40687 GCA_964535715.1 uncultured Gammaproteobacteria bacterium | reverse complement strand
ATTAACGCCAAATGAGGCTTTAGTCAAAGTGCAAAATGTGTGTTCCTAAAACACTCGGGCAATGTGCACACACATATTGCACTTTCTGCTTAAGGAGTTTAAACTTGCTGTAGCGGATATGCTGTTTTTTTGGTTCAACTATCCGGACATATTGAATTGAACTAAACTTTTTTGCCTGGCTTTCTTAGGCGCTTAAGACTGGTCTTCTAGACTCCTTAAATTAGATTCGTCAAACCTATTAAACCATTTATAAAAAATCTTGGATACAATGCCAAAATGACGGCAAATCAGGCTAGCATTTTCCGAAGCTTTAGTATGATAAAAAATAATCCATTCAAGCCTTTGGCGGGCAGTTTTAGAGAGGGCTAGAACCTTGGCAGTCTTGCGCCAGCGATCATACTGACTACTAAGCTTAAATCTTTTAGCTTCCCAATAATTTTCATAGACCATAAGATGAGATAATAAGGTAAGTTAGTCCCTAGATTTTACCATTTTAGGCATTCTGGGGGTATTACCTATGTATCTCATCATCTGTATAGAAGCATTTAAAAAACCCGTTTAAACCGGGTTTTTTGTAAATATTTTATTATTTTAATTACGGACACTGAAATCCTTGGCAACTCTAAAAACCTCTTCAATTGAGGTGATGCCATCGGCCGCTTTTAGCAACCCATCTTGAATCATTGTTATCATTCCGTTTCTAGCGGAAATTTCCCGCATATCATATTCTGAAACCTGGCCGTTTAAAATCAGCCTTTCAACTTCTTTGTTGATTGTCATTATTTCAAAAATTCCAACTCGTCCTTTATAGCCGAGACCTTGGCATTCTTCGCAGCCTTTGCCTTTATAAAATTTCAATTTTTTTATTTCATCTCGGGAAATTTTTGTTCCTGATTTTTCCGGAACTTCCGATAAAATTTCCATTACTCGTGAAAGCGATTTATTGTCTAATTCAAATTCAGTCTTGCAATTCTGGCAGATTTTTCTAACAAGCCTTTGGCCGATCATCGCATTAATCGCCGGAGCAAGTAAAAAAGGCTTTACATTCATTGAAAGCAGGCGGGGAATCGATCCGGCAGCGTCATTGGTATGCAAGGTTGAAATGACCAAGTGGCCGGTTAAAGCCGCATTAATTGCAATTTCCGCAGTTTCCAAGTCCCTAATTTCACCAACCATCACAATATCGGGGTCTTGCCGCAAAATTGAGCGCAGGCCATTGGCAAAAGTATAATTTTTACTATAGTCAATTTGGCTTTGATTTATTCCTTTCAGCTTGTATTCAATCGGATCTTCAATGGTTATGATTTTTGAGCTAGGACCATTTAATTTATTTAATATGCCATATAAAGTTGTGGTTTTTCCAGACCCGGTTGGCCCAGTGGTAATTATCATACCGTTTGGCTTTAAAATTTCCATTTTTAAATCTTCAAATGCTTTTCCTCTTAGCCCTAAATCCTCAAAATTAACGCCGACAATGGACGACATTAATAAACGCATGACCACGCTTTCGCCATATGCCGTAGGAAGGCAGGACACCCTGACGTCGATTTTTTCTTCAGTTAAAAAAATTGTAAATCTTCCGTCCTGGGGTCGATCAGCGACATTAATTTTTAGGCCGGCCACTAGTTTTATTCGGGAAATCACCTGAGGCCAGATTTTTTGATCAAGCTCCGCCGTATCATGAAGAATTCCGTCAATTCGGAATCTGACTTTTATGTCTTTTTCTTCGGCTTCAATGTGAACATCGGAAGATCTGGCTTTGATTGCCGCCGCTAAAATCAAAGTCAGCATATCGGTTATTGAAACCTCTTTTAGCATGTCGGCTAAATCGCGGAATGTTTTTATATCTTTTTCGTAGCGGCTTATGTCATTTTCATTTATCTCCACTCCGGTTATAAATTTTCTTAATTTGGGAACACCTTTATAAAGTTTAAAGGCAAAATCAAAACTTGGCTGGGAAATTAGGTAGATTTCCACCTTGGCGTGATTTTCTTTGCTAATTTTTTCGGCTTCAACAATTAGGGCTTGATTTTGTGGATCAACTGCTCCGATTTTGATATTATAATAAGTCCTATAAAAGCATATTGCCTTAAGGCTATTTGATTTTTCTTCTGAAAAGACTGTTAATGTATCCTGGCTTATTGGAAAGCCTTTTAAGCTTATATATGGAAAGCCGATTAAAGAAGCTTTATTTTGAGCCTCCCTCTCACTGTCTTTAGCTTTGATCCCCTGCATTTTGCTGGAAAATCTTTCATTTACTTCCTCGGTTGAAATAATTGGCTTTTTTCCTATTAAAGGATTTTCTTCTTCTGAATAATTATAAAACATAAATATTTATATTATAATCCATTTATATTATAACTTTTTTTTGCCTTATTCACAAGGATAACTAAAACCCCCGCTTTTGGCAGGGGCAAAAAATTTAGCTAATTTTTACTTTTTGAATATTTTGGACAAAAAGCTGGTTAGGGCGAATTTTTTACTGGTTAAAATTTCAAAAACAATTGCCCAACTTCCCCAAATGAATACAACTAAGGCTATTTGAACGGCTATAAATACTGCCAGCACAATCGTAAAAGTTAAAGCTAATGCCGAGATAAACAAGGGGAAAGCCTTAAAGGCTAAAAATAGAGTCCAAGAAATGAAATAAATCAAAATCAAGTTAATTGCGGCATAAATTAAAAATAAAATCATTGCCAGCTCCAAGCTAAGCCACCAATTTCTTACGAACAAGCCAAAGGCCTCTTTTATGGCTTTTTTGAATTTCCAATTTTCAAGTACTATTCCGCATATGGCGTATTTACCAATAAATGATACTATTAGAATTAAAAATAATATTATTATAAAACAAATAACAAATACAAAAACTGCACCGGGAAATTTAATCAAAGCCAAAGCTCCGATTAACATGAATAAAAATAAGCTTATTAGCCTGATTAATATGTTTACCGCCAAAACCGGCCAGAATTTTGCTATTCCCAAACTGAATGCTTCTTTAAATTCCAATTTTTTATTTTTAGCAGCTGCCACAACCTTGGCGATTAATGAGCTCATACAAACAGTTGATAGCCAAAGTGCTAAAATTGAAATCGCAATTACCAAAAGGAAAAACATGATTGTCAAAAATACATAAATTGGATGAGTAAAAATTGCCTTTGCCAAATTTTGCATTGCAACTTTGGTGAATAATCCGCCTTCAACTAATCCGGAAAGAATGGCAAAAATTATTCCTTCACTGCCGAAGCCATAGCTTGAAAAAATAAGTTCAAGCCCTCCGGCATTTCCAAGAAATCCGGTAAAAATGCCAAAAAACCAAATACTTGGACTTTGGCGCAAAGTAATTAAACTTTGTTTGAAAACTTGGCGGTATGTGTACATATTTTTTAAAAATTAATTATTATTTTTTGTTTCTTTGGTAATTTTATCACCGGTAAAAATAGATTCAAATTCGTTGTATTCAATTGTTTCTTTTTCCAAAAGTATGGCAACGATTTTTTCCATCTTATTCCTATTTGTTTTTATTATTTCTTCGGCTTTTTTAACTGCTTCACTAATAAATCTGCTTATTTCCTTGTCGATTGTTTCGGCAATTTTTTCGCTGTAGTCGCGCTGTTCGGTGATTTCCCGGCCTAAAAATATCAGCTCCTCTTTTTTACCAAATGTTCTTGGGCCAAGTATATCGCTCATTCCATATTCGGTGATAAGTTTTCGGGCAAGTCTAGTAGCCTCCTTTAAATCATTTGACGCTCCGGTTGAAACCTCGTTAAAGATTTCTTTTTCGGTAACAAATCCTGCAAGCAATACGGCAATTTCTTCGGTAAATTCCGTTTTAGTTTGGAAATTTTTGTCTTTTGTAGGCATTTTTAAAGTATAGCCGGCCGCTCTTCCTCGAGATACGATTGAAACTTTTTGAACCGGATCGGTATTTGGCAGCATGCGGGCGACCAAAGCGTGCCCTGCTTCATGGTAAGCGGTAATTTTTTTCTCTTCATTTGATAGAACATGACTTTTCCTTTCGGGGCCAAGTATTACTTTTTCAATGCTTTCTAAAACATCTTTCATATCTATCTTCTTTTTATCCTGCCTGGCCGCCAGAATTGCAGCTTCATTTAGCAGATTGTTTAAGTCAGCTCCGGTAAATCCCGGCGTTCTTTCGGCAATTTTTCTTAAATTAACATCTTTGGTAAATGGTTTTTTTCTGGCATGGACATTTAAGATTTCATGGCGGTCATCGATATTAGGCATGTCTAAAATTACTCGGCGGTCAAAACGTCCCGGTCGAAGTAATGCCTGATCTAAAATATCTGGCCGATTAGTGGCAGCAATTACTATAATATTTGTGTTAATATCAAAGCCGTCCATTTCGACTAATATTTGGTTTAAAGTCTGCTCGCGCTCATCATTTGATCCGCCAAGGCCTGCACCCCGTTGTCTGCCGACCGCATCAAGCTCGTCGATAAAAACAATACAGGGAGCATTTTTTTTGGCTTTTTTAAATAAATCTCTGACTCTTGAGGCTCCGACACCAACAAACATTTCGACGAATTCAGAACCTGAAATATTAAAAAACGGAACATTTGCTTCACCGGCAACGGCTCTGGCAATTAAAGTTTTTCCGGTTCCCGGCGGACCGACAAGTAAAACGCCTTTTGGCACGCGGGCGCCCAAGTTAAGGAATTTTTTTGAATTTTTTAAGAAATCGATTATTTCAACCAGTTCTTCTTTTGCCTCTTTGGCGCCGGCAACATCGCGGAAAGTCACTTTGTTATTTTTGTCATTTGGGCCGACTTCTCTTGCTCGGCTTTGGCCAAACATCATTGCTTTTGAATTGGCTCCCTGGACTTGTCGCATCATAAAATAAATAAAACCGCCGATAATTAAAACCGGCAGAACTATCGAAAGCAAAGGAACCCAGTCTTCAAAGCCGGAAGCCGGTTTAACTTCTATTTTTACTTTTTTTAACTTTTCAGAGTCGACTTTGTAATTATTTAAAAGATCGCCCAATGATTCGGAGGGTTCTTTTTGAACTTGGGCGCTTTTGCCGTCATTTAAAGTCAAGGTCAGAAGGTTGTCTTCAATTAAAATTGACTTAATTTCCTCCTGGTTTATTTTTTCCACCAGGGTGGTAATGTCAAACCTTTCAGCTGGTCCTAAGGGATTGAGATATATGCTAAAAAGGCTTGCAATAATTAAAAAAATAAAAAAAGTTATTAAGAGATTCTTTGTTAAATTTTTCATCATTGTTTTTTGCTTATTTACTATTCTAAAACGGGTAATCTAATATATAGTATACCCGTTTTTGAATATTTTGGCAACTTAATTATTATTAATTTTCATCCTGCACTTTTTTTTCAACAGTTTGGACGGTGTCGGGTTCTGAAATTGGTTTTTCTTTTTGTTTTAAGGCTCTAAGGCTTAATCCCAGTCGGTGATTATTTGGTTCAATGGAAAGAATCTTAAATTCAATTTCATCTCCGATTTTTGCAACTTCAGACGGATCATTGATTGGGCTATCAGAAAGTTCCGAGACATGGGCTAATCCGTGGATGTCTTTGTCAAGTTCGACAAAAAGTCCGAACGGATTAATTTTTAAAACCTTTCCCTTTACCTTATCTCCGATTTTATACATTTCAGCCACATTCTTCCATGGGTCATCTTTTAATTTTTTTATGGAAAGAAATATTTTTGATCCTTCAACATTAATAATCTCAGCTTTTATTTTATTTCCAACTTTTACGAAATCGGACGGATCATCAATTCGCTGCCAAGCCAGTTCGGAAATATGAACCAAGCCTTCAAGCTTGTCTGTGCCGAATTCAACGAAAACTCCGAAATCAGTGACGGCAGTCACTTTTCCTTCGACAATATCGCCGACTTTATAACTTGAAATAACATCCTGCTGCTTTTCTTCCCAAGCCGCTTTTTCAGATACAATTAATTTTTCTTCCGGTTCATTTATATCAATTACTTTTACTTCGAAATTTTTGCCGACATAACTTTTAAGCCTTTCTAATATTCGGCTTTTATCTCCGCCGGGAACTCGAGGATAATGTTCGGGCATAAGCTGCGAAACTGGTAAAAATCCCGGAACATTTCCGACTTTTATCATTAGTCCGCCCTTATTGGCATCGGTAATTAAGGCTTTTATCAGCTTGCCGCTGCTCTTTAGCTCAGCCAAGTCATCCCAGGCTTTTTGGTGGCCGGCAAAGCGAAAAGAAAGCTCCATTTCACCGTTTTCATTTTCAAGTTCAATAACCGTTGCTTCGGCTTCATCGCCTACTTTCAGGTCGGCATATTCGCTTGAACCTTCAAAAAATTCACGGCCTCTGACAATTCCGGTCGTCAGGCCTTCAATATCCATACGAATTTCCGAACGGGAAATATCAATTATTTTTCCCTTGATTATTTCGCCCACTTTTGGGATTTTAATAAAATCACCCTCAGACAATATTTTTTTGAACTGAGAGCTTTTGTCGCTTGTTTTTGCGTCTTTTTCTTCGATTTTTGTATCAGCTTCTGTCATAAATTTTATTTAACCTTCCATTTTGGAAAGTCCCTGCTGTTGCTTAAAGCAGAGTTAATATATTCTAAACTAGCAACTAAAAAATAATATACCATTATTTGGCATTTGTCAATAGCAGTTTTATGGAATATAATTAGTATGGTAAATTATAAATATATGGCCTATACTCCAAAAAGCATTTCTCAAAAGAATTTTGAAAGAATGATATCGGGCAATAAAAGCTTTTTGTCTCATGAAATTATAAGAGTTCTAAAAAGCGGTAAGATGTCAAAATATCTTTATCAGGATTCAGTAAGAAAAAATGATGCGCTTAAGGTTATTAAATTCCTTAACGATAAAGGAATAATGAAAGGCAGCCCGAATGCCATCTATTATAAGACCGGCATGCAGCAATATAATGAAAATAAAATTAAAAAAAGCGAATTAATAAAAAAATATTCAAGAGAAATAATTGCTGAAGAAGTTAAAGAGGAATTCAACAGGGAAAAAGAATTAGGATCTGTTTCAAAAAATCGGGATCCGCTGAAAGCTTTGGATCAAAGAGAAAAACGCCGGGATTTTATTAAAAAAATCGATAGTTTCAAAGGTGAAAACATAAATATGGATCCTTTAAATCCGATTCAAGAGAGAGAAAAGCGGCGGGATTTTTTGGAAAAACTCGTTGTAAAAAAGAAAATAAATATAAACAAAATTGGGGTGCCGCAGTCAAAAACAGCTAAAATGAAAGGTTTGGAAGAAAAAAACAAGAGATTATTTCAGGCCGGTTTTACGGACTTAAAGGATATTGATATAGGCTGAATTTATAGTTCTCTTAAATTCGAGAGCAGAAATGACTATTTTACTATTTTGTCTATTTTTCTAACACCTAACACCTAAAAATAATATGGCGGCAAATAATCAATTTAAAGATAAATTTTCAATTAAAAAAATTGGCACCGGCAGGCTTTTTTCTTCCGGTAGCATGACTGCCTCAAAAACCATCGGCCTGGCAAAGGCTTTGCGTTCAAGTAAAATTGCAGGCAGAAGCACATATACCAAAAATTTATCAAAGCAGGATTTGCAGACATTTCAAAAATTGATTGGCGACGAATTAAAAAATCTTTCCGCCAATAGCCAGGGCCTTTCTCTCAAAGCGCAACGGCGGATAATGGCAAAAGGAGAGGCTTTGAGGCTGGCAGGAAAAATATCCAATGCTGACAAACAGGATTTAAGGAATATTGTAGGTTCATTGGGAAAACAAAGCACAAATAAAACCGTTCAGCCTGAAAAGCCATCATCGGCGCCGGTTCAAAGGGCGGTGCATTTCATTACCGACAAAAAAGAAGGTGTTAGCTCAAAAGATAACATAATATTTCAAAATGAAGGAACAAGAAGTTTTAGTGGGCAAGACGGATTTGCCAGACAACCTTTGAACATAAATTTTAGGCCGAATTTATTGAATAATTTTCCAAATCCTGACAAATCATTACTTCAGCCTGAAAAATTTGAAAATAAAAACGCTGCATCAAGAAAAAATAAAACCCCAAATAGTAAAAATAATCCAGGAAAAATTGATATAAACGCAGATAAACTGGTAGAATTGGATATAGGGTAAATGCTAAAAATAATTAATAAAATTTTGGCTAAAATAAGCTATTTTTTTTTATATATTTTTCTTGCAAAAACAAAAGATATTTGTTAAAATAAAAGAGACAAAAGCTCGTCGTTTTTTTAATTATTAATACTAATAATATTTATGTTTATCAACTGGTTGGGTCAATCTTGCTTCAAAATTCAGGGAGAAAATGTGATTTTAATAACTGACCCTCTTGACGATTCCTGTGGGCTGAAAATGCCGAAAACTTCAGCCGATATTATAACTTTAAGCGCTGATCAGGCAAGCGCTAAGCTGATAAAAGGGACAACTAATTCCGAGCCTTTTATCATCGGCGGGCCGGGGGAATATGAATTTAGAAAAACTTTTATATATGGAATCAATGTTTCGGAATCAAAAGACGGGGAGAAAAAAAATAGGAATATCGCCTACAAGATTGAAATTGACGGCATCAGGCTGGTTCATTTAGGAAACCTGGAAAGCGCAATAATTAACGGCCAGATGGAAAAGCTTGAAGGTGCCGACATTTTAATGATTCCAGTCGGCGGTGGCAGTACCATAAAATCAAAACAGGCCGTTGAAATTATCAGCCAGCTTGAACCCAGGATTGTAATTCCGATGTGCTATAATATTCCTGGCCTTAAATTAAAAAATAAAATTGAAAGCGTGGGAGATTTCTGCAAAGAAATCGGAGTATGTCCAAAGGAAGAATTAAATAAATATAAAATAAGCAAAAAAGATTTGCCCCAGAATGATTTGCAAGTGGTTATTTTAAAGCCTTAATAATAAGTGATTAAAAATACGGAATCAGAAAAAAATAAATTCAATATTGAAAAAATACCAAAAAAAACCAGAAAGGCGATTTTGTTGTTCGTCATTTTTGTTGTAGCGATTTTAATGATTTATGGCTTAGTTTTTTCTTCAAAAAAATTATTTAAAAATGAAGAATACAAGAAATCGGAGCTTGAGGAAATAAAGGAAAATTTAAATTCGATATTTGAGGAAACAAAATCGGGAATGGAATATGCAAAAGAAAAAATAAAAGTTTTGGCTGAAAAGGATGTTTTAAAAGAAGAAATTAAAGAGGAACAAAAAACTTATTCAGAAAGCGATTTGGCAAAAATTAAAGAAAAAATAATTTTAATGGAAACACAGGGGTGGCAGTCATACAAAGATGAAGATTACAAATTTGAAATAAAATATCCTGACGATTTATTTTTAAGAACTGACATTGATTTGTCAATAATAAGTTTATCTGATCAAGAGCGCAATAAATATATCGAAATAAAAAAATATGATCTTTCTGAGGATTTGCAGAATAATAGTGAAATAAAAAAATATTTGCAAAAAGATGATTATTATTTAGTATTAGTTGATTTTAAAAATAATACAACCACTAGTTTCATTACTGAAACATTTAAAATTTTTGAATAAATATGCCAAATAAAGAGAAATCAAAAGGAAAAATAAAGCCGGACAAAAAATCACCAGCGATAAATGACCCTAAAAGACAGGAAGTTTTAGAAACGGAAAAAATCGAAAAAGGCGGAGTTGGCAAGCTGATAATTCGTCCGATTATTGAAGAAATGCAGGAATCATATTTGGATTATGCCATGTCGGTGATAATTTCGCGCGCATTGCCTGATGTCAGAGACGGCCTTAAGCCGGTCCATCGCCGAATTCTTTATGCAATGTGGAATTTGGGCCTCAAGCCTCAGGCAAAATTCAGGAAATCGGCCACAGTTGTCGGAGAAGTGCTTGGTAAATATCATCCCCACGGGGACAGTGCGGTATATGATTCCATGGTCAGAATGGCTCAGGATTTTTCATTAAGATATCCGTTGATTAAGGGACAAGGAAACTTTGGTTCAATGGATGGCGACGGTGCGGCGGCAATGAGATATACCGAAGCGAAGCTGGCGAATATCTCTGAGGAAATGTTGACAGATATTGACAAAGACACTGTTGAGTTTAATCCTAATTATGATGGAACTCAGAAAGAGCCGGTTATACTGCCGGCAAAATTGCCAAACCTTTTGATAAACGGCACGATGGGAATTGCTGTTGGCATGGCAACAAACATTGCCCCGCATAATCTTGATGAAATAATCGGCGGTACGATTCATTTAATTGAAAATCCCGATGCCACGGTTGATGATTTGATGAAATTCGTCAAGGGACCGGATTTTCCGACCGGCGGTATAATTTTTGATGTCAGTGAAATCAAGCAGATGTATGCAACCGGAAAAGGCGGGGTTGTTCTGCGGGCCAAAACCGAAATAGTCGAATCAAAAAACGGCACTTTTAAAATAATTGTATCGGAAGTACCTTATCAGATAAATAAAGCCCAGACTTTAGAAAGAATTGCCGAATTGGTCAAAGATAAAAAACTGGACGGTATAAAGGATTTGCGCGATGAATCTTCCAAAGAAGGAGTAAGGGTTGTAATTGAGCTTAAAAAGGACGCTTATCCGAAGAAAATTTTAAACAGCCTTTTTAAGCTGACTGATTTGCAAACGACTTTTCATTCAAATATGCTGGCTTTAATTGATGGCATACAGCCCAGGGTTTTGACCTTAAAAATGATTCTGGAAGAATATATTAAACATCGGCAGATTGTAATCAAAAAGAGAACAGAATATGAAATGGCTAAAGCCAAAGATCGAGCCCATATTTTAGAAGGGTTGAAAATGGCGCTTGCAAAAATTGATGCCATAATTAAAATCATCAAGCAGTCAAAAGACAAAGATATTGCAAAAATAAATTTGATAAAAAAATTCAAGCTTTCCGAAAGACAGGCGGTTGCTATTTTGGAGATGCGGCTGCAGCAGCTGGCAAACCTTGAAAGATTGAAAATCGAGCAGGAGCTGAAAGAAAAATTGGCATTAATAAAGGATCTGGAATCAATTCTTAAATCGCCGAAGAAAATTTTGAATATTATTAAAAACGATCTGCTTGAAATCAAAGAGAGATATAAAAGCGAAAGAAGAACCCAAATTGTCGCTCATGGCGCAAAGAGTTTTGCCACTGAAGATTTAATACCTGATGAAGATACAATCGTCACCATAACAAAAAGCGGCTACATCAAGAGGCTTCCGCCTGAAACATTTAAAACCCAAAGCCGCGGAGGCAAAGGAGTGGCAGGCTTTACAACCAAGGAAGAGGATTTGGTTGAACAGTTTTTTACCACCACGACTCATTCCGATATTTTATTCTTCACTTCCCAGGGCAGGGTATTTCAGCTTAAGGCTTATGATATTCCCAAAGGCTCCAGGACTTCCAAAGGCCAGGCAATAGTTAATTTTCTGCAGCTTGCGCCAAACGAAAAGATTTCAGCGGCATTGCCTTTGAATGAGCTTGGCGACTATAAATTCTTAGTGATGGTCACAAAGAAGGGGAATATCAAAAAAGTGAATATCTCTGATTTTGACAATATCAGACGATCTGGGTTGATTGCCATCAGGCTTAAAAAAGACGACGGGCTGGATTGGGTTAAACCATCTACCGGAAAAGACGATTTGATATTGATCACTTCTTTTGGCCAGGCTATAAAATTTAAGGAAAAACAGGTAAGGCCGATGGGCCGGGCGGCATCAGGCGTAAGAGGAATTAGGCTTAAAGGCAAAGACGAGGTGGTCGGAATGGATGTTATTGATCCGGCGCTTTCTCAGGTCGGTCAGCTTTTGACGATAATGGAGAACGGCTACGGAAAAAGAAGCGCTCTTAACAACTATAAAGTTCAAGGCAGGGGCGGATCCGGAATCAAAACTGCAAAAATTACCCCCAAAACCGGAAATATAGTTGCGGCAACGGTTGTCAATTCAAAAGCGGTTGAAGAAGATATAATAATAATTTCAGCCAAGGGTCAGGTAATCAGGCTGACAATGAAGTCGGTTAATGTTTTAGGCCGGGCGACTCAGGGAGTAAGGCTGATGAAATTCAAGGCCGAAAGCGACAGGGTTGCTTCGGCGACATTTGTCTAATATTAATTAATCAAGTAAAATTAAATTAATAAACTTAATTAAAAATTAATAATAAAAAAATATGTCAGTACCATCAAAGCGAAGGAATAAATCAAGAACAAATCGCGGCCGTTCGCATGAGGCTTTAAAAAAAATAAATCTTATAAAATGTCCAAAATGCAAAAAGCCCACAAGACCGCATCGGGTATGCCCAACTTGCGGAAGCTATCAGGGCAGAGAAGTTATTAAATTAAAAGTAAAGAAGTCCGCCAAAGGCGGATCTGCCTCTGGCAGAAAAAAAGAAAAGAAATAATCAGCTTTTTAGGTTGTAGCTTCTTAGCTTTTTAAACGACCGGCTAAAAAGCTAAAAAGCTAAAAAGCTAAACTAACCTATGTCCAACCGCCATTTAGCCCGCACAATTGTGCTACAAACTTTATACCAGATAGATTTTAATGATAAGGATTTTGATCAAAACAAAATCTTAGAAATCATTGAAAGCAACCGAAAAGAATTCGCTCCTCAGTTTGAAGATAATGGTTTTATTATTCATTTGGTCAAAGGAGTGGTTGATAATAAATCAGCTATTGACCAGCTGATAATAAAATACGCTCCGGAATGGCCTCTTGAACAGATTACAATGATTGACAGAAACGTTTTGCGAATCGGAATATTTGAAATGAGTTATGACAAAGATATTCCGGAAAAAGTTGCAATAAACGAGGCAATAGAACTTGCTAAGACTTTTGGCGGAGAATCTTCCGGGAAGTTTGTAAATGGCGTTTTGGGGACAATATATAAAGAAATGATCAAGGAAAATCCCAAGGAAGAAGTTGAAGAAAAAAAAGAAAAAATTAATAATTAAATATTTATCAGAAAATGAAAGACTTTTCCAAATTTGAAAAAAAAATCGGAATTACTTTTAAAAATCAGGAGCTTTTAAAACAATCATTTGTCCATCGTTCATATATTAATGAAAATTCCAGTTTTGCGCTATCACACAATGAAAGACTGGAATTTCTAGGTGATGCGGTTTTAGAGCTTGTTGTCACCGAATATTTGTATCAAAATTTTCCAAATCCTGAAGGCGAGCTCACTAATTGGCGGGCAAGTTTGGTTAACGGTCAAATGCTGGCAAAAGTTGCCAAAAGATCCGGCATGGAAGAATATTTATACTTAAGCAAGGGTGAATCAAAAGACACAAACGGCAAAGCCAGAAACTATATATTGGCGAATGCTTTTGAAGCATTAATTGGTTCAATTTATCTTGATCAGGGCTATCAAGTTGCCAAAAAGTTTATTAGTGAACTGGTCATTCCCGAACTTCCGGACATACTTTCAAACAAGCTTTACCAGGATCCAAAAAGCAAGTTTCAGGAAATGGCTCAAGATAAATTGGGCATTACCCCGACTTATCAGGTACTAAAAGAAAGTGGCCCGGATCATGAAAAGAAATTTCAAGTTGGAGTTTATTTGGGAGATGAGCTGATTGCCACAAGCAGCGGCACCAGCAAACAGGAAGCTCAGGTTAAAGCCGCTGAGAGAGCAATAAAAAAGAAAAACTGGGAATAATAAATTTTAAAAATTAAAAAATAAAAATTATGTCCATAGACAGCCTCTTTAAAATTGCAGTTGACAAGAGTGCGTCAGACCTTCATATATTGGTTGGCATGCCGCCGATTTTAAGGATTGATGGCAATCTTAAGCCGATTAAAGATCAGCCAAAGATTACTGAAAAGAGCGCTCAGGATTTAATTTACCCAATGCTAAATGATGAGCAAAAATCTATTTTTGTAAGCCAAAAAGAGCTTGACGTTTCATATGAAATAAAAACCGGCCATCGTTTTCGAGTCAACCTTCATTGGGAAAAAAATAATATCGGGCTTGTTGCCAGAGTAATATCCTCAAAAATTCCAAATATGAAAGATATCCAGATGCCGGAAATCGCCTATAAACTTTTGGATATGAAACAAGGCTTGGTTTTAATGACCGGACCAACAGGCTGCGGAAAATCAACGGCGCTGGCGGCAATGATAAACTATATAAATCAAACCAGATCAGAACATATTGTAACGCTTGAAGATCCGATAGAATTTCTATTCAAGCCGGAAAAAAGCGTAATCAGACAAAGGCAGCTTCATTCCGACATGTCTTCTTTTCAGGAGGCGCTAGTACATGTTTTAAGGCAGGATCCAAATGTCATAATGGTTGGTGAAATGAGAAATCTTGAAACAATTGCCACGACAATTACATTGGCTGAAACCGGCCATTTAGTTTTGGCAACATTGCATACTCACAACGCCGCTCAAACCATTGACCGTATTATTGATATTTTTCCATCGCATCAGCAGCAGCAAATAAGGCTTCAGCTTTCAATGACTTTAAACGCCGTCATTTCCCAGCAGCTTCTACCTAAAGAAGGCGGCGGCAGAGTTGCGGCTAGAGAAATACTTCTTAATATACCGGCAGTTTCAAATTTAATTAGGGAAAATAAAATTACCCAGATAAAAACCGTAATTCAGACAAGCGCCGAAGAAGGAATGATTACAATGGATCAGGCATTAATTAATCTTTATAATGAGAAATTGGTTTCCAAAGAATCCGCCCAGTCGCACATGATCAGTCCGGATTTCCTAGACTAATAATTAAAGTCAGCCCTTTTATGAATATTAAGCTAGGGTTGATTTTTTTTTGTTTTTATGTTAGTCTGTTTAAGTTATAATAATTTACCATGTTGTTCTTTTTGACAGCTGAAGTAGAATACTTAGTGGAGTTTATCCCGAACAAATCGCGCCCTTTTGCGCCTATAGCTCAATGGATAGAGCGTCTGGCTTCGGACCAGAAGGTTGTAGGTTCGACTCCTACTGGGCGCGATTTGTTCTGGAGACCAGTAGGTTAAAGGTTCAAGTCCTTTCGGGTGCGAATTTGGTGCGGGATTAGATCATTAAGTTGTCAAATTGATTTTTTTCAGGTTTAGCCAGATAAATAACAGTTAACTGTAAATCTGCCTACCGGCAGGCAGGCTGTTAAATGTTAACTGTTAATACGGGACGTTAGCTCAGTTGGTAGAGCTGCTCCCTCTTAAGGAGAAGGTCGGAGGTTCGAGCCCTCCACGTCCCACCAATATAACAGTTAACATTTAACAGTTAACGCTATTTCGTGATAGTTAACTGTAAACCGTCAAATTTTATTGTTTACTTGGATCGCCTCGCAGTTGGGGCGGTTTTTTGTTTGCCTGCCAAAGTCTGTCGACAAACAGGCGTCGGCGGGGTATAAAAAAAGACCCGTTGATTAATCTTCGGGTCGAGGCAAAAAAAATCGCCTTAAAGTTGTCATGGCCGAGACGCTATTTCGGCCTGACTGCCTCTCATTTGCTGAGCGGCTAGAAAAGGAACGAGAACATTTATCGTATCCGTATCCAATTCAATTTCTGCTGTACAGCCATCAAGAGCCTCCATTAATCTTGCTTGTGCCACTAGGGCCTGTCCATACAAGGGAGATTTCCCCTTTTCTCTTTCGCCACGGGCGACTTGATAAGCCTTAAACACTTCCGACACTGTTACACTACTCATAAAAATTACCTCCTTTCAACAAGGTTTTGGTTTATCGATAGTTAAATAATTTAACATATATAATGGCAGTCGTCAATCATTAAAATATTTATGATTAATATTTTTATTTGAGTAAATTTATATAATAAAAAAATAGCAGCATTGATTCTGCTGCTATTTTTTTATCTAAATTACTCGGTTGCTTGGGTTGGAACTTCTGCTTCCTTTATTTCTTCTTTCTTTACTTCTGTTTTACTGCTCTTTCCTTTTAAGGCTTCTTTTAAATTTTTTCCCGCTTTAAATTTAGGCACGACAACTGATGGAATATCAATTTTTTCCTCCGGATTTCGCGGATTAACTCCGATCCGCCCTTTTCTGGTTCGCGCCGAAAAAGCGCCAAAGCCGGTTAAAGTTACTTCATCACCTTCTTTAAGCTTGCTAACAATTGTATCTACCATGGTATCGATAACGTCCTCGGTTTCTTTTTTAGAAATCCCGATTTTTCCGCTGATGACGTCAATTAATTCTGCTTTATTCATGGTTGCTCCTTTCTAAACCACTTATAATGTGGCGTTAATTATTTTATTTGCCCCATGTCAATTTGGGGCTGGTAATTAGTATCTTTTATTTAGCCTGATAGGTAAATAATACTACACCAAAACTATTCTGTCCACCCTTTTTAGACTTAAGGCTTTTTTTGAGTTACTGTTAATTTCAACCAAGACGGCATTAACCTGGACAGGGCCTTCTTCGGGAATTTCGATTTTGGGATGGACTTCGGCTAAAAAACTTTGGATAATCGGTTCAATTTTATCGCCAATAACCGATTCATAAGCCCCGACCATGCCAACATCGCTTATATAAGCAGTGCCGTTATTGAGAATTCTTGCATCAGCCGTTGGAATATGGGTATGGGTGCCAAAAACCGCTGAAATTCTTCCGTCAGCATACCAGCCGAAGGCCTGTTTTTCTGACGTTGCTTCGGCGTGAAGATCAACAATAATTGCTGATATTTTATTTAAATCAAATTTCTCTAAAATCTTATCAAGTTCTTTGAATGGACAATTTACTTCGTCTTTCATAAATACCCGGCCGATCAAATTTACAATTAAAACCGATTTTGATCCAACCTCGACTATCTTTGCCCCAGTGCCGGGGTAATTGTCGGGGTAGTTTGCCGGCCTGAGTAGATTTGATTCTTTATCTTTAAGTATTGTTTCCGCTTCTGGTTTTTTAAATATGTGATTTCCTGAAGTGAAAAAGTCGACTCCGCATTCGATTAGTTCATCCAAGGTCTTTTGGGTGACGCCGGTTCCATGAGCCAAATTTTCAACATTGGCGATTACAAAATCAGGCTCTAATTCCTTTTTTAATTCAGGCAAAGCTTTTTTCATTGCTTTCCGTCCGATTTTGCCGATGATGTCGCCGAAGAATAGTATTTTCATAGTTTAGCTTATTAGGTTGTAGCTTGTTAGGTTTTTAGGGTGGAAATAATTTTATTTAACATTCTCATTATTTCATTTAATAGACAATCAACTTTAATAAAATCTAGATTAATTCCAAATTTCAGTCTCTTAACAATTTGAATTTGTGTTTCCAATTCCGCCCCAGAGCTGTAGGAAATTAGTAAAAATTGACGATAATCTTTTTTATTACCACGCCGCCTGCCCTCAGCAATATTAGAAGGAATAGAAACACAGCATCGTCTCATCTGGGAAGTTAATCCATAGATTTCTTGCTGTGGAAATTTTTCTGTTAGGTCATAAATCGCCACAACTAAATCCATTGATTTTTGCCAAACTATCAAATCCTGATAGGTAAAAATTTTTGTCATAACGCAAACTAAAATTAAGTATAAGTTGCGCTATGTTGATTTATATCAAAATATCTAAAAAGCTAAGAAGCTAAATAGCTACAAGCTAATTATCTGGCGTATTCAATAATTCTGGTTTCGCGGATTATTGTCACTTTTATTTCACCGGGATATTTAAGTTCAGCTTCAATTTTTTTGGCAATCTCTTTGGCAATCTTGTATGAAGCCAAATCATCAATTTCTTCAGGCACAACAAATACTCTGATTTCCCGGCCGGCCTGAATTGCATAAGCCTTATCAACTCCGGCAAAGCTTGTTGCAACTTTTTCCAAATCTTCAAGGCGCTGCAGATATTGTTCGTAAGTGTCTTTTCTGGCGCCCGGCCTGGCTCCGGAAATAGCATCGGCGACTTTGACAATAATTGCCTCAAGAGTTTTGGGATTATCATCATGATGGCCTTTGGCAATATAAGCGATTTCTTCCGGCATACCGAATTTTTTTAAAATATCATAGCCGATTTCCGGATGGCCTCCCTGGACTTCATGGTCAACCGCTTTGCCGATATCATGGAAAAGTCCGCCCTTTTTGGCGATTGTGACGTCAGCTCCCAAATCTTGGGCCAAGAGGGTTGAAAGATTTGCAATTTCAATAGAATGCTGCAAAATATTTTGGCCATAGCTTGTCCGGTATTTCAGCCTTCCTAAAATTTGGGTCAACTTCGGATCAATGCCGGTAATGCCTAATTCATATAAAGTATTCTCTCCGGCTTCTTTTATCTCCTGAGCTAATTCTTTTTTAGCGGTTTCAATCGCTTCTTCAATTTTAACCGGATGAATTCTGCCGTCTAAAATTAATTTTTCCAAAGCTTTTTTGGCAACATGGCGCCTGATTGGCGAAAAGCCTGAAACCGTTATTGCCTGCGGAGTATCATCAACAATTATTTCCACTCCGGTGATTCTTTCAATTGTTCGAATATTTCTGCCTTCGCGCCCGATTATCCGGCCTTTCATTTCATCACTTGGCAGGTCAATTGTTGTCGTGGTGCTTTCAGCGGCATGTGAAACCGCGCAGCGCTGGATTGCTAAAACCAAAAGTTCTCTGGCTTGTTTAGCGAGTTCTTCATTTGACTGGGAATTAAGCTTTTTAATCCTGCCAATTAAATCTTCTTTGATTTCGCGTTCAGTGTTATCTAAAAGCACTTTTTTTGCTTCTTCTTTGGTTAAATTGGCAACTTTTTCCAGTTTAGCCATCTGTTCTTCTTTAATTTTTCCGATTTCTTTTTTGATTTTTTCTATTTTTTCCGCTTTTTCTAAAAGATCCTGTTTTTTATTCTCTAGTTCAAGAAGCTTTTGGTCAAAAAGGGCTTCTCTTTGTTCTAATCTTTTTTGTGAACGGATGAGGTTTTGCTGTTTTTCTTTTTCTTCGACTTTAGCTTCTCTAATGATATCCAATGCCTTGTCGTTTGCCTGAAGCAGAATTTCTTTCTGTTTGGCTTTGGCTTCATTAAGAAGGGTTTCGACTTTAGTTTCAATTGTATCTTTCTTTTTTACCGCCCAAATTTTTCTCATTTGGTAACCAAAAAATACGCCGAAAAGGACGCCAATTGGTAAAGCGGCAATCCAAAAAATAATTTCCATAAAATATCTCCGATAAGCGAGATAGAGAATCAGCAGTGGTAATTTTTTTGCGGATTTTGCCGTTAAATAAATTTAACGCCAAAAAAACCTTGCCTTATTTGGATAAGGAAGGTGTAGAGTTAATTTCAGTTTTCCCAAAATTGGAAGACTTAGTATCCTTACGAGTTAGAGTTGGTAAGACGTAAAATTTAAGGGAAAAAATGCTTTTTTCAGCAGTACTGCTAAAATCTATCCGCATAGCTAATTTTCTATTTCAGTTATTAATTAAGCATTTAGATTGTAGCATGCTTTTGGGTTTTTTGCAATAGTCGGATTTTTTAATTTTTTGGTTAAATATTGAGCATTATTTAAAAAATAAGGGAGTAATTTTAGGATTGAATCCTTCAATTTCTCCCCTTTTTAGTTAAATTTTTTCATAAGCAAGGCTAGTTTGTGATTAGCGCCGGGTAATCATGAGAGCGCAAAATTCTGGTATCTTCTTCTCCCGTTGGGGTAGTATAGTAAACTACACACCTGTCGGCATTGCCATTTCTGCCCGGTTTCACAATGATTTGCTTAGCCCGTGCTCGGTCAAATATTTCGGTTTCTTTCACTTTTCCCGCTTTTTTTGCAGTATTAAAGTTAATTTCGAGCACATCCACGGCCTGTGACAGCGAATTAATGTTAACCATTTGATTTTCCTCCATGTTAAGTTTTGGCCAACACAAAAATTAATCTAAAGATCCAAAAAAGCCAACCTTTTATCCGAGCTGATGCCCGGAGTTGGGGGAAGATTGGCTTTTTTCGATCAAAAAAACCCTTCGGACAAGATTTCTGAAGAGCTTTTCTCTTTTTGTTATCTTCCCCATTTTTGGGCTGAATTTAGCACTTACTTTTCGATAAACCCGAAAAGAGTTGCTGGCTACCATTGGGTCAGTTCCCTTTACAGGTAGCACTCTTGATAAACCTCAATTGTTAATGATATAGCTATATTAGCAAAGCTGCGCGGGATATGTCAAGATCAGTTTAGGTATTAGGTCATAGGTGTTAGACGCTAGACTCTAGATGTCAGAAATTAATCAATTTTTTTTATATATATTTAATTATATTTTACGGGTCTACCAATCTATCAACCTACCAACCTACTTAATAATCTTATCAATAATCCCGTATGTTTTAGCTTCTTCGGCACTCATGAAATAATCGCGGTCAGTGTCTTGTTCAATTTTTTTAATCGTCTGATCCGTATGCTTGGCTAAAATTTGATTCATTCGGTCTTTAATTTTTAAAATATGCTCAGCTCGGATTTTAACATCGGTAGCTTGGCCTTCAACTCCGCCCATTACTTGGTGAAGCATAATCTCAGAGTTGGGTAAAGCTATTCTTTTGCCTTTGGCTCCTGAGGCAAGCAATACTGCACCCATCGAAGCGGCCATGCCGACACAGATTGTCGTAATGTCTGATTTAACATATTGCATGGTGTCGTAAATTGCTAAGCCGGCAGTCACAGATCCGCCTGGAGTATTTATGTATATTTTTATGTCTTTTTTTGAATCCTCGCTGTCTAAAAACAAAAGCTGGGCGATTACGGTATTTGCCACCGGATCGTCGATTGGCGAACCCAAAAAAATAATACGCTCTTTAAGCAAGCGGGAATAAATGTCATAAGCCCGTTCGCCAAAACTTGATTTTTCGATGACTGTCGGAATGAGGTACATATTTTAGAAGTTAGATATTAGGCGCTAGGCGCTAGGATTATAACTGATTCCTAGCTTCCTAATGCCTAGTGTCTAAAGCCTAAACAATCTGCCAGCCTTCGTCTGTCTCAACTATCCGTCCTTTTAGCTTAAAGCCGGCTGCTTTGCGGTGCCCGCCGCCTCCTAATATTCTAGCCAATTTAGAAACATCAATCAAGTCATTGTTCGTTCTAAAGCTGCCTTTGATAGTTTCATTATCCAGCTGCTGTAAAATCAATGCCGCCCTTACTCCGGTAATATTATTTAAAAAGTTTGCCACACCCTCAGAGACATCTGTGGGATTGACGTTTGCATCAAAACTTTTGAAATCAGTAATCGTGTAGGCAATTTCTAAATCGCTATTATATTTTAAGCCGATAAAAATTTCACCCCAAATTTTTAAAGTTTCTATTGTTTTATTTTTAAAGATAGAGTCAAAAATCCAGTCAATCCTTGCTCCCAAAAGCAATAGTTCCGAAGCGTGCTCTAGTGATTTGTAATCCGTATTCGGATTCGTGAAATTATAAGTATCTCCAATGATTCCGGCCAAAATGACATTTGCCGTTTTTGGCTCGATTTTTATTTTCAATGATTTCAGTAATAGATAAATTATTTCGGTTGTTGAAACCGCATTGGTTTCCACTAAATTTAAATCGCCGAAAAAATTATTTGTGGCGTGGTGGTCAATATTAATTAAAAATATTTTTTTTTGAATATTCTTAAAAATTTCCTCAACCCCGGCATATTTTAAATCGCCCGAATCAAGCACTATTGCCAAGTCGTAATCAGCTTTTAAAATTTGGCTTGGTTCGCTTGCAAATTTTTCAAAATTGACTATCCAGGCTAAATTATCCGGCGGCTGGTTTAGGCAGAATTTAGTGTGTTTTTTCCCCAAATTATCAAGTAAATGCACTAAAGCAGCCATACTTCCCAAGGCATCGGCATCGGGGTTTGGGTGGACTATAATAAGGATGTTATTAGCATCCTTAATTTTTGAATATATTTTTTGATTTGTGGGAGAAATTTCCATATATATTTAGGCAAGGCAGTCTGTAAATGCCCAGCTAAATATACTAGCTGTTTTTTCTGATTCGGTCAAGTATTTCCTCAATTCCCTGGGCTTTCATTTCGGTATCGTCAATTACAAAGCGCAGGCGAGGCAAAGGCTTCATTGTTAATTTTTTATTAAGTAAAAATTGCAGGTGGCCGATATTAAGATTGAGTTTATCTAAAGCCTTTTTTTTATATTTTCCCGGAATTACTGAAATCCAAACTTTGGCATGCCGCAAATCCTTTGAAGACTCAACCCCGACAATTGTCATTAAACAGTCTTTGGGAAATTCAATCTCAGTCAAAATTATTTGACCAAGTTCATGACGGACTAATTCATTGATTTGTTCTATTCTATGAGACATTATAGATAGCTTTTAGCCGGCAGCTTTTAGAAGGTGCTACAAGCTACATACTATTAAATTTTTTTTACTTTAATTTCCTCGGTATAAAATTCCAAGAAATCACCTTCTTCAATTATCGGTTTTCCCTCATATTTCATTCCGCATTCCTTTCCCAGGCCGGCTTCATTTACATTTACCTTATTGGCTTGAAGCTGAGTTATGCTTCCTGTTGCAATTTTTATTTTTTCGCGGATTACGTCAACTTTGGCATTTAGTCTGGCGATGCCTTTTGTGACGCTGCCGCCGATAATCATTGAGTTATTTTCCTTGCGGAAAACCGCCAAAACTTTAAGCCGCCCAAGATCCGTTCTTATAACCTCGGGGGATAATAATTTTTCCATTTTTTCCTTGACGTCTTCAAGCAGCTTATAGATGATATCGTAATATTTAATTTCAACTTTCTTTTCTTTTGCCAAATTACTCCCGTCCTGTGTCGGCTTAACATGAAAGGCATATATTATAGAATTGGAAGCTTCCGCCCTTTTTATATCACTTTCATTAATATTGCCCAAGCCTTTACCGATAATGTTTACTTTAACATCTTGGTGATCCATTTTTCCCAAAGAAGAGATAATCGCTTCAAGCGAACCTAAAACATCGGCTTTTAAAATTATATTTAATGATTTTAAACCAATTTTTTCTGCGGACATGTCGGTTGGCCTTGCATAATCAACTGCTTGCTGGGTTAGCTGATATTTATTCATTCTGCTTTTTTTGGAGACATCGGATTTAACTTCTAAGATATCGCCGACACTTGGAGCCGCTTTTAGTCCCAATATTTTAACCGGAGTTGAAGGCGGTGCTTCATTTATGTCTTTTCCGTTGTAGTCTTTCATTGCTCTGATTTTACCGTAAAAATTTCCAGAAACTTCAACAAGATCGCCCGCCTTCAGAGTGCCATTTTGAATAAGTACTGTCGCAACCGGACCCTGTCCTTTGTCGATATGAGATTCAACGATTGTACCAACTGCAAGCTTTTTAGGATTGGCCATAATCTCATCTTTTTCGGTATCAGAAACTAAAACAATCATTTCCAAAAGTTCTTTAATTCCGATATTCTGCTTGGCGGAAATGGGCACAATAATTGTTTTGCCGCCCCATTCTTCAGGCGTAAGATTCATTGCCGCTAAATCCTGCTTGACTTTGTCTGGGTTTGCTTCAGGCTTATCAATTTTATTGATTGCAACAATCATCGGCAAGCCGGCTGACTTGATTATCTTAATTGATTCTTTTGTTTGAGGTTGAATACTGTCGTCTGCGGCAATAACCAAAATGGCAATATCGGCAACTCTGGCGCCCCGTGATCTCATTGTTGTGAATGCTTCATGGCCGGGTGTGTCGATAAAAGTAATCAGTTTCCCGTTTTTTTCGGTTTGATAGGCGCCCATGTGCTGGGTGATTCCGCCGCTTTCACCTTCGACGACGTTGGTTTTTCTGATTGCATCAAGCAGTTTGGTTTTACCATGGTCAACATGACCCATGACAACAACTACCGGCGGGCGTGTTTTTAATTCATTTTTATTTTCTTCAGACAGCAAGGCTTCAAGTTTTTCGGAAGTTGTTTTTTCTTTTTCCGTATTAATATTTTCATCGGGCAGTATTTCGAATCCTAGCTCCTGGCCGACGATTGCCGCAGTATCAAAATCAATCTCTTCGTTCATTGAAGATAAAACGCCGTTTTTCATCAGCTCAGCCATTACTTGCGAAATTGACCGCTTTAATTTTTCAGCGAATTCTTTAACTTTTATTGTTTGGGGTATGGTTATTGTTTTTTGTTCCAAGACTAAGGAAGCTTCTTCAACTTTTGCCGCTTTTTCTTCAGGAGCATTTTGTGCTTTGTATTGAGCAAAAAGCCTTGGCCATTGCTCAATTACTTTTTGCGCTTGGCGGTCGTCAATTTTAATTGCTCTTCGGCCTATACCAAAACCGACTGCCGGCAAAATTTCAAGCAGCTCTTTGGTAGGAACTTTTAATTTTCTCGCAAGTTCTGTTACATTCATAGGTTAGCTTTTTAGGTTGTAGGTAGTAGGTTATTAGTTAAATTAGATTTTTAAATTTTGTTTTGATAAAAAATTTTTAGAGTTCCAACCGGGAATCCCCGCCATAGGCTAGTGTGCTTTTTAAATTTTTAATGTCGCGCAGAACCCGCGATAAAGGCTTTGTCCCGGCACCAAACTTCTGGAGGACACGGGCGGAATCCTCGCCAAAGGCGAGTGCGCCTATGGCGCAGAACCCACATTTATAATAAATGTTTTGTCCCGACACCAAACTTTTGGAGGCCTGAGCGGGAATCCTCGCCAAAGGCGAGTGCGCCTATGGCGCAGAACCCACATTTATAATAA
>CAZHUO010000013.1:0-15998 GCA_964535715.1 uncultured Gammaproteobacteria bacterium | reverse complement strand
ATGTTTTGTCCCGACACCAAACTTTTGGAGGCCTGAGCGGGAATCGAACCCGCGATAAAGGTTTTGCAGACCTCTGCCTTACCACTTGGCTATCAGGCCGAAAATGACAGTTTACAACCTGCCTGCCGTCAGGCAGATTAACATTTAACAGTTAGCTTTATAGCAGTTAGCTGTTATTTATCAGACTGAATTATTCTAACAAAAAAAGGCTTAAATTGCAAGCCTTTTTTATTTTATGGTTATATTAAATTTATTCTAAAACTTCTATTGTAGTATAAACCAAACCGAATTTTATGGCAGACTCCCTAGTCTTCATCCAAATATCAGCTCGATAATAATAGCGGGCATTCATTCTGTCCTGAACCGTAAAAATTCTGTCGCCAAAAATTTCGGGAATCCTCACTTTTGTGCCAAAAGGCAAAAAATTTGCAGCAATTACGTCTTCTTGGTTGTGCTTGCAAAGATCAAAACCATTGGCAGTGATGCAAGGAGTGCTGTCGCATTGATCAACAGTGCTTGAATAAGCGGTAATCGGAATATTATAAGTTTTTATGACTTTTTCTTTTTTAATCAAAGGAGATATTGATACTTTATTATTTTTGTCTTCTATTGGAGCACTGATTGTATAGTTTGGCAAAAGAATGCTTTCTTCCTGGCCAGTATAAAAGGTTTCAGCGGCCAAAGCATAATGAGGAAAACTAAATTCAAAAATTAAAGCCAAAAGCACCAATATTTCCAATCGGCGAGACCAGATGTTTTTTAGGTTTTTTTTCAGTATATTCATAATCAATTTATTATTGAGGACAAATTAAAAATTCCCATTTTTGGGAAAGTTTATCATCTTATCATATATGGCTATTTTTGTCAATGATAAATTACTTTAAAAAAAAGATAAAATATCTAAAATTAGCCAAATTTTATGACGGTGATGCGAATTTTAAGCTAAAATTAAACGAAATTTTTTTGATTATTTTTTGGTTTATTGGCGACGTAAGCCACGTCGATCTCGATCGACAGTGGCGTAGGGCGAGAGTCCCGCACCTATTTTACTCATTAATCATTTTCATAATTAATTTTTTCTACAGTTATGAAATAGATTATTTAATCAAAACAGTGATCAGTAAAATAGGTGCGGGATCTAGTTAAGCCGCTACGACACAGGTTTAATTAATTAATCGTATCGTGAGAAGGAAGCCATCAAAGGGTGAAATACTCTCCGCAGCGCTCCGTCGCCAAAGCGGCTTTGACGCGTCGGCGACTTGTCTCGATTAATCCTTCGCCTTTGGCGGAGTGAAAAATCAAAGATCCCGTCTTATTCATATTTAATTATGGAGCGGGACTCCGCGGTTTAATACCCTTTATTATTCTAATTTTTTGACAAATTGACGAAATTAGAGTAAAAAAAAGCTAGTGATAAAGTATCACTAAATTTTGATGTTCATTAAAAAAATAGGAGAAAGACGATGATGAAAAGAGTTTATGAAAAAAGTGTGGTGCAGTGCCTGTTTTTTTTGTCTGTGTTTTTTATGGCAATCATTTCAAGCGCATATGCCGGTGAAAGGATAGGAAACATTGAATTGCCTGACGACATTAATGATCCGGCTATAGCCTGGGTAGAGCCGGGAGAAACGCCAAGTATTGATTCTCTGTCCGATGAAGACATAGAAAGATTATCTTCTTGGTTAATAAAAAAACAAAAAAATATGAAGCCCGGCGATGTTGTAATAATTTATAAAGAAAAATCGGAAGATATAGTAGAAGTTTTTCAGCCTTCCGATTTTACCGGCAAGGCATTTAGGGGAGGACTTGGTCAGGAATTAACTGACGGCAGGCTGACAATAAAAGTCACTGATGCCAAAAAGGAATCATATTCGTCCTTTTACGGTGTCAATCCGAAATTCCCTTTTCAGTTTGTTGTAGCCTATATGGTTGAAAATCAGGGACAAGCGGATATTAAAGTCAAGTCGCTGAAATATTATTTTTTCAACCATTCAGGCATTCTGGAGACGGGAACCGAAATCCGTAATCTTAAGAAAGAGGGCAATAACTACACCGAAACCGATGAGCCGGAAATTTATGAGACAAAGTCAAAAGGCAAGACTACAATGAGTACGCGCGGCGATTGCAAAGATCTCAACAATGTTTGTCTCCAATTTTCCTATACGGATGGCACGGAAACTATGTTTGTCGTTTATATTCCGCCCGCGGAAATAATCGACGAAACGTCCACAACCGTAAAGTAAGCCTTTCTAGGGGGCTTATTTTTTATTTAATTTACTGTTATTATTAATATGCAGATTATTAATTTATTAATAATATCAAAAAGGAATTATGAAATATGTTTAGAGAAAAAGGATATATTCCTGAATCCGAGACCGAAAAGCCGAAAAAACCGGAAGGTCAGGAGGTTTCTAGACGAGATTTTTTGAAAATAGCGGCTACCGCTTTTGGTACTTTAGCTTTGAGTAACGAAGCCAAGGCGGGAATTGCGAGTATTAGTTCAGAATCGCTGTCAGATCAAATTATCATCAAGGAATCAAAAAATGAAAATGAAGTAACTGTTGTTCCGGAATATCAGCGAGTAATGGATAAAATTTTAATTTCAATTCCTAATACCAATAAAGAAGGTGAAAAAAAGGAAAGCGATGATATAAGTGAAGTTACGCCATATTTAAAAAATCTTTATAATGATTTATTAAAAAATTTACCAAAGTATACACAAATTGAAATTATTGTTTCACCGGCTGACAGATTAAGAACAGAAAAAATGATTGCTGAAATGGGATTAGCTGATCGAGCTAATTATCATCAAGCAAGTGATGATTCAGGCATGATAGAGGCCTGGGCGCAAGATTTGGGTGAAGCAGTCTCAGTCAACGGCGAAGAAAAATTTATTGTGCCATTAACTGCAATTACAAAAGAAAATCCAGCAACTAACAAGAGAATCACTTCAAGAAGAAAATTAATTGAGCAAACATTTGGAAAGCAAGGGGTTTTAGAAGCCCCATTTTTTTTCGAAGGAGGTAATGTGACTTTTGATCAAACTGAAGATGGGTTGCGAATTTTTATCGGTTATGATGATTTAATTGATACCCAATATTATTATCAACAAAAAAAGGATGAAAAAACCATTAGTGAAATTGCTAAGATGATTTCGAAACAATTTGGAGGTGCTGAAGTAGTAGTTATGGGTAATGGTTTCCAATCCGAATTTATGCCGCACATTGATCAATCTTTCATTATTTTGGCTGATAAAAAAGCGGCGTTAAATAAGATTGATGATAATTCAGATGCCGCAAAAAAACTCCGCTTTCAACAATCTCAGCTGGAAGCTTTGGGTTATCAAGTAAAAAATATTGATATAACTCAAAATGATTTAGATAATAGTTATTCCTCAGTAAATGCCATTCCGTTTGTCGATAAAATAACCGGCGAAAAGAAAATTATTTTCCCTGTTTTTCCGACCGAAGTTAATGGAGATTTTAAAAACAGCCAAGCAATAGCGGAAAAGGACTTAAAAGAAAAGGGCTTGCAAGCATTTAAAACCTATCAGCAACTTGGCTATAAGCCTATTCCGGTTAGAGATTTTAGCCATGTTATTAAAGGAAATGTCCATTGCATTTCAAATGTTTTGGCAAGGCAGGATAATAAATCATCATCAGAAATTTTTGCATAATTAAAATAAATAATTAAAAATATGTTTAAAAAAATCGCAATTATCGCATTATTATTTTCGGCTTTTGTTTTATTTTTTGGTCAAAATGTTTTAGCCCAATCGTTTGGTCAGGAAAGAATCCTTAATTTTTCAAGTGAAATTGCCGTCAATTTGGATGGCTCTTTAATTGTTGCTGAAAATATTACGGTTAACGCTTTGGGACAAGAAATAAAAAGGGGAGTATATCGGGATTTTCCCACCAGCTATAAAGATAATTTTGGCCTTAAATATAATGTCGGCTTTGAAATTTTGGATGTAAAAAGGGATGGTAAAAAAATAGGCTATTGGACGGAATCGCTAAATAATGGAGTTAGAATTTATATGGGCGACAAAAATGTTTATATACCAAGCGGCCAATATACTTATACTTTGGTTTATCAAACAACCAGACAGCTTGGATTTTTTGAAGATCATGACGAGCTTTATTGGAATGTCACCGGCCAGGGCTGGATTTTTCCAATAGATAAAGCTTCGGTTACAGTCACTTTGCCAGAAGGGATTACGGCCGATCAAATTAAGCTGGACGGATTTACCGGTAAAACAAAATCGCAAGATAAAAATTTTACTTCGGAAATTTTAGATAACAAGCCATATTTTGAAACCAATGCACCACTAAAAGCGTATGAAGGATTAACAATTGTCGTCGGCTGGCCCAAGGGAATTGTTGGACAGCCCACCCAGCAGGAAAAAACGGATTATTATATACAAGATAATATATATGTAATTGTCGGCTTGATTGGAATACTTATTTTAATTTTATATTATGTAATTGTTTGGCTAAAATTCGGTAATGATCCAAAAAAAGGAACAATTATTCCCCAATATGATCCGCCTGTTGATCTTTCACCGGCCGCAGTCAGGTATATAAAAAAGATGGGCTACGATAATAAGGTTTTTATTGCGAATTTGATTAACATGGCGATAAAGGGTTATTTGAAAATCGATAAAACAAAAAGCCATTACAAAATAATTAAGAGTACTGATTCTGGGAAGCTTAACGACGAAGAAGCCAAAATGCTTGATGAACTTTTTTCCGAGGAAAAAAATGAAATTGAAATTAAAAATAAAAATTATGAGGATATTTCTGCCGCCAGTAAGGAGCTGAAAGATTTACTTAAAAGCAGATATAATAAAGAGTATTTTTCCACCAATTGGAAATTTTTTGTATTTGGCTTGGCGATTACCGCCGTTGTTGTATTCTCAGTTTTAATATTTAATCGGGCATTACTAGTGCCAATTGTATTTCTTTCCTTTTGGCTTTCAATATGGACACTTGGTGTTAGCGCTCTTATTTTTGCAGTAATTACTGCCTGGAAAAAAGTAAGTGACAGTATTTTTGGTGTTTTCCCGGCAATTTTTCTCACACTTTTTTCAATACCGTTTATTGGTGCGGAAATATATGTAATAAAAATTTTATTTGACATGACCGGAAGCGGCATGATTGCAATAATAATTTTGCTGATGATAATTAATTCAATTTTCTTTTTTTTAATTCCGGCTAGAACGAAAAAAGGACAAGAAATTTTGGATTATATCGAAGGTTTCGTGTGGTTTTTAACTGTCACTGAAAAAGATCGGATGAATTTTCATAATCCGCCTGAAAAAACGCCGGAGCTTTTTGAAAAATTTCTGCCTTATGCTTTGGCATTAGACGTTGAAAACAAGTGGGCCGAACAATTTGCCGATGTTTTTGCAAAACTTCAAAAAGAAGGCAGTCCTTATTCGCCAATTTGGTATAGTGGCAGCGGTTTTTCTGCTGCCCATGTAGGCGCTTTTGCCGGTTCTTTGGGAGGCGCTTTTGCCGGTTCAATAAGTTCCGCTTCACGCGCACCCGGCAGTAGTTCCGGCTTTGGCGGCGGAGGCGGTGGAGGAGGAGGCGGCGGCGGAGGTGGGGGCTTCTAAAGGTTTTTATATATTTTATTGGCGACGTAAGGCGAGGGAAACAAGCTGTAATTATCCAGCTTTGACGCGTCAACGACTTGTCCCAATTAATCCTTCGCCTTTGGCGGAGTGAAAAATCAAGGATCCCGTCTTGTATGTTTTAATTAAGGTGCGGGACTCCGCGGTTTAATACCCTTTATTTTTATAGAAAAAGAAGGCACAAGAAAATTCTCGTGCCTTTAGTTTATTGGCTGTCTTTAAGCTTTAACACCATAGGCGTTGTAAGCAGTAAGACAAGCGCGGCAATAAGCCAGGTCTGGTTGATGCCGAGAGTTTTGGCAAGTAGGCCAAAAACCAAAAGGCCGACTGCCGCTCCGCCCTGGGTTATCATGCTTTTAAAAGAAACAATGGTTGCCCTTTTATCGGACTGCGCATGCTTATGCAGATAATTTTCTACTAGCGGATTAGTCATTCCTCTGCCGGTTTCATGCAGTAGGAAAAAGAAAATGGAAATGCCAACCCAGGGGAAAATAACAGAAGCAATAATGGCAAAAATCGTTGCCAGCTGGCTTGCTAAAATACTGCTGCTGGTTTTTTTAAACATTCTTGATAATATTCGGTTGCTTAACTCCGCACCCAATGCAACAGACAAGACAATACCAACCCAGATTATTCCAATAAATTCTCTGCCTCCAAGCATTTGCTCATACCTGACTGACCAATACATGTTAAGCGGCTGCAGACAAAAAATCAGGGTGCAGCTTGTTAGAATCAACCAGAAAAGATTTTTGTTTTTTATTCCCAAGCTAATGCTATCTTTGGCAATAGTTTTTATCTGTTTGAGATTTTGCAGAAATTTTTTCGGTTTTTTAATGAAGTATTCTTCTTTCATTAAAACCAAAGCGATGATTGCAACAAAAAAAGTACAAACAGCACTGGCTAGCCAAGGCCAAGCCAAATTGCTTAATGCCAAATATCCTCCTAAAAGGGCTGAAGGGATTTGGGCAAATTGAATCACTCTGATTTTTTGGCCAAAGATTTTTTTCAGGTCGCCACTGAAACCGTAGTAGTGGATACTGTCGACAAACCAAGCATCAAAAGCGCCGGAAATCAAACTGGATGAAAATGCCAAAATGATTTCACAAAAGATAAACTGCCAAAAATTGTCGGATAAATAATAGGCAAAAAAGCTTGCGGCGCTGAAAAACAGCCCAGCAACATAGGAAAATTTTCTGCCGAATATATCGGCAACTGCTCCTGTGGGAATTTCAAATAAAAACAGAGAAGCCATATAGAAAAAATTTACAAGACTGACTTCAAAAAAATTTAATCCTTTGCTGACTAAAAATAAAACATAAGTTCCCATTAAAAAAGAATGTGCCATACTGAATGCCAGATGTAATCCAAGATAGGTTCTAATTGTTTTTTTAATCATTGTTGTCTCCTTTTTAAGTTTATCAAATTTTATTGTCAAAAAACATCCTTGGGTTGCTCTGCCCAAGGATGTTTTGGTATATATTACTTTTTAAATTTAAGTTATATATTTATACCAAAATTTGCTTGGGCAGACCAAATTTGCGGCAACTAAAAGTCTGCCGTCAACCATGTGGCTGCCAGTCATTTTTAAAGTCAAATTTTGGTAATTAATTTTCATAATAATTGTTAAATCAATAACTGTATAATTTATCTCAAATATGCCAAATTGTCAAATATTTTGATAGAAATTAATTAGTCTACTACTAAATTAGACGAATATTAGCCAAAATTATTACATTATCAACTTAATCCCCAAGCTTTGCACAGTTTATCCAAAATTGAGTTATTGACCTAATATAATAAATAAATTAATCTGAAATTAAATAAGGAGCTTGAAATCACATGAACCAAAAAATAGACAATTATTGGAGGTATTACCCTTGTATGTCAGGGGCTGTGTTTCAAGCGCTAAATTTTTTCACCCTCAAAATAAAAGCCGCCATTTAAGGCGGTTTTTTGCTTAAATTAGATTTTAAATTTTTTTTAAAAAAAGAAAGTTTAAAATACCGGTAAATGAAACAAAGTGACCGGGCAGGTCACTTTGTTTCTTGCGACGTCATTAGGAAATTTATCCCGCACCATTTTATCATGTTATTAAATCGTGAATGGATTTAATTAAAAATGGTTCTGGGTTAAGTCGCTTTTGTATTATAGGACTTTGAGAAATGGTGTCAATCCCACTTTATACGCCAGCAGCTAATTACTAACTACAATTCACTAAACAAATATGTCCAGCAAAATAACCATCGGCAGTAAAATTAAAATTAAAATCAACGACAAACTGCAGAACTTACAAATTGTCGGTTCGGCAGACGTTGATCCGAAAATTGGAAGAATATCCTTTCTTTCGCCGATCGGCGAGGCAATTTTGGGAAAAGAGGAAAATGAGAATTTTATAATTTTGCTTCCTTCGGGAAAAACCGTTGAAGGGCAGGTAATGGAAATTCAGTAGAGAGCTTTTGTTAAAGCCTTAAGTCTTGGGTTTATATAAAAACTCTTTAAATGAGTTTAAATGATCTTTTTTTGATTGTTGCCATTATTAATATATGAAAAGCAATATCTATAAAAATTACGTTTTTATCTATAATAATGTTCATAATTCCGATTTCCATAAGCGGTATGTATTTTTTATTAAAAAAATAATCAGCGAAAATAAAATCAGAAAAGTTAAGCTTTTGGATTTAGCCTGTGGCACGGGCAAATTGATTTCTGAATTGAAAAGCGCTTGCCAATTAATTGAAGGAGCTGATAAATCAGCAGAGATGCTTAAAATTGCCAAAAGCAAAAATAAAAAAATCAAGTTTTATAATCAGGATTTTTTGAATTTAAATACCGGGAAAAAATATAATATCATAACTTCAACTTTTGACTCAATTAATTATTTGACTAAAGAAAAGGAATTGACAAAGGCTTTTAAAAAAATTTATTTACATCTTGGCGAAAACGGAATTTTTTTTGACTTCAATACTATTTATAAAAAATTGCCAAAAGAAATGCAAAGACATAATGTGGTTTATAGAAACCGAATAAAGAATAAATTTTGGCATGTTGATATTGAATTTAAAAAAGGAAACAAAGTTTTTAAAGAAAACCACAAAGAACGCCTTTTTTCTATATTTGAGATTGCCTCTGCTTTAAAAAAGAGCGGTTTAAACTTAATTGGCATATATTCTTCTTTTGACAAAAGGATAAAGAAGCCAAAAAAAGAGCCGAGGCTGTTTGTAGTTGCAAAAAAATGAATATTTTAAAAAACAGCCGCTTAAAATATAAGCGGCTCGGTGTAAATTGTTTTGTTTAGGCAGTTGTGACTGCTTTTTTATATACAGTTTCAGAGGCCTCATCTGTTTAAAATTTGATTAATTTGTTATAATATAAACATATTAAGATTAATGAAAAAATATGCCTGCAAATAAAAAACCGTGGGAGGGTAATTTGGATTTTAACCCATTTTCATCTTTAGGCAGCCTAAAAAGTGATTTGGATAATGAGGAAAAAGAAAAGGCCGAGGCAGATTTGCAAGAAAGATACGGAAGAGTTTTAAAAGGCAAATTCGGTGAAGTTGAAAAATTAATGGGAAAAAATAAATTGGCCTTTGAATCAGAGAAAGAAAATATCGAAAGTATTGCTTTGTTGCCAGTGCCTAATGAAGAAAATCAGCTTCATGTCTTGTTTACTTATAGGAATGATGAGCAGAAAATAAGAACCGAAACGGTGACAATTATAAATGATTCAAAAGGAAAAATTGATGTAATTGGTTCAGCGCGTGCAGAAAAAAAAATTGGTATGAATAGGGAACAAATTATTACTGAGGTTTTAGACCATTTGGAAAGAGTTAATATGCCTTTTTGGCATGCGATAGACAAGCATATTGTTTCCAAGGGCGAAGGAAAAGACCATAAATCTGGTTATGGAATCGAAGATAAAAAAGAAGGATCCAAGGATCGGCCGGTTGATGCCCGCAAATTGCAATTTTTTCAGGATCATCTGGATAGACTGTTTGGATTTTATGAAAAAGATCGAGGCTTATCTGCCGGTTATCACGGAATTGTTTTTAGAAATTTTGCAGTTTTGGAAAATCCTCAATATGGCAATGCAACATACATCGTGCCGATTGAGCCAGCAATAGATGAAAAAAAATATAAATTTTTCCGTGAGGATGACATAGATGGTATTATTGGCATGCCTTGGGCGGATGTTCTTAGCTTAAGCCGGGAACAATTAATGAAAAGATGCGAGCAAGAACCTGATAAATTTAAAAGAATTTATCACCGAAGGGAAGAAAAGTTTGGTGATTGGCAGACAAAAATGAACGGAACAATTAATGATTTAGAAGCTGAAAAAGCAATGTAATAAAAAAAGGCCTTTCTTTTGGGGGCCTTTAAGTTTAATCAACCAATCTTTTTCGAAAATTATAAGTATTTTTTATAACTTTCTCGGTTATTTCTATTGCTTGATAAAGCTTTATGATATCATTTTCTTTTGATACAAAAGCTATGTGAAACAGAAGAAAAAAATAAAATATTTCAATATCATAAGGATCGTCTTTTGCCATTTGAGCGGAAATTTCCCGCCCTTGGTAGTATATGGCTCGTGAAATGAGCTTTTTGCCATAAGATTCCGCAAATTTTTTCTGTCTTTTCGCCCTTTGTATATTTTTGCGGATTCTTTTTTTTATCGCCTCATTCATTAGCAAGTGGCGATTAAGATCGAAATTTGTTTCTGTCACAAGGATTTCGCAATTGCTTTTCGCCACTAAATCAGAAAATAACAATTTAATCACCTCCTTTCAGACAATTTAAAATTATATATAATTTTAAATATTATGTCAATATTCAAATTATTCTATAAAAAAACCGCCTATTGATATTGTCTCCAGGCGGATTTGGCTTTTTTGCGGTCATAGCCGCGCGCACCTTTTTTGGTGCATTGCGCCCGGCCGGGCTTATTAGGCATTCTAAGCCTTAATGATCCGGTCGGATTTTTAAAATGATGGGATATTCTCATGATTCCTCCTTTCTTTTTGTTTGTCGTTGAGGTCTTTTTGAAAAATCGTCTCATCTAACTTTGTATGATAGCATATTTATTGTGTTAAGTCAATATTGGTAGTATTTTAAAAGTCGATAGAGTATGCTTTTAAGTCTCTCGTATTTTTTTAAACAAAGTATTATAATAAATAGAGACGGCGGAGTGCCTGGGGACGGCTTGGTATAAGAAATTAAAAAATTAATAAATTAAGAAATTAAAGTAATGCCAAGGTTTTAATTTTTTATTTTATTAATTTCTTATCGTAAATTACCCGCCATGTTTTCCCCAAATAAAAAAATCTATCTCTTGGTGGCAAACCATCTTTCTAATATTAAAGAAAAAGACTGGCTTTCCGCGATACCGGAACTCGGCATTATTGCAAATGTTGAGCCGGTTTTTGTTTTTAGAAAATCTTCAGTTGATATTACCCCGGAAATCTGGATTCGTCTGGCAAAAGAAATTTATGAGCGTTCTGACAAAGCCGCCGGTTTTGTGGTTTTACACGGGCTTGATAACCTTCTTTATACCAGCGCGGCAATTTCTTTTTTATTGCAGAATCTGACTAAGCCGATTATTTTTACCGGCAGCCAGGGCTTGCCGGATATCCGGAAAATGGAAGCTCGGGCAAATCTTATCAATGCCTCGCAATTTGCCACTTGCGGAATAAATGAAGTGGCTTTAATGGTTGGCAGCCGTCTTTTGCGGGCCAATCAGACAGTGCGCGCCATTGATGATGTTGTTAATATGTTTAATACGCCGGCTGATGCGATTTTGGGGCGAATTGATTTCAGTGTAAGGATATTTGAAAAAGCGATTACTAAAAACAAAGGCAAGGTTAAATTTTTTGAAAAGTTAAGCAGTAAAGTGGAAATTATTGAAGCAACGCCCATAATTAATTTGAAAAATTTAGCCGAAAGGGTTTCTGGAAAAGAAGGAATCATTATAGATGCCAGCAAATTTCAGGATCTGCCTTCGGATTTATTGTTTTTTCTTGAAAAAATTATTCCCAATATTCCGGTCATTGTTTGGTCAAGACAGATAAAAAATCAAATTTTAGCGCCAAACAATGTAATGCTTATTAATAATCTGACATGGGAAGCAACAGCGACAAAATTTATGTGGGTCTTGGGTCAGACTAACAATCATAAGCAAATACAGGCATTAATGAATAAGGACATTGCCGGAGAAACCATTGAATAATATTACTATGCGTATATATTTTACCGCAGACAACCAGGCTGAAGAAAAGCTGCAAACGCGTTTTTCAAAAATAATCAGCATTTTAAGCAATGCCGGAGTTTTGGTAATGAGCAATTTAGCCGACAAAAATTTAAGCGGATTTTCCAGTCAGGATTTGGAAAAAATTGAGCAAGCCGGCGAAATCATGATTGAGAAAATGGATGCTTTGATAATTGAAGGAACCCGTCCGGTTCCGGAAAGCGCCTATTTAATCGCCATTGCTTTGACGCACCAAAAGCCGATTTTGTATATTTCGGAAAAAGGCAAATTGATTAATAAAAACTTAATCCATTTACAGAAAGATAAAAATACGGCCAAGTATCTATCTCTTCAATATTATACCGAAAATACTTTGGAGAACAGTATTTTAAATTTTCTGCAAAATGTTGAACATGGCGAAGGCAGAGAGGCTCCGACAATTAAATTTACTCTGCGGATTACCCCGCGGATTGAACGGTTTTTACAGTGGAAAACCCATAATACCAAAATTACCAAAGCCGATTATTTGCGTGATCTAATTGAAGAATTGATTGATAAAGATGAAGACTACAAAAAATTTACAAAGTAGTTTATACCCCTCACCAAATCATCTTTGATGATTTGCCTCTCCCCCAAAAAAAAAGGGGGGGGGAGGACAGTCGCCTTTGGCGACTGTGTGAGGGGTTTTGTATTCTGCATATTCTTGACAGCTTCTGCAAATATGATAAGATAATTAAAGAAATATAGCCGTCGCATATATGTGCGCCGTCGCAAATATAAAAAATTGAATAGGAACATTGAAAATTTTCACCTGGGGAGGGCTATGGTGGAATTTTTTTTAAAAATATGAAGTTGCGCCGTCTCACTTATGCGCCGTCTCGGTAAGCTGTGCATAACTTAGTTAAAATGCAAATTTCAAAATTTGAAAAGTAGAAGTTTCTATTTTGTCATCCTGAATTTTTTAGCTATATACTGATACGTGAATCCCCTCTGGCGGGAATTTCAGGATCCAGGCAGATCCTGAGACTCTGAATCAAGTTCAGAGTGACAAATAGTATATAAATATTCTGAATTTAAATAAAACTATGAAAAGTAAACTAAAAATCTACATCGGTGACCGTGCCAGGTTTGTCCTAAATGGTGAACCAAAGGAAATGGAAGTAGTAGATATTTTGCCACCAGATAAGAACCTTGAAGGCAAGATGGCTTTAGCTTTATCAATCCAAGATGTTTTGGGCCGCGGTTACCTGGAAAAAATTAATTTGCAGTTGCCTGATGGCCGGATTATTGAATGCCGCCCGTTTCAGCCGACTTTTTAAGCTTGTACCTTTTAATTTATTAATCTCTAAGTGGACTTTTGGAATTTGTGCACCATGCAAAGCCCCTCATTCTCTTATCTGTAATTTATTCGTTTAGAGCTTTTCGCGTCTGCCTACGCTCGCCTTTGGCGAGATTCGGCAGACGGGTTGAACCGCCGAAATAAAATTTTGTTAATCATTAGAGCTTTTCGCGCTATGTTGAGCCTAAAGATCAAATCATAAATTTTATGAAGGCGGTCTATGTTGAGCCTAAACTCAAATTATTTTTAGATTAAGACGGTGAGGGGTTAAATCCAAAATCCACTTAAAGGCGAATAATTTGGTTCTTTAAAATCAATCAGTTGTAATTTGTTGAAATTTTGTCAGAAAAGGAGATGAGTCATGAGTAGACTTTATTTACAGTGGCATATCACTGAGAGATGCGGAAATGATTGTCGACATTGCTATGCAAAAGGTCATCGCATTACAGATGATACTAAACAGGATGATTTTTTGCTATTCTTGATGATGCTATTAGTACTGCTAAAAGATGGAATAAGCAGCTTCACGTTGTTTTAATTGGTGGTGATCCGTTATTTCATCCTTTTTTTTGGCGATTTTATCAGATGTTGGCTGAACGCGTTGATCGAGTTGGTTTGGCAGGTAATCCAGAAACTTTAACCCCAACAGTTATTGAAAGACTTTTGCTACAGTGCCATTCATTTCAGTTTTCAGTTGATGGCATTGAAGAAACACATGATTGGTTTCGCTATCCAGGCAATTATCTTTTAACCATTAAAAAAATTAAAGAGGCTAGTCAAATGGGGTTGCGGATTCACGTCATGACGACGGTTTCCAAAAGAAATCTCAGCCAATTGCCGGAAATTATGAAAAGCGTTTATGAAGCCGGTGCCAGGCACTGGGAGTTTTCACGATATATACCGCCAGTCGGTCAAATTCAAGATTTGCCGGATCCGATGGAATATCGTTCAATGATGAATAAGGTTCATCAACTACATCAATATTATGAAAGTAATTGTGGCAAGAAAAAGTTGCATAAGGATCCATTATGGTATCCGTTTGCTAACGAATCTCCTTGTTTAGCCGACAACCCAGATGGTTGTATTTTGGGCGGCTGTGGCTTGGGTACTACTTCATTGGCAATTTTGCCTGATAACACGATCATGAACTGTCGGCGTCATGCCGGCAGTATTTTGGGAAAATGGCAGAGCGCTGGTGATATCCATAAGCTTTTTTTTGAATCACCAATAATGAAAAAATTTAGAGACATAAAAAACATTAATCGGTGCAATCAATGTGCGTATCTTTATCATTGTAGAGGATGCCGTGCCGTTGGCTATTCCGTTCGGGGAAATATTTTTGATCCCGATCCAACCTGTAGTTTTTTTGAAGGAGGTGATTTTAATGCAACAGAATCAGAATAGTAATTCTGAAATGTCCGCTGCTGAGTACGAAGTGCTAATGAGGTTCAGTAGTGATGGCTGCTCACATTGTTCATTGTGCGGTGACAGCGATTAAAAAGCCTTTAATTAGGGGAGGAAAGTTTAAATGATTCTTTCTTCCCCTTCTCTTATATTAATAAAAAATTTGTTATAATTTATATATGAATATTTATTTAGAAAAATTTATAAAAGAGAAGTTCGTATTGCCTGGCAAATCCTTGGATTTGGGAGCCGGTGATTTTAGTGATGTTAATGGTTTAAATCAACTGGGCTGGCAGGCATTTGGCGTTGACAAAAAAATCGGCATTGATTTGGAAAATCAATATTTATCGCCAAAGGCGCCTTTTGATTTGGTATATTCTAACTATCTTTTGCAGAAAATTAATAATAAAAAACAATTTGTAAAAACTATTTTTAATAATTTGAAATCCAGTGGCTGGGTATTTATTCAAGCGCTTGATCAAAGTGACAAATATAGCACCTCAAATTTAACCAAAGAGTCGATTAAGGATTTGTTTAAGGATTTTAAGGAAGTGTCGGTTAATATTAAAGAAATTTATGATGATTGGCATGATCATTACCATCAGGTTCTAGAGCTTACTGCTAAAAAGGAACAAGCTAAATAGTTTTTTAATTTTTACAATTTATTAATATCTAATTATATGACAAAAATTGAGTTTAAATATATTATTTCTAAAGAATTTGATAATTTTAAGAATACTTCAGCTTCCATTAATCATCCGGAACCTTCAGCCGTTTTCAAGTTATACCAAAATAGATACAAAAAGTTGGAAAAAGACAAAGTAATTTTATTTGTGAAAGATTATTTAAGTGAAAAGCGGCTTAATATTGATAAATTAAAAAATGAAATAGAGGTTAATTGGCGAAAAGTAGAAAAAGAATTTTTTGTCAAGGCCGACAAAATTTATAAAAAATCACTTCCGATTCAAAAAATTACAGCCTATTTAACTATTGATAATCGCTGCAGTTACAATTTTGATAAAAATTGTTTCTTTGTTCATCTAAACATTAGTCAAACAAATAAAACAATCATGCATGAATTATGGCATTGGTATTTTTGGCACAATGGCGGGCGGGAAATAAAAGAAAAATACGGCCGATTGGTTTTTAATGATATCAAAGAGTCGCTGACTGTTTTACTAAACATTGAGTTTAAGGATTTGCTTAAGGGTGCGGTTGACAAAGGGTATTTACAGCATCAAGCATTAAGGCGGAAGATAATTAAACAGTATTATCAAACTAAGAATATTTATTCTGTTATTGATTATTGTTTGAATGATAATATCTTTGTTTTAGGAACACACATTTTGCACTTTGACTAAAGCCTCATTTGGCGTTAAT
>CAZHUO010000012.1:1645-42156 GCA_964535715.1 uncultured Gammaproteobacteria bacterium | reverse complement strand
TAGTCATATGGTTATTATACCTTAGGTGTTGCCAAGCTATTGGCCCATTACGTTACTATTGACATTTATTTTTATTTATGATAAGTTAATTGACCGATTAAAAAGCTTTCAGCATCCTGCATGCCAGCGGCAAAAGCTAAGTTACCCCTCCTAACTTGGTTAGTAGCCGGAAGTTAAGCTGCCTTTCGTTTTATAACGTTTGGCGTCTTACGCTGGTAAGCAGGCTTCTGGGAGTTTTTTTGTATGGCTTAACATTAAGTACTCTCTCGGCGAGACACCTCGAGCCAGAAGAATGCATGATTTTAGACAGTAAGGTATTTACTCATTTCAAGGGGCGAGGCGTCCACGCCGAGCCTGCAGACATGGAGTACTCGAATTCACAATTTTTAATTTTTTCTTAGTCATCTCGACAGAATGCAGTTGTCTATTTTTGTTATTCTGAATTTGTTACTACCTTGTCATCCTGAATTTTTTAGCTAAATACTGATACGTGAATCCGCCTCTGGCGGAATTTCAGGATCCAGAAAGCCTTGAGACTCTGAAACCCGCCTACGCCTTCCGCTTCGGCGGACAGGCAAGTTCAGGGTGACAGATAATATAAATGGCGACTTTGCTAAACAAAAAACGCATTTATAATGCGCTATATTGATTTATTTTATTGACTATTTCTAATTGAACTCATTCATTGCTTCCGATATGCCCTGAACTAAAGACACTTCAATTGCCGAAAGCGTTTTTTGAATTACCTCTTCAACAATAATCTTACTTTGTTTGTCGATTTTTTGCAAGACGTAGTCTTCAGCCGGTATAAGGCTGGGTGGATCTTTTTTTATTCCAAGCCGAAATCTGACAAAATCTTTTGTGCCAAGCTGGTCAATTATTGACCCAACTCCCTTATGTCCGGCCGAAGAAGAATTATGGGAAATTCTTATTTTACCCAAAGTCAGGTCGATGTCGTCATGGATTACCCAGAGATCTTGGGGCTTTATTTTATAAAAATTAATAATCGATTTGACGGCCTGGCCGGATTCGTTCATAAATGTCTGGGGCTTGGCCAGAATTATTTTTTCCAAATCTCCCTGATTTTCGCAAATCTCTGCTTTGAATTTCGTGCTTTTTTTAAACTGGCAGAAGACTTCAGGCTCTTTTTTCTTTATTTCATCAACAGCCAAAAAGCCGAGATTATGCCAGGTCTCTTCGTAAATTTTACCGGGATTTCCTAAGCCGATGATTAGCTTCATTTTAGCTTTTAGCTTTTAGCTTTTAGCTTTTAGCTTTTGGAGCTAAGCGCTATCGGCCATAAGCTTTTATTAATCTTCATTAGAATTTTGTTCTTGATAATAGCCTTGTTGTTGTGGCGGCAGCATTTCACTGATAATTTTTCCAACCATATTAGCCTGTTCCTGCAAGGCCTTATGGACTTTGTGAAATTCAGCTAATTCTTCCGGACTAATTCTATCCTCCAAAATGATTTCTTCTCCTTTTTTTATTTTTTCTTTTCGTTCTTTTCTTTTTTTTATTACGGAGTCAATGATGCTTACATCAATCGGTTCTAGTTCAATCGGCTGGCCGATATGATAAATTCCGTTTAATCTTTTTACAAGTGATTGTAAACCTTTTAGGCCGTGGATGCTTAAATCTTCTTCCTTACCTTGAATTTCCAGGGCGGTTGGAATTATTTTTGCCTTAGTCCTTTGGGCTAAATATATCGGTCCAACATTGGCCTTTGTCATTTTACCTTTAAGATTAAATGGATGAATGGCAATCCATGGAGTTTTTCCTTTTTCCATTTTTTTTCCAAGTCGGTAAAATTGTCAGGATTAAATGATCCGGCTCGGTCAGTTGGCGTTAAGTGATAATCAAGAAAACTGAAGTTATCTTTTCCCCCTAGCTGAAACATTATCTTTTGCCCTGCTTCTTCTGCCAATATGGATTGGGCGGTAATTTGCATATCAAATTTTTCACCCAAGGCTTTGATAACTGCCGGAGCGTCTAAATTGGAAAGATGAGAAGAAGTGACAATATATTTATTATCACCTTTTTGACTTTCAATATTTTCACATCCTTCTGTCTTGAATGATTTTAAGCTTAACATTAAAGCATCGGCACCAAGGCGAAGCCTTTTTGGAGTTTGTTGTTCAGTGCTTTGTGTATACTCTTCTGGTGGTTGGGTATTATATTCTGACATGTCTATAGATATATCTTTATAATCAATTTTTCTAAGCTAATGGTTAGTTTTGTGTTAGCTTTTAGTATATAGAAAAATAGTTATGTTTTAAGACTTAAAAAATTACTGACAGCTATAAGCTAATAGCTTAAAGCTATAAATTTTACCTTTTTAAAGTCTTCACCCTCATTATAACCGGAACGCCCAAAAAACCAAAATTTTGCCTGATTTGATTTTCAATAAATCTCAGGTATGAAAAATGGATTGATTGATTCTCGCCGACGATAACTGTAAATTCCGGCGGGGCGGTTCTGGTCTGCTTTAGCGCATATATATGAGGCCTTTTTTGGCCGCCGGCTTTTGCCGGATAATGGTGCTTTACCATTTTTTTTAAAATTTCGCTTAAATTTTCTTCGGGAATTTCTTTTTTCCTTTCCTGCCAGATTTGTAAAATCAGATCAAGAATTTTGTCGACATTTCTGCCGGTTTTTGCCGAAATGAAAATTATCGGGGCAAAAGCCAGATAGGGAAAATTTTGATTGTAATATCTTATTGTTTCAGTGTCGATTTTGCTGTCTCTGTCTTCAATTAAATCCCATTTGTTGGCGGCAATGATTATCCCGGTACCGGAATCTTTCAATAGACCGCCTAGAAAGCTGTCTTGCTTGAATAATGGCTTGTCGGCTTCTGTTACCAATAAAACTATATCAGCTGATTTTATCACTTTTCCGGTTTTTTTGGTTGCCATTTTTTCCAGGCCGCGGTTGATGTTTGCTTTTTTTCTTATTCCGGCTGTATCGATTAATATTATTTTTTTGCCCTTGTAAGTTATTTCAGTATCTTGAGGTTCGCGGGTTGTTTGAGGAATCGGGGAGACAATTACCCGCTGTTCACCGAGAATTTTATTTATCAATGAAGATTTGCCGACATTAGGTTTGCCGATCATCGCTACTTTGATTTTGTCTTCATCTTCGATGGCATTTTTTTTTCTTCCTTTAGGCCATTTTAACGCTTTTACTAAAACATCCAAAAAATCGCCGGTGCCGCTGCCGTTGACCGCGGAAACCGGCTGCGGCTGGCCAAGTCCGAGCTTATAAAATTCCAAAACTCGGTCAAGCGATTTTTGCCTGTCAATTTTATTGCAGGCAAGGATTATCGGTTTTTGAAGTTTTTTTACAATAAGGGCAAGCTCTTTGTCTTGCGGCATAAGCCCGGCTTTGCCATCAACAACCATCAAGATCATGTCCGCTTTTTCCAAGGCGTTTTTTGTCTGCTTGATTATTTCTGTTTCGATAATATCTCCTGTAGTTTTTAAATTATTTTTTTTGCCGGGAAGTAAAATCTTAATACTGTTTTTTAAGGTATCGATATTAACCCCGCCGGTGTCGATTAATTTGAATATTTTTTTCCGCCATCTAACCTCGCCGATATTATAGTCGCGGGTTGTTCCTTCGACCGATGAAACCAAAGCTTTGCCGGATTCGGTCAGCCGATTAAAAAGCGATGACTTGCCGACATTGATACGGCCTAAAATTACTACTTTTGGCATTTCCATATATTTTATGTGCTTTTTTGGTCTTGGCCTAAAATTATTAAAATATCAGCCTGGCTGCTGATTGAAGGATTTGTTTTCGTCCATTCCGGAATAGCCGGTGCAACTTCCGCCCCTAAAAGTTCAGCTATGGCGTTTATTGCTGTGTTGTTGTTTTCTTCTTTTAAATTGTATATTACCGTTTTTTGGTAGTCTTGAGTTGGAGCATTTCCGATTTCAACTATCTGGTAGCCTGATTTTTTTAAAATTTCGGAAGTCCTCAAAGCCAGCCCGTTTATTCTTGTGCCGTTTTGGATCTGGATTCTTTTCGGCTTTTCTTGGGCGATTTCTTTTTGTCCGCTGAAAACATTTTTTATGGCCGCCTGCATTTCGGAAAAGTCGCCGGCCTTAGGCAAAAGCACATAAGCGCCGTTATCAGCAATAGATGAATAAAGCGGCCCTTCTTTTTCATCGGTAAAAACTTTATTGGTAATGTCGGTTTCCTCCAAGTCTTTGCCCATGTTAAAAAATCTGATCATTTCCCATATTTCAACATTTGTGGCAATATTCTGGCTTAAGGTATCCATAGCTTGGCTCACTTTGTAAGGATTAATCAACGTAGAAAAAGACAAGCCCTTATTTTTGACCGCCATTAACACTTTTTGCTGGCGCTTGCTTCTGGCAAAGTCAGACCCTTCAGCTCCCAAGGCATGTCGGGATCTGACATATTTCAAAGCCAAATCGCCATCCATGTGGGTTTTACCGGCTTTGATATATAAATTTTCGTATCTTTGCGTCGTAGTCGCCATTTCTTTGCCCGGCACCGGATACATCGGGTCATTGAGGGTATTTTCGACTTCAATGTCGATTCCGCCCAAATCATCAATTATTTTTTTAAAGCCTTCAAAATCAACTCGGATGTAATAGTGGATTGGAATGTCAAAGCTTTGGCTGATAACCGCTTTGGTCAGCTCGCCGCCTTTGCCCGGATTTTTTTGCTCGCCGAAGGAATTTGCATGATTAATCTTCCACCAGCCGTATCCTGGTATCTGAACTAAAAGATCGCGGGGAATTGAAATTAGGGCGACTTGGTTTGTTGAGGGCTTGAAGCTTACTATTATTATTGTATCGGTTAGAAACGGCCCGTCATGCTTTACTCCGCCAATCCCCAAAAGCAAGACGTTTATCCGGTCTTCAGCTTCGCCTTGAAGTTTTTTATCATCGCTTCCGACCAAAAGCTTGATTTGGCCCCAAATTCCGACATCGCCGAAAACTTTGGATAAATTTTCGCCTGAAGATATTATGCCGACGCTGAAAGATATTATAAGAAAAATAAAAAATACCAGCAGATAAATAAATATTTTGCCGATAAATCTTATCTTCTTTTTGGTTTTTTGCTTTGGAACGATTTGTTCTTCTTGCTCTTTTTTTCCTTCAAAAGGATCTTGTTCGATTTCTGTTGTCATAGTAATTAATTCTTTATAATTCTGCCACAAAAATGATATAAAAGCAACCTTTGCGTAAAATTAATAATTAATAACGAATTTAAGTGATATAAATTTTAGCCTTGATATTATTTGTTATTTATGTTATATTTCAAAAGTAATATTTTCAAAGGGCATGCACTGAAAGCGTAGATTATTAAAGTGCACCGTGAACCCAAGCGCTTTCTTTTTTATATAAGTTAATGGCTGAGTCTTTATGGGTGGTTAGCTCAGCTGGTTAGAGCGCTGCATTCACATTGCAGAGGTCGGAGGTTCGATCCCTCCACTACCCATTTGTGTAATCAGAAAGCGTCGCGCCTGTCCGCCGAATCCGCCAAAGGCGGAGAAGGCGGATTCACATCGCGAAGGTCGCTGGTTCGAGCCCAGCATTGTCCATAGTGATAGCAGACATGTTTGGAAAGTGAAAAAATTTTGTTTTTAAATTTGATTTTTTGATTTATTGTTTTCTTGATTTATTGATTTATTGTTTTATGTTAAAAATCGGCCACCGCGGGGCAAAGGCTTATGCGGCTGAAAATACAATTTCTTCTTTTAAAAAAGCCCTGGAACTTGGTGTTGACATGGTTGAGCTTGATGTCAGAATTACCAAAGATAAGCATCCGATTATTTTGCACGATAGCCAGCTGATGAGGCTGACTAAAAAATTCGGATTGGTTAAAAACTTGAATTTGAAAGAAGTAAAAAATTTGAAAATAAAGCATAATGAAACAATTCCGACTTTAGGCGAAGTTTTAGAAGTCATCGGCAATAAAGTCGGCTTAGACATAGAATTAAAGGTCAAGGGCAGCGCTTTGGTTGTCATTCAGACTTTAAGAGATTATAAAATTGATTTTTCTTCGGTAATGATTTGTTCAAACTATCCCGGCGAACTGCGCGAAGCTGAGCAGCTGGAGCCGGAAATTACTACTGCCTTGCTTTTTCGTTCGGTCAATTCTTTTTCTTTTTGGTTTTTTCTTGATTTTTTAGCCTTGCTTTTTTTGCCCCTTACCAAATATTATATTTATTGGATTGTTAAGTCGGCCAAAGTCGATTATTTAAGCATCAACCATCGGCTGTTGAATGAAAAAAATGTCAGGCTTTTTAAAAAGAAAAAAATTAAAATCTGCGCCTGGACGGTTGACAGCCAAGAAAAGATCGATTATTTAAAAGGCTTGGGAGTCGACGGAATCATTACCAATTATCCGGATAGATTATAGGCAGCTTTTAGCTTTTAGCTTATAGCTTTTAGTTTCAAAACTTCTAAAAGCTAACAGTTAACAGCTAACAGCTATAATTTATGGGATTATTTAAAAAAAATGAAAACCCTTACGGCTTGGGAGGAAGTTTGTCGTTTGGCAAGCAGGCTTTTATATTCTTTTGGGAAGTTTTTAAAATCGTAATTATTTCTCTGGCAATCATAATTCCGGTCCGTTATTATTTAATAAAGCCGTTTTATGTCAAAGGCGCTTCAATGGAGCCGAATTATTACGATCATGAATATTTGATAATTGATGAAATATCTTACCGTTTCGGCGAACCGCAAAGAGGCGATGTGGTGGTTTTTCGGTCTCCGTTCGAATCAGGGCAGTATTTTATAAAAAGAGTAATCGGCCTGCCCGGGGATAAAATAAAAATTGAATCCGGTAAAATCACTGTTTATAATGAAACTAAGCCGCAAGGCCAAGTTTTGGAGGAAGAATATCTTTTGCCGGCCACAAAAACTCTCGGTGATGTTGACGTGAAGCTTGACGCGGCGGAATATTTTCTTTTAGGCGATAACCGTTCAGCAAGCCTGGATTCAAGGGCGTTTGGAGCGGTAAGAAGAGAAAACATTGTCGGGCGTACGCTTTTGCGGGGCTGGCCATTAAGCAGATTCGGGCTTCTTTTATTTAATTCATCTTATAATATAGAATAGCCAATATGCCTAAAAAAGAAATTTTAAAAATTAAAAAATACGATCTGGAAAAAATAAAGCCAAAAAAATTAATAAAGGGTCAGGATAAATATCCAAAGCTTTTAAGAGGATTTAAAGATATTCTGCCTGTTGATCAGGGTTATTGGCAATTTTTAGAGGATACTGCCAAAGGTTTTGCCAAAGGCTACGGTTTTGGCAAAATTGAGCTGCCGATTTTGGAAGAGGCGGCTTTATTTGTCCGTTCTATCGGTAAACAGACCGATATTGTTGAAAAAGAAATGTTCAGTTTTGTCGATCAGGGGGAAGGAACGGTAGTTTTGCGGCCGGAAGCAACGGCATCGGCCTGCCGGGCATATATTAATCACGGGATGTCCAATTTTCCTCAGCCGGTTAAAATGTATTATTGGGGCCCGATGTTTCGGCGGGAAAGACCCCAATCGGGACGGCAAAGGCAATTTCATCAGTTCGGCTTTGAAGTCATCGGCGATGAAACTCCGGTGATTGACGCTCAGATAATTTCCATTGTCAGTAATTTTTTCAAAGAAATCGGCTTGGAAAAAATAAGCATCCAGATAAATACCATCGGCTGTCCCAACTGCCGGAAAGCCTACATTCAGGAGCTGGTGTCATATTATCGAAGCAAGAGAAAAATGCTTTGTGATGATTGTAAAACCCGCTTAACTAAAAATCCGCTGCGCCTTTTAGACTGTAAAAAGCCGTCGTGCCAGTTTGTCAAAAACGAAGCGCCTCAGTTAATTGACTGGGTTGACGATGATTGTAAAAATCATTTTATGAAAGTCGTTGAATTTCTTGATGAGCTTAGTATTTCTTACAAGCTGAATCCGTATTTGGTCAGGGGGCTTGATTATTATACCAAAACCGTTTTTGAAATTTGGCCTTCCGAAGAAGAAGCCGGCTCGCAAAGCGCTTTGGGTGGAGGCGGCCGATACGACAAGTTGATTGAAATTTTAGGCGGCCGTCCGACTCCGGCAATCGGAGTTTCAATCGGAGTTGAAAGGACAATCAGCCAGCTCCGCCAAAAAGAAGCAATAATACCCCAAGAGGAGACAGCTGAAGTATTCTTGGCTCAAATCGGCGACCAGGCTAAAATTAAAGGCTTGATTTTATTTGAGCAGCTTCGCAAAGTCAACATCAGAGTGGCGGAGAATTTTGCTAAAGACAGCCTGAAATCACAGCTTGAGCTGGCCAATAAGCTTAAAGCCAGATATTCTTTGATTTTAGGGCAGAAAGAGGTAATGGACGGAACAATTCTTATCAGGGATATGGAAAGCGGAGTACAAGAAATCATTGATTTCAACAAAACCGCCGGAGAATTAAAAAAGAAGCTGAATAATCGTATTGATATTAATTAAAAACATTTGACTTATTTTTAATTAATTAGTATTATATAGATATTAATCGACTAATTTATCACTATATATTATTATTTAATAATCAATTATTTAATGACTAAATTTAACTTAAGTAAAGGAGGTGAATTGAAGTGGCTGAAGTAAAAAGAAAGAAAAGTGAAACATTTGAGAGCCTGCTTCGCAGATTTCATAAAAAACTGCAGCAAAGCGGCAGGCTGATCCAATCAAGGAAGATCAGGTTTTACGAAAAACAGAGAAATAAAAATCAGGTTAGAAAAGACGCCTTAAGGCGCAATGATATCAATGCCAAGCGGGAATATTTAAAGAAAATTGGCAAACTTAAAGAAGAAAAAACATACTAAAAAATGGAAATTTTAGTTAAGCTTGAAAAAGATTTCACCCAAGCGTTCAAAGAAAAAAATGAACTGGAAATTTTAACTTTGCGCCAGTTAAAGAGTTCTTTGAATAATGCTTCTATTGCCAAAAACCGCAAAGAATTGACCGAAGATGAAGTGATAAAGGTTTTTAGAAGTGAAATCAAAAAAAGAAAGGACGCAATCGTCCTTTTCCGGCAGGGCGGGCGGGATGACTTGGCCAAAAAAGACCAGGAGGAAATTGCGATAATTTCCAAATATTTGCCGCCGGAAATCGACCCTGAACAGATAAAACAAAAAATTTCAGAAGCAATTAAAAAAATCAGCGCCAACGGCCTTTCCGATATGGGAAAGGTTATCGGCATGGTAATAAAAGAATTTGGCAGTGCTGCGGACACAAGCATGATCAGCCAGCTTGCCAAAGAAGCTTTAAGCCAAAATAAGCCGGAATAATTTATTATTTCAGCTTATTTTGTTTTAAAAAAACGAAAGGAGACTATAAATTCGATTTTAGATATTAAATATTTATTACTCTATAAATTTTTAAAAAGATAAAATTATGAAGAAAAAAAGGATATTTGATTTTTCAAAATTAATGCAATTTAAAACCGCTTTTGTTTTTGCGACCTTGGCGGTTTTATTTTTTTCTTTTGCCGGCTTTGCTTTGGCAATAGATACCGGCCTGGAATATGGCACTTATACCGGTTTGGGCACGCAGGATTTAAGGGTGACAATAATGAAAATTGTCCGAATTGCCCTTGGTTTTGTCGGGGTGATTGCCATCATCATTATCCTTTATGGCGGGTTTACCTGGATGACTTCAGCGGGAAATCCGGAAAAAATCGACAAGGCCAAAAAAATCCTGCAAAGCGCGGTAATCGGCTTGGTTATAATTTTCCTTGCTTTTGCCATTGTCAGCTTTATTATCGGCGTGCTTGAAGGCGGATTAACCGGCGGAGTAATTCCGCCCGGACCGCCGCCGCCGCAAGGCTGTGAAAACTGCGGATATTTGGGCGGCGGAATAATCGAAAGCGTCTATCCGATACCTTTTGCCCAGGATGTTCCGCGCGACACCGTAATTATTGTTACATTTAAAGTTGAAATAAAGCCGGAAACCGTAATGAATGTTGCTTCGGCAACAGTCTGTAATAACACGCCGACAAATCCCTGCAGCGGAAAAATTTTGGCTGTAACCGACGGCAAGCCGAATGTAAAAATTTTTAAGCGCTCCGAAGGCGAAGATGCCGGAACTTTGGCGGCCGATAAAGTTTTAGTGACCAGTAAAGACATGAAAACTTTTGAATTCCGGCCGGTTGCGCCTTTGGGCGACAGCGTGAATAAATATTATTACACCACCAAGCTTACTAGCAATATAATAAGGAAAGATACCGAGGAGGCGGCTTTTCCGGGAGGAATAAACGATCATTTCAGCTGGGATTTTGAAGTTGGAACCAGGCTTGATTTGACCCCGCCCAACCTGCAGGATACTTTTCCGCGGCCGGACAGCTTGCCCGATGGCTATGATGCGGTTTCCGGCACTCAGGCTTCGGGTTCAATTAATATACTCCGCCAGCCAAGAATTACCCAGGAAGCTTCGGCTGAATTTAAAATTGTAGTCGGTTCGGTAGATGCAGCAAATTTAAATGGTAGTTATAGCGGCATATACGAAGGGATTTTAACTGCAACGGTTTCCAATGATGGTTCCGAATTAAATATCAGTTGGCCTGGTACCGGATTTACCGCACCGGGAGATTATTTTTTTAATCCAATTTCAATTGATCCTGTAACTAAAAGGGCTGATTTACGCTGGGGACTTTCAGTGGTCTTTAATGAAATTTCTGGAGGAAATCAATTTACCATAAGATTAAGGCCGAAAACCAATGCCGATGTTCTGCAAATTTCAAATAAAATTTATACTTTTGTTGATCAAAATAATCCTAGTCCGGGCGAAAATGAAATTAAAATTGAGGGCGTTCCGGGGGAAGATGGGGATAAAAATGTATTAAGAAATAGAATAGAAGATAAAATTGACCTGCAAACCGAATATCCAAATATTCTGGCAACAAAGATCGGTAACGACACAGTTGGCTTAATAGCGGAAAAAGCCGGTTTAGACGGAAATTACATTAATATTTCGACAACCGAGGGCTCGAACTGGGCGCAAATCACTCCCATGGCCGGCGGTTCAGACGAGTCAACCAATGTCACCTGCAGCAGCAACGGCTTATGCGACCAGCCCAGGAACGTAATTATCAGAATTGATTTCAACGAGCCGGTTTTGCCAAGTGAAGCCTCCGGAATAGTTGCAACCGATAATTCAAATTCTATAGACGGCGCCGGCAAATTTGCGGCAGACGGAAGTGATTTTGAAAATATTATCGTTGAAGCCGATTTAGACAATAGTAATAATTTTGAAGATAATGAAAAAATTGCCGGAACATTTGTCTTAAGCAACCAACACAAAACAGTTGAATTTATTTCTTTGCAGCCCTGCCAGGGAGTGCAGTATAACTCCTGCGGCGATCAGATTTTCTGCCTGCCTGTCAATCCCGAAATAAATCCGATAAAGTACAGGGTTCGGATAAAAACAGCTAAATTGAAAGCTGATTTCACTGATGCAAATCAATGTGCCGGATTAAGCTACGAAGACGGCACTACTTTAACTGAAGAATTAATTGGCAGCAGTTGCGGGAAAACAGCATCGCCAAAAAATATCTATTATATGAAATCAGCAGCAGCCGATCGTTTGGGAATAGTCGACTTGTCATCAAATTTATTTGACGGCAACAAAGACGGCTATGTCCAGGGCGGACTTAATAATTCTATTTCTAATTCTTTTTATAATCTTAATAGTCCAGATGCGGCATTTGGAGATGATTTGGAGTTTTCATTTTACATAAATAACAAAATGGAATTAAATCCGCCGGTAGTTGTAAAAGTGTCGCCAAAAGTCAATAATGCCGGCCAAAGCCTGATAAGTCCGGTCAGCTCGACATACAACAAGCTTTTGCAAAGCAGTTCTCTAAGGCCGGGCTGGGGCTACAAAGACGGAAAATGCACCTGCGATATCAACGACGATTGCATTTCCGGCCAGCAGAATTGCCAGCTTGTAAACGACATAAAATATTGCGTAAATACCGGAGGCGCTCAGGAATATTGCGCCAGGGATTCGGAATGTGCAAGCGGCAAAAAATGCGTCACTAAAAGATACATAAGCTTGTTTGACGAAGCATCAACTAAGGTCGGCTGGTGGATTGGAAATTACGGAGAAGACGTAAGAATGTGCATTAATAATAAGGATTATATTTATAAAGAATGTACATCAGACGCTCAATGCGGTACCGGCGGATTATGCAGCCTGATTGACAGCTATGCTGATCGGACTATTGCCCAAATCAACCATACGCCGTTTTTGGAGCTGACCAAATACAATGCTGAAATAGCATCCGGTGTAAGGGATATTTACCAAAACTGCTTTGTTCCCGGCAAGGGTCCGAAAATTGAAGCTTGCAATCCTTATGATCCGATCGGCTGCTGCGGAGTAAGTAATGGCTCGCCTTATTGCTGCAATGGCAGTCCTTATAGCGCAGCGAGTTGGGCTAATACGGTGTGCGGGCAGATAGTTGGACGGAATTTTAAATAGGCACTAGAACACAAAAACATTAGAACAATATAACAATTGAGCAATTGAACAATTCAACAATATAGCAATTAAACAATAGAACAATTAAACAATTCGACAATATAGCAATTGAACAATAGAACAAGAAACCTAGGCAACGGGGTTCTTGACCCGTTGACTAACGGGTTTAACCCCGTTGATGCAAGGTTGAATTTGCAAGTTGAGGTTAAAACCTCAACACCTAGGTTTGGTTGAGGCTAAAGCCTTAATGCCAGAATCATGGAAATAAAAAAATAATGAGCAAATCCAGTAAAAGAAAAATCATAATTTCAATTTTATTCGGGGTTTTTGCCGCCGGACTTTTGGCTTCGTCGGCTGCTTTGGCAATTGACACCGGAATTGAATACGGCACTTATACCGGGCTGGGCACTGAGGATTTTCGGGTGACAGTGATGAAAATCGTCAGAGTGGCGCTTGGCTTTTTAGGCGTTTTGGCCATTGCCATTATTTTATACGGCGGGTTTGTCTGGATGACTTCCGGGGGCAATCCGGAAAAAATCGACAAAGCCAAAAAAATCTTAGTCAGCGCGGTGATTGGCTTGGTGATAATTTTTACTTCGGTGATGATTGCGAGCTTTATTATAAATAGGCTTTCAGAAGCAACAGGCGTTGAAGGCTTAGAAGAATGCGAAAATCCGGGTCAAACACAAACTTGCATAATTCCTTCCTTGCCAGCTTGTCCGGCACAGCGCATCTGCCAATCAAATAATTATTGGGGAGCCTGTCAGCCAATAGATCCCAATGATCCAAGATGTTTTGAATTTTATGCCAATCAATGTGTGATTACAAACCTTAGTCCAAAAGGTCCCAATATTCCAATAAATAGCGTTGCCAAAATTACATTTAATCATCCAAATATTCAAGGAGTAGTTTTAAAAGATAATGTAAAAATTATTAAAGATAATGTATCAACAGGAGATATAATAGATATAACAGAAAATATCAATAATAATATAATTGAACTGATTCCGGAAAATAGTTGTCCTGAGCCTCATCAAGATAAAAAATGTTTTTCACCTAATACTAAATATTTTATTCTTTTAGAAGAAAGACTTTATGGGACATCAGTTGAATGCGGAGGCTATAAATTAAATTGTATTCAGTATCCCGTAGGTACCAGTTGCTTGGCGGAATTTATCACCGGTGGCTATGATGAAGAACCTCCTAGTGGATACATAATTGAAGATCAAATCTGCCAGTCAGAGGAAAGCCAGCTTCGGGCATTTGCCAGCGACAACTATGGAATTGATTCTGTAAGTTTTTCTTCCGGCGGCAATATAATCGGCACTGATTACGAAGTAGAAAACAACGGAATTGCCGCAGTCAATTGGGATACATCAGGTTATTCAGCAGAAAGCACTGTTACTGTAGATGCAACAATTTCAGATTATGCCGGCTATAATTTAGATATTTCACATGATTTTATTATCCATTTAGGCCATTGCTGCAATAATATAAAAGACGAAGATGAACAAGATGTGGACTGCGGCGGATCTTGCGAGGCCTGTCTGCCGGTAATCAGCTGGATTTCACCAAATAACGGCAAAGCCGGTAATTTAATTACCATTTCAGGCAAGCGTTTTGGCAACTTGCAGGGCAGCGGCAAAGTCTATTTTACCAGTTCAACCGGATTAGACCTTGAAGCACAAATGCCTTCATCTGTAAATTCGGCGTGCACCAACAACTGGAGCGATAATCAGATTATCGTTGTTGTTCCGTCTGATGCATTGGATGGCCCGATAAAAGTGGTTACTGATAGCGGACAGTCGGATCAAACTAATGACAGCCGCGGATCAAAGATTCCGGATTTTGATTTGAATGATACAGTCAGACCCGGGCTTTGCAATGTTGTAAATAATACAACAAATCAACCAGTCGGCCAGTTTGACGATCCGATTACTGTCCAGGGCATTAATTTTTCAATTGATTCAAGAATTTATTTTGGAACGGTTTTGACTGGATTTGAAGATATGACTTTAGGCGGCAATATAACTATTAATGGGCTTAAAGTCGCTTTGGTTGAGCCGGGTTTAGTCGGTGTTAGGGTAAAAGACGGCTTAGAATACAGCAACCCCTTTAGTTTTCAGGTTAATCCCGATGGGCAAAGGCCGATTATTTATGATTTCAGCCCCAAAGTTGCTGCAGCAGGATCCTATGTAACAATTATCGGAGCAAATTTTGGCGATTCAAAAATTGCAGGCAGCCATGTATTTTTTGGTTCCACTGAAGCCGAATATGATTTTCCGCCGGAATGCCAGAATACTTATTGGAGCCAAAGCCAGATTATTGTAAAAGTCCCTTCTGGCCTTGCTGATGGCAGCTATAATTTATCTGTTGAAGTTAATTCAATAACCGCTTCGGCTTCAGAATCTTTTACTGCTGATCAAGATGAAGCCAGGCCTAATATTTGCGCCGTTGTTCCGGATAATGGGCCGGCTAATACCGACATAATAATTTACGGAGAAAGTTCTTCTTTTACAGATGTAAATAAAGTTAATTTTTATCAAAATGTTTTTGCATTACCTTCTTCCGTCAATCCTCAAATAGCTGCCAAAGTTCCCGTTGGCTCAATGACCGGTCCGATTACCGCAGAAACTTCAGATGGTAAAATCAGCAACAGCCTTGATTTTACAGTCGGTTCATGCGTTTTAGGCTCTTGCGGCCCAGCCAAGGAATGCTGCCAAACCGGCCAATATGAGGGAATCTGCATGCCCCAGGGCGGCTGCAGCGGTTTTCCAACGGATGCTTCTTATATGTGGGATTTTACAACCGGCCAAAGGCCCGGGCCATGTTCTCGCGATATCGGGGAGTGCCAGCCGGATGATATTTTATGCCCGATGAATCAGATCTGCAATACCATCAATTGCGAATGCGAACTAAAGCCCACGACTCAATTTGAATGCAGCGAAAATCCGCTCACCTGCACCCCAAGCGACAATTTCTGCCCGCCGAATAAATATTGCAATACTGATTGTACCTGTATAGACCGCGTGCCGTGCAACCATTATGTCTGCAGCAATGATCCTAATAGATATTGCGACAATGGGCTTGGCGGGGGAGATATAACGCTTTGTGCCGGAGAAGGGGTGTCTTGCATAGTTAAGCCCGTATGTGAACCGAATCAAAATGTCTGTAAAACTATCGGGCTTGACTGGTATTGCCAGTCAACTGATTGTTTTTGTCATAAGGGCATTCCCTGCGACGGCGAACCGGAATCGGTTTCTTCTTGCGAGCCAAACCACAATATCTGCAAACAATTAGATTCTTCGTTTATTTGCGATGAAGACGCCTGTATCTGCGTTACCGGGGAGCTGGCAACCGAAGCTTCGTATTTTTGGTCGTTTAATTCATTTTTGTTCGGCCCGACAGTTGTTGACGAATGCAACCGCCGGCCGGACTGCTCCAAGGTTTGCGCTTTGGACAGAACTGTTTCCTGCACAGAAGATTCCGATTGTATAAGCGGGGCAGAAAATATCGGTCCCTGCATCAAGGCGTTTTCTTCGCCGTCGCCGAAATTTGAGCGCGACGGAGCAGTCCATGTAAATTCCATAGTTTCGGCAAGCTTCACTGAAAAAATAATCGACAGCACCCTTTTGCAAAAAGATGCCGCCGGTAATTTTGTAAATTTAAAATTATTGAGTTGCAATGCAGCCGGAGCAAGCTGTACTAATTTAAATACAAATACCAAAAACATTTCAATATTTACCTGGAATTACGGAACTATTGAAAGCGAAGGATTTATATTAGATTTTATAAATCCAGATTCAACTTATGTGCGTAATAAGGTTTATAGAGTGGTTTTAAAAGATACAATAATCGGTGAAAGCGGCTATCCTTTGGCCGGACTTAATTATGACAGTAACGGTGACGCAGTTTTAGATTCTTATTCCTGGATTTTTAAAACTTTAGATACATATAAAAAAGGTGACATTGGCTGTGTTGGGTGCCAGCCGGGCAATAAAACTTTATATGCTCAATATAATGGAAACTGCAATGAAAATGACTTGGATTGCCAAAATTATATCGGAAACGGCTGGGATCAGGATTATGTCTGCGTTCTTTTGGATCCAAAAAGCTATCAGTGGAATTGGCAATTGCCGACTGAAGACATTAAAAGGCGGGCTTCGATTTGGGATTCTTCAAATCCCCAGTCGGCTTTTCCGAGTGATACGGTTAAGCTTCAATATACCGGTATTAATGAAATAAAAACATATGCCAGGTTAGATACATCTTTAACAGATTGGGTTAAAGTAAAAGTTGAAGTTACCAATGTTGACCCGGCGGCTTATCAGTATGGCGACAATATCTGCGACTTGCATGTTGATTTGACTACGCCGGTAGTAGTCAAGCGCTGGCCGGATTGCGGAGCCGCCTGCCTTAATTCCCGGGTCGGGGCGGCATTTTCCAGGCCGATGAATAAATCGACAATTACGTCAGGCGGGGCGGGAAACAGCATGATACTTTATGCTTGTGCCGATAATGCCGACTGCCGGCCGGGTTATGGCGTCTGTGGTGATGGAAAATTTTGTTCCGCTTTAAATCCTTGTTCAGGCGGTTCTTGCCAGTCGCTTTATTATGACCCAACGGCAATTCCGATACAAATGGACGGCGGAATTCCTTTAGTTGTCAATGGCTGGTCAAATTCTTATCTAGCCGACCCGACATGCTTCTGCCTTAATTCAGCTTGGACTTATGATGCTTGTCCGTCAGCTCAGCGCTATTGCCTTTTGCCCAATACTTATTACCGCGTAATTTTGCATAATACGATTCAAAGCAATGAAGGCAAGCCTTTGGGCGGGCTTAATTACGATGATGCTTTATGGAGCGGCTTAAGCGGGCTTGATTCCCATTCTTGGGTATTTTTAACTTCGGCAACCATGTGTATGCCCGGAAGAGTTGATGTTCTTCCTGATGTCAATTTTATGGAAATTGATGAAATCGACCTTTATTCATCTTCGGCATTTGCCGCACCTGATTCATGCGATCCACAGGGTCAGCCGCTTATTTCATCAAGCTTTGTTTGGGACTGGCAGTCAACAAAATGTGAGGTTGCCGATTTGCTTTCCAATATTCCGCCTTTTGGATATTTGAACATTCATGATTTTGGAAATAATTTATGCACCCTTACTGAAAATTATGATACTTTAAGAAACGGCTGCGGCAATAGTGTGGTTGATCCCGGTGAAGACTGCGATGACGGCAACATTTCATCCGGCGACGGCTGCAGCGGAATAGATCCGGCGAATTTTTTGTCGCATATTACCGGCTCCTGCCAGAAAGAAGGGCTTGCAGCTTGCAGTCCGGGATTTACTGTCAAATGCTGCGGAAATGGAAAAATTGAATATGGTGAAGACTGCGATGACGGCAACATTTCATCCGGCGACTATTGCAGCGAAAGATGTCTTTGGGAAGGAAACAGCAATTATTTTTCAGTCTGCGGCAACGGCATAGTTGAAGAAAACGAAACCTGCGATAACGGAAATGAGCCCAACGGCAATGATTTTGACGGCTGTACTAATATCTGTCTAAAGAGCGGCATGATTGATCCGCTTCGGCCTTATCTTTGCGGAAATAATCAAATAGATAACGGCGAAGAATGCGATGACAATGACTTGAGGGGATATTGTTCAGGAAATCCGAATGTCAGGTGTCCGATAAATGTCAGTACCGGGCAAGACTGCGGCGGCGGGCATGGCGTCTGTGTAAATATTTCAAGAAGCACTGACGGCTGTACGGGAATTTATCAGAATGCGACTGAACCTAACGATCCGCCGCAGGTTGATTGCAGTACTTTATCGGAAACAGAATGCAAAAATATTGATTTAACCGATTTAAACAATAATAATTATAAGTGGTGCTACTGGACTGGTTTTGCCTGCCGAGTCAGGCCTTGTATTGACGAAAGTGATAATAATAAGGGGACGATGAATTATAATATTCCGGTTTGCGGCAACGGCCGAGTGGAATACGGCGAAGAATGCGACTTTGGCAGCAAGTGCCAAAATACTTATGGCGGAATTTCCGACTGTACCAAAGCTAACGAGGCCAGCGTATGTAAAGCCGGCGTCTGCGGCCAGGATGTCTGCCAGCAAACCGGAACAGAAGGCTTTATTGCCTGTACTCCCGGACAAGCCACTTGCAAGGATTCAGTTTGCAGTCTGCCGATGAATGCCCAGTACGGATTTTGCGGGCCGGATTGCTTGAAAACCGGTTCTCAATTTAATGATCGGTCGCGCCAATTGGTGAATGCGCTTTTTGACGGCCAAACCGAAATCAGAGCCTGGACAACAATTGATTCAAATGTTTTCGGATCGGGAGATTTATATGTTGGAAATTATATTCCGGAAGGCATGTTTGGAATTATTGAAAAATGGCCGAATTGCGATTGGGCCTGCCTTAATGCGGCAATGGGCGCCAGATTTAATTTGCCGATAGATGCCGCCACTGTTGTAAAATCAGATTATTCAATTCCCACAATTGCCGACAATGTATTTCTGTATTTTTGCGGACCGAATAATAATTGCGATATCACGGGTAAACAACCGATTCCGGCCAGGGTCGACTCAGACAGTATTATTTTAACCCCTGCCGACACTTTCAGAATTTATTTGCCAAATTGGTATAATCCGGTTGACCACGACCAAGATCCTTTAACTTCGCCGATTGCGTCGCTAATTCCGAATTCTTATTACCGGGTGGTGGTCAGAAACCGCGTTAAAAGCATGTCCGGTGAATATATGAACTGGCAGCTTAATTTTGACGATCCTTTCTATACGCCTAATTCAGCTGTTTTTCCCGAGTATATCAGCGGCCAGCCCGATTCCCATTCCTGGGTATTTAAAACTCAATCTGAATTTAATTTATGCGATCTTGATAAAGTTAAAGTCAGGCCGTCTTCCGCTTTTTTGGAAGAAGGCGGAAATCGCTTAAGGTATTTTTCCCAGCCTTACTCAGCTCCTGATCAATGCGACAGCAGCGGACAAATGCTTAATTCATATCTGTTTAATTGGCACTGGGATGATGTTGAAATTACTCCTGGCAGTTCATACCCGGGCGGCGCTAATATTAAAACATATAACGCCCCAACATGGGGTAATCTGAAAGGTGACAGCTCTAATTGGAAGCAATTAATTGACGGCTGTCCTAATGGCATGATAGAGCCGGGCGAAGACTGCGATTTCGGATTATTTCCAATTACCGGCTGCAGTAATAACTGCCTTTGGAATGGCAATACTACAGATTGCGGAAACGGCCAAATCGATCCGGGCGAAGAATGCGATGACAGCAACACCGCATCAAACGACGGCTGCAGCTCAATCTGCCTTCGGGAAGGAAATACAAATTATGATATTTCAATTTGCGGAAACGGAATTTTGGAAGGCGATGAAGTCTGCGACAGCGGCAATGAGCCGAATAACGATGACTCAGACGGCTGTACCAATATCTGCACTTTAAGCGGCTCAATTCCCGGAGTTGATTCTCTTTGCGGCGACGGCGCCGTGGGCAAAGGCGAAAGCTGCGATGATGGCGAACGAGGGCAAAATGCAGCTACACCCATTATTAGTAATGACGGTTGTACGGGTTTTGACAATTATTCAGTTTTTGCCTGCACTACATTTACTACCAAGCAGGCCTGCGAAGAAATTGATTATAATAATCGTTTTCAAAGCAATTTAGCCTGGTGCTATTGGAGCGGTACCGGTTGCTATCCAAGGCCGTGCCTTAGTGAAAATTCAACAGGCAGTCAATTTTATCCAAAAAACACCCCAAGCTGCGGAAACGGCAAAATTGACAATTTTGAGGAATGCGATGACGGCGGCTGGTGCCAAGATGCAGGAGGCAATTGGATTCACTGCAGTTCCCATGACCGATCAAATTGCGTTGATAATTGTCGTCCATATAATGGTTTTTGCTCCATTTCACTTGAGCCTTCTGATTCAGGAATCGGCAGTGCCTGTAGCGCCACTGGAGTCTGCCGAGAAAGGGGCGGAGCAAACTACTGCTTTGTTTCCGATTCAATGGCATATAATATCGGGGCATGTCTAATTGGCAGTCCTTGCACCGTAACTAATGGAATGATAATTTCCGACGGCTGCAGCAACAGATGCCTTAACAATGGTTCCGCGGCAAAAGACAATTTGAAAGATCCTTATCAAATAGCTGAAAGCGTATTAAATATCGGTACATTTCCCGAAGTAAAAGAGGAAATCCGGGCCTGGAGCAATTCTCGGCCCGAAGCACTCATGTTGCCCGGCGAGCTTAAAATAATCAAATCAAGCGGGGTTCCCTTCAGGGTCATCGGCCACCAGCCAAAACAAAATGCTCAAAATCAATGCCGCAATGTGGCGATTTGGGCGGTTTTTTCCCGTCCCCTTAACACTGATACTTTAAGCAATTTCAAAGTATGCCCAGGCGGCGGACCAGCCTCTTGCAGCGCTGTTAATTTAGTCAAGTCATACAGCTATCGGACTGTTTTGGGCAAATGCATCAGCAACAGCTGCCATTATCCCAAAGCCGACAATCCGGCCGCTCCGCTGCCGTCCAGCTATTGCCAAACCAACAGCGACTGTCTGGGAAGCCAAGTTTTGGTTACCGCACTTGACACTCCAACCGGCTTTTTAGCTGAATTCACTAGTTACAGAGTTGACGTCAGCGAAGTTAAAAGTTCTGCAAATGAAACGCCGCCTGGTCCTGCAGGCTATGAGAATATTTGGCAATTTCAGACAAACGATAATTTTTGCGCCTGCGACTATATCGGCGTGGTTGTTAATAATACTTCGGCCGGCGAGCAGACCGTAAGTGATTCATTTACTTGCGCCGGAAATGCATGCGGAACCAATACTACGTCTACGCTTGACGATGATGTTGCTGCCTCCGTGGCAGGAAATCAGCACCTCTATGAGGCAACTTGCTATGACGTAGGAAGTTTGCAGGATGATATAATTCCGCTAAATACAGCCGGATTAGAATTTACCTGGGGCCAATTTGATCCCGACGGCCTGATATATTTGACCGATCATACGCTATTAGATACTTCCGGTAATAATCTTTATTACGTTACCCCGGGAGAAGACAGTGGAGTGCCGGGAGGAAAAAACGGCGAAGCGCAGGTTAATGTTTCGGCCAAACAGTATGTTCTTTTTGACGGATCAGCCTTCTGTGATCCGTCAGCTGTTCCGCCATACGTTTGCGAAGGGGCAACAATTCCCTGCAATCCTTCTAGTAGTCCTGCCTGCGCCACCGGCGCCTGCGTTCCTTATTGCATGCCTTTTGCCGCCGCGGAGCAGTCAATTGATGTTACTGTTTTTATCTGTGAAAATCCCTGGCCGCAAGCCGGAAATTTTCCTTATAATGACAATGACAGCAATTCTTTTGTATTACCCGATACCAATTTTAATATGTATTACTGCCGCGACAAAGGCGATGCCGGCCCAAGCGATGATTTGCCCGGCCTGATCGATGGACCGGTAGTCGGCAGTTCAGGCCATACTTTGCCGGGCGATAATACCATAAAAGATTTGATTTTTCATGTTGGAAGTACCCAGACCGGAAACTTAATTGGCGTCAAGGTTATGAAAAATCCGCTTAATTTGTCCCCGGAAACCTGGTATCGCTCCGGCTTTTGCGGCGGAACAGCAAAATTTGAAAGTTTATGCTTCAGCGACAGCGATTGCTTCCGAGTCAATGATCCTTCCTTGGTCGTTTATTGGCCGTTTGAGGAAACAAGCGGGTCGGTGGTAAACGATTTGACCGGCTACGCCAATAACGGAAAAATGAAAAAAGCCCCGCCGAGCGGAACAATTGACCAGGAAGTAAAATGGTTTACGGGAAAATTCGGCAATGGGATTCGATTTCAGTCTGCTGAATATGATTTTGTCCAATCAGACAGAAATGACATAAATTTCGGCACTACCGGCGAGCTGACTTATTCTGCTTGGATTAAAGTCGAAAAATATCCGCCAGCCGGCATTTATTCAAAAATTATTTCAAAAAGAACAAGTATTTCTAATGAAAATTTTCATTTTTTGGGGCTGGCTACTGTGGCAAGTAATAAAAAGACTATTTATGCCGGCATTGCCGACAGCAATGGTACAGATTTTTTATCAACCAATGACATTAGATACGAAATTCCTGTCGGCCAATGGCACCATGTCGCTTTGACTTTCAACAATTTAGATCATACCGCCAAAATTTATGTTGACGGAATCTTGCAGGTTTCAAAACAAAAAAATGATGAATATTTAGTTGACTTTAATGCTCCGCTTGCAGTCGGCAGAGATTCGGATTTGGCGACAAATTATTTTGACGGCGTGATTGACGAAGTGAGGATTTATAACCGGTCTTTGACCGCAGATGAAATAAGGCTTTTGGCTGAATCCAGCGAACGGAAGTGCATTATGAATGTACCCGTGCAGGGCTCGCCTCAATCAGCGATAATCGACGGCTACAAGGCAATTATTGACGGCCGGACAACTTATGTCGGAGCGGCCAATCGTAATAACAATAATCTTTATTCAAATATCTATTTGATTTCATACGATCAAAATGCCGGCGCCGATACGGTGGAGATAGTTAATCGGATTTTAGATCAAACCGGCCAAGCCGGAAAATGGCACTTTAATGCCGACTTTGACAATGATCGCGTTTGCGGCAATGGCTACTATTTTGGAACCGATTTGGTTTGCGACGGTACTAAAATTGGAAAATACAATAATTATGATTGTTTTCTTGATTATCCGACTCAAGGACAATGCGAAACCCCCGCGTCAGTTGCTGACGGCTGCTTTTGGAATACCGAGGGAAACCCACCCCGCTGTTCCGGCCGGCTTTGCGAGCCATATTACTGCTTAAACGACTTTGACTGCCCCGACCTTAACTGCTCAGCTGATAAGGAGCAAGTCATCCGCGATACTTTGCGCTTCGGCGATTTGCGCGATATCCAGATTTCCTTGGAAAGATACAAGAGGCAAAATGGCATTTTCCCCAAGCTTTCGGCCGGTACTTATATCAGCGGCACAACTTTTTCAGTCTGGCCTTCTTGGAGCCAAACTTTGGGCAATGAGCTTTCAGCTTCTCTTTATGTTGATCCGCTCAATTTATTTAAAGGTTGCACAAGCGGCTTTTTCTGCGATTACAATAAAAACGGGCAAATTGATTCAACTGAAACTGAAAGCTGCACCCTTGGGAATATTAATAACTGCGGCAGCAAGCCGGTTTTGTGCCGGTCAAATGATCCGGAAACGGAAACGACCTGCTGGAATGAGCTTGAAAGCGAATTTGGCTGCCCGGCTGATATGTTTGCTTATGCCTATAAGCCGGCCGAAGACGGGCTGTCATATAATTTATATACCAATATGGAATATGAAGGCCCGGGCAGCTGGCGGACCGCAAATCCCCCTAATTTATACGAGTTGCCGACTTCTTTTGTCTCACCCGAATGCAAAAAGCTTGATTTTGAAATCAACCGGTCGGTTCCGTTCGGCGGCTTGACCCCGGTTGAATGCGTTGTTAAATTTTGCTGGCACGGCACCGGCTTTTACGGCAATGGATCAATTTTATGCACTGCTGATGCCGACTGCAGCCTTGGCGGACCGAATGCAATATGTATTGGCGATGGTGATGCTGACGGCTACTGCGATGATCAAGACAATTGCAATCCAAAAACTCACTGTGCAAATCCGGCCAGCTGTTATAATCCGGATCAAAAAGACAGTGGCGGCACAGTCGGCTTAGGCGATGTCTGCGACCCGCTATGCTCCGGCGATATAGATAATGACGGCGTCTGCGATGAAAATGACAATTGTCCAATAGCTTGGAATCCGGCCAATCAAGACTGCGGCCATCCGGGGTCAGGAGGAACTATTAGCAATAGATATGATGCTACTACATTTCAGTGCGATTATGACGATGACGGCTATGGCGATGCCTGCGATTTCTGCACTGATATTGACCTTGACGGCTATTGGGATTTTGATACCGGCGCAAACGACCAAAATATCTGTCCCGAAGACAATTGCAAGGCGTTTTATAATGACTGCATGATAGTAGCCTCTGATTATAAGTTTGAAGTGATTTTGCTTAATGATGTTTCAACAAGCATGGGAACTTGTCCTGATACTACACATTCGCATACGAAATACTATGACATTGATAATGATTTTAAAATTCCTGTCATCGAAAAAAGATTAGATAATAGATGTACTGCAACAAGTACTGCTGGAGTTGGTTGCAGCGAAGCCAGATATTGCGATACGAATGCAAATTACTATATTCAAGGTAATGAATTTTTTAGTCCTTGTACGGGCCCTGCTGATTGTATTGGATCTCCATGTATTAACGGTGGGCAGATTTGTAAATTACCAGATGAAATGAAAATTAATAAATTAAAAGAAGCTTTGCCGGTCGCAATTGATGGTATTTTTGATTTAAGCCCTGAAGTAAAATTAGCAACAATTAGATATTCCGGACACCAAAATGCAGGCTGCTGGTTGAATACTCCAGATTTTTTAGTTGATACTGGTGCTTGGACAAATAAGTGCGCTAATAATTATTGGATTGGTGCAGATTGTAATCAAACTACTTCGTGTGGCACCATAACATGTGGCACTAGCCCTGCTGCGTGTAATGCATCTGGCTTAAATTGTCCAGGTGATTTATGTAATAGTAGCAGACAAGCTGAGCTTAAAAAATATATTAATGATTTTTATATACATGGTGGAGAAACTAATCTTTTAAATGCCATTGATTATATAAAAAATGTAATTTTTAATTTGCCGGCCGAAGAAAGAACAATTAGAATAATAATTGTTATGGGTGATGGTGCTTCAGATGATGCCGGAAATGGCGCCTTTGATGATTTAAAGGCAGATAATGTTTTGGTTTATTCAATAGCTTATGGCACCGAAGCTACTGAAAAATTATTAGAATTTTCTTCAAATCCCTCAACTTGTACACAATGTAATCCAACACTTGGATCTGGATGTAATTTTTGCTTTATGGGTAATGATATAAATAATCTGTATAATATGGTAATAAGTTCAATCAGTGCTCCTATTTCTCCATGCCATAATCGGATGCAAATAGACTATGATAATGACGGAATCGGCTATATTTGCGACCAGTGTATTGATTTTGACAAGGATGGATTGGGTGATTACACTTTTTTTACCGAAGATATAGATATAACCAATGTCCCTCCAGAGTATCAGAATCATTTTAAAGGCTGCCAAGGTGAACTCCTTTTATTTACCGAACTGTCTAACTCCCCCGAATCTGATCTTGACAACTGCCCCGGCGGACCATACGGCGCGATCTGTAAAGATGAATATGGCATAGACTTGCCTTCTTGCTATAACCCGCCGGAAGGGCTTTGGATTGACAAAACCGGGGTTGTTCACTCAGATCAGCAGAAAGATTTTAATTTGAATTTAAAAGGCGATATTTGCGATTCAAGCGGCAATGGCATGCTTGACCCCGGCGAAGAGTGCGACTGCGGCTATGACCCTGAATTGCTGCCTAAGCTGTCCGGCACCGGAGAAAATGAGCACCTGTGCACCAAAATTAATGAAGTTCAATGCATTCCTCTGCCCGGATATAATACTGAATGCTGGTGGTGCCAAAATAGCATATGGCGGCAAATAATCGGCGAGGGATTTGGCAACGGCGAAATTGACCCCGGCGAACAATGCGACTGCGGAACTGACCCTGCTAATTTGCCAATTAATCAGTCTTGGGGGCAATGCGAAAGCATAAACAACACAGAATGCGGCGACGGGACTTATCGTGCGGCTTGCTGTTCTTACTGTGTTACTCCGGGCATAGTAGTTAGTAATGGAAGAATTGGCGGCTGCTGCGGCGACGGCGTGGCTGATTTAACCAATGAATCTTGCGATAAACCGGCAGTAGGCACAGCCGGATGTGATGCAAGCTGTGCTCAAGTTACAGGCTGGTATTGCAGTGCTGCTTTAAATGTGTGCATTTTTCCCGGCACTCCTTCAACTCATCCAGGCAATTGGACTTGCATGGGTACGCCAGTCGATTGTTCTCCTCCGGGTTGTAATCAGACATATTCATCAACATGTTCATACACAGGTGCTTATAGTACTGATTTCGGAGTTTCAGATATTAGTGGTAATATTTCATGTAATCCTGCTATTAATAACGGCTGCTGCGAAGGTGTTGAAGATATTAATAACGAGTATAACTGTCCTCTTAAGCATGGCGATACAATAGTTTTGCAGCATAACACTAGTAACAGGTTTCTTGAGCATGCAGATTCAGAAGATATGGCTGTGTGGAAGGTTGAAACAGGATATGATTCAACCAAGGCACCTATAATAGTAGAAAAAGCTGATTTATCTACAAGTGATATTATTTTAACAACAGATGAATTCTATTTAAAGAATAAATCTAGAAACCAGTATCTTAATAAGGACAGTAAATTTAATGCCACCGATGTAGGTGGAGCACTTAAGTTGCAGATGTATGATGAATCTGGTGATACAACCATTCTACGCGAAATAAAGAGAGATAATACTGTGTATATTTATTCATCTGACAAAAATAAGTATTTCGATCATTTAAGTACCTGCCATGACCAAAAGTGTAAATTGAAGTGGGGAAATCCAAATGGTATAATTATTAGAAAGTTGCCTTAGAATTAACTCGCTTTAAATTGTCATTATAAAATTAATAATAATTAATATAAACTTATGTTTGACGAAATCCCAAATAACCAAAACCAACCCAAATATTCGGGCAATACTCCCAATAATCTGCCGAATAATTTGCCAACAGCCAATAATTTTAATAGTCCGATAAGCGGCATTGCAAAAGAGCCTGAAGACATTTTGTCCGGCGTTGATGCGGAAAAAAGCGAAAGCCTGATAAAAGGCCCGGCCAAGCCGGCGTTTGATCTGGGTAATTTAGGCTCCATGGTTCCGCCGCCTTCTGCACCGCAAAAGCCGGAAAGCCGCGAGCCTTTCTTAAAACAGCACAAAAAAGGAATTGCTGCCGTTTTGATTTTAGTTATTGGCATTGCCCTTTTGGCTTTGGCCGGCTGGTATGGCTATAAGACATTTTTTTCCCAAGGCCAGCTAATAGGCCAAGAGCTTGAAAATATTTCAAATACGAATTATGCCAATACCAATCAGCCCGATTTAAATATTAATGCAAACGCGAACATCAATTCAAATTCAAATCAGGCAATGCCCGCAGATATAAATCAAAATCCGCAAGATGAAGCCGATCGGCTAAAAAATATTGATACCGACCGCGACGGCCTTTCCGACTATGATGAAATAAATTTTTACGGCACCGATATCCAGAAAGTCGACTCAGACGATGACGGCTTAACCGACCGCGACGAGGTAAAAGTTTTTAAAACCGACCCGCTGAACCCTGATTCAGACGGCGACACCTATATTGACGGAAATGAAGTAAGGGCAGGCTATGATCCTTTGGGAACAGGCAGGCTTTTGAAGATAGAGTAGACGGGTGTAAAATTACAAATTTAAAATCTCAATTTCCATACAGCTAAATTTAGTGTTTGAAATTTGAGTTTTGTGATTTGATATTTGTTTGGAATTTGTAATTTGTAATTTGGTGCTTAATAAGGGGAAATCCCAAATCCAAAATTACAAATTACAAACCATTGATTTTTGAGATTCATTAAAATTATTGTAAAAAAAATGTTTAAATCTAAAAATAAACAAGTGCAGGCTGCTCAGCCTGAAATCGATCCGAATATTGAGCCATATATTCATGTCATGCCCCAAAGGTTTTATAAAGCGCCTAAAAAAAGCCACAAGGGCTTGATATTAATGATTGTTTTGGGTGTTATTTTAATTGGCGGCTTGGGTGCATTTGCGGTTTATTTGAATTTCAGCCTTGAGGCCGGCCGCAAAAACCCGCCGGCAAATGAGAATATAAACGAGCAGATTAATTCAAATAGTCCGGTTAATTCGGCAAACCAAAATGCGAACGTTAATAATAACGCCAACACCAATACTAACGCCAATTCTAACGCTAATGCCAATGCCAATGCCAACGCCAATTCCAACGCCAATGCCAATGCCAATTCTAACGCTAATGCCAATGCCAATACGAACCAAAATGCCAATACAAACCAGAATGTAAATAAGAAAGAGCCTTTGCCGTCTTCTTCTGATTCAGACCGCGACGGCCTTACCGATGTGGAAGAAAAGCTTTACGGCACCGACGCAAGCAAGGGGGATTCAGACGGCGACGGCTTCAGCGATTTTGTCGAATTATTAAACGGCTACGATCCTTCCAGGCCGTCATTAAAATTTTCGGAAACAGGCTTGTTTGTCAAATATGAGCATTCGTTGTATTCCATTATGCATCCGGCAAGCTGGAAAGTGGAAGAAAGAAGTGAAAATGAAGTTATATTTGCATCATCAGGCGGGGAATACGTCGAAGTAATGGTAATTGATAATGTTAAAAATTTATCCTTGGAAAAATGGTATAAAGAGCAATATCCCGAAATGAGCACCTCGGAATTAAGCGCTGTTAAAATAAATGATTTTTTCGGACTGCGCAGCGCAGACAACCAGAATTATTACCTGGCAAAAACCACTGATCTTCAAAAAATTTATATTTTGATCCACAATACCGGAAATAAAGCGGAAATTGATTTTAAAACGACTTTTCAGGCAATAGTTAAGACATTCAGGTCTTTATGATAGATTTTGAAATAAATCAGCAGTCAAGAAAAAAAATTTCCAAAGCGATTTGGAAAAAATGGCTTGATGATATAAACAATAAGCTGAAAATCAAAAAAAAGCTGGAAATTTCAATAGCGATTGTAAGTGAAAGAGAGATTAGAAAGCTTAATAAAATATACCGCAAAAAAGACAAGGTGACTGATGTTTTGAGTTTTGGGGAAATCGATTTGAAAGGCTTTGATTTTGCCAAGGAAAAAAATGCCTATATCGGCGAAATAGTGATTTGCTTTAATCAGGCTGAAAGGCAGGCAAAAAAAATCGGCCATTCTGTCAATGAAGAGATTAAAATTCTGCTGGTTCACGGCTTTTTGCATCTTTTGGGCCACGACCACGAGAAAAGCAATGGTGAAGCTGATTTAATGAAGAAAATAGAAGGCTTGATTTTAGGAGAACATTAAAGAATGAAAAACATAAGTATGAAAACGATATAGCAAGAAAACATGAAAGTATTAGAATATTATTTGCCAATTTTTAATTAATAATTTTCAATTTACATTGAATTATCAATTTTTAATTTTCAAACTTGCTAAACTGAAAATTGTTTAATTGGAAATTGATTGTAAATTGTAAATTGGAAATTTGAACTTTTGCTTCTTTTTTTGCTTTTATGCGTAAGTTCTTAAATGCTTTCATATTTTATTTTTTTGCGCCCTTGTGTTTAAATGATCTAGTGTTTTTATGTTTTTTATGTTAAAATAATTTAGTTAAAGCCATATTATGGCATCTAGCGCCTTTTGGCCTAGAGCCTAAATACTAAAAAATATGCCCGAAAAAGAAATAATTGCCGGACTTGATATCGGCTCAAGCACAATACGCTTGGCAGTCGGCCAATATGTCGGTTCTGAAGAAAAAATTCACATAATCGGCGCAGCAGAAGTCCAAGCCGAAGGCATTAGCAAAGGAGTAATCAACAGCATCGAAGATTCGGTATCTTCTATTTCGGCCTGCCTGGAAAAAGCCGAGCGGATGATTGGCGTTCCGGTAAAAAGCGTTTGGGTGGGAATTTCGGGAAGCCATATAATTTCCCAGGAAAGCCAGGGAGTTGTCGCCGTTGCCAGATCTGACGGAGAAATTTCCGAAGATGATGTCGAGCGCTCGATTGAAGCGGCAAGGACGGTTGCCACGCCGCCGAATTATGAAATATTGCATGTAATCCCCAAAAGCTTTACGGTTGACGGCCAGATAGGGATAAAAGATCCGCTGGGCATGAACGGAATCAGAATTGAAGTGGAAACCCAAATCATCCAGGGGCTCAGCTCCCAAATTAAAAATTTAACCAAAGCGGTTTACCGCGCCGGAGTCGATATTGAGGATTTAGTTTTATCAATTCTTGCAACATCGGAGTCGGTTTTAAGTTCGCGGCAAAAGGATTTGGGCGTAGCGGTTATTAATATCGGCGCCTCAACGACAAGCTTGGTTGTTTTTGAAGAAGGGGATATTCTGCACACGAAGGTTTTGCCGGTTGGCTCCGATCATATAACTTCTGACATTGCAATCGGCCTGAGAACTTCAATTGATACCGCGGAAAAAATAAAACTAGAATACGGAACAGCCATAAGTTCGGGAATCGGCAAGCGCGACGAAATCGATGTGGGAGAAATTGAAGGCGGGGAAAGCAACTTTATTTCCAAAAAGTATATTTCCGAAATTACCGAGGCCAGGGTGGAAGAGATTTTTGATAAAATTGACGATGAGTTGAAGAAGATCGATAAAAGTGGTAAACTACCCGCAGGAGTTATTCTGACCGGAGGCGGTGCAAAACTTTCAGGACTGGTTGAAGCGGCCAAAAAGCAGCTTCGGCTTCCGGCCACGCTTGGAAAGCCCTTAAATGTCACCAGCGCGATAGATAAAGTAAATGATTTATCTTTTTCAACCGCAGTCGGCCTGGTAATCTGGGGCAGCCAGCTGGCGAAAAGATCAGGCAATGGCAATTTTGGAAAAATATTGAATTATTTGCCGGGATTCAAGGAAATAAGCGGAGTTACCAAAAATATATTTAATAAATTCATTAGAAAATAACTTTAGCCGGCTTCAGCTTTGGTAATATTAGTTGCTACAAGCTACAAGCTACAAGCTACAAGCTACAAGCTACAAGCTAAAATATGGCGGAAATAAAACCAGAAATCGAAACATTTGCCAAAATTAAGGTTATCGGAGTCGGCGGTTCTGGCGGTGCGGCAATAAATCGGATGGTTAAATCAAAAATCAGAGGTGTTGATTTTTTGGCGATTAATACCGATGTCCAAGCTTTGCATCATTCGCAAGCTCAGCATAAATTGCATATAGGAAAAACCACTACTCGCGGACTGGGTGCCGGCATGGATCCGGAAGTCGGCGCCAAGGCTGCCGAAGAGAATCAAAATGAAATCAGGGATTTGATAAAAGATGCTGATATGGTTTTTGTTACCTGCGGTCTGGGCGGCGGAACCGGCACCGGAGCAGCTCCGATTGTTGCCGGCATGGCTAGAGACTCCGGCGCGCTGACTGTTGCGGTAGTTACCAAGCCTTTTTCTTTTGAAGGGGCGCAAAGGCGGGAAATTGCCGAAAGAGGCTATAATAGCCTGAAAGACAAAGTTGATGCCATAGTCACAATACCAAACGACCGATTGCTTCAGATAATTGATAAAAAAACTTCATTACTTGAAGCTTTTAAGATATGTGATGATATTCTGCGCCAAGGAGTGCAGGGGATTGCTGAATTAATTACAATTCCGGGCTTAATAAATGTCGATTTTGCCGATGTTAAAACAATCATGAAAGATACCGGCTCGGCTTTGATGGGAATCGGCCAAGGAAGCGGGGAAAATCGCGCTATTGAAGCGGCTAAATCATCAATTTCCAGTCCGATGCTTGAGCTTTCAATTGATGGCGCCAAAGGAATTTTGTTTACCATTGTCGGCGGGCCGGGATTGGGCATGCATGAAATAAATGAGGCGGCCAAAATTATCACCCAGTCGGCTGACCCCTCGGCAAAAATTATTTTCGGGGCGGTTGTGGATGAAAATATGAAAGATGAAGTTAAAATTACCGTTATTGCCACTGGATTTTCCGGCCGCGAAGGAAAGCTCATTGATTCGATGTCCGCCAAAGCTTCTTCCTATAAGCCAAGTGAATTTGTCGAAAGCCAAAATCGGGTGCAGCAGCCGAAAGAAGAAAGCCAATTCGGCAGAATAGTCAAAAGATTGCCAAAAAAGATGGCAGCAAGCGAAATTGAAAAAAGCCAGGAAGATGAAGAGCTGGAAATACCCGCCTTTATCAGAAAGAAAATGAAATAAAATAAACTACGAATACGAATTTTTACGAATATACGAATGACTAGGACTATTAATTAGTATATTTGTGAAGATTAATATTTTGTAGCTGTAAAAAACAAAAATAAAATCGGAGGAAAGGTTCTGGAAAATTTATATAAGGCATTTAATTCTGTCTTATTTTTTTGCTCTCGCTAAGCAGTAAAAATTATAAAAAATTATGATATTAGGAATAGGTGAACCAAAATTAAAACTGACTGAAAACGCCATCAAGGTGTTGGAAAGCCGTTATTTGCTAAAAGACGAAAAAGGAAAGCTGGCGGAAAAGCCGATGGAAATGTTTAAGCGTGTGGCAAGCCATATTGTTAAAGCCGAAGATAATTATAAAATCGAAAAGGCGGAAAAAGACAAAATTGAGCAGGATTTTTTGGAAATAATGGTTAATTTGGAATTTTTGCCAAACAGCCCGACATTTTCCGGCGCCGGTACAAAACTTGGACAGCTTTCAGCCTGTTTTGTTCTGCCTGTCGGCGATTCAATGGAAGAAATTTTTGAAGCGATAAAAAATACCGCCTTAATCCATAAATCAGGCGGCGGAACCGGTTTTTCTTTTTCCCGCTTAAGGCCAGCAAAAGATCCGGTAAATTCAACCAGCGGCCTTGCATCCGGTCCGATTTCCTTCATGACGGTGTTTGATTCCGCAACGGAAACCATTAAGCAGGGCGGAACCCGCCGCGGCGCCAATATGGGCATTTTAAGGGTTGATCATCCTGATATTTTGGAATTTATTACTGCTAAGCAGGATAATGATAAATTGAATAATTTTAATATTTCAGTGGCAATTACCGATAAGTTTATTGAAGCCTTGGAAAAAGACGAAGAATACGATTTATTTAATCCAAAAACCAAAGATACGGCCGGAAAGCTCAAAGCCAAGGAGGTTTGGAATAAAATTGTTCAAAATGCCTGGAAAAACGGCGATCCCGGCGTTATTTTTATTGATAAAATAAATAAATTCAATCCAACTCCCCACATCGGCCAAATTGAAAGCACTAATCCTTGCGGCGAACAGCCTTTATTGCCCTATGAGTCTTGCAATTTAGGCTCGATAAATCTGGTAAAATTTGTTGGCGAAGGAAAAATTGATTTTGAGCGCCTTGCCGAGGTTGTAAAAATTTCCGTCAGGTTTTTAGATGATGTAATTGACATGAATAAATATCCGATAAAAGAAATTTCGGATATGAGCCGCTCCAACCGCAAAATCGGACTTGGAGTAATGGGCTGGGCTGATATGTTAATCAGCCTTGGCGTGCCATATAACAGCCAGGAAGCCGTTGATTTGGCGGAAAAAGTGATGAAATTTATTAAATTTACCGCCGATAAGGCATCAGTTGAGTTAGCGAAGCAGAGGGGAGTTTTTCCGAATTTTGAAGGAAGCGTCTATGATACCGCTGAAAGCCAGGGAATAAGAAATGCCACCAGGACAACAATTGCTCCGACCGGCACTTTAAGCATAATCGCCAATTGTTCATCGGGAATAGAGCCGTTGTTTGCATTAGCCTATATTAGAAAATCTCATATTGGTAAAAAAGGCGATGAATGGGTTGAATTGGTTGAAGCTAATCCCTATTTTGAAAAAATTGCTAAGGACAAGGGCTTTTACTCCAAGGAGCTAATGGAAAAAATTTCCAGCGGCACGCCGCTTAAGGAAATCGATGAGGTTCCTGAAATTATAAAAAAAATCTTTGTCACTTCTCATGATATTTCTCCGGAATGGCATATTAGAATGCAGTCGGCTTTTCAAAAATATGTAGATAATGCCGTTTCAAAAACTATAAATTTTCCCAATTCGGCAACTGTTGAAGATATTACCAAAGCTTACCTTTTAGCGTACGAAACCGCTTGCAAGGGAATAACCATATACCGCGACGGCAGCCGTGATGTCCAGGTTTTAACGACCGGTAAATCCCATAAGGATCAAGAAAAAGGTCAGCTTTTGCCGGCGCCGCCTTTTTATAAGCGGGAAAGGCCTCAGATAATGAGAGGCACAACTTATAAAGTCAGCACTTCGTACGGTGATTTATTCGTGACAATAAATGATGACGATCAGGGCAATCCTTTCGAAGTGTTTGCCACTATCGGCAAAGCCGGCGGCTTTTTTTCAGCCAAATCAGAAGCAGTCTGCCGTTTGGTTTCATTGGCTCTGCGTTCAGGGATTCCTCCCGAAGAAGTAATTAAGCAAATAAAAGGAATACGCGGTCCGATGCCTTCGTGGTCAGATGGTGGCATGATTTTGTCTTTGCCTGATGCTGTTGCTCAGATTTTAGAGCGCCATATCACCAGAGAACAGCCAAAACTCGGCTTAGAATATCATTCCAGCTCAAGGGTGAGCAAAGAGCAGGTTTCAAGGCCCAGCGCGCCAAATCCTTCGGCAACCGCAAAAAACGGCAACGGCTTGAATATTAAGCGCGATATTGCCGATTTCGGCACGGCACCGGAATGCCCAGAATGCGGCACTATTTTGGAAATTTCTGAAGGCTGCCTGAAATGCCATTCCTGCGGTTATTCTCATTGTGGGTAGGTTATGAAGCATGTATCATAAAACATGTATCAAATGCTAAACTCCGTTTGATTCATGATTCATGATTCATGAATCAGCATTCATGATTCAGGATTAGATATTAATAAAAGCAGATCCCTTCTAGGCGGGGATTTGTTTTTTATGTTCCGAAGATAATCATGGCTTACTACGAATACGCTCATGCGAATATTTTGTTTCGAAGCCCGTCGTGACGCGCTACGAATGCGCACATACGAATGTTTTGTTCCGGAGCCTGCCGTAGCGCGCTACTAATACTATAATTTAATTTTGAATTTAAAATTTTGAATTTTGAATGAATTTTTAATGTTTTAATTCCCAATTAATTATTTTTGTTTGAAAATTGTAAATTGAAAATTGTAAATTATTAAATTGTTTTTCCAATTCGTATATTCGTACTGATTCGTATTCGTAGTGATATTATATTTAGGGGTATTCTAAAAAGCTATTTTGGCTTATAATGAATTTGTATGAAAAGTAATTTAGGCAAAATCCATATTTATACCGGCAGCGGAAAAGGCAAAACAACAGCCGCTTTAGGCTTGGCTTTGCGGGCAGCCGGCGCCGGCTTCAAGGTTTATATTGTCCAGTTTTTGAAAGGCCAGGACTATAGCGAACTCAAAAGCCTTAAAGCGATCAAAAAAATTATTGTTAAAAGGTTTGGTGAAAAGACATTTATTCATAAAATTGGCACCAATCCCGATAAAATTGCCGCCATTGATGCTTTAGAATGGTCGAAAAAAGTTTTGAACAGCAATAATTTTGACGTGGTGATTTTAGATGAGATATTTTTGGTGGTATTTTTTAAGCTAATCTCCGTTTCAGATCTTAAAAAGTTGATTCAAAAGAAGCCAATGAATGTTGAACTGGTTTTGACCGGCAGAAAAGCGCCAAAAGAAATAATTAAGCTGGCTGATTATGTGACGGAAATGAAAGAAATAAAGCACCCATATCAGAAGGGGCTGCAAGCTAGGCGGGGGATTGAGAATTAAGTAAATTAAGCGAGATAGGAATTAAGTAATGAAATCTTATCAGCTTAATTCTTAATTTACTTAATCCTTAATTCTTACTTTATCCACAGCAAACTAATTTGACACTCAAATAGAACTAGTTTAAAATTAAATCACTTTAACAAACCACTTTAATTTTCCGAAAGAGGTGAAAATCCTCTGCTGATCCGCAACTGTGATGTCCCGAATTATCGGGAATAAGCCAGGTCGCGAAAATTAAAGCATATTTACCCCGTTAGAAATTTTGAGTAATTTTGTTTATTTCTCTAAAAATCAGAGGTAGTATCTAAATTTATTCAGAATTTCTAACGGGGTTTAATCACTAAACTCTTCGAGATTAAGAGTCGGTGGATTTCCGTTATTTGTACGGAAGATTATACCGCTCCCTCGAAATGGGAGATTTTTTATTTTATGAAAAGCAAGATTAAATTTTTTTTGGTTTTAATTTCCGCATTTTCTTTGATTTTTCAGCCGGGATTTGTCACTGCCGGCACTCCAGAGGCAATAACTTATCTGCAAAGCCAGTCTCAGGATCCTTGGATAACAATGGCATTGGCCGCGTCTGGACAATCAGGGATTTCCACCAATCATTTAACCAGCGTTTCTGGCACCTTAGCCACGGATTATGCCAAAGTTATTTTAGCCTTGGCTTCAGTTAATGAAAATCCGGCGACTTTTGGCAACATTGATTATGTAGCAAAACTAAAAACTTATAGCCAGCAAAATCAAATGGGCGAACCCGATTTGATTAATGATGACATGTGGTCTGTTTTGGCGTTGGCTTCAGTCGGAGAAACATCAAGTCAGGAAGTAATTGATGCAAAAAATTATATTTTAGCTAATCAGAATTCTGATGGCGGCTTTGGTTATTCAGTCGGCGGCCAAAGTGATACCAACGACACCGCCGCGGCAATAATCGTTTTAGTTGAAGCCGGCGTCAGCCCTTCGGATCCCGTAATTATTGACGCCTTGGCTTATTTAAAAAGCTGTCAGAACGGCGACGGTGGCGTCGGCTATCAGGCCGGAAATAATTCAGATTCCGGTTCTGATTCCTGGGTAATTTCCGCTTTGAATAAAGCCGGTATCAGTCCCGAAAGCTGGAGTCGGGGAGAAAATAATCCGCTTTCTCATTTAAAATCTTTGCAAGCCGATGACGGCGGCTTTTGGTGGGTGCAAGAAGGCACCTCCGACTGGAATAATAAGGCAATGACCGCTTTTGCCGTTATTGCGCTATCCGGCAAAAGCTATCCAATCGGCTATTTCCAGGCTGAAGAAGATGATTTAAATCCTGGAGAATACCATTTACGGATTGAGGGCTTAAATAATACAATTTGCAATGATTATGTATATGGTGATACAGCTTTAGATATTATTGAAAGCGGCGCTGAAATCTGCAATTATAACTATTTAATTACCCAGGAAAGCTTTGGCTCTTATTTAAGGGAAATCAACGGCCAGCAGGCTCAGGGAATGTCCGGCTGGCTTTATTTTATAAATAATGTTTCCTTGCCGGTTGGTGCAGCTGATTATGATTTAAAGGAAAGTGATGATGTTTTGTGGTATTTTGGGCAATGGGGTCTAATGCCTTCAAAAATTACTATAAGCGATACTCAAATCGATTTAGGCCAGTCAGTTACGGCAAATGCCTTATATTTTGACGGACAATCATGGCAGCCATTAGCCAATGCCAATATCAAAGTTAATAATACTGATTATTCAGCCGATAGTAACGGCCAGCTTAATCTGACGCTTGATGAAAACGGGGTATATCAAATTTATATTGAAACCCAAGGCTATATCAGAAGCCAAAAAGAAACGGTTACTGTTGGCGACACTATAAGCCAAAATGTCGGCTTGGTTGTCGAAATCAATCAAGGCGGAGACGGCCTTATTGCCGGCGAATCAATCGCTTTAGAGGTAAATCCTTCACAGATCGATTTTGGCTCATTAAAGCCGGGTGAAAGCACAAGCAAGATTGCGACTTTGACAAATGAAGGCACAGTCAGCCTTAATATTTCCGCTTCAGTTTCAGGCGATAATATTTTTACTCAAAATTTAACAATAAATAACGGCATTCCAAGTTTATATAGCCAATCTTTGGTTTCAGATCAAAGTAAAAACGCAGAAATTACTTTGAATATTCCAAAAAATTATTTGCTTTCGGGGATAAAAAACGGCGAGCTGATTTTTTGGGCAACCGCTTTAGAATAATTTATGAAGTATTTGATAATATTTTTTTCAATATTTTTTCTGCTGGCAGGCAACTCAGCTTATGCAGTCGGCATCGGAGTAAAGCCAAAAAGCCTTGATTTAAATGTTTCTTTAGGCAAAGAAGTTAAAACTGAACTTTTGATTATTAATGTTTCAGAAGAACCGGCTATATATCAGTTATATCCTGATTCATTTAAAAAAGAAATTAAAATTATTCCAAGCGATTTTACATTAGAGCCATCGGCAAATCAGCTGGTGCAAGTAAGCGTTAAAATGAAAAGGCCGGGATTGTTTAGAAGCAATATTTCTGCAGTTGCGAGGCCTTTGGGCAGCGGGGGATTTTCCGCCGGATCCGGCGTTAAAATTCCCATTACTATCAATTCTTCGGGCATTGTGATTTTTTCGGCGGCAATTGGAATAATTTTGGCTTGTTTAATACTAATTTTTGCGGTATTATTAATTAAGAAAAGAAAAAACAGCAAACTAAAAAATGATGAAATTATTGGCTAAAATCATAATCGTTATTGCAGTATTTTTCGGCGGTTTTTATTTTGGCCAAAATCAGGCTTTGTCGCCTTCCGGCAACGGCCAGCCGGTTTTGGAAAATAAAGGATCTGATCAGCCGCCAGTACAGGCAGGTTTGGATATTTCTGTTAATTTAATGCTTGATTTCGGCAATGGACAGGTTATGACGTACAATGAGGTTAAATTGCCTAATGATTCAACGGTTTTTGATTTGCTTAAAAAAGTTACAGCCGAAAATAATTTGAAATTGCAGTCCAAAGATTATGGTGAGCTTGGCGTTTTTATTGAATCAATAAATGATATAGAAAATGAAATTTCCGGCAATCGTTTTTGGCAGTATTGGGTAAATAATGAATATGCAAAAATCGGCGCAAGCAGCTTTAAGCTTGATGGCGGCGATATGGTGGAGTGGAAGTATATCATGGGACAGATTGATTAGAATCAAGAATCAAGAAGTAAGAAATAAGAATTAAGAATTAAGGAATGAAATTAAAAGATCCTTAATTCATGATTCTTGATTCTTAATTCTTAAAAACAATATGAATAAAAAAACGAAGTTGATTATCTCGTTTATCTTAATCGCGCTTGGAGTGGCTTGCCGCTTGCTGCCTCATCTTTGGAATTTTGCCCCGGTTTTAGCTATTGCCTTATTCTCCGGGATATATCTGGGCAGGCGCTATGCCGTAATTTTGCCGATTATCGCCATGCTAATTGGTGATTTTTTCATCGGCTTTTATGATTGGAAGCTGATGGGCGTAGTTTATGCCAGCTATATTTTGGCGGGTTTAATTGGCAGCTTTGTTAAAAAGTATAAAAGCGTTGAAACAGTTTTGGCTTCAGGCATTTCGGCTTCAGTTATATTTTTTCTAGCAACTAACTGGGCGGTTTGGCAGTTTTCTCCGTGGTATGAAAAAAGTTTAGCCGGATTAATCCAATGCTACACATTGGCATTGCCTTTTTTTAGAAATGCAATTTTTGGTGATATATTTTATGTTGTAATTTTATTTGGCGCTTACGAGGTTTTTACTGCAATAATTAGGCAAAGAAGATTAGTTTTTTGCTAAAATTAAATAAAAAATATTTTTTAAACTGTGGAAAAGTTATTCACAGTTGTTCTGTTGTTTATTTTTTATCTAAATTATGGTATAATTTTGAAGGAAATATTTTAATATATTTATAATTCTATAAAAATCAGCTAAAAAAAGAGAGGGGGTGATTTTGAATAAAAAAAACTATAAAATTTTTAAATAAAATTAATTAATTAAAAAAATTACTCAAAAACTTTTATGATTAAAAGTAAATTATCAAAATTAGCTCCGTTTTTGCAAAGTGCGATGGTAGTATTTGTAGCATCGCTTTTTGTTATGTCGATTGTCTATGCGGCAACTACTATTGGAACAAATATCAGCACTGAAGGTAATGCCACTATTCCAATGCTTAATGCCACTACTACCAATGTGGGAACCTTAACAGTTTATACCGGCTCAACTTTGACCGGACTGGCTACTGCCAGTGATTTGCGGCCAGCAATGCTTAATGCCACTACTACCAATGTGGGGACCTTAAAAGTTTATACCGGCTCAACTTTAACCGGACTGGCTACTGCCAGTGATTTGCGGCCAGCAATGCTTAATGCCACTACTA
>CAZHUO010000012.1:0-1545 GCA_964535715.1 uncultured Gammaproteobacteria bacterium | reverse complement strand
CTAATGCGGGAACCTTAACAGTTTATACTTCCGGAGTTTTTCGAGGCGGACTTAATATGTATGGTGCTGGCATTGATTTAACCACTTCAACTGCTACAACTTCAGTCGCTATTTATTCTCGTAATCGCACGACATCCACTTCAACAGTTAGCATCGGTGATCAAAATCAAAATGTTAAAGGTTGTCTCGAGATGGTTAGGGAGGGTGCATACTATAGTTGCTATATTACTGCGGCCGGAACCGGTATTGAATGTGCAGCCGGAAGGTGCAATTAAAACCATGGAAATTAATTAATCTAATAAACAATATTTTTATGCAAAGAAAAATATTTTTGACGGCGATCGGGTTGTTAGTATTTTCTTTGGTTTTAAGTCCACTAATGGCAAGTAGTGTTTTGGCGGCAACGGTAACATTTGATGCTGATACTACTTTGACTTTGCCCAATGGAATAAGTTTGACGGTTTTATCTGGTTCGCTAGTTGAGAGTTTAATTGTTAATGATGACAGTACTATAAGTATAACGGTTGATACTGACACCAATATAACAATTCGTTCAAATAATGTATACACCTTTAGCAATTATGGAACTAAAACTTGCGTAGCAGGTTCTTATAATCAGATAAATATAACTAATGCCAGCGGTAATGGAACATTTTCTGTCAGCACCGAGACAGCTTGTACTGGTAGTGGTAGTGGTAGTGGAGGCGGAGGAGGGGGTGGTACTGCATCGGTAGTGCCGACTGGTACCTCGGTTTCAATTAATAGTGGTGCGGCAAAAACTGAAAGCGCTAATGTCACTTTGACTTTAGCTGCAACCAATGCAACAACAATGCTAATTTCCAATAAAGTTGATTTTTCCGATGCAACAGCTTGGCTGACTTATTCAACCTCAAAGAGCTGGACATTAACTTCCGGTCTCGGAGTCAAAACTGTATATGCTAAGTTTAGGAGTTCAACTGGTGGAGAATCAAGTGTAGTTAGTGATACTATTGAATTAGCCTCATCCTCTCAGACATCCGAGGAAACAGTCAAGGATATAAGCGGTAATGCCGTTAGCAGCGGATCATTGATTAAAAAAGCCGGCAGTCCCAGTCTTTATTACGTCGGCGCTGATGGTAAAAGGTATGCCTTTCCAACCTCGGATATCTACTATAGTTGGTATTCCGATTTTAGTACGGTTCAAACCGTAAGCAATGAAGTATTTAGTTCTTATACTTATGGTGGAAGCGTTAAGTCTAAGCCGGGCACTAAGCTTATACAGTTTGTTGATGGTGAAACGCCATGGAATATTTTAAATCCGAAAGTATATGCAGTTGGCAGTAACGGCGAGCTAAGGCATATTACCAGTGCAATGCTTGCTGCGACTTTATTTGGTCAAAATTGGGAAACAAAAATTATACCGGTAATTGAGTTGCTTGCCAAAGAGTATACTTTTGGGGAAAACATAGATTCTGAAACAGATTTTAACGTCCAAAATGAAATAAATAGTGCGCCGACAATTAATGATAATCAGAATTTATAGCGAATTGAAAATATTACAAAATA